>CBFIDH010000001.1:0-140580 GCA_965661405.1 Puniceispirillales bacterium (SeqCode)
AGATGTTCGGCAATTTGCCACTTTTCCGGATGAAGCGGCGGTGGCAGAGCATATCAATGAAGTGCATCAGTGTTTTTATCACCTTGCCAAACTGCCTTACCCGACGGTGGTCGGGATTGAGGGTGTGGCGGTTGGTGGCGGACTGGAATTATCGCTCTGTTTTGATCATATCATTGTCACCTCATCACCAAAAACTCAACTGGGCTTCCCTGAAGTTGGATTAGGCATTATGCCGGGTTATGGTGGCTCTGGTCGGGCCTATCACCGGATCGGGATGAAACCTGTTCTTGATATGATGCTGACAGGCCGAAGTGTTACCGCAGCCGCCGCGAAAGATTGCGGTCTGGTTGATGAGATCGTTAGCAGCGAAGATGATTTGAAAGCCGCGATTCTGGCGTGGTTAACTTCGCAGGATGGTCAGAAACCTGTTCGTAAGATGCGTGATGTTCCTTCGGATCATGCTGATATTATTGCCGCCGCCCACGCGGAACATCTGGGGCGTGCGCGTCCAGATCATACCCCGGCACCTTTTGCCATTCTTGATCATGTTGATACCTATAAACATGACCCACAAGCGATGAGCGATGCCGAACAGGTCATCTTTCCGGTGCTGATGATGAGCCCAGCCTCCAGAGGCTTGCGGCGACTTTTTGATCTTAAGGATCAGGTGCGAAAAGCAGGACGTGGTGATAGCGGCATCAAGCAAGTTCATGTCATTGGTGCTGGGGTGATGGGAGGTGATATTGCCGCCTATGCCGCGATGCTAGGGTTCACCGTCACACTAAGTGACCAAAATCATGACGCGATTGATAACGCCATGAAACGCGCGCACCAGCTTTATGAACGCAGGCTTAAAACAGATGATGATATTAACGCCGCCATGGCGTCATTAAAACCAGACCCAAATGGTCAAGGGATGGCAGAGGCTGATCTGATCATAGAAGCTGTCGCGGAGCGCTTGGATATCAAAAAACTGGTATTTGCAGAAATGGAAAGCCAAGCCAAAGCGGATGCGATATTGGCCAGTAACACCTCATCCATCCCCTTGGAAAAGATTGCTGAAGGGTTGAAGCATCCTAACCGTCTGGTGGGTATTCATTTTTTCAATCCGATGCCTGTTTTGCCGCTAGTTGAGGTGATCTGGACCGAAACCACAGCACCAGAGGTGATTGACCGTGCTATGCGGTTTTCTGGTCAGCTTAAAAAACTACCAATTCGATGCAAATCCGCGCCGGGGTTTTTGGTCAACCGAGCATTACTTCCCTATATCTATGCTGGTATCGCCGCCATGCTGAACGGCACAGAGGCGGATATGATTGATCAGGCGATGGTAGATTATGGGATGCCAATGGGGCCGATTGAACTTGCTGATCAGATCGGTTTGGATGTAACCCATGATGCTGGTGTGCCTCTGGGAATACCAGATGACGTGGCAAAGGCTTTGCAAGCCAAGATGACGGCAGGTGATCTTGGGCGAAAAACAGGTCAGGGGTTTTATGAATGGGACAAAAAGAAAGCTCTGCGTCCACGAAAAGATTATGCTATGGACTCACTAGAACCATTAGTGGATAAGCTGTTGCAACCGATGATCCGAGAATGCCAAGCGGCAGTGGATGAAGGTGTGGTGGACAGCCTGGATATGGCTGATGCGGGAATGATTTTTGGAACAGGTTTCCCCGGATTTCGCGGTGGGCCTCTGTTCTGGGCTGATGAGAATAGTAAAGGTTAGTAGATGTATAGCGCGCCAATCAAAGATATTCGTTTTGTTTTTCAGAATTTAGTTAATCGCGCCGCGCTTCAGGAAAAGACAGGCCATGATGCGCTGAACGAAGACTTGGCAGATGCCATTTTTGATGAAGCGGCGAAATTTGCCGCTGATATTATTGCCCCGACAAACCGTGATGGTGATACTAAAGGCTCAAAGCGGCAGGATGATGGTAGTGTTGTGACCCCGCCGGGTTTCCGTGAGGCTTATGCCGCCATGGGGGAACAAGGCTGGACAGCCATGGATGCCAGTGAGGAATATGGCGGCCAGAATATGCCGATAACAGTGTCATCTTTTGTGCATGAGATGTGGCAATCTGCCAATATGGCATTTGCGCTATGCCATTTGCTGACCCAAGGCCAGATTTACGCGCTTGAGAAATATGCCTCACCTGAACAAAAGGCTAATTATATTCCTGCGATGGCAGAGGGACGCTGGACAGGAACTATGAATCTGACAGAACCCCAAGCAGGAAGTGACCTTGCCGCTATCCGCAGTATGGCGACCCCTGAAGGTGATCATTATCGCATCACCGGACAGAAAATCTATATCACTTATGGTGAGCATGATATGTCCGAAAACATCATTCATCTGTTATTGGCTCGCACCCCGGATGCACCAGCAGGAAGCAAGGGAATATCGGTCTTTATCGTGCCAAAATATCTGACTAATCCTGATGGCAGTCTTGGTGAAGCCAACGATATCACTTGTGTATCCATCGAAAAAAAGCTTGGCATTAAAGGCTCACCAACCGCGGTGCTTCAATATGGCGATAATGGCGGGGCTATCGGTTATCTGGTGGGTAAAGAACACCAAGGGCTTGAGATTATGTTCGCCATGATGAACCATGCCCGTTTTACCGTGGGGTTGCAGGGGCTTGCCATTAGTGAACGTGCCTACCAGCAGGCGATATCCTATGCCATGGATCGTCGCCAAGGCACACCTTTGGGTGGTAAGGACGGCGATACCATCATTGGTCATCCGGATGTCTTGCGCTTACTGGCTAGTATGCGTGCAGATATCATGGCCATGCGGGGGCTGATCGGTATTGGCGCCGAGGCCATGGATTTGGCGGCTAATGATAACAGCCCAGAGTTACAGAATAGGCTTGGCTTATTGGTGCCAATTATTAAAGGCTGGCTGACTGAACAATCCCAGCAAGTGACCTCATCTGCGGTTCAGGTTCATGGCGGTATGGGTTTTATTGAGGAAACTGGCGCGGCACAACATTATCGTGATGCGCGTATTCTGCCAATTTATGAGGGCACAACCGCTATTCAAGCTAATGATTTGGTCTTTCGCAAAACCTTGCGTGATGGCGGCGCCGCCGTCACCGACCTGCTTGATGAGATTGCTAAAGATATGGCAGAGATAAGGGGTGATGATGATCATGCCAATTATCCCCTCGATACGGCACAGGCGATGGCAGGCCGCGTGATGTTGGCGGTAGAAACAACGCGTAAAGTCGTTGATCACCTCTTGGCTTCGGCAAACTCCCCTCGGCGCGGTGCCGCAAATGGTCATCATTATCTGATGCTTCTTGGTGTGTTGACTGGCGGCTGGCAGATGGTTCGCGGGGCCGCGATATCAGATGATCTGATCAAGGCAGATGGCGCGGATAAGACTTTCCTTAAAACGCGGAAAGCGATGGCGACATTATTCGTCACACAGCGTCTGCCACAAATTGATGCCTTGGCTGAGACGATCATGACAGGTGACGAAGCGGTGCTGAACATATCTAATGATTGGCTGACTGATCACTAATATGACCATGACAGATCAGAATAATAGTCTTGCGCTAATGATCATGGCTTTATCCATGTTCCTGCTAAGTGTTGGTGATGTGGTCGTGCGTTTTTTGGGTCAAACAGTACCTGTTGGGCAACTGATTGCTATTCGCGGCATGATTTTAATCGTGATCTTAATCCTGATGATGCGTGTGATGCGTGACCCTATCCGGCTTCCTTTGCTGGCTAATCGCTGGGCTATCATTCGTGGTTTGGCGGAAACTCTTTCAACCTATTGCTTTTTCATCAGTATTCAGCTGATCCCGATTGCCGTATCAACAACGGTGGTGTTTATCTTTCCGGTGATCATAACGCTGGTCTCTATCCCGCTTTTTGGGGAAAGGGTTGGGGTTATCAGGTTGGGCGCGGTGGTGATGGGGTTTGTTGGTGTTGTCATTGTCGCGGCGCCATCCGGTGATGGTTTTAATACGGCAATGATCTATCCGATTGTGACAGCAATTTCTTTGGTGGTGAGGGATTTAGCCACCCGAAAGATTGACGCTAATGTGTCTTCGGTTTCCGTTATTTTGACCACTGCCGTAGTCACAACCCTTGGCGGATTAGCCAGTTTGCCTTGGGGCTGGACAAGGATAGGCACGGAACTTTATGGCGTGTTTGTGATTGCCGCCGGATTGGTGGCGTGTTCGTTTATTGCTTATGTGATGGCAATTCGCCGCGGCGAGCTATCGGTGATTGCCCCGACACAGTATATGGTTATTCTTTGGGCGACCATATGGGGGGCGCTAATCTGGGATGAAATCCCCGGAATACAGGCGGCGATCGGCGGTGTTCTGATTATCTTGGCAGGATTGGTTATTCTCTGGCGTGAACATATCAGATCTGTTCAAAGGCCAGCTAGCGCTTTGCCTCTGGAATGAGGCCTTTTGGCGAGAACCGCAAGACTAACATCATGATCAATCCCATGGTCATCAAACGGGTATGGGCCGCGCTTTGCAACAGATGATTGCGTAAGGCGGAATCTTCACTCATCCCAGAAGTCAAAAGATCCATCAGCCAAAGCCCGATGGGTTCCGCCTCAATCCAGAAAAACCAGATGATAAAGCCGCCAATGATGGCGCCGTAATTGTTACCTGACCCGCCAACAATGACCATCACCCAGATCAAAAAGGTGAAACGCAGTGGCTGATAGGATTGTGGCGTGTACTGACCATCTAGTGTTGTTAGCATCGCCCCGGCAAGCCCCAACACGGCAGAACCAATCACAAATATCTGCAAATGGCGGCGTTTGACATCTTTTCCCATAGCCTCGGCGGCGACCTCATTATCGCGGATGGCACGCATCATTCTGCCCCAAGGTGATTTGAGCGCCTTTTCTGCCATTAAAAAGAGCACCAATAAGACCGCAACAAATAAGCACAAGTATGAGATTTTAACGATTAATGATGACGCATTTACCACCGAAAACCCCATGCCATCAGCCAGATTATTGACCCATGTTTCTTTTTGCAGATCAATTTCATAGGGAACAGGGCGCGGCAATCCATTAACATTTTTAACGCCGCGCGCCAGCCAGTCTTCGTTTTTGAGGATATAGATAATGATCTCAGATATGCCCAAAGTGGCAATCGCTAGATAATCTGAACGCAGCCCCAATGCAATCCGTCCAATGAGCATAGCCACCAGTCCAGCGGCGATACCGCCAACAATCCATGAAAACAAAATGGGCAAGCCAAGGCCGCCAAGGTATCCTGTACGGGCAGGGTCAATCGCCTCAATCGAAATGATTGCCGTATCAGCGATA
This sequence comes from Puniceispirillales bacterium (SeqCode), assembly GCA_965661405.1. GTDB lineage: Bacteria > Pseudomonadota > Alphaproteobacteria > Puniceispirillales > UBA1172 > UBA12202. The sequence goes on from CBFIDH010000001.1 coordinate 5,315, forward strand.
TAGCGAAACAGGGCATAGCCAGATATAAGGATGAGAGCCATGACCAGATATCGCCGGCGCGGATATAGCTTCCAGTGTTTTGTGCTTTTCCAGAATATTGTCGCAACACCAATAACGGACAGCATCACCCCAAAGCCAAGCATCAGTCTTCCGCCGCCAGCCTGCCATGCTTCATCCACCGGCGGCATGGATATGACAACACCAGCCAAACCGCCAACCGCGACAAAGCCCATGACACCAAAATTAACCAACCCGGCATAGCCCCATTGCATATTCACGCCAAGCGCCATAATGGCAGAGATGACACAAAGGTTAAGGATGCTGAACGCAACATTCCAGCTTTGCAGAATGCCAACAGCCATCAGCAGAACAGCCATGATAAGAAAGGCGTAAAAATTTCTGGTACTGCTGGTCATAGAGTTTTTCCTCCGGCGATACCAGTTGGCTTAATGATCAATACCAGAACCAAAATAACAAATGACAGGGCAATCTTGTAATCAGTTGACAGCAGTTGCATCAACCCACTTGGCTCTAACTGTTCTGGTAAGAGATACCCTAGCACCCTCTTATAGGCAAAAGTGACAAACAGTTCCGAAAAGGCGATGATAAAGCCTCCCAGAATAGCCCCAATCGGGCTTCCGATACCGCCCACAATCGCCGAGGCAAAAATAGGTAGCAACAGCGATAAATAGGTGAAAGGCTTGTAACTCTTATCCAAACCATAAAGCGTTCCAGCAAAAGTGATCAAAAATGCTGTGATGATCCATGTGACCATAACAACCCGGTCAGGATTAATGCCGGACAGTAAGGCCAGATCTTCATTATTGGAATAAGCGCGCATGGATTTGCCAGTTCGGGTATAGCGTAGAAACCAAAACACGAACCCTACCAATACCGCCGCCAAAACAATCGTTATGCCTTGCGTGGATTTGATCGCCAAGCCTTCGTCCAAGCCTGTCATTTCCTTAAACTGGTTTGCTTCGAGAATAAAACGCTCGCCATCAAAAAACTGTTGATCATTAGGGCCGATGATAAACCTGATCAAGCCGCCAAGGAAAAACATCAATCCCATGGAAACAATCAGCAAGGTGACAGGCGGAGCTTTGATTTCACGATAGTAGCGAAAGACGAGGCGGTCTGCTGTTAAAGTAAGCCCGATGGTTGCAATAATGCCAATAGGCAAGGCGAGTAGCGCCGTAGGTAAAGGGCCAAAAGATATCCCTTTTGACTGCATCCACCATGTTGCCAGAATAGTCACCATCGCGGCAAAAGACATCATCTCACCATGGGCAAAATTGGAAAATCGCAGCACCGAATAGACCATGGTAATGCCAAGCGCACCCAGACCAAGCTGGCTGCCATAGGTCAAACCTGGCACAAGAATGAAATTGGCGATCAGAACAAGGGCGTTGATAAGATCTGTCATCTTTTTATCTCACTAGCCTCCTAAAAACGCCTGCCGCACTTCTGGATCAGCCAGAAGCGCTTTGCCAGTATCAGTGAACCGATTTTCACCTTGCACCAGAACATAGCCCTTATCCGCGATCTCAAGCGCTTGCCGCGCGTTTTGCTCGACCATCAAAATAGCAATGCCAGTGCGGGCAATTTCAATAATGCGGTCAAACAATTCATCCATCACAATAGGGGAAACCCCGGCGGTTGGTTCATCCAGCATTAGCAATTCCGGTTTGGTCATTAGCGCGCGACCAACCGCGACTTGCTGGCGTTGACCGCCGGATAACTCACCTGCCAACTGGCGGCGCTTTTCCTTTAGAATGGGAAACAAGGTAAAGACCTGTTCCATGGTATCAGAAAAATCATCACGCCGAATAAATGCCCCCATCTCAAGATTTTCTTCAACGGACATTTCTGTAAAGATATTAGCGGTCTGCGGGACAAATCCCATGCCCAACTTGACACGTTCTTGCGGCTTGAGATGAATGATATTCTGGCCATCCATCAGCACTTCGCCAGATGACAGGGATAGCATCCCAAAAAGCGCTTTCATGGCGGTGGATTTCCCAGCCCCATTTGGCCCTACGATCACCGCGATCTCACCTTTATCGACGCCAATGGTACAGCCATTGAGGATATTAGCGCCGCCATAGCCGCCGATCATATCTTTACCGACCAGAAAGCTCATGCCTGTCTCGCTTTCCGTTTTTTCGGCTTGGTTTTGGTATCTTTATTTTTCAGGCCCGTGCCAAGATAGGCTTCGATCACCTGCGCGTTTGATTTGACCTCATCAACTGTGCCTGTGGCTAGTACATCCCCCTCAGCCATGACAATAACCGGGTCACATAAACGCCCAATAAAATCCATATCATGTTCAATCATGCAAAAGGTGTAACCTCGTTCACGATTTAGCCGTAAAATGGCATCACCTATTGTTTTCAAAAGGGTGCGATTAACGCCTGCTCCTACCTCATCCAGAAACACAATCCGGGCATCCACCATCATGGTACGCCCCAACTCAAGCAGCTTTTTCTGACCACCGGATAGGTTTCCGGCGTATTCGTGGCGCACCTGTGCCAGTTGAAGGAAATCAATCACTTCATCAGCTTTACGGGCAATCTCTGCTTCTTCTTCGCGGATTTTCCCGCCACGAAACCAAACATTGAATAAAGTCTCGCCAGCCTGATTGTCTGGAACCATCATCAGATTTTCCCGAACGGTCAGTGAGCTAAACTCATGGGCGATTTGAAAAGTTCTTAAAACACCGCGATGAAAAAGATCATGCGGCGGCAGGCCAGTAATATCCTGATCCCCAAGCATAACTGTGCCTGAATCAGGTTTATAAACGCCTGCAATGACATTAAAAAGTGTGGTTTTACCAGCCCCATTAGGGCCAATCAGACCTGTGATGGTCCCCTCAGAAATAGTTAAAGAGGCACCGTTCACTGCACGGATGCCGCCGAAGGTTTTAACGAGGTTGTTAACTGTAATCATGCGAGAAAAGAATCAAAGTCACATAAAACGAACGGCTCACCCTAAGGCAAGCCGTTCATATGTTGTGTCCAGATTAGCGGAAATTAACCGTTACATTTTTGCCGTTCTGAACTTCGATTTCGCGATAGTTACCAGCAGATTCGCCGCCGTTAACCAGCTCAACCGCAGAAGCACCAACATAATCAACATCTTTACCAGATGCGATTAGGTCTAGGGCTTTGCCCAACTCACCCGGATAGATTTTCTCACCCGGTGCGTTAGCGACAGATTCAATATGGGATTTGAAATCTTGGCTGTTTGTTGAGCCAGCTTTCTGCATCGCCAGCATGATCAGCGCGGCGGCATCATAAGATTCTGGTGCAAATGGGCCAGATTTGAAGCCAGCTTCGGAAGCCATGCTTTCAAAAGTAGCCGCGCCGGGGCTGTCTGTTCCGGGAACATCACCAATAGAACCATTAAGTCCGGGGCCAATAGCCTCTGGCAGACTGTCACCAATCATCCCATCAGGCATATAAAAGATGTCAAAAGCACCATTATCAAGCGACGCTTGAATAATGCCGCGTCCACCTTGGTCAAGATAACCAGCAACGATGAGAATCTCGCCGCCAGCTTGTGCAAGGGCAGAAACCTCAGTGCTGTAATCAGCCTTACCATCTTCATGCGGGGCATTGATGGTGATATTGCCGCCTGCGGCAGTGAAATTGGCCTGAATGCTATCTGACAACCCTTTACCATAGTCGTTGTTGGTGTAAGTCATGGCGGCGGTCTTGAAGCCACGTTCAATCAGGATTTCGGCAACAATCTTACCTTGGCGCGCATCAGATGGCGCGGTACGGAAGAACAGACCATCATCTTCAACCGTTGTCAGGGCAGGTGAAGTCGCAGATGGTGAAATCATGACAATACCATTAGCCATTGCAACATTCTGAAGAATAGCTGTGGTCACACCTGAACAATCGGCGCCAACAATAGCGGATACACCATCAGAGGTGATCAAGCGTTCAGCTGTTGAAGATGCGGCGGCGGCGTCGATACAGGTCGAATCACCTCGGACAGGAATGACAGACTTGCCATTAAAAAAGCTACCTGAGTCATTGACTTCTTTGATGGCGAGTTCTGCGCCTGCGGCCATATCAGGTGTTAGGGATTCGATAGGTCCTGTGAAACCAAGGATAATGCCAAGCTTGACATCTTTGTTTGCGCCTTGCTGCATCAAGAAATAATAACCTCCGCCAGCAATAACAATCAGCGCAATAAGTATTGGTACAATTCTATTCATTTACTGTTCCTCCTCAGAGAATTGATTTTATAAAACGTATGATTTTTATATATCATTATATATATTTTTTGGGAAAGAGATTAGTTTCATTTCTTTTTTTAAAAAGTGCTACAACGGCTAATTGCTTTTCAGTTTATGGGGGACTCCATGCAAATCAAAAAGGTGCCTGCTACCGTGATCACAGGGTTTCTTGGTGCTGGTAAAACGACACTTATTCGCAATCTTTTATCAAAGGCGAATGGTGAGCGGCTTGCCCTGATTATCAACGAGTTTGGTGATGTTGGTGTTGATGCTAATCTGGCAAAGGAATGTGGCGCGCCATCATGCGATGCTGATAGCATTATTGAGCTGGCAAATGGCTGTATCTGCTGTACCGTTGCTGATGATTTCATGCCTAGCATGGAGGCGCTATTAAATCAGTCTCCGCCACCAGATCGGATTATCATTGAAACGTCTGGCCTTGCTTTGCCGCAACCACTGGTTCAGGCATTTCAATGGCCCAGTATTCGCACACGTGCCATGCTTGATGGTGTTGTTACGGTGGTTGATGGCCCGGCCTTGGCGATGGGGCAGGTGGCAAATGATATGGGCGCATTAGAAACCCAGCGTCAGCTAGACCCTGAACTTGACCACGACACCCCTATTAATGAGCTTTTCCACGATCAGCTTTCCGCCGCCAATATTCTGGTGATGGCGAAAACCGATGTGATGACAGATGATGATAAAACCAAGGTGAGGGATAAATTGGCGCGTCTGATGGCCCATGATACGCCCGTTATTGAAACAGACGCGACCAACGCGCCGATGGGGGCTATCTTTGGTCTTGGCCTTGAGGATGAGGCCTTTGCCAGAAGCGCACATTCCCTGCATGACCACCATCATCATGATCACGATGATGACCATGATGATCACGATGACGATCATCACCATCATGAACACGGGCATGATCACGGGCATGAGGCCTTTAAGACCGTGATCATGGCCTTGCCGCCGCTTGATGATAATGTTGATATCGTTGCCGCTATCCGCGAATTGGCAGGCCCCGGAGGGATGCTTCGGGCGAAGGGATTTCTCGCTGTCAAAGGTAAGGTTGCGCCATTGGTGATCCAAGCGGTAGGAAGCCGGGTTGATCATTATTATGCTCAGCTTGATATGACAGGCGCCGATAGCACAGGCAATAACCAGAACCCAGATGTGGCCGCTGGATTAGGCAGGCTGGTGGTTATTGGCTATGCTGATATGGATGTATCCCGCTTGGCGGAACGTGTTGGTGGTCAGATAACCTGATGGCACGATTGTTTCTGTTGCCATTTCAAGGAATAGGGTGGAATGCATCTTCTCAAGATTGAGCAATCAGGCGATCTTTACGCAGATGGTGAGGCTGTTGACCTAGGACAAACACCTGGCCGGATTGCTATTTTGACTGCCGCGGATAGTGAGATTAGTCTGCTTGCTGAAGCTGCCAGAACATTAGGGTTAAAGGCAGGTGATCTAAGGCTTGCTAATCTTCTTAGTCTTAGCCATCCCTATTCAATAGACCTTTATATCCAGAACACTCTTGCCAAGGCTGATATGATCATGGTTCGGCTTCTTGGCGGGACAGGATACTGGCCTTATGGGGTGGAACAACTGTCATTGCTGGCTCAACAAAACCGTATTCCCCTTGCCATTATCCCCGGTGATGGTCGTCCTGATCCTGAACTGGAACGCCTTTCTAATGTGCCCAAGGAAACATTGGCACGGCTAGCGGCGTATCTTGATCATGGCGGCCTTGGCAACGCCCAGTCCTTATTGACAAGCCTAGATGATATCATTTCCGGCACGGATACCGCGCCGCCGCCGAAACCCCTCATGAAGGCAGGGTTATACTGGCCGGGGCAATCACCTTTGGATATCGCGGATATGCAGGCCATTTGGCAAGATGAGGGCATAGGGCTTGATCCTGCGCCAATGGCATCCCCGGTTGCCGCCATAGTTTGCTATCGGGCGTTGATGCAATCCGGGCAAACGGCCCCGGTCGATGCCTTGATTACGGCACTGACAAAAAGAGGAATAAGGGCGTTGCCTATCTTTACCGCCAGCCTCAAAGACCGCGAATCCGCAGATATTACCGCCAGTTTGCTGAAACAGGCCGAGGCAGGGTTGATCCTTAACGCGACAAGTTTTGCGGTGTCTGATCCGGGTGGTCATGCGAAACTTCATTTAAGCTCACCGGGGCCTTTTGGGGCGGTAGAAGCACCAGTGATCCAGATCATGTTCAGCTCATCGACCAAAGCCCAGTGGCAGGATGGCACCGCAGGGCTGAATGCCCGTGATCTGGCGATGAATGTGGTTCTTCCTGAACTTGATGGTCGTATCATTAGCCGCGCTATTGGCTTTAAAACACCGCCACGTAAAGACCCCCTGACAGAAGCCATGGTCAGTGGTTATACCGCGCATCCTGATCGCGCCCAATGGGTTGCGGATTTATCCGCGAATTGGCTTAGGCTGGCTGGCAAGCCGCGTGATCAGGTAAAGCTGGCTATGGTGATGGCAAATTATCCTAACCGTGATGGGCGGCTGGCAAATGGGGTCGGGCTTGATACCCCGGCCAGCGCGTTATCGGTGCTTAAGGCACTCAACAATGCCGGATATCAGATTGGTGATATCCCCGATGGTACCATGGCTTTAATGGACCTGATCACTTCGCGCCCAACCAATAGTGGTCACGATGCTCGGACAGTTGATGCGTGGCTATCTGTCAAAGAATATCAGCGCCATTTTGCGGCGCTACCGAAAACGGTACAGGAACTGATCTCTCAGCGATGGGGCTTGCCAGAGGATGATCCCATGGTATCGACAGGTCTGGATTCTGAACACGCCTTTGCCCTTCCGGTGGTGATGTGCGGTTCTGTGGCTATCGCTATTCAACCTGCTCGTGGCTATAACATTGATCCTAAGGCCAGTTACCATTCTCCAGATTTGCCGCCGCCGCATAAGTATTTGGCGTTTTATTGTTGGTGTCGTCATCATCATCAGACTGATGCCGTTATCCATTTAGGCAAGCATGGTAATCTGGAATGGCTTCCGGGAAAGGCATTAGCCCTTGATGCGGATTGCCTGCCAGAAATCTGTCTTGGCCCGATGCCGCATTTTTATCCGTTCATTGTTAATGATCCGGGTGAGGGAAGCCAAGCAAAGCGTCGCGCCGCGGCGGTGATTCTTGATCATTTGACGCCGCCCATGACCTTAGCGGATAGCCACGGCATCATGGCAGAGCTTGAAGCCAGCATGGATGAATATTACGAGGCCGCGGGCGTTGACCAACGTCGCGGTGAGATGCTGGTGGATGATATTATTTCACAAGCAGATTTAGCAGGTTTGGCAAGTGATTGCGGCATCTTGGATGGCGATAGTAATGATGAAAAGCTTCAAAAGCTTGATAATTTTCTATGTGATATCAAAGAAATGCAAATCAGGTCAGGATTGCATATTTATGGTGTATCGGCCCCCGATGACCAACGGTCAGATTTGCTCACCGCTATTTTGCGAATACCGCGCGGCGATGGTGAGGCCGAAAACCAGTCTATTCTTCGTGCCTTGGCGGCGGATATTCTTCCTGATGAGAGATCAGGTGATGAACCATTTGATCCATTGACCACGGAACGCGCCGAGCCTTGGCTAGGGGCTAAGCCAGAGGTATTGCAAAAGCTAAACGCCGAAGCATGGAGAAGTCACGCGGATACGGTGGAGAGATTAAATCAACTTGCTGGTGATCTGGTGTCAGGGCGTTGCCAGCCAAACCAAGAATGGCACCAGACAAGGCAAGTACTGGAACAGGCTCTGCCACCTATCCGCAAGGCGGTTGAACAATCCCCGGCCTATGAATTGCAATTTTTATTGCGCGGTCTTGAAGGAAAATATATTCCGGCAGGCCCGTCTGGTGCTCCGACCAGAGGGCGACCCGAAGTTTTACCAACAGGGCGGAATTTCTTTTCTGTGGATACGCGCGCGGTGCCAACCCCGGCGGCGTGGCGACTTGGTTGGGCCTCGGCTTCGGTCTTGATTGACCGCTATCTTCAGGATCACGGTAACTATCCAGAGGCCATGGTCTTATCGGTATGGGGTACGGCAAATATGCGGACTGGCGGTGATGATCTGGCACAGGCTCTGGCACTCATGGGAGTTGAGCCGAAATGGGACAGCGCCAGTCGCCGCGTGACAGGGTTTAATGTGATGCCGGTCAGTGTTCTTGGACGCCCACGTGTTGATATCACTTTGCGGGCATCAGGGTTTTTCCGTGATGCGTTCCCAGCCCAAATTGCGCTTTTCGATAAAGCGGTGCAAGCCGTGGCCAGACTGGATGAACCTGAACAGCATAACCCATTGGCGGCGCGTTGGCAGCGTGACCGGGATGATCTGATGGCAGATGGCAAAACTGTTGATGAAGCCGAGCGATTTGCTAGTTTTCGGGTGTTTAGTGCCATGCCGGGGGCTTATGGGGCCGGAATGCAAACCCTTATTGATGAGGGCATTTGGTCAGATCGGGCAGATTTTGCCGATACTTTTCTGGCATGGGGCAGTTATGCTTATGGCGATACTGGCGGTGCTGGTGAAGGGATCGAAGGCGTTGCCAATAAAGATGGGCTAAGCCGCAGACTGAAAGAAACGGATGCGGTTATTCATAATCAGGATAACCGCGAACATGATATCCTCGATTCGGATGATTATTATCAATTCGCTGGCGGCTTGGCGGCGACAGTGGCGGTATTAAAAGGTGAGGATGTGCCTGTTTATATGGGGGATCACGCGCTGGCGGAACATCCCCGCATTCGCACCCTTGGTGAAGAAATTTCCCGTGTGGTACGCGGCCGGGCATCCAATCCGAAATGGATCAATGGTGTTATGCGTCACGGTTATAAAGGGGCGTTTGAGATGGCGGCAACGCTAGATTATCTCTTTGCCTTTGCCGCGACCACCCGGCAGGTGGAAAATCATCATTTTGATGCTCTTTTTGATCATTGGGTTGAGGCAGATGAGGTGGCAACATTTATCCAAACCCACAATCCTGACGCATGGCAGGATATTCTGAAGCGATTTCAAGAAGCGCTGGATCGCGGGTTATGGCAACCTCGGCGTAATATCACCGCAGAAACACTGGCGCACCTGCAAAAAACCAGTCACAATGACAAAAGTTAATCCAGACCATCCAGCCGTGAGGATATCATGACCGATCAAGAAAATGACATTGCTAGACACAACAGCAAGATGGCAAAAAAGAAAGCCGCGCGTGACCGTATCATGGCAACTAAGACCGAGGAAAAAGGCTTAGTCATCGTCCACACTGGCAAGGGAAAGGGCAAGTCATCCGCAGCGTTTGGTATGATTTTCCGAATGATTGCCCATGATCTGCCATGCGCGGTGGTTCAGTTTATCAAAGGCGGCTTGTCCACAGGTGAGCGCGATTTGATTACCGCCCATTTTAGCGATAAGTGTTCATTTCATACGATGGGTGAGGGCTTTACTTGGGAAACCCAAGATAAAGAACGCGATATCGCCGCCGCCCAAGCCGCGTGGCAGAAAGCCAAAGAATTGATACGCGATGACACCTATCGCATGGTGCTATTGGATGAGATTAATATCGCTATGCGTTATGGCTATATTGATGAGGCGGAGGTCATCGCCTTTCTCGCGGCGGAAAAACCGCCAATGACCCATGTTGTTCTGACAGGAAGAAATGCCAGCAATGATCTGATAGAGATGGCTGATCTGGTGACAGAAATGACCCTGATCAAGCACCCTTTCCGTTCCGGGATTAAGGCCCAGATTGGCGTGGAATACTAATCATGACCGCCAGCATTATGGTGCAGGGCGCCGGCTCAAATGTTGGAAAATCGGTGCTGGTTGCAGGACTTTGCCGATATTTTTATCGTCAAGGGCTAACGGTTTTACCGTTTAAGCCGCAAAATATGTCAAACAACGCTGCCGTTACCGCCGATGGCGGGGAAATTGGTCGGGCGCAGGCCTTGCAAGCACGTGCCGCAGGTGTTCAGCCGCTAGTGGATATGAATCCGGTTTTGCTGAAACCTGAAACTGATACTGGTGCCCAGATTATCGTTCAAGGACAACGCTTTGCCACGATGCGCGCGGCAGAATATGGTCGGCATAAGGCTAGTCTTATGCCAAAGGTGCTGGAAAGCTATTATCGCCTAAAGGATGCCGCTGATCTGGTCATTGTTGAAGGCGCAGGAAGCCCAGCCGAAGTGAATCTGCGGCATGGCGATCTTGCCAATATGGGGTTTGCCGAGGAAGCAGATGTCCCGGTTATTCTGGTAGGTGATATTGATCGGGGCGGCGTTATCGCGTCACTGGTTGGCACTCATGCGGTGTTGGAAGAAACAGAAAAACAGCGCATCAAAGGATTTTTGATCAATAAATTTCGCGGTGATACCAGTCTGTTTGCTGATGGAATGACGATTATTGCTGACCGAACAGGTTGGCAAGGGTTGGGGATTCTACCATGGTTTGCGGATGCCTCACGACTTCCTGCTGAGGATATTCTTGATCTGCAATCAAAATCTAGCCGAAGCGCGAATACCGATGCCTGTCATGTGGCCGTGCCAATCATGCGGCGAATTGCCAATTTTGATGATCTTGATCCCCTTAGCCAAGACCCTGCGTTTCGGGTGACGCTAGTTAATCCGGGTGATGCCTTACCGCTTGATGCGGATATGGTGCTATTGCCGGGGTCAAAGGCGACCGTGGCAGATTTGGCATTTTTCCGGGAGCAGGGTTGGGATCATGATCTCTACACCTTGCGGCGTCATGGTAAAGCCATTATCGGGCTTTGCGGCGGTTATCAGATGCTAGGCCAGATGATCCATGATCCCCATGGGATTGAGGGGCAAAAGGGAAGCGTTGAGGGTCTTGGGCTTTTGGATATTGAAACCACGCTTACCGATGACAAAACCCTGACCACTAGCACCGGGAGAGAGACTTCGACTGGTGAAGAAGTGACAGGGTATGAGATCCATTTAGGCCAGACTACCGGGCCAGATTGCGCCCGTCCGATGTTGACGCATCAAAAACAACACCATGACGGCGCGATGAGCGCTGATGGTCAAGTCGCGGGTTGCTATATGCACGGGCTTTTTGCCAGTGATGGCTTTCGCGCAAAATGGCTGGCGCGTCAGGGGCATAAAGCTAGCGATATGATCTTTGAAGATCAGGTTGAGGCCACGCTTGACCACCTAGCAGATCATCTGGCAGAACATCTGGATATGGATGCGATTGCGGCCATGGCAGGATTAAAATAAACCGCCGCCAACCGCCCAGATCACCCCAAGAATTGCGACCATGAGGCCGATGGTTATCCTCAGATACCTTAGCGCCACTAGAATATCTTTATCGTCAGGCTGTTTTCCGTCAGGGTTCAGTGGCAGATCTGTGCTAACCCGAATGCCATATTGCCTCGGCCCTGCCAGTTGAACATCAAGCGCCCCTGCCATGGCGGCTTCGGGCCAGCCTGCATTGGGGGAACGGTGCTTGCCTGCATCACGCCACATGACGCGCCACGACCTCAAAGCGAGGGTCGGGCGAGGTAAGATCGCCGAAATGATAATCAGCAATCCGGTGATCCGAGCCGGAATAAGATTGACCAGATCATCAAGCCGCGCCGCGCCCCAGCCAAAGGCCAGCCAACGTGCAGATTTATATCCGATCATACTATCGGCGGTATTGATCATTTTATAGGCCACGATTCCTGGCAGGCCAAAGGCCAGATAATAAAAGGCTGGCGCCACCACCCCATCAGAGAGATTTTCCGCCGTGGTTTCAATACTAGCCCGGCAGATAGCCGATTTACCAAGGCTGGCAGGGTTACGGCCAACAATCATTGAAACCGCCGAACGGGCGGCGTCAAGGCCATGATCACGAAGCGCGATAGCAACGGCACGAACATGAAGGTCTAGACTTTTGCCAGCTAGAAGAATGGTCACGGCCACACCTTCGATCAAAACAGATGGCCATGCCGTGATAGTCTGATGGCTTATGCCTGCGGCAATGGCACTGATCCCAGCGCCGATGAGAAGCGCCAGCATCACCAGAGCTGTGATTCCAAGAACACCCAAAAACCGCCGCGTTTTCCCATGGCGAGGATGACGGTTTAAGATATGACTGGTTGCAGAAATAGCACGCCCAAACATGACAACCGGATGAGGAAGCCGCCGCCACAGAATATCAGGCTCACCAATGACCGCATCCGCGATCAATGCGAGCGCCAGAATACCGGCACGGCTGGCAAATGAAAGAAGGATGATATGATCGGTCATGGTGGTTAATATGTTCATCATATCTTTATGTTTATAATTTGATTGCCGATAATGCCAATCCATATTATACGCAAAGGATGGGTTCCTTATGAAAATAAGGTGGAATTGATCTCGGTGCGATAGATCCATAAAGCAATGGAAATCAAATCCGGGGCCCGCGCCGATACTGGCGTATCATAACCCAAACAGACTGGAGACAGGCTGATGAAAGATGGGGTTATGAACGCGCAGAATATATTGGTATTTCCGCTTTTGGTTTTCATGTCACCCATCAATAATGCGTCCATTAAAGCGCTTTTAGGTTGCGCCCGAATTGGCGCCCGAACTGCCGCCCAAACTGGCGTACAGAGAGGTAAAGGATGAGAGCCAAGATGATATTACCTAACGCATTGCTAATCACAGCGACAACAGCGACCGTGCTTATCCCTAAAGTGGCGCTGGCCCATTTAGGGCATTTTGGTGATCTCGCCGGGCATAGCCATTGGATTGGTCTGGCGGGTTTGGTGGCGGCTGGCGCTGGGGCTATGCTTTGGGGTGCGCTGAAAGATGGCAAAGAAACGCCGGATGAAGATGCCGATTCTGTTACTGATGGCACTGATGATGCCGAAGATAGTGAAGTTCCCGTATAATCCCTTTTTTTGAGAGGTTTTCCCCATGTCGAGTCAATTGTCAGGTCAGAGTTCAGATCAAGTTCAACCCAAATATGGCGTCATGATTTGCGGTCATGGCAGCAGATCAGCATCAGCGGTTAAAGAGTTTGCAGTGTTATCAGAAAAACTGCCTGCCTATTTTCCAGACTGGCCTGTTGAATATGGATATCTGGAGTTTGCCACACCAGTGATCAAAACTGGCCTTGATAAATTGCGTGATCAGGGCGTTAACCATGTCCTCGCCGTTCCGGGAATGCTGTTTGCCGCCGGTCATGCCAAGAATGATATTCCATCGGTGCTGAATACCTATGCCGCCCAGAATAACATCACTATCCAGTATGGCCGAGAGTTAGCCATTGATCTCAAGATGCTGAAAGCCGCAGGAGACCGCGTGAGTGAGGCGCTTGATGCGGCTGATAAAGCTGATGGTGAAGTGGCGCGGCATGATACTTGTCTGGTTGTGATCGGGCGCGGCTCATCTGACCCCGACGCCAATTCAAATGTTGCTAAGGTGGCACGGATGCTGGTTGAGAGTCTGGGTCTTGGCTGGTGTGAGGTTGGGTTTTCTGGCGTGACTTTCCCACTGGTTGAACCTTGTCTTGAAAAGGTCACCAAGCTTGGCTTCAAACGAGTAGTGGTGTTTCCTTATTTTCTCTTTTCAGGCATTTTGATTGACCGTATCTATGGGTTCACCGATGAGGTAGCGGCACGTCATCCCGAAACCGCTTTTGTTAAAGCTGGATATCTCAACGACCATGATCAGGTGATTGAAACCTTTGTGGAAAGGGTGCATGAAATCCTCAATGGTTCCAACAATATGAATTGTTCCATGTGCAAATACCGGACGGCGGTTTTGGGCTTTGAGGAAGAAGTCGGATTGCCGCAGGAAAGCCACCATCACCATGTCGAAGGTAAGGGCGTTTCTGCCCCCGGAAGTAATGTTGAAGACTGTACGCTATGCAACACCTTTTGTACGGGTGAATGTCGTTTGGTAGCAGAACATGATCACCACCACCATCATCATGACCACGACCACGATCACGATCACGGTCACGACCATCACCATGATCATCATCATGATCACCACCATCATCCCTATCCACAAGCGGATCACCCTTTGGGGCCACGATCCGTTCTGAACAGGCGTAAAGATTAGCGCGGATGCCACCAGCTTACGATTATCTCAAAGACCCGGCGGCGATATACGCGCTTTCATTTGCTCGTGTGCTAGAGGCGGTTCCCAAACTAAAGTCTATGGAGACAGGGCTTGCGCAACTGGCAGGTCGTGTCATCCATGCTTCTGCTACGCCTGATGTGATGGATGATCTGGTCTGGAGTGATCATATTGTCCCACGCGCCGTTAATGCCTTGCGTGCAGGGGCGCCGATCTTGTGTGATTGTCAGATGGTCGCGTCAGGCATCACCCGATCTTTTCTGCCCGCCAATAATCTGGTTGTGGTGACATTGAATAATGACAGCATCCGGGATGAGGCGGCGTCACTAGCAACAACACGGTCGGCGGCGGCGGTTAATCACTGGGTGCCACATCTTGAGGGGGCGGTGGCGGTGTTTGGTAATGCGCCAACGGCGTTATTTCACTTGCTCGAAGGATTGGATCGTGGCTGGCCCATGCCTGCCGCTATTCTGGGGTTTCCGGTTGGTTTCGTTGGAGCTGCCGAATCTAAAGACGCCCTCATTAACGCCGATCACAAGATGGAGTTTATCACCCTAAAAGGACGCCGTGGGGGATCAGCCATGGCGGCGGCGGCGGTTAATGCTCTGGCTATCCTCGCCAAAGGGGAAGCGTCATGATCTGGCTTAATATCATTGGGGTTGATGAAAGAGGATTAGCTGGGCTTAGCAAAGATCAGCACCAGAGGCTCACATCTGCAAAACATATTATTACCGCAGAACGCTGGCGTGAAGAATTGCATCAGATGGGCATAAGTGAAGGTGTTGAAATATGGCCTAGCCCATTTCGTGAGATTTATGAAAAGCTGGAACAATGGCGCGGTAAGCCATGCGTGATATTGGCAACAGGTGATCCGCTTTGGTATGGCGCGGGCAGCAGTATCGTCAGCCGCTTTCCTGTTAATGAGATGCGGATAGAGCCAGCACCATCAGGATTTCAGATGGCGGCAAGTCGCATGGGATGGCCGATGGCACAGGTTACCACTTTGACGCTTCATGGGCGTCCGCTAGAATTGATCCGACGTGCCGTTTCGCCGGGGGCAAGATTGCTAATACTCGCCGATAGCGCGAAAACACCTAAACAGGTGGCAGATCAACTGATAGAAATGGGGCTGGGTTCTGCGCTCATGACCGCGCTTGCCCATATTGGCGGCGTGAAGGAAAAGCGCATTGATGGCGATGCAATGACTTGGGCGAAAACACCTCCTGAGATTGCGGATTTTCACGTTCTTGCGGTGGCTTGCCCTGATCATATCACAGGGTTTCTCTCACCTCTGCCAGGGCTGCCTGATGATGCCTATGATCATGACGGTAAGCTGACAAAATCGGATGTTCGCGCGATTACACTAGCACGTCTTCAACCTGTGGCTGGTCAATTCCTATGGGATTTGGGCTGTGGGTCTGGGGCTGTTGGTATTGAATGGATACGGGCGGCGGTGTTTGCCCGTGCGGTTGGTGTGGATAGCAGAAAAGATCGACTGGAAGTCGCGGCGGCAAACGCAAAACGCCTTGGCACTCCAGAATGGCAGGGTGTTTTGGGTGATAATATGTCGGTTATGGCTGAACTTGATGACCCTGATGCGGTGTTTATTGGTGGCGGTTTAACATCGGCATTAGTGGATAAGGTGATGACGCGGCTTCGTCATGGTGGCCGGTTGGTTGTCAACGCTGTCACATTGGAAAGCGAAGCGATCCTTTTATCCATGCGTCAGGCCCATGGCGGCAGGTTGGTGCGAATAGCGATCAGTCACGCCGAACCAGTGGGGCCTTACCAAGGGTGGAGAAGCGCTATGCCAGTGACCCAATGGGTCTGGATCAAGGAGACAGCGAGTGGCTAAGAAAATGGGCAGGTTATTCGGCGTTGGCACTGGCCCCGGTGATCCTGAACTGGTTACCCGCAAAGCATGGCGTGTGGTCAGTGAGGTCAGCGTGGTAGCCTATCCGGCGCCAGATCATGGCAACAGTTTCTCGCGGCAGATTATGGCAGATGCGATCTCTCATGATGCAATCGAAATACCGATTGTCATTCCTATGATCTCTGGCCGGGCTCCGGCACAGGCCATATATGATGACGCGGCGGCACAGATTTTAGAATACCTCAACAAAGGTCATGATGTGGCGGTGCTATGCGAAGGTGATCCGCTTTTTTATGGTTCATTCATGTATCTGCTGGCGCGGTTGCGTGATGATGTGGCGGTGGAGATGATACCGGGGGTATCCTCGTTAGTAGCCTCGGCTTCAGCCGCGTTGCGGCCATTGGCGGCGCGTTCAGATATTTTAACGGTGCTGGCGGCTCCCCTTAGTGATGATCAGCTTGAGGCCGCTATCCAACACGCTGAGGCAGTGGCGATTATTAAACTTGGTCGTCACCTTGACCGTATTCAGGCGCTAATCCGGCGGCTAGGTTTGATCAATCAGGCCATCTATATTAGCCATGCCAGCTTGCCGCACCAAAAGGTGATGCCACTTGCTGATGCTCCGGATGATGCCCCGTATTTTTCCATGATTCTGATTTATAAGGGAAGCGACCCATGGATCAAATAGGACGCCCCGTGATGGTCACCCTAACTCGGCATGGCGCCGCGTTAGCTCGCAACATCTCTATCCAAAAAGGGTTAGAATGGCACGCCCGCAAAGGCAGTTTTGATTTAGATCATGCGGCCCAAGGCCAAACTGCCGCAGAAAAAGCACCAGATGCTGTTTTTGATCAAACAACAGATCATTTGCAAGACCTCTTTGCCGCTAGGCGTCCGATTATCGGAATTTGTTCCGCTGGCATCATCATGCGGGCGCTTTCCGGTTTGTTGGTGGATAAATGGCTTGAGCCACCTGTTCTGGCAATTTCAGATGATGGTAGCGCTGTCATCCCTCTCATTGGTGGGCATCATGGGGCTAATCATCTCGCCCGTGAGCTTGCCGAAATTACCGGCGGTGTGGCGGCGATATCCACCACCGGAGATCTTCGGCTTGGGGTCAATTTAGATGAACCACCTGCCCCTTTTGTTCTGGCAGAGGCGGATGACGCGCGCGGCGTTATGGCGGCGTTAAATGATGGGGCAAAGATGCGCCTGATCACGGATATGCCTGATGCGTTATCGTCATTAGAACGCCAATGGCATGACTGGCTTATGCCATTATCAGCACAGCGTGATGATGCTGGTGGCAGTGTCACTTTGCGTTTAACCATGCGGCCGCAACCGGCCTCACCAGATCAGCTGGTGTATTATCCGCGTGTGGCTAGCCTTGGTGTTGGGGCTTCGCGTGACTGCCCGCCAGAAGAACTGAAGATGTTGGTTTATGATCTGTTAGCGGATCATGATCTTAGCCCGATGACAGTTGATGCGGTTTATAGCGTTGATCTGAAATCTGATGAACCTGCTGTGTTAGGGCTGGCGGCGAGCTTGGGCAGACCTGCCCGGTTTTATTCTGCCTCCCGGCTTGAAGCGGAAACCTCGCGTGTGAAATCCCCGTCAGATGTAGTTTTTGATGAAATAGGCACTCATAGTGTTGCTGAAGCCGCGGCCTTAGCGGCGTCGGGGAATAAGGCGGTCATGCTAGGCCCGAAACGGACAACTGCCCATGCCACCGCCGCATTGTCGGCAACACCTGATACTAGCAAAGACATGGGAGAAGGAAGCTTGCCGCGTGGCCGTGTGATGCTGGTGGGCATTGGCCCCGGTCAGTCGGCTTGGCGAACACCAGAGGCCACCTCTATGATCCGTGCCGCAGATGAATTGGTAGGGTATCATCTCTATATCGACTTGCTTGGCGGGATTGACGCGGATAAACCGCGTGCGGATTACAACCTTGGTGAGGAAGAAGCGCGCTGCCGTTATGCCCTTGAGGAAGCCGGAAAGGGCAGGGCTATCGCCATCATATGTTCGGGTGATGCCGGAATATATGCCATGGGCGCGCTGGTGTTTGAATTGCTGGATAGGGACAAAGATCATGGCGGGGTTAGCGCCGCCGCCCGCCGGGTTGAAGTCACCTCTGCCCCCGGAGTGTCTGCTTTACAGGCCGCGGCCGCGCGTTCGGGGGCGTTGCTAGGGCATGATTTCTGCACCATTTCCTTATCTGATTTACTAACCCCATGGGAGCAGATTGAAAACCGTATCACTGCGGCGGCGATGGGTGATTTTGTTATTGCATTTTACAATCCGGTGTCGCGACGTCGCCGCGTGGGTCTTGCTAAGGCAAGAGATATCTTGCTTGGTTATCGGCCTGCGGATACGCCAGTTGTTCTGGCGTCAAATCTGGGGCGACCCGAAGAAGATGTTCGTTTTCGTACTTTAGCCAGTCTTGAGGTGGATGAGGTGGATATGCTGACGGTGGTCATGGTTGGTTCATCTGCGTCAAGGAAACTTCGTCTTGGGATGGGGGATATGGTCTATACGCCGCGCGGCTATGCCAAGCGCATTGATAAGGATAAGGGAGAAGCATCATGACGGTCTATTTTATTGGGGCCGGGCCGGGTGATCCCGATCTGATCACTATTAAGGGTCGTGATCTGATCCGGCAATGCGGCTATTGCCTCTATGCAGGTTCATTGGTGCCAGAGGCGGTGGTTGCCGAAAGTCAGGCCGTGGTCATTCGTGATACGGCCTCAATGACGCTTGATGATATTATGGCGTTGATGATTACCGCCGAGGCAGATGGTCATGATGTGGCGCGGGTACATTCTGGCGACCCGTCGCTGTATGGGGCTATCGCCGAACAAATCCGGCGGCTTCAAGCCTTGAATATCACCTATAAAATTATTCCCGGCGTTCCGGCTTACGCGGCGGCGGCGGCTGAGCTGGGCATGGAATTAACAATCCCTGAAGTCACTCAAACGCTAGTTCTAACAAGAACCGCGATGAAATCTTCGCCCATGCCAGAAGGTGAAGAATTAGAAAACCTTGCCCGCACCAAAGCCACCCTAGCAATCCATCTGTCGGTGCGAAACCTGCGTGAGATTGAACGGGTACTGGCGCCGGTTTATGGGTCAGACTGTCCGGTGGTGGTAGCCTATCGGGTTGGTTGGCCTGATCAGCAATTCCTCTTTGGGCAGTTGTCAGATATTCGTAAAAAAGTCATGGCCGCCAAAATCACACGCACGGCGCTCATTTTTGTTGGCAGGGGGTTAAATCATTCTGGTGATATGCGCGAATCGGCGCTCTATGATAAGGATCATGTTCATGTTTTGCGTGTTAAACGCGGCAATCAGGATGAACGGGAAGTATAATTTTTTGCTGATCTGCCGCTAGCCATTCGCCAGCGTTTATGTCGCGGCAATAAGATGGGCGTATGATCCAAAGACCGATCCATTGACTACTCCCATGGACGCGAGCGTCTTACCATCTTTGTCGCTGGCGGCAAATAATGGCTGTCCCTGTTCTCTGATGGTGGTGGTGTAATGAAACTCATGCCCATAGGCTATTTCTGGCAATGGCACATCTGCTAGACGTTCTAATTTGCGATACCCTAATTGCAGTCTGGTTTCGGCAAAACTGGTCACAACATCCAAAAGACCTGTCATGGGGACGCGCTTTCCCTTCGCGCTAATAATCTCTTGCCCCAACACCATGTAGCCGCCACATTCCCCAAAGACAGGACGGCGGTGTTCTGCCATGGCGCTTATCCCAGCTTGCCAGATTTTTCCCGCCGCCAGCACATCAAGATAAAGTTCTGGATAGCCGCCGGGCAAATAAACCATATCAGCCTTTTGATCTGGGCCTTCATCTGCCAGTGGTGAGAATGGCAGGATTTCAGCGCCAGCCTTGCGCCAACCATCAAGAAGATGACGATAGGAAAAGGCAAACGCCTGATCCATGGCAACAGCGATGCGCTGTGCAGGTGGCGGCATGGCAACAATCTCAAGACCTGTTGGCGGTAAAATTGGCGCGGCTAATGCTATCAGACGATCAAGATCAATTTGGCTTTCTATCTGTGTTTTTAGCCTTGCTATGATATCGTCTAAATCACCTGACTGGTTAAGTTCACTAGCTTGCACCAAGCCTAAATGACGTGACGGGATGGCAAGCTGATCATCATCTGTCATGACCCCTAACACGGGGATATCCTGATCTGTCATGGCTGTGGTAATGATCGCGGCGTGGCGATCACTGCGGCATCGGTTGAGGATAACTCCGGCTAATCGGGTGCCGTTATGGTTTTGCCCAAGCATATGATCAATGCCGTGGGCAAGCATGGCCGCGGTTTCTGCCTGACCGCGCACATCCATGACCAGAATCACTGGCACTCCCAATGTAGCGGCAAGCGCGGCGGTGCTTCCTTTGCCGCCATCCGCTACCCCCATCGCCCCTTCAATGATCAGGGTGTCACCTTCGTGATTAGCGGCAAGATGACGGATCAAATCAGGAGACATGGCAAAGCCATCCAGATTAATTCCGCCCATACCAAGGGCGGCGGCATGAAAACCGGGATCAATATAATCAGGGCCGGATTTAGCAGAACAGATGGAAACCCCCTTGGCTTTGAGGGCGGCAAGCAGACCGAGAGTGATCAAAGTCTTACCACTGGCAGAAGCGATAGCGGTAATCGCCAGCCCATATTGTGCCATTAGGCGCTATCCTCACGCTGGCGAGTGCCAAGCGGATCAAGATCACGAGGTTTAACGCCATGCATCTGGCTCACCCAATCGAGGCATTGCCGCATCCTAACGACCTCCCCCACAGCGATAATCGCTGGCGGCGTGATCTGATGGATGCGAACATCCTCCGCGGCTTGGCCTAGGGTGGTTTCCAACACTGACATATTGGGCAAGCTGGCGTTGCTGACCACAGCCACAGGTTCAGATGGTTTTCGTCCAGCCTCAATCAGATGGGCGCAAATCTCTGGCAGATGCTTGATAGCCATATACATGACGATCACCTGACTGCCATCGGCAATCCCTTGCCAGTTGATCGCAGACGGCGCTAATCCGGTGCGGTCATGACCTGTTAAAAAGGTGACGGCCTGATTAACATCACGGTGAGTGACAGGAATTCCAGCATAAGCAAGTCCACCAATACCAGCAGAAATGCCGGGCAGGATTCGCAAAGGGATATCAGCCTGTATCAATGTTTGGGCTTCTTCACCGCCACGACCAAAGACAAAAGGATCACCGCCTTTAAGACGCAATACCTTGCGCCCTTGTTGAGCCAGTTCAATCAGTCGGATGGATATATCACGCTGTTTTGGTGATGGCTTGCCGCCGCGCTTACCTGCGTATTCGGTCTCTGTGTCCGGACGTACCCAATCAAGCACGCGTTGATCAATCAAGGCGTCATAAACAACAATATCGGCTTGATTCAGCGCGTTGAGAACATGGAGAGTGACTAACCCCGGATCACCCGGCCCGGCCCCGGCAAGCCAGACCCAGCCTGGCTCAAACACAGGCCATTCCTGACCTGAAATAGGTGGAAGATCAAATCCTGATGATGTGTAACGCGTAATTGCCATGACGCCATGGATTCCTGTTCGAATATCGGGCATGATAACGGCGAGCCCATGATCAGCCCATGATCATTAAAATGTAAATGATCATAAATATGAAAATATAGTATAATGCAACAGACGCTTAAAACAACACTTCGCTTTGGCTGGACAACCGGAACTTGTGCCACCGCGTCTGTCTATGCCGCTTATACCGCTATGGTAACAGGATCATTTCCTGAAAGCGTCACCATTGATACTCCATCCGGCAAAACAGCCCGTCTTTCCATCAGTTATACCGATACGGATGGAAATGCCTTTACCGCCGGGGTGATTAAGGACGCTGGTGATGATCCAGATGTTACCCATGGGGCCGAGATTCGCGCCACTATCGCCCCAAGTCACAAAGCATCTGGCATTGTCTTTCATGGCGGTGAGGGTGTTGGAATTGTGACGCGTCCGGGGTTACCTGTGGCGGTGGGTGAGCCAGCCATTAACCCTGTTCCGCGCCAGATGATCACAGACTGCATTAACGCGTTAGCCGAAGATATGGGCGGGCCTTCAGATATCGTAGTTACGATCTCAGTCCCCACAGGCCGGATGCTGGCAGAAAAAACATGGAATCCGCGCCTTGGTATTGAGGATGGGATTTCTATTTTAGGAACAACCGGGGTGGTTCGGCCGTTTTCCTGTTCGGCGTGGATTGCCTCTATCCACCGCGGCATAGATGTGGCGGTTGCTAATGAGCTGGAACATATTGCCGGATCAACAGGTGCTAAATCAGAGGAGGCGGTCAAAACCAGATATGATCTGCCGACCATTGCGCTGATAGATATGGGAGATTTTGTCGGCGGTATGCTGAAATATCTGCGACGTCATCCCGTGCGCCGACTTACGGTGGCTGGTGGCTTTGGCAAAATGACCAAATTGGCACAAGGCGCAACTGATCTACATTCAGGGCGAAGCCAGATTGATTTTGCCGATCTTGCCGAACGAGCAAAGGCTCTTGGTCTTCCAGCAGAGCATATAGCTGAGGCTAATTCCGCGCTAGAGATCATGCAAAACCTTCCCCCTGATGGTCGCCGCGCCCTTGCAACAGATATTGCCGCCGGTGCGCTTGCCACTTGCCGGAAAGTGATTGGTGAGGCATCAACCTGTCTTGGTACGATGGTGGTTGATCGTGAAGGTGGGATTCTCTCAGAGCTGACCGAGCAATGACGCGGCATATTCTTATTCTTGGTGGCACCAGTGAAGCCCGACAACTAGCAAATCATGCCGCGAAGGCAGGCTGGTCTGCGGTATTCTCACTCGCTGGAGTGACGGCAACGCCATTGAAAACAGCGTTACCTGTGCGTGTTGGCGGCTTTGGTGGGGTTAAGGGGTTGGCAGAATGGATTGATGCCAACGCCATTACCCATCTGGTTGACACAACGCATCCCTATGCTGGCAAAATGTCTGCCAATGCTTATGAGGCGGCACGGTTAACCGGCATAAAAAGACTGGCCTTATGGCGACCAGAATGGCGCGCCGAGGAAGGTGATAATTGGCATCAATTTTCCACAATGGAAGCCTTGTTCCAAGCTATTCCTGCGGCGGCGCATCTGTTCCTTGCGGCTGGACAAGAAGGCATCCGAGCCTTGCCCCATCCGCCACGGTTTCGCGTAACGGCAAGGGCGCTTGAGCAGCCCAATACCGCGCATCCTATCACTTTTATCAAAGCTTTACCTGCGGCTGATCCTGATGTTGAAGCGGCACTTTTTAGCGCAAACGCGATCACGCATCTGGCGGTCAAGAACGCTGGCGGCACGGCATCTAGGGCAAAGCTTATAGCGGCCCGAAAATTGGGTTTGCCTGTATTCATGCTGGCCCGGCCAGCACCGCCGCCGCCACCGCTATTTACGACACTTGATGCGCTGATCGCTGCATTATCTGATGCAGATCACGGCTAAGATTGGGCAGGATGCAAATCCGCGATAGCTTGGGTCATCCGTGTCATTGCTGTGCTGAGAGATGCGGTATCGGTGGCATAAGATATGCGGAAATGCCCCGGCATCGCAAATGAAGACCCCGGAATAATAACGGTATCCGCGGCTTCGAGAATATAACGGCAGAAATCCATATCATCCTTGAGCGTCAGGCCTTGCGGCGTTTTCCATCCGATCAGGTTTTGCCATGACGGAAAGATATAAAAGGCGCCCTGCGGATTGGATACAGTCAGGCCATTCATGCCGCGAAGATGATCACATACCAAATCGCGGCGGGCGCGAAATGATTGCTGGCGTGAGATTAGCAAATCCTGATCACCGGTGATGGCGGCTAACGCCGCCGCGTGGGAAAGCGTTGTCGTGCCAGATGTGCCTTGGGCTTGGGCGGTTAGCATGGCGGCAATCAAGGCGGCGGGGCCAACACCGTAACCAAGCCGCCAGCCTGTCATCGCGTAAGCCTTGGATACTCCATTAATGATAAGCGTCCGATCTGCCAGATCACCAAGGGCATCAGCAACAGATACGAACGCGGTGTCATAGACTATATGTTCATAAATCTCATCACTCAAAAGCCAGCATTGGTCATGTGCCGCCACAATATCGCCAAGCGCGCGTAGGTCTTCTGCTGATAGCACCGCGCCTGAAGGATTGCTGGGGGAATTGATCATAAGCCAACGGGTGCGCGAACTCATGGCAGATGTGATGGCGTTGATATCCGGACGAAACCCATTATTGGCATCGGTTGGAACAATAACAGGAACGCCGCCACAAAGCCGGATAATATCTGCATAGGATGTCCAGAAAGGCGCCAGCACGATCACTTCATCACCGGGGTTAACACTTGCCAGCATGGCGTTGAGGAGGGTGTATTTTGACCCGCTGGAGATAATAACATTTTCGGCACTTCTGGCGGTTCCACCGCGCCCATCATAGAGCGCCGCCACGGCCTGCTTTAATTCAGGCTTGCCGCCGATGGGCGGATAATGCGTATCGTGATTGTGAATAGCGGAAATGGCCGCCGCGCTGGCATGATCAGGGGTATTGAAATCTGGCTCACCTATGCCGAGATTGATCACATCATGCCCCTCGGCGCGGCGTTGGCGCGCGGCCTCGCTCATGAGAACGATGGCAGAGACTTCAACCTCTGCCAAGCGGTCAGCCTTAACAAAATCAGCCATCGTTATGTTCCATCACTATCTATTATGTTCAGGTCTTCTTCTGTCATACCATAATCACGGATAGCTGCCTCACGGCTGATATAGCCGCGCCGAAGATCTCGCCGAACCATCGCCCGGTCGCGTTCCTTTGGGTCGCCAAAGCCGCCCCCACCGGGAAAGCCAAGATGCACCGTTGCGCCAGTTGGGATGGCTTGCCTGCCTTTGCCTTTAAGGGTTGTGCCATCATCACAAGCAAGGGTTGTTGGCGCCCCATTATGACCTGACTGGCGCCCCCGTGCCGGATGATCAACCCGATCCAGCATCGCGGAAAACACCAGATCATAACCATCACGGGCGGCGATATCCATATATTGCCCTAGGCCGCCGCGCCATTTTCCGGCACCGCCACTATCAGATCGCAATTCTTTGCGCCGGATAATCACAGGGCCAACATTTTCGGTCGCTTCAACTGGCATAGTCATGACGCCGCTGGGAAAGGCGGTGGCGTTCAAGCCATCAATCGTGGGGCGTGCGCCACTGCCGCCGGAATTAAATGACAGCACCTCTGCCGGACGGGCGTGGGGCGGTGTGTTTGCGCCTTGCCTTGGCGTAAGGCTAACTTGGAAATTACATAGGGCGCTGGCGCCTTCGGCTTGAATATGCCCCGGCAGTAATTGATAAAGGGCGCCAAAGGTGACATCTGGCAACATTTGTCCGACCACATGACGAAGCGCTACGGGCGCAGGGCGCGGCGCGTTGACGATACTGCCTTCGGGTGCAGTAATGATGAAAGGCGAAAGAGACGCGGTGTTGTTGGGAATATCGGGTGCAATCGCGACCTTTAATCCATAACAAGTATAGGCTCTGGTATAGACCATAGGCACATTAATGCCCTTTTTATCTATGCCAGAAGTGCCTGTAAAATCTGCGCTAACATGGTCTTTGGCAATATTAACATTGACGGCGATGGTGATGACCTGATCAAAGCCGTCAATATCCATTTTTGCCGATGCTGAGCCGGGTGTCAGGGCGGCAATCCGTTCTAATGTTGCCTCACGCGAGCGTGTCATAATAAAATCAGAAATCTGTGTCAGATCGGGGGCTGAATATTCATCCAGCATCGACATCAGCCGTCTGATGCCAACATCATTTGAGGTGGCAAGTGCATAAATATCACCAACGACCTGATCAGCTTCACGGACATTTTGGCGGATGACGCGGATCAGATCTTGATTAACCTCACCTTGACGAACAAAGGGCATAATCGGGATTTGGATGCCTTCTTCATAGAGCGAATTGCCATCCGCGCCAAAACCTCTGCCGCCAACATCAACAACATGGGCGGTGGCGGCAAAAAACCCGATCAACTGTTGCATCCGAAAGACTGGCGTGACAACGGTGATATCATGAAGATGACCAGTGCCTTTCCATGGATCATTGGTGATAAAGACATCACCATCACGCATATGATCAACGCCGATCTCATTCATGAAATGACCAACGGATTCTGCCATGGCGTTAACATGACCGGGGGTACCAGTAACGGCCTGTGCCAGCATATTTCCCGTGCTATCATAGACCCCGGCTGAGAGATCACCTGCCTCACGGACAGAAGTGGAAAACGCAGTTCTGATCAATGCTTGGGCCTGTTCTTCGACGACTGAGATCAGGCGGTTCCACATGATTTGTAAAGCAACAGCGTCAAGCATTTGTCATGTCTCCATCTAACCGAAGATCAAGGGTGCCATCACTTTGCATCAAGGCGATACCGCCCACAGGAACAAGCACGGTTGTTTCCGGCTCGACAATGGCGGCTGGCCCTTTGACTATTTCGCCTTGGTTCAAATCTTGGCGCCGGAACACTGCCGCCGTCAGCAGCTCTCCGCTTGCCATGTCTGCCATCTGGCGGTGTCCTGTTGGTTGATTGTTGATCTTCTTCTCAGAGGGCTGGACAGGTGATGACGGTTCAACAGGGGTGGTGGCCAGAACGGTCCAACTGGTAATCTCAATATCCAGCCCTTCAACAACACGGCTAAAGAGCAGGCTATAACGCTCCTCAAAAAGACTTGTGATATCGTCTTTATTCGGGGCTTTGCACCATGCCGCGCTCAATTCCACTGGTATCTCCCAGCCTTGTCCGACATAACGCATAAAGGCTTTGGCCGAAATCTCAATCTCATGATCTGGAACAGAGGCACGAACAAAACGGGTCGCTTGGTCGGTGAGGTCTGCCAGCATATCTTTAACACTGGTTTTTGGCCAATCCGACAGCCTGACATAAAGCGATTGGCTGGCTTCAAAGCTAAATGGCGCTCTAAGGAAGCCCACCGCAGACCCCACTCCTGCCGATGCTGGAATAAGAACACGAGGAATATTCAGTTTCTGTGCTAACCTGATGGCATGAAGTGGCCCCGCGCCGCCAAAGGCAATCATCACATAACCACCTAAATCTTCACCGCTTTCCACGGCGTGAACGCGGGCGGCGTTCGCCATGTTCTCGTCCACCACTTCAGCAATGCCAAAGGCGGCGCGATCCAAATCTAACCCCAGAGGTTCAGCAATCTGATCCATAATGGCTTGTTTGGCGGCGTCAGGCGATAACGGAATGGAACCCCCGGCAAAATCATCAGGGTCAAGTTTGCCCATTAGCAAATCTGCATCAGTGACCGCAGGCTTTGTGCCGCCGCGCTGATAACAACTAGGGCCGGGTTCTGATCCTGCCGATTCTGGCCCAACGGTGATTTGGCGCATCGCATCAAGCCCGGCGATAGAACCGCCTCCAGCACCAATTTCCACCATGTCAATGACCGGAATGGATATCGGCATCCCAGAGCCTTTTTTGAAACGATAACTGCGTGCGACTTCAAAACTGCGCGAGGTTTTAGGCACTTGATGTTGTATCAAACAGATTTTTGCGGTTGTCCCGCCCATGTCAAAAGACAAGACGCGGTCAAGTTGAAATCGTGATGCGATATTAGCGGCAAATATTGCCCCACCTGCGGGGCCAGATTCCACCAACCTAACAGGAAAGGTGGCGGCGCTCATCAGATCAATAATGCCGCCGCCTGAATGCATTAAAAATACGGGCGCGGTGAAATGGTGTTCTGCCAGCCGCGCTTTTAGCCGCATCAAATAGGATTCCATGATGGGTTTAACATAGGCGTTGGCGGCAACGGTGTTAAAGCGCTCATATTCGCGCATTTGCGGGGATACCTCAGACGATAGTGAGATCGGAATATCAGGCCATTGGGCGGCCACAATCTCTCTGATGCGCTGTTCATGCACCGGATTAGCATAGGCATGAAGCAGACCAACCGCTATGCTGGCAATGCCATCATTTTTCATCTGATCAATCAGGCCGAGGATGTGATCTTCATCAAGGGGCGTGTCGATACTGCCATCGGCGAGGATGCGTTCTTTCACCGTGTAGCGGTATTCGCGAGGGATTAATGCTTCTGGCAAGACAAGGTTAAGATCATATTGCTCAAACCTGCTTTCGGTTCGCATTTCAATAACATCACGAAATCCCTCGGTGGTGATGAGCGCGGTGCGAGCCCCGCGCCGTTCGATGAGGGCGTTTGTCGCAAGTGTTGTGCCATGGATGACCATGCCGATATCAGATGCTGCAATTCCTGCCCTATCACAAACTTCTAGCAAGCCCTCAATAATAGCATCTTCGGGGCGGGTATAGGTGGTCAACACCTTGGTAGAAGTCTGCCCGGTTGGGGTTTCCAGCACAATATCGGTAAAGGTGCCACCGATATCAACTCCGGCTCGGATAGAGGATAAAGAGGAGGATTTTTTTGTCATTTATCCTATTGGTCTTTCTTTACTAGCGAATTAGTATAACGATAGATGAGACCAATTTTTATGTAAAGCCACAGAGCAAAGGAATTCCAAAATTATGCGCTTTCTTCATACTATGGTTCGTGTGACTGATATTGATGCGTCCTTGCGATTTTGGTGTGATGGGCTTGGCCTTTCCGAAGTCAGCCGCAAAGATTATCCAGATGGAAAGTTCACGCTAATCTTTCTAGCCGCGGCTGAAGATTGTGACCAATTTGCCAAAACGCGTTCACCTGCGCTTGAGCTGACCTATAACTGGGGCAGTGACGAAGACTATCAAGGTGGCCGCAATTTTGGCCATCTGGCCTATGAAGTTGATGACATCTATGCCACCTGCCAGCATCTGATGGATATGGGGGTTGTGATCAATCGTCCACCGCGTGATGGCCGTATGGCGTTTGTTCGCTCACCTGATATGATCTCAGTCGAACTTTTGCAAAAGGGTGAGGCGCAATCCCCGTCTGAACCTTGGGTATCCATGGCGAATACCGGGGAATGGTAATGACTCCAAACGGGCGTAATATCGCCCTGCTTTCGTTGTCTCAAGCCTGTTTTATGACAACGGTCAATATTAATATCATTGTCACCAGTCTGGTTGGAATTAGAATCGCTCCCGAACCGTGGCTGGCGACTTTACCAATATCGCTGATGTATGTTGTGTCTATGCTCACGACATTGCCGGCCTCTTTGCTGATGGGGCGAATTGGGCGCAGACCTGTGTTTATATCCGCCGCGTGCATAGGGATGTTCTGTTGTCTGATCATGGGCTACGCAACTATTCTGTCCAGCTTTATGCTGTTTTTGATCGCTTCGGCGGGGCTTGGCATCGCAACAGGTGTGTCACAGTTTTATCGGTATGCCGCCGCCGATAACGCCGAACAAGATCAAAAGGCAATGGCGCTGTCTTTGGTGCTGGCTGGCGGAGTATTGGCGGCAATCATAGGGCCTAATTTGGCCAGAATGACGTTTGAGATTATTCCGGGTCATCTTTATGCGGGATGCTTTTTGGGCGCAGCGATGATGCAGTTTGTCGCCCTTTGTTTGTTACCTGGTCTCAACATAAAACCTTATGCTGCCGTCAGGAAAGTTGAAGGGGTGTCCGTTGCTTGGCTTTTTCGGCAACCTTATTTTATTGCTGGAATGGTGACGGCGGCTCTTGGTTACGGGGTTATGACTTTCATGATGACGGCAACCCCGCTTCAGATTGTGAATACCGAGGCGATGGGGGATGCCAGTAATGCCATCATTATTCAGTGGCACGTTTTCGCTATGCTTCTGCCGTCACTGGTAACAGGCGCTCTGATTGGGCGTATTGGGGTTATTCCTATTCTCTGGGCAGGGGTGATTTTCTATATTTTCATGATGATGGTGACATTAACAGGAACCAGCTTTTGGCATTATCTGACGACTCTTATTTTCTTGGGTCTTGGCTGGAATATGTTGTTTGTGGGCGGGTCCAGTATCGTTGCGCAATCTTGCCGTCCTGATCAACGCCCAAAGGTTCAGGGGATGGCAGACCTAATGATCACCGCCATGATGGCGCTGGCCTCATTAAGTTCAGCGACAATGCATTATCTGTTTGGCTGGAAGGTCATGGTGATGCTGGCGGTTGTTCTGGTCGGGGTGATCGCGATTAGCATTATTTTTGCCATGGTTTATCCTATGGCTAGAAACGCTGAAACTGGCTATCCCGAAGCTAGCCGCCAGTAACGCTCATATGACGTGCCACCGCAGGTCCGGTGTGGTCGCGGTCAATGATGAAATCATGGCCTTTGGGTTTGCGGCCTATGGCCTCAACAATGGCGGCATCAAGACCCTCGGTTCCACCATCGCGTAGGGCATCACGCAAATTGGCGCTATCATCCTGCCCCAGACACATATAGAGCATACCCGTACAGGTTACCCGAACCCGGTTACAACTCTCACAAAAATTATGCGTTAGCGGCGTTATGAAACCAAGCCGTCGGCCGGTTTCGGCAACGCGAACATAACGGGCGGGGCCGCCTGTGCGATAATTGACTTCTTGCAAGGTAAAACGCTGGCTAAGGGTTTTTTGAACCTGCGACAGAGGCAGGTATTGATCAAGACGATTTTCATCGCCGATATCGCCCATAGGCATCACTTCAATGATGGTCATATCCAGATCATGATCACCGCACCAAGCGACCATATCCCCCAATTCATGATCATTGACACCTTTAAGTGCCACAGCATTAATCTTGATATCCAGCCCTACCGATTTGGCGGCGTGAATACCATCTAGCACCTGATTAAGATCACCCCATCTGGTGATAGTGCGAAACTTATCCCGATTAAGGGTATCCATAGACACATTAATCCGCCTAACCCCGGCATCATAAAGATCATCCGCCATTTTTGATAATTGGCTTCCGTTGGTGGTGATTGTGACTTCATCGAGATTGCCTTGTTTCACCTCATCCCCAAGATGACGAATAAGGGTCAGGATGTTACGGCGCACCAGAGGCTCGCCACCAGTCAGGCGGATTTTCCGCGTGCCAACAGCCATGAAACGACGGCACAAAACCTCAAGCTCCTCAATGCTAAGAAGCTCAGATTTCGGCAGAAAAGTCATGTCCTCCGCCATGCAATAGACACAGCGAAAATCACAGCGATCCGTGACCGATACCCGTAAATAGGTTATCGGACGCCCAAAGGGGTCTAATATCGGTGAAGGAGGCGTTACCATGCGGTGAAGGTATAACATTTCCAGATGAAAATAAAGCGCTCCGCGCAACGCCTGCCAGCCTCGGTTTTTGCAGATATAAAGATCAAAAAAAAAGCCGCAGGCACAAAGCCCGCGACTGAGTTAGGGAGGAAATGAACATCATAAAGATGTCATGAGCGAGATATGGTCCTGACAGCAAAAAAAGTCAACACATCTGACCTATAATTTTTGATTAAAATTGCGGCATTTTGTCATCATTTTAAGAATAAGGTCTCGATCACACCCATTTTGTCGCATTTGCCGCAGGCTAAGGGCGTTTTCTCGCTTGGCGAGACGCTGGCCTTGTTCATTTAGAATAAGCTCATGATGGGCATATCGCGGCGGCGTTATGCCGAGTAGTTCTTGCAAAATGCGCTGAATAGGGATGGCATCAAACAAATCATACCCACGGCTGACCAAACTTACCTCCATGGCGTCATCATCTAACACGGTGCTGAGATGATAACTGGTGCCAATATCACGGCGGGCGATGACTTCATCCCCAATGGTATCAAGAGGGATTTTGACGCGGCCATGAATCAGGTCGGTGGCCTCAATCTCGCTGATGCGATCTCTGACCCCTGCCATCCGCAACCGCCAAGCAGGTTGCTTGCCATCAGCTTCGCGTTCATCACGGATATTAGGGGTGATCAGTTGATCAGTATTGCTAGGCTGATGTGGGGCGGATAGCAGTTCTGCCAATTCCCGGCGGCTCAAATAGCAGGGATAGATCAGATCCTGATCTTTGAGATATTCTAGGGCATCACGGCTGGCGATCAGATGTTGGCTTTGATACCGGACAGGTTCCTCATAGCTGATACCTAAAAAGGCAAGGTCTTCAAAAATGGCATCAAAATAGATATCCTGGCAACGTGTCTTGTCAATATCGTCAATCCGCAAGCGCATGACGCCGCCACTGGCCTCGGCAAGGCTGGATGCGAACATGGCAGAAAACGCGTGCCCTAGGTGCAGATATCCCGAAGGCGATGGCGCAAAGCGTGTGATCTCACTTGATTTCAAGGGCGCCAGAAGATGCGGTATCATATCATTACTTAAGACCATGATTTAAGACGATGTTAATCTGACTAAGAAAATCATTTCACCCATGCCGCCCTGATAGGGTAATATGATGTGATCAAAGGATGAGATTACCATGTCAACCATCATTCGCCAATCTATCGCTGATTTCAGTGTGCTTATCCACCAACCAGATGAGGCGATCACGCCTGATCGCTTGATTGTATTATTGCATGGATGGGGGGCTGATGGTGGTGATTTGATTGATATGTCACCGCATCTGGCGTCACGGTTTCCGGGCGCAATTATCTGCGCACCTGACGGGCCGGAGCCATGTTCAGCTAATCCCATGGGGCGGCAATGGTTTGATTTGGGCGTTGATGCCACACTTATTGATGAGGGGCCGTCACGTGCCTTTCCGGGGTTACAGAAACTGCTTGATGCCTTAATGAAGCAATTTCAAATTGCGCCGGGGCGTGTTGCGCTTGCTGGCTTCTCGCAAGGTGGCATGATGGCACTTTATGGCGGTGTCAGGACGGCTGAACCCTTTGGTGCTATCATTAGCATCGCGGGCGCTCTGCTTGCGCCGGGGCAAATAGCGCAGGCCATGACAGTTCGCCCACCTGTGCTTTTGATCCACGGCAAAGAAGACCAAGTGGTGCCGTTTCAAGCTATGGATATGGCTAAATCCATCCTTGAGGCCAATAAGGTTTCGGTGGAAACATTGGCCTGTGAGGATGTTGGGCATGGCATCTCTGGTGAGGGGCTGGCTCGCATGATGGATTTTATTTCAGCAAAGCTTGATGGCGATCAAAAGGCTTGATGGCGACCGCCAAGATTGATTTGATGTAGATTATTTATCACAACCACAAGATCTTGTGGTTGACCCTCTAATTTAGGGTTGAATTATCTCAATATATATGATGTCATGTCATTATGTTAGACCAACAGGCAGATTTGGGCCAACCACAAGCGACCTCGCATCAGGGGTTGGCACCTGCGCTTGCTCTCAATGCTGATTTCCGCCCTCTTAGCTATTTTCCTCTGTCGCTATGGTCATGGCAAGATACGGTCAAGGCTGTGTTTTTGGATCGGGTGACGATCATTTCTGAATATGATACCGCCATCCGTTCTCCTAGCATGACGATGCGCTTGCCTAGTGTTATTGCGCTGAAAGACTATGTTCAGCAAAGCAGGTTTCCAGCTTTTACCAGATTTAATGTTTTTCTGCGTGACCGTTTTACCTGCCAATATTGTCTTAAAGGTTTTCCAGCTCAGGAATTGACCTTTGATCATGTCATACCGCGCTCTCGTGGCGGCAGGACAACATGGAAAAATGTAGTAGCGGCTTGTGGACGGTGCAATCTACAAAAGGCGAATAAATTGCCGGAACAATGCGGCATGATACCCCGGATCAAACCTGATCAGCCTAGCACATGGCAATTACAGGAAAACGGGCGGCGCTATCCCCCCAATCACCTGCATCACAGTTGGCGCGATTATCTCTATTGGGATAGTGAGTTAAAGTCTGACCAAGGGCAAGATCAATCATGGCCTGATGAGTTCCGCCTTACCGATGATCAGCTTAGTAAAGTGTTTCAGTCTTAATCCTGAAAACGGCTGATCTTTGATTTTATTCAATAAAGAGATTGGCCTTTAGACGCGTTCAGCTAATTTGATGGCGGCTCGGCATCCTGCCTGAATGACGCGCCGCATAATGGGGTATCCGATGGCGTCCTCACCATCATGATCCTTGGCAATGTCACGATGTTCCAGTTCTTCGTCACGAAAACGCTCTAGCGTTTCAACCAGATCATCTTCATTTTTAAGAGATTTGGATTGGCGGTCGTAATGTGTACCGATCACTTCCTCAACCGCAATGGTACAGGCCATAGCAGCCTTTGGCCCCATGGCGGCGGTGACTGCGCCTAGCATAAAACCTGCGCCATTCCACAAAGGCGATAATAACGACGGCCGAACCTCATAATCATTAAGTAACGAGGAAAAGGTATCCAGATGCTCTTGTTCCTGATCACGCATATGGCGAATCTCTTCGGCGACAGGATGCTGACCTAGGACGGCAAGTTGGCCTTCATAGATGCGTCTTGCTCCAACTTCCCCGGCGTGGTCAACACGCAAACAACGGCTAACCTCATGTTGATCGTGATATCGGTTTGTCATGTTGGTACTACTCCGCTTCCGGTCGAGTTGCGCTGATCAGCGCATAAAGGGCCATAAGCGCACTGATCACCAGATTCCACCCTGCCATGGAAAGTCCCAGAAATGACCATGGCACCTCGTCGCACCTAATGGTTTTTGCGCTTAGCAATCCATCCAGCACCGCGCTGACATCACCACTAAAATCAATATTGCCTGAACATCCGGTTGGGCCGGGCAGAAACCCCCACTCTACCCCGCTATGCCAAAACCCAAGACCTGCGCTGATCAGCATGATGCCTCCCGCACCAAAGGCCAACAAGCCAGCATAACGCCTGCCAAAGATCATCAGTAATACGGGCAGAGCGATCACCACAGCGTGAGGGATGCGTTGCCAATAGCACATCCGGCAAGGCAGGAGGCCGCCGATATACTCAAAGCCATAGGCCGTCATTAGCATCATCGCCCCTAAAACGGCGATCATCACTACCGCCACAGAAGGTTGAAATAATCTGCGGATTGATGCGTTGGATAAGATCATGACGCCGTGACTTGCCACCAGCAGAGAGCCACCAGACCAAGCAAAAAACTGACAAGCATCGAAACAAGCGGCTTATTGGCGCGATAGCGGATAATTGCCGCCACCAGCAGAAAACGGCTGCCACGCCCGATCAGGGAGGCCACCACAAGTGGCCAGAATCCAACCCCCAAAAACCCACCAGTTATTACCGTTACCTTATAGGGCAGGGGCGTATAAGCACCGATCAGAATCAGCATCCAGCCATGACGTGCAAAACCATCACGGATGACCTCAAAGGCATGGGTTTTACCCATATATTCAATGACGGTCAGCCCCATCTCATAGCCAAGATACCAGCCAACGATCCCGCCCAAGGTCGAACAGATGGTGGTCAGCAACGCCAACATGATAAAGCGCGATGGGCGTGCCATCACCATTACCGCCAGCATAGGATCAACCGGAATAGGAAAGAAAATAGATTCAATAAAGGAAAACCCACCAAGCCATGCTGGTGCTGTTTTACGCCGCGCTAACCCCATCATCTGATCATGCCAAATCAGCAAGCGCGATGTGATGTGGGATATCAGGGTCTTATGATTGGTCATAATATGAAAATGGTCGCCCTGTCTCTGTACCTCTATCAGGCGTGGTGCGAGTGGAGAGACTCGAACTCTCAAGGTGTTGCCACCGGTGGATTTTGAGTCCACTGCGTCTACCAGTTCCGCCACACTCGCTTAAGATGCTTTTATGCTGTTCTGCTCATAAGGTCAAGAATGTGACAACACGGCATTGTAGATTTCTTCTATATAATGATCTTTTATCTGCAATTCAGTCAGAGCTTTATGGGTTTCAATCAAATAGTCTCGGCATGGGCCAGCAAAACCAGTTGCTTCAGCGATCATGCGCGCCTTTTCGGGGGTCGGGCAATCTTTGAGATAGTTGGAATGTTGGCGGTTCATGATAAAGGTCACCACTTTCCTAGCCTGATCAGAGCGGCTTTCGGAATGAAAATTGATCAGTTTAGGGTGATAGGAAGAATTAAGCATCTCACGCCGCCACAACAGATCAAGCTCATGAATAGGCTGATCACCACTGACTTTCATGGCAATCCCAACACAAGACCCACCAACATCAAGCCCCAATACCAACCCCGGATTTCCCGGAGAGCCGCGCCCAACCTCGGTCTTTAGGCAAAACTGGCGATGATACCCAAAGATGCGCCCCCGGATTTGATCCGAGATTGTGATGACGGGATTCCATAACAGTGACCCATAACCAAATACCCAGATATCACCCTTATAGTCATCAGGTATCAGCGCCCGGCGTGAGGCTAACAAATCTTCGTCTGAAAGAACGGTATGATCACCGCCGCGCTCTCGCACCAGCTTTTGAACAATATTGTTGGAAAGAGTGTCACGATTAATAAATTGTGAGGGGGGCTGGGGGGCGTCTGAGTTTTTCATATGAATAAAAGATACTTTGCAATAATTTAATATTGTTAAATTTTATATTGTTACATCGTTAGCTTTAGTCGCTGTTTCCTTCAATCAGTCTAACTTCACGCTGGGGGTAAGGAATGCTGATACCAGCGTTATCAAGGGTGGCTTTAATCTGTCGCATCATATCCCAATAAAGCGGCCAATATGTGTCAACACTGGCATAAAGCCGAAGCCGAACAGTAATGGCACTTGCCGCATAATCAACGATAAGGAATTGTGGCGCAGGGTCAGAAAGCACGCGGTCATCGGCGGCCAGTTTCATCAACGCCGCCTCAGCCACGTCAATATCGCTTTCATAAGCAATGCCAATATCCAAATCCATCCGCCGGGTGTTATAGCGCGAATGGTTGATAATGATACTGCCCCAAATGGATGAGTTCGGCACCGAAATATAGATATTATCAAAGGTGTTAACAATCGTCGAAAACAGGCCAATCTCATGCACTGTTCCCGAAACGGCACCTGTTTCAATCCAGTCACCGATCTTAAATGGTCGAATAAATAACAACATGACGCCGGCGGCCACATTGGAAAGTGTCCCCTGCAAGGCCAGACCAATAGCCAGGCCAGCGGCACCAATAACAGCAATGATTGAGGTTGTCTCAATGCCAAAACTGCCAAGGCCCGCAACAATGGCAATCAGTAAAATCGCGTAACGGAAGGTGCTGGCAAAAACAGGTACTAGTGTGCTGTCAAAAGATTTAATCTTGGACAAACGGTTCTGGATGACTTTGGCAAGGCGACCACTAATCCAGAAACCTAGAATAATGATAACGATGCCAGAGGTAAAATGCCCTAGATACACTATCAACTGTTCAATGATAGGTGAGGCCATAAAATTCTGGAAAGATGATATATCCAATGTGTCCATGCCCACTATTCTAGCGTTAATTTTTTCATCTGACCAGCCAAAGGCGTTGATTTGCCGCAAAACCGCAGTATAGTCCATGGCGGCTTAAAGCAAACTGTTTTTGAAAGTCTTGAAAACCCATGATGTGCCAAAAGATTAGACCTTTAATCAAAGCCCCCGACTGTCTTGTGGTGGATTGGGCAGTGGGTGAGGCTATTCCTGCTGAGCTGAAGCCTGCCCTCAAGGTAGGTATTGCGGCGGCTATTGGTAATTTTGATGGGGTGCATTTAGGCCACCAGAAATTAATTTCCGCGGCGGTTGAACATGGTGATGGGTTGATCCCTGCCGTGGTCACTTTTCAGCCGCATCCCCGGCGGTTTTTCCGATCTGATCTGCCAGGTTTTGCCCTAGCAGATAATGAAGATAAAATAGCTCTCCTATCAGAGACTGGGGTGAAGATGATCATTCGGCTGGCTTTTGATGATGCCATGCGCCAGACATCAGCCACCGATTTTATCAGCACATTACTGCCCTCTCTAGGCATCAGATCAATCTATGCTGGTGAGGATTTTGCCTTTGGCAACGCGCGTGGTGGCGGAATGGATATGATGCAAGAACAAGGTCAGAAATATGGCATCACGGCACACCAAGTCCGTCTGGAAGCCCAATCAGGTGAAGCGATATCATCCAGCCGCATCCGCGCGGCGATTGCCGAAGCTGATCTGGATAGCGCTGCCCGGATGCTTGGCCGTCCCTATATCCTAAGCGGCACCGTTGCCCATGGTGATAAGCGTGGCCGGACAATTGGCTTTCCTACGGCTAACGTTCTCTTGGGGGATTATTTGGTACCGCCTTTGGGGGTATATGCTATCGCCGCGACCTTTCCCGAACACCCAGAAAGAGGCATTATTTCCGGCATTGCCAATATTGGGATCAGGCCAACGGTAGCTGGCAAAGCGGTGCGATGTGAAGCCAATCTTTTTGATGTTGATCTTGATCTTTACGACCAGAGGATTAATGTGTTTTGTCTGGATTTTATCCGAGCTGAGCAAAAGTTTGACAATCTGGACGAGCTTCGCCATCAAATAGCGCGAGATGTGAAAAGCGCGCGTGCTTTTCATATGAAACAGAATTGAGTGCTTTAACTATGACTGATGATCTCAAATCCACGGTATTTCTTCCCAAAACGGATTTTCCAATGCGGGCAGGATTGCCAAAAAAAGAACCTGAAATCCAAGCGATGTGGGAACAGATGGGTTTTTTTGACCGTTTGCGGGAACACCGCAAAGGGGCCGAGAAATTTATTCTTCATGACGGCCCGCCCTATGCCAATGGCAATCTGCATATTGGTCATGCGCTGAATAAGATTCTCAAAGATATCATCAATCGCTTTCAATCCGGGCTTGGCAAGGATGCCAATTATATTCCGGGATGGGATTGCCACGGCCTGCCGATTGAATGGAAAATCGAAGAAAGCTATCGCAAGAAAGGCCAAGATAAAGATCAGGTTGAGATTGTTGAGTTTCGCAAAGAATGTCGGGATTTTGCCAGCCATTGGGTTGGTGTTCAGTCTGATGAGTTTCAGCGCCTAGGTGTTATGGGCAACTGGGCAGACCCTTATCTGACCATGAAATATTCTTCCGAGGCGGTGATCGCTGGTGAGATTGGCAAGTTTCTGATGAATGGGGCGCTTTATCGCGGCTCAAAACCAGTGATGTGGTCGGCGGTCGAAAAAACAGCGTTAGCCGAAGCTGAGATCGAATATTTTGATCGCCGTTCAACAACAATCTATGCTCGCTTTCCCGTGCGCGAAACACAGCATGATATCCTCAAAGATGCGGTTGTTATCATCTGGACAACAACGCCTTGGACGATGCCGGGTAATCGCGCCACCGCTTATGGTGAAGATATTTCTTATGGGCTTTATCAGATCATGGAAACGGCGGCGGATGCGCTTGGGGTTAAGGGTGAAAAGATCGTTCTGGCTGATGATTTATCCGCTGAGGTTGCTGAAGCTTGCGGTATCACCGAGTTAAAGCGATTGACTGATATTGCGCCAACGATGTTCAAAGACACCATTTTAGATCATCCGATGGCGGCGCATGGTTATGATCACGCGGTGCCAATGTTGCCTGCTGATTATGTTACCACTGATCAAGGCACGGGCATTGTTCATATTGCCCCCGGTCATGGGGCTGAGGATTATGTTCTTGGGCTTGCCCATGGCGTGCCAGTTCCGGAAACGGTTGGTGCTGATGGCCGGATTATGGAACATTTACCGATTTTTGCTGGCATGAGCGCGCTAAAAGATAATGAAAAGATTGCTGATATTCTGGCGGATCACGGCGCACTGATTGGGCGAGGTGAGGTGAACCATTCTTATCCGCATTCGTGGCGTAGCCATGCGCCCTTGATTTTCCGCAACACGCCGCAATGGTTTATTTCTATGGAAACTACCGGTTTGCGTGATACGGCATTGGATCAACTGAACAAAACGGCGTTTTATCCCCCTGCTGGCCAGACGCGATTGACCAGCATGATTGCTAACCGTCCGGATTGGTGCATCAGTCGTCAACGGGCTTGGGGCGTGCCTATTCCGGTTTTTGTCCACAAAGCCACGGGTGAGCCGTTGCGCAATCAAGAGGTGATTGACCGGGTGGTTGAGGCCTTTCAAGATGAGGGTTCAGACGCTTGGTTTAGTTCCCCGCCAAGTCGGTTTCTGGGAAATGACTATAATGCCGATGATTATGATCAGGTCACGGATATTGTTGATGTTTGGTTTGATTCGGGGTCAACCCATGCCTTTTTGCTGGAAAATAATCCAGAAATGTCATGGCCTGCGGATATGTATCTCGAAGGTTCTGATCAGCATCGTGGCTGGTTCCATTCGTCTTTGCTTGAAGCTTGTGGTACGCGTGGACGCGCCCCGTACAAATCTGTTTTGACGCATGGTTTTGTTCTGGATGAGCAAGGCAGAAAAATGTCAAAATCACTTGGCAATACGGTGACGCCCCAACAGGTGATTGACCAAAACGGTGCGGATATTTTGCGGCTTTGGGTTGCTAATTCGGACTATTATGATGATCTGCGGATTGGCAAGGAAATCATCCAGCGTCAGGTTGATCATTATCGCCGTCTGCGTAACACCTTACGCTATCTTCTGGGCAGTCTTGAAGGCTTTTCCGCAGACGAAAAGGTTGATCCATCAGATATGCCGGGATTAGAACGCTGGGTGTTGATGAGGCTTAAAGAAATTGATATTCAAATTCGCAAAGCGGCGGCGGCACATGATTATCATCAAATCTTCACCATGATGCACCATTTCTGTAACAATGATCTTTCGGCCTTTTATTTTGATATCCGCAAAGATCTGCTGTATTGCGGTGACGCTTCCTCAACGGAACGCCGCGCTTGCCGAACGGTGATGGATATGCTGTTTGATGCGCTTGTGGTGTGGCTGGCGCCGATTCTAACCTTTACCGCCGAAGAAGCATGGCAGACGCGTTATCCTGATCCTAAACATTCGGTGCATTTTCAGGTGTTTCCTGATCTGCCTGATAGCTGGCTGGATGAAGCGCTTGGTCATCGCTGGGCCAAGATTCGCCAAGCAAGATTGATGGTGACAGGGGCGATTGAAAAGGCCCGCAACGCTGGCATGATCAAATCCTCGCTTCAGGCGCATCCAACGCTTTATGCTCCACAAAATGTGATAGATGCGTTTGCTGGTCTTGATGCGGCAGAAGTGTTTATTACCTCATCTGCACATATGGTCGCCGCGTTGCCGCCAGAAGATGCCCATACTGATGATGATCATCCGGATATGGGGGTAACAATCGCGCTGGCAGATGGTGATAAATGTGATCGTTGCTGGAAAATCTTACCTGAGTTGTTGCATGGGGATCATCACCTCTGTGGTCGATGTCATGATGTCATTTCTGGCTAGATGGTGGCGCGGCTACCTTGGCGTGATAGGGTTGGCTGCGGTTGATCAATTGACCAAGATGATCATGCTGGAGCTGATTTTCTCGCCGCCGCGTGTGATCACCATATTGCCGTTCCTCAATTTCAGTCCTGCCTATAATACAGGAATTAGTTTTGGGATGTTCGGGAACAGTGGCACGCTTGGGGTTGTGGTTCTGACGATTTTTGCCGTTGCCGTTGGGGTGCTGCTGCCATATATTTCTAGGGACTGGTTGCCAGTTGGGCGCTGGGGTGCCATCATGATGGCTGGCGGCGCCATAGGAAATGCGGTAGATAGAATCCGTTTAGGAAAGGTTGTTGATTTTATTGATGTTCATGCGGCAGGTTGGCACTGGCCAGCGTTTAACGTAGCGGACAGTGTGATCGTGATCGGGGTTGGCCTTATGCTTTTCAGCAGTTGGCGCCAAGGTAATGAAAACAGCAACCAAAGCCAAGATGATGAAGTATGATCAATCTGGTGATAATAATTTGACGGATAACATGATGGAACATAGTGTTCAGGAGACAGGATCAGGATGACCATAACGGCAAAAATGGCAAAACAG
Organism: Puniceispirillales bacterium (SeqCode); assembly: GCA_965661405.1. Lineage (GTDB taxonomy): Bacteria > Pseudomonadota > Alphaproteobacteria > Puniceispirillales > UBA1172 > UBA12202. The sequence goes on from CBFIDH010000001.1 coordinate 47,391, forward strand.
CAATGGTATTCCACAAAAGGATCGTTGCTCATCAGCGGGCTTATGGCGGGGATGCTTTTGTTATCAGCTTGTAGTGGCGGTACCAATGCCATTAACGGCAGAAAAACCTCTCCTGATGAGTTTGAGGTAGTGATCCGTCCTCCTCTGACCTTGCCACCAAACTTCTCGCTTCGTCCGGGTGATACCAATGATGAGGAGATCGCATCAGGACAGGCCCAGAACGCATTAACTAGCAATTTAGCGATTAGTCAGTCACAGCAGTTGCTAACAACCTCATCTGCGGATGCCAGTAACTTTGATGAATTGTTTGGCACTAATCGGGCGATTAAAAATATTCGCGCCATCATTGACGAAGAAACCTTGGGGATTCAGTTGGATAGGAGAATTCCGCTTGAAGAATTGTTCGGGGGTAAACCAGAAGTCGGCCCTGACCTAAACGCCGAGGCCGAGGCCTTTCGTATCCGTCAGGCGATTAAAGATGGACAGCCACTAACGATAACACCAACACCCGGCATTGATCCTATTGAAAAGGAGCCGTTGGAGATCGAATAATTCCGATGATCCGTCTTCTTCCTGACCACATCATAAACCAGATCGCCGCCGGGGAAGTGGTCGAACGCCCGGCGAGTGCCGTCAAGGAACTTGTTGAGAATGCCATAGATGCCAATGCTACCCGTATTGAGGTGGCTATCGCGCAAGGCGGCCGGGGGATGCTGGCTGTTGATGATGATGGCGATGGCATGACTGGTGATGATCTCAACATGGCAGTGCAACGCCACGCCACCTCAAAGATTTCAGGTGAAGACATTATGGCCATTAATCACCTAGGGTTTCGAGGTGAGGCGCTACCATCTATTGCATCAGTTAGCCGGATGACGATCTCAAGTCGCGCTCAGGGTGAGGCAAACGGATGGATGCTGGAAATTGACAATGGCAAGGTTGGTAAGATTCATCCAGCCTCTCGACAAAAAGGCACAAGAGTGGTTGTTGAGGAGCTGTTTGCCGCCGTGCCAGCACGGTTGAAGTTTCTCAAAACTGACCGAACCGAAACAGCCCAAATCCTTGATATGGTCAAACGCATTAGCATGGCGCATCCTGCCATTGCGTTCACCGTTAGCGATTCTGGTCGTCAGCCGATGGTTTTACCTGCCCGCGATGCTAATCTGGATATTGCCAATCAGGGCGATCATACACGCCCAGATATTCGGGCGCGGATACGTGATGTGATGGGTGGTGATTTTGCGGATGAAGCTTTGGATATTGATGCGCGCCGGGATCAGGTGGCGGTAACCGGACTGGCAGGATTACCAACATTCAACAAATCCACCGCTACCGCTATCCATCTTTATGTTAATGGCCGGGCGGTGCGTGACCGAACCTTAATTGGCGCGGTAAGGGCGGCTTACGCGGATACCTTGCCCCAAGGTCGGCATCCGGTGGTTGTTTTGTTTATTCAAGTGCCGTCCGAAGATGTTGATGTCAATGTTCATCCGGCTAAGGCCGAAGTGAGGTTTCGTGATGGCGGCATGATCCGTTCATTGGTGATCAACGCCTTGCGTGCCGCTATTGATAATAATAGGCAAACAAGCGGTCAATTAGGTCAAGCGGCGATAGGCATGACAGCACCCGGCAGGGGGGCTTGGTATGGCGGCTATGGACGCGGCGGCTCATCACGGGCAAGGCCGGATTGGCAATCCCCTGACCATTACGGCAAATCACTTCCCTTTACCGATGCCGCGCCTGACGCAAGACTGGCAGAAAACGCATCAAGTTATGGTGAGGTCGGCGAAACAGGTGACGCTGAACACGCTGATGCCGATATAAGGGATTATCCCCTTGGCGCGGCCAAGGCACAGCTTCACAAAACCTATATTGTTGCCGAAACGCCTGACGGCATTGTTCTGGTGGATCAGCACGCCGCCCATGAAAGGCTGGTGCTGGAACGCATGAAAGCTCAGCGTGAGGCAGGCAAGGTGGAACGGCAGGCGTTGCTGATACCAGAAGTTGTTGAACCTGGGGCGGCATCTGTTTCCATGCTGATTGAACACGCCTCAATGCTGGCGGAACTTGGGCTAGTGATTGAGGCATTTGGTGATGGCGCAGTTCTGGTGCGTGAGACACCAACGATTTTGGGTCAGGCTAATATTCAGCAATTGGTTCGTGACACCGCCGAAGAATTGCTAGAACAGGATACCAGCAAGAGCATCGAAGACCGCATTAATCATGTGCTGGCAACAATATCATGCCATGGGTCTGTTCGGGCTGGCAGGCCGCTTAACGCCAGTGAGATGAACGCGTTGCTGCGAGATATGGAAATCACGCCGCGGTCGGGGCAATGCAATCATGGCAGGCCAACTTTTGTTAATCTAAGCCTTGCAGATATTGAGAAACTTTTTGGGCGCCGCTAATCGGATTGATAGCGCAAGAACATCACCCCGGCTCGGCCAGCTTTTCGCGTATCGGTAATGCCCCAGCTAGCAGGTAAGTTTGGGGGAAAGCGCAGATCATGTTCAATCACGGCAAGCGCATTTGGCAGAACGGCCTTGGCGTTGACCAGCATTTCTAATGCGATCTCAGATAGATCATCCTCATCAGCGGATCTTCGCCATGGCGGATCAAGGAAAAACAATCCCGCCGCCCCAAAGGGCCAAGTGATAGGCTTGCTCAGGTCGCGATCCACCGCGCCACAGTCTTTGCCAGCATCTAGTTTTTGAATATTATCGGCAATGGTTGATCGTGCTGTTCTGTCGTGATCAATCATGATCACGCGCTCGGCGCCTCTTGACCATGCCTCAAGCCCCATTGCGCCACTGCCAGCAAAAGCATCAACCACTAATGGCGTCTTTAATGCCTCGCCATGGCGACCACCATTGAGAACATTAAAGATCATCTCTCTGGTTCGGTCCGCGGTTGGGCGTGTGGTCTGGCCTTTAGGGGCGGTTAGTGTCGCGCCGCGTCTTTTTCCGCTGATGATTCGCATGATGATTAGGTTTCTTTAGAGAGTTTTTGGTCGCTAGCCTTTTAGAATGAGATGACTTCTTAGGGGATGAGGGTGTTCTGTTTGTGATTTTCCACGAGGTTTTGTTGTGTCAGCTTCGGCGTCTTTTTCCGCTTTTTTCAGCCCAAGCTGATCGCGCAAGACGGCGGCTTTGACTTCGGCAATGTCACCTTCTTCCATGCGCGACAGCATGAATGGCCCAAACGAGGTTCTGATCAGGCGGCTCACTGGATAACCAAAATGTTCCATCAATTTTCGGATTTCACGATTTTTACCTTCTTTGAGGGCAATGTTAATCCATGCGTTGCTGTTGGCTTGATGATCAAGGCTGGCAACCACCGGACGATATCGCACGCCATCCACCGTCAAACCGCGACCCAGTTGGTCAAGATGGTCTTTTTTGACTTGCCCACGAACCCGCGCCCGATATTTGCGAATCCAGCCCGTAGAGGGTAATTCCAGATACCGAGCCAAAGCGCCGCTATTGGTCAACAGGATCAGACCTTCGGAATCCAGATCAAGCCGCCCGACGCTAATCATTCGCGGCAGACTATCACCATGGCTTTCTCTGATGGCATCAAAAATAGTCATGCGGTCTTTTTCGTCCCGGTGACTAACAACCAATCCGCGCGGTTTATAGTATCGCCACAGACGTGGCGGCTCTATCACTGGCAGGGGGTTGCTATCAACAGTGATCACTTGTTCGCTGGTAACATTGATTGCCGGACTATCTTGCCGTGTTCCATCAACCTTCACGCGCCCGTCTGTGATCCATTGCTCGGCGTCACGCCGTGAACAAAGCCCTGCTGATGCGATGCGTTTAGCGAGGCGTTGCGGGGCTTGACTGGCGGCATCAAAGAGGGCCGCTAATTCTGATTTCTGTGGTGACTTTGCCATGCCGCCACCATAGCCTAAATGGTTAAATTATGCGATGCTGTTTCGCATGAAGGATACGAATGCTTATCAAGATCATATGACGACTGCCCTCGGCGCCGCCAGAGAGGCGGCAGAGGCCGGGGATGTACCTGTTGGCGCGGTAGTTGTTGCGGCTGATGGTACAGTGCTGGCGGTGACTGGAAACCGGGTGGAGCGTGATAGCGACCCCACCGCCCATGCCGAGATTCTTGCCATCCGTGAAGCCTCTGCCAAGCGTCAAAATCCACGCTTAGGTGATTGTGATTTATGGGTGACGCTAGAGCCATGTGCCATGTGCGCGAGTGCGATTGCACAGGCCCGGATCAGGAGGCTTTATATCGGCGCGGCGGATGAAAAATCAGGTGGCGTCTTTCATGGAGCTAAGGTGTTTGATCATCCACAATGCCACCACCAGCCAGAGATTTATGATGGCATTAAGGCTGAGGCATCAAGCCAAATGTTGAAGTCGTTTTTCTCGCGCCGCCGTTAGATGGCAATATCCCGCCGATAATAAACACCGGGCCAGCTGATGTTCTCTGCCCTAGCATAAGCTGTTTGCCGGGCGCTGGCTTGATTGTCGCCCCACCCTGTGACCGCCAAAACGCGGCCACCTGTGGCAACAATATCATGGCCTTTCGTGCTAGTTCCGGCGTGAAAAACCATGCTGTTTTTGATCTCGTTTGCGGTCAGTCCAGTGATTACACCGCCAGATGTGATTGGCCCCGGATAACCACCATTTGCCATGACTACGGTCACCGCCGCGCCTGATTTGAAATGCAATTCTGTCTGGTGAAGCTGTTTTTTGGTAGCGGCAACCAGCGCGCTGAGCAAATCGCTGTCCAATCTAGGCAAAATGACTTCTGCCTCCGGGTCACCGAAACGGCAATTAAACTCAATCACCTTGGGGCCATCCTTAGTGATCATGAGGCCGACATAAAGAAACCCTTGATATGGCATCCCTTCGGCCTTCATGCCGTTAATGACTTTTTCAACAACCTCACGCCAAGCCTGTTCGGTGAGATGCGGGTTGGCTTCAAGGGCTGGCGCAGGTGATACCGCGCCCATGCCGCCAGTATTAGGGCCTTTATCTCCATCACACGCCCTTTTATAATCTTGGGCAGTACCGATCATGATGGCATGATCACCATCAGCCATGGCAAAAAGTGAGGCCTCAACGCCAGTGATGCGCTCCTCAATCAGGAGTGATGCTCCGGCGTCACCAAATTGCTGATCATCCAGTATATTAGTAATAGCGGCGATAGCTTCGGGTTTTGTATCAGCAACCACAACACCTTTTCCGGCGGCAAGCCCATCAGCTTTGATCACATGACCCTCGGCAGAGTGGGCTTCAATATAGGCGATTGCTTCAACGCTGTTAGTAAATTGTCGCCAGTCAGGTTGTGGGATGTGGTGACGGTCACAAAAAGCACGTGCAAATGCCTTTGAGCCTTCAAGCATGGCGGCTTGATGGCTTGGCCCAAAGACAGCGACCCCGGCGGCATTGAGACGGTCAGCCATACCATCTACCAATGGAGCTTCGGGGCCAATCACAACCAGATCAACGCCCTCGTTCTTGATGGCGGTAAAGATCGCCGCTTCATCCGGGCAATTCAGACAACGTGCCAATTCCGCTATGCCCGGATTGCCGGGTGTTGCCAGCAATTCTGTCAGCAAAGGTGATAAAGATATCGCATGAGCCAGCGCGTGTTCTCTACCGCCGCCGCCAATAATCATTACTTTCATCATGCTCCCCTTTTGCGTCACATTTTTTAATCTAGCCATTGGCCTTAACCGCGTCACTATGGCATAACATGGTATGGAACAGAAAGACCAAAGCCTCTCCAAATCTGATAATCACCCTGTTTTTTCGCTATCTGAATTATCACAGGCGATCAAACGCGCGGTTGAGAGTTTTGATGTCATAAGGGTAAGGGCTGAAATCGCGGAATGTCGGCAATGGTCGTCAGGGCATATTTATTTCAAACTCAAAGATGAAAACAATATTCTTGAGGCCGTGATCTGGAAGACCATGGTGCCGCGAATGGCGATGTTGCCCGAAGACGGATTGGATGTGGTGATCACAGGCAAGCTCACCACTTTTACCCGGCAATCACGCTATCAGATTGTCGTTCAATCTCTAGAACTGGCAGGCGAAGGTGCGTTTTTGAAACAACTTGAGGAACGCCGCAAACGTCTCTTGGATGAAGGTCTATTTGATGCCGCCCACAAAAAACCTATCCCTGCCATGCCAAAGGTTATCGGCGTGGTAACCAGCCCCAAAGGTGCCGTGATTAGGGATATTTTGCACCGGTTAAGCGACAGGTTTCCGGTTCATGTTCTGGTCTGGCCTGTCCTTGTGCAAGGTGACGCGGCGGCGTCAGAAATCACCGCCGCCATCAATGGATTTAATGCGTTGGCAATGGATGGGGATATTGCCCGTCCAGATGTGCTAATCGTGGCGCGTGGGGGCGGCAGTCTTGAAGACCTCATGGCATTTAATGATGAGGGTGTGGTCAGGGCCGTTGCCGCATCAGATATTCCGCTTATCTCAGCGGTAGGCCATGAAACAGATACGACATTATGTGATTACGCGGCAGATTTGCGGGCACCAACCCCAACGGCGGCGGCAGAACTGGCAACGCCTGTTCGCAATGAATTGCGCCGTCAATTAACGGAATGGGAATTGCGGCTTGATCGCAAAACAGATCAGATGAACAGCCAAGCGTCGGAACGGCTAAATGCGCTGGAACGAGCCCTCGGCGACCCTAGAGAGACCATTGCCTATCGTCAGCAACGGCTGGATGCCAGTGACGCTGATCATATGCGTGTCATAGATGCTCATCTCAATACCCTTGCGATCCGGGTACAGGGATTTGCCGATCGTCTGCCGACTCCGGCGGGACAGATTTCTGATGCGCGTGATCGCGCGGGCCAGATCATGTTGCGTTTGGATCAGGCGCAAAATGAATTGCTATCAAAGCGGCTTCAGCGTCTTGGTATGATCACTGAGGGCATGACGGCCCCAACCGGAATGATGGACCAGAAACAGCATCATCTGGCTTTGCTTGAAGGGCGGGTAATGCGCCGGGGTGAGCAGATCATAGAACGCCTCACAGCCAAAGTGGATCAAGTCAGCCGCTTGCTTGAGGCATCGTCATATCAAAAGGTGCTAGCCAGAGGATTTGCCCTGATCAGTGATGCAAGTGATGGCCGCATCCTTAAATCTGCCAAAGACGCCGCCACAAGCACAGAGGTTAATCTGCGTTTTGCTGATGGGAAGATGGCGGCACAAATCACCGGAACAGATAAGGGGCCTGTCCCCGATGATCATCCCCCTGAAAAGAAAAAACCTGCTAAAAAAGCAGACGATAAACCTGACAATCCCGATCAGGCAAACCTCTTTAACTCATAACGGTTTTCAATCTATTTCATAAGGGGCTTCCCCTTTGCTTTCGGGCCAGCGGCGATGCGGCCAGAACCATTGTTCAGGGGTTTCCCTGATCCATTCTTCCAGAAAGGCATTGATCTCAGTTGCGATGGCTAGAATGGGGTCTTTATTCGGGTTTTTGGCGATAATCTCCTGACAATCCAATTTTTCTAAGCTTACGGAAAACTGACAGCCGCGAGACCTGCGAATTCGCATCATGATAATAGGAATATCATGGTTCAGCGCCGCCTTGATATAAGAGACAGGCGTTGTCACCCCCTTGCCAAAAAATGGCACGACCATGCCTTCGCGCAATTTCTGATCAACCAGAATGATCATGATATCTTTTTTGCGGGCCGTTTCAATAATGCCGCGTGCGGATTCTCTGCCCTTGGAATAGGTCTTATTGGCCAATTCCAACCGCTTATTCAGCGCGTTTTTAGCAAGAGGATTGTTTAGCGGACGATAAATAATTGAAAATGGTAAATCACGGCGAATAAAGGGGATACAGCACATTTCCCAATTCCCAAGATGACCGCTAATAATAAAACCGCCAGTATCTGAGATATCATCTAGAATCTCATCACCAGTCAGATGTTGTGATGATTGCCATGCTAGATTCTCCAGATAAGCAAACTCGCCAGCGTTGCGACCAATATTCCACCACATTTTATTCAGAATCTGGCGCTCTTGGTCTGGGGTCAGTTCTGGCATAACAAGGCGCAGATTTTTTCTGGCGCGGCGATGCCATGATGTCCACGGCCCGATCACGCGAATAAGCCCGCCGATAATGGCGCTGGACCAATGCACAGGAACGATAAAGCGCAAGCCCATCACCATATGGATCAAAACCGCACCAAGCGGCCAGATGATCAGTTGACGAAACCATGTTGCAAGAAACTTGATCATGTTCTGCCCTTTTCCAATTCCGCCAGCAGATGCTTCATCCAGCTCTGTTCATTAATGAGCAATTCCAATGGTAAAGGCGTCACCATAGTTTGTTGGGCTGGGGTTAGGCGCATATAGTCTTTCATTGTGGTTACTGGCCGGGCCTTATTCATTTCTGCTGTGCTGATTATCTGTTCCCATTCCATTGAGGTATAGTGATGATGGTCGGCAAAAGAAAGGCTGGCAACCAGATGACCGCCGTGTTTCTTGATCGTATCAAAAAAACCTTGAGGGTTGCCAATGCCAGCAAATGCCATTAATCGACCATCTAATATGGTGTCATCAGTGATCAACTGGCACGTATCGGCATCATAGCCTTTATTAGCACTGGCGATTTCAATATGTGGGGCAAGATGATGGATGCGGGTGGATAATCCGTGTTGATCCGAGCCAATAATAAGGGCGTGGCTGGCACGTTTAAGCCCATTTGTCATGCTTTCACGAAGGGGCCCGGCGGGGACAATTTTACCATTGCCAAGTCCGGTCTCACCATCAAAAACCAACACAGCCAGATCTGATTTCAGGCTAGGATTTTGAAATCCGTCATCCATAATAATCAGATTACCTTTATCATGGCTTTCAATCCAGCGCGCTCCGGCGGCGCGGTCGCGTGCCACGATAACAGGAACAGAACATGCATTTAACTCTAGGGCCTCATCACCAACCTCAAGGGCGGAATGTTTGTTGCTAACGCTGACGGGGCCGGGCAAGTTGCCGCCATATCCACGCATCAGAATAACAGGCGAAAATCCAGCCGCTTTAGCCATGAGCGCAAGGGCGCGGACAAATGGGGTTTTCCCGACGCCGCCAACACTCAGATTGCCAACACAAATCACCGCCACCTCTGCATGATAAGGCTTTGCCAAGCGCCAGCGTAACCAGCCTGCCAGTTGCCACAGCCAGCTAAACGGCGTCATCATGATTGCTATCAGATAGCTTGAAACTGTGGAAGAAGTCCAAAAAACCGGGGGCTTTCTTGTCATGATCACCTCATCATTCCAAGAAGACGAATAGCAACTTCATCCACCTGTTTGGTGAAGGATTGATAGGCAGAATAGGCGGCAGTGTTAAGATGCTTTAACTTGGTGGGGGCAGTCATTAGGCTAGTAATCGCGGTTTCAATTTCCACCTGACTATCGGCCCAGACGACCCCGCCAAAATCATCCAAACGAGAATAAATGGCCGTATTTTTATGAATCTTTTTACCGCTAATCACTCCCTTGCCAAGCGCCGCAGGCTCCATAGGGTTATGCCCGCCATGAGGCATAAATCCGCCGCCCATGATAATGACATCCGCCATAGTATAGAGGCTCCCCATCTGCCCCATGACATCGGCGATACAGACGCTGGTCTGCATATTTGGCCATCCGTCCCGACTCAATAACGCTGGTTTTAAGTCATATTTTTCGAGCATATTGATCAGTTGGGGTGTGCGTTCAATATGGCGCGGCGTCAAGATTAATACGGTTGAGGTATCCTGCCTCATGGCTTGAAAAGCCCTTAGGATCAATTCATCCTCACCGGGATGACTAGATGCCAGCAGAATAACAAAGCGGCTGTTTAGGACGCGATTACCCTCACGCACCACATCTGCATTGACATCAGGTGGCAGGGCAGAGGCTTTGAGGGGGCCACTTACCCCAATTTCTGTCCAGTCAGGATGAATAAATTGGCGAAAACGCTTGGCATTTTCTTCATCAACAGCCTCAATCCTGTTGAGAGCAGAAAATAATCTCTGGCGGTTGGGCAAGCTTACCTTTTTCCACCGTTTCAGCGAGCGCGTAGACATCTGGGCAGAGATAAGAGCCGCTGGAATACCACGATCTGCGGTTTGCATGATCATACTTGGCCAAATATCACTTTCCAGTGAGATTAAGAGATCAGGGTGCCAATGCTCTAAAAAACGCCTCATGACTCGTGGAGCGTCAAGAGGTTGCATTTGGTGAATAATGCGCTTTTCCAGACCATGTTTTGCGATGATTGTTGCCAGCATTTTTGCGGCGGTGATCGTAGAGGTAGTGATCAGAAGGCTAAGATCACCACTAGAGTGATTGGCGTTAGCATCCCATTTCTCAGTAAGTTTTCTTGCCAGAACAAACGCTGATACAGACTCTCCAACACTTGCGGCGTGAAGCCAGATCAGCCCTCCTTTGGGGCGTGGGGTTGTGCTTTTGCCGTAGCGTTCTGGCAGACGGGATGCGATCTCTTTCCCTTTGAAAACGCGCCATTTTAACCATAAATAGACTAATGGCGAAAAGACTGTCCATGATATGCTGTAAAACCACATCAGCATTTTTTCTTTTCGCTTCCATAACGCTCTGGCAAATGATCCACAGGATGATCAAAATATAAATCTGTGGCGGCGGTAACATGATTAATAGCATCTTCCATTTTGAGGCGGGCGGCATCAGTAGCCTCAGCATCCAATGGGCCTTTGATATAGATAGGCTCACCCATTGCATATACACCGCGACTAAACCATTTAGGCATGATTAGTCTGTCCCAGCTATTTAAGCGGTGGCGGCGTGACGATGACCAAGAAAAGGGAATAATCGGGGCGCCACTAGTAGCCGCCAGAATAATAGCGGCGTTCGTTGCTTTCCGGGCAGGCCCGCGAGGGCCATCAGGGGTAATGCAAACCATGTTATTGTTTTTGAGAAGCCGCCGTAATCCTAATAGCGCTGAGGCGCCGCCCTTATCTGTTGATCCATTGATATATCTATTGCCATTAATAGCACCAGATATCACGGCAATGTCACCATCACGACTGCTAGAGATGAGATAATGAGGACGATAACGCCAGCCGAACTTTCCGGGAAACCCGATCGCTCGGCTATGCCAATGAACCAATATCACGGGTGTATTAATGGGGGGATCATCGCTACTAAGGCCAGCACCTTCAAGCCTTTGCCAACGCATCAAGCGGATAATCAACCCAAAATAGAAACCAGCCACAATTCCTAACAAAGACGCAACAAATCTAGATTTAAAGAGGAAGCTGCTCATGCTCTTTATTATGCCCCTGCCGTGTCATGATTGCAAAATCTAATCCGGGGTTTCAAGATATTAGGCATCATCGGGTTCTCACGCGCTGGTCAGGTGATCACGAATGGCGCGGAATTGTGATTTCAGGCGGCGGCGTTTTTTGAGAGAATCCAACCCTCGCCAAAATCGCCGCGCGCCTTTATGCCAGATGTGGTCATTTTCCCATATCGGGGTTTCATGATAACCAATCTGGCTATCACCGCCATCTTCCTCAAAAAGGCTGGGGATATGATGCACCACCTGAGCGTGATGACGCCACCAATGCTGAAGAAAAGTATCGGCCTCAAAACAGAAGCGATCAGGATGCGGAAGCAGGCGATCAATAGCAGGGCGTGTGATAAAATAACTCTCAAGGCCGATATCACTATATTTGATCATAGCAAGTTTCCCATGACTACCTACCGGGGCGATGGGAAGGTGTTTATTAGTCTTTCGCCTTAATGAGAGGATCACCACATCCAGCCGATCTGACATGACGGCAAGATGATTAATCTGATCACTAAGAAAGGGCTTGCTAGTCTCAATCGGAATGGCGTCATCTTCGAGAATGAGTCCATAAGGAACCGAGCTTTGCTGGATCATCTTCCATGCTTTATAGTGGCTAAGCGCACAGCCAAGCGCATTATCCTTCATAGGGTGATCAACTCGCCATTGCCGCGCGGGATGAAAAAGCCGCTGTTTTTCTGTTAGGGGGATATCCCGGCCTCTGACAGCATCAACAAAAATAGGCTCAAATCCGAAAGCATTCAGGCAGGTTTGTTGAGCCTTACGCCGAACATCATCATCAATAAATGCAATCACATATGTTGGTATCATGAGGTTAATATCATGGCAGTTGAGGAACAATTCCTTTTTGTTGCCTCTGTTTGCCATAATCATAAGGTGTTAATCCAGCAAATTCATGCTTTTGCTGATGGGTATTAACGATAACCGCTACATTTTTCAGACCATGGCGCAATGGTTTGATGTTGTTCCTTGCCGCCAGATAGCCTATCTAGGAGGTATGACGGAACCTGTGGGACATACCAGTAAAATAGCAACATCCCGGCTTTTTCGCCGCTTGTGGCAGGATTGGGTGCGTTGGGAATGGCGCGCTTTGCTGGTAATTTTTGCCTTTATGGTGGTGGTTTCGGCTCTGTCCGGGGCCTATCCTATGCTGATACAGCACGTTTTCAACGCCCTTAATGAGCTGAATACAGATCTGGTTTGGCAAATCCCGCCATTGATTATCTGTATTGCGCTGATCCGGGGTGTTGCCATGTATGGCCTGTCGCGGCAAGTGGCATTGCTGGCACTAAAGATTACGATGAATATCCAAAAGGCCATGGCATCGCATCTCATCCTTGCGGATTTGCGTGAAATTATGGCTGCCCCAGCAGGCCATTTTGTTAGCCGTCTGACCAATGATGTTAATCTCATTCGTGAGGCGTTGGTGCGATTGGTGAGCAACCTGATCCGGGATAGCCTGACGGTGCTGGTGCTGTTTGGGGTGATGATCTGGTTTGACTGGCTTTTGACGCTCATGGTGCTGGGGGTTTATCCGCTTGCCATGGGCCCCATCATTTCTATTGGTCGTCGCCAGCGTCATGGTTCCAGAGAATTGCAAGAACAGATGGGGCAAGCCACCGCATTATTACATGAAACGATGAAAGGTGGCCGTATGATCCGCGCCTATGGGCTGGAAGATTATGAACATAATCGCACAACACAAATGTTCACATGGCTGTTCAAAAGTCACCGGATGCTGGCCTTGGGGCGAGCGCGCATTGATCCTATCCTTGAGGTATTAGGCGGTGTTGCAATAGCTGGTATTATCGGGCTGGCTGGCTGGCGGGTACTGTCTGGGAATATTGATATCGGCAATGTGGCTGGCTTTATTACAGCGCTGTTGATGCTGGCACAGCCTGTTCGGGCATTGGGAACGCTTAATACGGTTCTGCAAGAGGCTGGCGCGGCTCTATCGCGGCTTTATGAATTGCTGGATACTCCGGCGGCGGTGGTATCTCCGCGTAAGCCTATTCCGCTTGATGACATAAAAGGAAAGCTGGAGTTTGACGCTGTCAGCTTCCGCTATGGTGATGCTGTCACGCTTGATGATATCACTTTTTCAATTGCACCGGGGCAGACGTTGGCGTTAGTTGGGCCAAGCGGCGGCGGCAAATCCACGATGATTAATTTGGTCCCGCGGCTTTATGATCCGGCATCAGGAGTCATCCGCCTTGATGGTCATGATCTGCGTGATCTTGATCTGGGACAGTTGCGTTCGGCGATGGCATTGGTAAGTCAGGACAGTTTGCTGTTTAACGATACGGTGCGTGCCAATATCACCTTTGGTCGGCTGGATGCCAATGATGATGCTATCCACGCGGCGGCTGAGGCGGCGGCGGCCGACACCTTTATTAGCGATCTGCCTGAAGGCTATGACACCATGGTGGGTGAGGAGGGCAATCGCCTTTCGGGTGGCCAGCGTCAGCGCATTGCCATTGCCAGAGCCATGCTTCGTGATGCCCCTATTTTGCTGTTGGATGAGCCAACTAGCGCGCTTGACGCCGCGACCGAAAAGCAAATCCAAGGCGCTATGCAAACGCTTGCCAAAGGCCGAACAACGATAATCGTTGCTCACCGCTTGGCAACGGTTCGTCACGCCGATCATATTCTGGTCATTGATGAGGGCCGTATCGCAGAGGCAGGTGATCATGAAACGCTGATTGCCAAAGGCGGGATTTATGCTGATCTGTGCCAGAGCCAGCATTTTTACTAAACCAAAAGTTCATTTTTTGTTCTGATGTATTTTTAGAGCGATTATTCGCGCCGCAGAATGCTATCCACCAATCTGGTTGCCCATCCCTGTGATTGAAACTGGCTGGTGATGGCGGCGGGATCAAGGTGATGTTCTACCCAATCCAGAAAACTGATATTTCGTGCCTCAAATGGGCGATAGCTGTCCAGAAAGGCGTCAAGAAGCCCTGTTTTTGCTTGGCGGACATGAAGAAAACGAAATGATAACTGTTTGGCGGCGGTGTCGATATCGGCGCCTTGCCGCAACAACAAATAGAGCGCCGCCATAATTCCGGCGCGGTCAGCACCAGATTTGCAATGCATCAAAACCGGATAAGTCACGCTATCAAATAGAGCCTTAGCAGCAAGAATATTGTCTTTATCTGGCACAGCACGCGAACGGATGGTGAAATCGATCAGTGTGATGCCATGATCTTGACAAGCCTCGTTCTCCAGTCGCCAGCCGCCATCATCTCTGGGGCCGCGCAAATTAATAATGGTTTTAATGCCCATTCGCGCGGCTTTGGCGACGCGCCCCGGCGTAGGCTGATTACTGCGCCATGCTTCATCAGATATTCGGTGCAGATTATACCAGCTCAGCCTAAGCAGACCATGATCATGAACCATCAGTTCAAACCAATTACGGAAACGGCGGCTTTGCCGCATCTGCCCCTGATCAGCCACCAGCTATGGTCATCCCATCAATACGCAAGCTTGGCGTGACATTAGAACGGCTGAAATCCAGATCATTTGCGGCGGTAATAGCCATCAGCATTTCTTTGAGGTTGCCAGCAATAGTAGCCTCTGTCACAGGATAGGTGAGGGCGCCATTTTCAATCCAGAAACCAGATGCGCCGCGGCTATAATCACCAGTGATCAGGCTAACCGAAGACCCTATTAACTCGGTGATCAAAAAGCCTTCTTCAATATCTGCAATTAACTCATCGCGGCTTATCGTGCCGGGCGACATGATCCAGTTGCTAGTTGAAGGTGAGGGGGCTGAACTGACGCCTCGGCTGGCATTACCCGTAGGGTCGAGGTTTAATTGCCTTGCGCTGGCCAGATCAAGCAACCAGCCTTTCAGCACACCATTTTCAAGCATGAGCCGTTTCCGGCGTGGCAGGCCTTCACCGTCAAAGGTTGATGATCCTGCGCCTCTTGGTCTTAACGGATCATCAGTGATGGAAATGTTGGCACTGGTGATTTGCTCATCCATACGGTCTTTGAGAAAGCTAGTACCACGGGCAATCGCCGCGCCATTAATGGCACTGGCAATATGACCACTAATGGAGGAGGAAACACGCTGATCATATATGACAGGAAAGCGTCCGGTTTTAGCCTTTATGGCGCCTAGTTTTGCAAGCGTTCGCTGGGCGGCGCTGGCTCCAACCTCTGCGGCGGGGCGTAAATCACTGAAATGAACGGCGGAGCTGAAATCATAGTCGCGTTCCATCTTGCCGTTATGTTCGGCTAGAGCCACGGTGGATATGCTAAATCCACTGCGTTCATATTGGGACGAGAAGCCATTGCTGGTTGCCAGCATAATCTCGCTGGTTCCGTATGAGGCACTGCCACCTTCGGAATTGGTGATGCCTGTGGTGGCACGGGCGGCTTCTTCAACACTAAAGGCCAGATCTTTGAGCATATCACTGCTAGGAACGGTGTGATCCATCAAATCCAGATCAGGAATATCTTTTGCCAGAAGCTCTGCTTCTGCCAAACCTGCATATGGGTCTGGTGGGGCAAGCCGGGCCATGGAAACGGCGCGTTCTGCTAACTCATCAATGCTGTTTTGATCTGTGCTGGCGGTGGAAATCACCGCGTTGCGCCCATCAACAAACACCCGCAGACCAATATTACGATCTTCGGATCGTTCAATGGATTCGAGTTTGCCAAGGCGAACAGAGACTTCTTCGGATATCCCACCAGCAACAACAGCATCGGCGGCGTCAGCGCCATGTTTCTTGGCACTGTCCAGAAGCATGGCCATGATGGTTTCAATCGTTTTGCTTTTTCTATCACTCATGGACAACTGATTAGCCGATATTGGCTTGCTCCGCAACCAGTCTGGCAGTATGAAAAAGGCATGAGCTATAAAATTTTTATTGATGGTGAGGCTGGAACAACCGGATTGCAGGTGCGTGATCGGCTATTGGCGCATCCAGAGGTGAGTTTAATTCAGTTGGATGAACAGCACCGCAAGGACCCGGCGCATCGCTATGATGCTATGGCGGCATCGGATGTTACCATTTTGTGTCTGCCAGATGACAGCGCAGTTGAGGCAGCCTCTCTAGCAGCTGGGCTGAATTGCCGTATCATAGATGCCTCAACCGCGCATCGAACGGCGGATGGTTGGGTTTATGGATTTCCTGAGATGACCACAGGCCAGAAAGATCGCATTAGCGGCTCGCGCCATATTGCTAATGTGGGATGTTATGCGTCGGCTATGATTGCTATGATCCGTCCCTTGACCGAACGCGGGATATTATCCTCGGATGCCGCGTTGCATATTTCTGCTGTTAGCGGATATAGCGGCGGCGGAAAGTCCCTTATCGGATATATGGACGCAGGAGAAACACCGCGGCATTTTGCCTATGGGCTTGGGCTGAACCATAAACATTTGCCAGAGGTGATGATGCATGGGGGGATAAATCGCCCACCTGTTTTTACGCCAATGGTGGGGGATTTCTACGCTGGCATGATGGTGTTTTTGCCGCTTCATCTTGATCATCTTGGCCATCAGGTGACGGTGGAAGATATTCATGCCGCTTTGGGTCAGCATTATATTAATGCCAGTTTTGTTCATGTTCACGCGTTAAATGATCACAGCCTGATGAATGATCGCGGGTTTTTGGGGATGGATGATCTGGTTGGTACTAACCGGATGGATATCCATGTTTTTCACCCATCTGATGATGATCATGGCTTAGCCCTGATCGTTGCGCGGCTTGATAATCTAGGCAAAGGGGCATCCGGCGCGGCGGTGCAAAATATGAATATTGTTCTTGGTCTGGATGAAACGATGGGGCTGATCTAGCTTCCCCCCATAGGCATTAAGCCCATGGCTTGCATGGTGTCGGCTAATGTTCCTGCCGCCAGAATTAACCCGACATTTCGGTTGCTACGAAACAACCTCCCTGCCAAGTCTGGATTATGTTCATCTATACGTGCCACTTGCCAGCCAAAATGATAAGCCGCAACAATAATGGTAAAGCTGAAAAACGGGCCTGCCCCGGTGGTCAGCGCAAAACCAATCAGCAAAGCAATCACGGCACCATAAATTACCGCTGTGACTTTCTGGATGTGACCAGCCAGACTAAGCGCAGAAGACCCAATATGAATGCGCTCATCATCCGCCATATCCTGAATAGCGTAAATAGTATCATAGCCAAAGGTCCAGCACGCCATCGCCAGATAGAGCCAAATCACGCGGCTATCTGGCCAAACGCCAACCGCCGCCCAGCCAAGCAAGACCCCCCAACTGTATGTAATGCCAAGGATAATTTGCGGATATCCTGTCAGTCGTTTTGCCAAAGGATAGGCAATGATCAATGGTAACGCGGCAATGCCAATCCATACCGCCTGCATCGGTAACTGGATCAGCACCAAAAATCCGATCAAGGCCAGAATAACAATCATCATTAACGCCAATCCAACACTAATGCGTTGGGCGGCGATAGGACGCCCACTGGTGCGTTTGACTTGCGGGTCAATATCCCGATCCCAGAGATCATTAACAATACAGCCTGTTCCACGCATAATAATGGCCCCGATCAGAAACAATCCCATCAACCGGAACAATTCACCGGCCGGGATATTGTTTAATCTGGCGGCAACTGGCATGGCAATCCACGCTGGCAAGACCAGCAACCACCAACCAATAGGGCGATCCATTCGCATAAGAATAAGGATATCGCGGCAGAGTGGGGGGAGGTGGCGCCAAATGCCTTTGTCAAATGAGGTGATATCGCTGGATGATGAATGTGTCATGGGCTTTATTTTTACTGGAACAGTTGCGGCAAAACAACCCTCCATCATGATCACTCCAGCGATAACAAAAGCATGATGCGCTGACATTTGGCTTGCGTCCAAAGTTTGGCATCGCTAATGATGGGCATGACCTCAAGATCACTGCAACGGCTCTACCTTGCTCTGCCGCTAATTCAAGGTGAGCGTCTTGACCCGGCGGCTGATCAGCAACATTATCTGCTGACAGTGTTGCGATTAAAAGATGGTGATCATATCAAGGTTTTTAATGATAGCGATGGGGAATATCTGGCAAAGTTAGTCGTCACCGGCCGCAAGAAAACCGCGATTGACATTTTGGATCAACAAAGGCCAGCCGAAACCTTACCTGATCTCACCTTGGCCTTTGCCCCGATCCGTCGGCACCGGATGGAAACGATGATTGAAAAAGCCACTGAACTTGGGGTGACACGTCTTTGTCCGGTGACAACGACATTTACCCAGCATCCGCAAGTTAATCACAGCCGCCTTTGTGCTATTGCCACCGAAGCCGCCGAGCAGTCAGGTCGGCTTTCTGTGCCTGTGCTAGAACAACCGCAATCCCTAAAAGCGTTTTGCACCGATCATTCTGATCAGGTCATTATGTTTTGTGATGAGGCCGAGGCAGGCAACAAAGATCACCATTTATTAGCGTATCTGCGGGCGGCGGCAAGCCCACGACCTGCTGTTATCCTGATCGGGCCAGAGGGCGGCTTTTCTGATGATGAAAGATGTTTCCTGCTGGATCAAAGCCATATAAATGGAGTATCATTAGGTCGTAACATTTTGCGAACGGATACCGCCGCAATTCTAGCCATTGGCCTTTGGCAATCTGATTTTTAATAAAAGAACGGTAAAGATATGACAGATCATGATGATGCCCCAATCAATCGCGATAGCATGATTAAATGGTTTGCGGATGGCGAAAAATCACCCAATCATTGGGGCATTGGGACAGAGCATGAAAAGCTTCTTTTCAACTGTAAAACCCATCACCGCCCCAGCTATGATGAGCCGGGGGGTATTAGGGATATCCTAAAGCAAATCTCTCATATTGAGGGTTGGCAGCCCGTAACAGAGATGGGCAATATCATCGCCCTCAAACATGATGATGGGGCTTCAATCACGCTTGAACCGGGTGGGCAGTTTGAACTTTCGGGGGCTGTTTTAAAGACTTTGCATCAGACTTGTGGTGAAACCCACGCGCATCTGAAATTAATGACGGAAATCATGTCAGATGACTGTATCTGGATGTTGGGCATAGGTTTTGATCCGACTTGGAAGCGAGAAGATATCCCATGGATGCCAAAAGGCCGCTATCGCATCATGCGGGATTATATGCCAAAGGTCGGAACAAAAGGGCTTGATATGATGCTCCGGACTTGCACGATTCAGGTCAATCTGGATTTTTCAAGCGAAGCGGATATGGTTAAGAAGTTTCGCACCTCGCTTGCCCTTCAGCCATTGGCAACAGCGATTTTTGCAAACTCACCTTTTATTGAGGGTCAACCTTCTGGCTATATGTCTAGTCGTGCGGCGGCGTGGATTGACACCGATGCGGCGCGGTCAGGTGTTCCCGCGGCGGTCTTTGATCAAGGCTTTGGCTATGAGCAATGGGTAGATTATCTGCTTGATGTGCCAATGTATTTCATCCATGACGGTGATAGTTATAAGGACGCGGCGGGGTTGTCGTTTCGGGATTTCATGGCTGGAAAACTGCCCGGATATGAAGGCCGCTTGCCCGTGATCTCAGATTGGGAAGATCACACCACCACGGCCTTCCCCGAAGTCCGTCTCAAGCGATTTTTGGAAATGCGCGGGGCGGATGGCGGTGACTGGGGCATGATTTGTGCCTTGCCAGCCTTCTGGGTCGGATTACTTTATGATGAAGAAGCTTTGGATGTTGCCAGTGACCTTATCAAGAATATTGGCCCTGACGATGTGCTTAATGCCCGAATGAGCGCCGCGAAAGATGGATTGCGCGGAAAGTTAGGGGTGAGAGATATGGCTGATCTAGCAAAGCAAGTGCTAAAGATCTCTGAACAGGGGTTGCGTCGGCGGCAACGCTTGAATGATATCGGTGATGATGAAAGTATATATCTTCAACCGATTATGAAACTGGCTGATCGGGGAGAAACCCAAGCGGATCGGTTGCTGGCAAGTTATCATAGCGAATGGAAACAAGATATTAAGCCTCTTTATGATGTTCATCGGCTTAAAAGTTAGAGTTTAAAGGCCCATTGCCATGATGCAGGGATTGTTACTTGTTGTTTTTGTGAACTTCGTCGGGGTTGGCGCGTTGATCCCGGTTCTGCCTTATGCTGTCATTGACGAAGCAGGGGCAAGCGAAACTGTCATGACGCTTCTCTTGGCCTCTTTTGCTCTTGCTATGATGATTGGCTCACCCATTTTAGGGCGTCTGTCTGATCATTTTGGCCGCCGCCGCGTGTTGCTAGGTTCAATTTTATTTAGCGTTATTGGCCATGTCTGGTTCGCACTGACCACTGATATCACGATGATGTTTTTTGCCCGTATTCTGGCCGGATTGGCATCAGGCAGTATCGGCGTCATTCAGGCCATTATCACGGATACGACCGCCCCTGAACAAAGGGCAAGGGCGATGGGTCTTCTCGGCGCATTTGTCGGGTTTGGTTTTGTTTCAGGCCCTGCTATTGGCGGCCTTCTCTCAGGCTATGGCGGGGCGGTACATACAGCGCCATTCTTGCTTGCTGGCGCCTTGGCTTTGATCGGGTTTATCATTGCCATTTTCTTTGTCCCAGAAAGCAAAGGGGATACGCAACCACGGCAACTGTCATGGATACGGCGCTTTGTTATGCTTCGGATGAGTGGTCTGTTTATGTTTGGCCTTGCGGTGTTCTTGCTTAATTTGGCTTTTGCCCAGATTGAGGCCTCTTTTACGCTGGTGTTAAAGGATGTCATGGAATATTCCAGCCGCCAGACAGGTTATGTTTTCACTTGGGTTGGCGTTATCATCATTGTTGTTCAGGGCATATTAATTGGCCCTATCACGCGACGTCTGACCGAATTGGGCACATCTGCTGCCGGGGCGTTTCTTTAGGTGATAGGACAGGTCATGAACTTGGTTATGGTCGGCTATTTTCTAGGCTTTTTTGAACCGTCTTTCTGGCCAATGATCATTTGCACAACGCTGGTCTGTACAGGTTTTGCCCTTGCCAACCCTACCGTCACCTCTGCCGCCAGCCAAGTCATCCGCAAAAATGAAGTTGGCGGTATCATGGGAGTTATTCAGGGGATGGGTTCATTAGGGCAGGTGCTTGGTCTGGTGTGTTCTGGCCCACTTTATGAGCTTGGCGGCGGTATGTTGACCTTTGGGTTTGGCGGCATCGTCAGTTTTTTGCTGTTTCTCGTCATCAGTAACATGATCTGGAATCCGCGCCGCCGCCGTCATCCCAGATCACCACAAACATCCAAATCAGGTTAAACTTAAGTCTCAATCTTTACCTAAAGTAGCTTGCATCAATACCCAGAAGGGTTAATTTATATGTGAGTATTTTGGGTTATCTCTTATTATGCGCAGATTATTATTCGTTTCTGGTCATGTGTTGGCCATGGTATTTATCATGTTATCCTTTGCCGCCGCCCGCGGGCAGGCAGAAAGCCTTATCGTTACCTCAAATAGCTGGCGCGTGGTGGATGGGGATACCATTCATCTTGATCAACATAAAATCCGTTTGTTGGGAATTGATGCTCCTGAAATCAAACAGCACTGTGAAACCTCCACCGGTGATGCTTGGCCTTGCGGCCAGATGGCAAGGGATATCCTTGACGGTATTTTGGAAAGCCATGGCAAGGGCGTCGCGTGTGTGATTACCGGGCAAGACCGATATAAACGTGACTTGGGAAGATGCTACGCGGGCGCGGTGACAGGCGGTATAGATGTTCAAAGAATGCTAATCCGGTCAGGATTTGCCGTTTCGGAATATAGCAAAGAATACCAACAGGATGAGGCCGTCGCCGCCAAGCAAGCACGGGGAATGTGGGCAGGGTCTTTCCAGAGACCAAAAGATTGGCGCAAGGCTCAGCGTGGCGGCTGATTAGCCGATATTTGTACCGCCAATAGTGATGCCGCCCATTTTCAAGGTTGGTTGACCAACTCCCACCGGAACACCCTGTCCGGCTTTGCCACAAGTACCAACACCATGATCAAGTTCCAGATCATTGCCGATCATGGTAATTTTGCCCATAGCATCCGGGCCGTTGCCGATCAAAGTTGCGCCTTTTACTGGCGCGCCAATTTTCCCATTTTCAATCATATAGGCTTCTGAGGCGGCAAAGACAAACTTGCCACTGGTGATATCTACTTGCCCACCACCAAAATTCACCGCATAAAGCCCCTTTTTGACCGATGATATAATTTCTTCGTGGGTGTGCTGGCCGTTCATCATAAAGGTGTTGGTCATGCGCGGCATAGGTGTATGGGCAAAAGATTGCCGCCGTCCGTTGCCGGTGGGATCAACACCCATCAAGCGCGCGTTTTGGCGATCCTGCATAAAACCAACCAGAATACCATCTTCGATCAGAACATTGCGGCGTGATGCTGTTCCCTCATCATCAATGGTAATTGATCCGCGCCGATCCATCATGGTGCCATCATCAACAACGGTCACGCCTTTAGCGGCGACCTGTTCACCCATTTGCCCACTGAATAGGGATGTGCCTTTACGGTTAAAATCGCCCTCAAGCCCATGCCCGACAGCTTCATGAAGCATGACACCAGGCCAACCCGGCCCTAAAACGATTTCCATCTCTCCGGCTGGTGCGGCGATAGATGATAGGTTCACTCGTGCTTGACGAACAGCCTCATCAACCTGAGCTTGCCATGCGGAAGGCTCCAGCCATTGATCAAGCATGACACGGCCGCCTGCACCGCTTGAGCCGCTTTCCATGCGGCCATCTTTTTCCATGACAACAGAAACATTGATCCGCACCAGAGGCCGGATATCTGCCGCCTGAAAGCCATCCGGACGCATGATACGCACCGCCCGCCATGATGTTGCGACAGAAACGCTAACCTGTTTGACCATAGGGTCGGCGGCACGGGCATAGGCGTTGATATCCTCAATCAGCTTAACTTTAGTGGTGAAATCCGTGGCTTCAAGCGGGTTATCACCAGTGTAAAGTGGGGTGTTATGCCCCCCTTTTGGGGCCACCGCCATGGTGCCATCATAACCATCATTCACGGATTTAATGGTATTAGCCGCGCGTTTAATCGCCGCGATAGTCATCTCATCGGAATGGGCATAACCATGGGCTTCACCAGAAATTCCGCGCAAGCCAAAGCCGATGGAACGATCATAATTGCTGGCTTTCATTCTGCCATCATCAAAGACCAGCGATTCGCTATGACTTTCCTCAAGAAAAAGCTCACCATCATCACTTCCTGCCAGAGCATCACCGATCACCGGCATGATTTGATCTTCGGTCAATTCGGTCTGATTAAAAAACAGCTCATTGGTCTTGGTGATGGCATCCATGATCACGGCATCCTCTGCTAATCTAGGTAAAATTTCGGGGTTTTGCCCCTTGTCTTTCCTTTATATGAGATGATTGGGTAGGAATGAAAGAGAAAAACATCCGATAAAAAGCCATGTTAGTGGCCTCATGCGACTACCTGTCGCAAGAATTGCGTATGCTAGGGATGTTTCCGCCATGGCAATTTGCTTAAAATCCGTCTATGTTATGAACGCAATAGTTCGGAAATCCGGAATGATAGGAATTGCGGAATAATTGGGGGATAAACGATGCGCAATAGCATTTTCATGAAACCTAGCAAATTGGCTTTTATTGGCGCTAGTCTATCTAGTGCTTTAGTGGCTAGCGCTTTAATGTCCGGCGCGGCTTCGGCGTCTGCGCCTGAACCGTGGCAAATCGGATTACAACCTGCGGCAGGGTCTATCGCTGAAAAGGCGGCTGATCTGCATAATCTTTTGTTGGTTATTATCACGGCCATCTCCATTTTTGTGCTGGCACTGTTGATTTATACCTGCTTTCGCTTTCGGGAGTCCAAAAACACTGTCCCATCGAAAACCACTCATAATCCTATGATTGAGGTGTTATGGACGGTCATCCCGGTTATCATTCTTGTGGTGATCGCGGTTCCGTCTTTCCGTTTGCTGTATTATCAAGATCGTACTGATGAAACCGATATGGTGATCAAGGTGACGGGCGCACAGTGGTATTGGAATTATGAATACCCGGATGAGCAAATTGCGTTTGATAGTTATATGATCGCAGAAGAAGACCTCACCGAAGGCCAGATGCGCTTGCTTGAAGTTGATTATCCTCTGGTTGTTCCGGAAGGCACTCGTATTAAATTATTGATTCAAGGCAACGATGTTATGCATTCGTTCTTTGTTCCGGCATTAGCGGTGCAAAAATACACCGTTGTCGGGCGCACTAACGAAACTTGGATCGATGTCCCGATGGGTGAGGCGACTTATTATGGTCAATGTAACCAGATTTGTGGCACCAACCATTCTTATATGCCTATCGTCGTCAAGGCGGTTTCCGCCGATGCGTATAAGGCGTGGCTTGAGGAAGCCAAACAAGAATTTGCAACAGGTCCAGTTCCTGCCTCATCGGTGGAACTTGCCTCAGTCCAACAATAATTAGAATACCTGTAGGAGCATAATCATGGCATCAACAACTGCAGATACCCACGATCATCACGGCGCCCCAAAGGGCTTCGTTCGTCGTTGGCTTTACTCCACTAACCATAAAGATATCGGAACGATGTATCTGATCTTTGCCATTCTTGCGGCATTGATTGGCGGCGGTATTTCGGTGTTTATGCGAATGGAGCTCATGAATCCGGGCGTTCAGTACATGGAAAGTGGTCATGTCTGGAATGTCTTTACCACTGCCCACGGATTGATCATGGTCTTTTTTGTGGTCATGCCGGGATTAATTGGTGGGTTCGGCAACTGGTTTGTTCCTATCATGATCGGGGCGCCAGATATGGCGTTTCCACGGATGAATAATATTAGCTTCTGGCTTCTGCCTCCGGCCTTTATTCTGCTTCTGATGTCGGCGGTTGCTGATGGTGGGGCTGGCGTTGGTTGGACCATTTATCCCCCTCTTTCCGGTAGCGAAGGTACGCCGGGAATGTCTATGGATTTTGCTATTCTCTCGCTTCACTTGGCTGGGGTATCGTCTATTCTTGGGGCGGCTAATTTCATCACCACTATCTTTAATATGCGGACACCGGGGATGAGCTTACACCGTATGCCTCTCTTTGTGTGGTCGATGCTGGTGACGGCATTTCTTCTGCTCTTGGCGGTTCCGGTTCTGGCTGGTGCGATCACCATGCTTCTGACTGACCGTAATTTTGGCACAGCGTTCTTTGTTCCCGCAGAAGGCGGCGATCCTATTCTCTTTTTGCATCTGTTCTGGTTCTTTGGGCATCCTGAAGTTTATATTATGATCCTGCCTGCTTTTGGTATTGTCAGCCATATTATTTCCACCTTTAGCCGCAAGCCTGTATTTGGTTATCTCGGTATGGTTTATGCCATGGTTGGTATTGGTTTTGTTGGCTTTATTGTTTGGGCTCACCATATGTACACTGTGGGCCTTAATGTGGATACGCAGGCCTATTTCACCGCCGCGACTATGGTTATCGCTGTTCCGACTGGAATTAAGATTTTTTCATGGATTGCGACCATGTGGGGCGGTTCTATCAGGTTTGAAATCCCGATGCTTTGGGCGGTTGGATTTATCTTTCTCTTTACCGTTGGCGGGGTCACTGGCGTGGTTCTTTCCAATGCTGGTCTCGATCAGGTGTTGCACAACACGTATTATGTGATCGCGCATTTCCATTATGTGCTTTCGCTTGGTGCGGTGTTTGGTCTGTTTGCTGGTTTTTATTACTGGTTCTCTAAGATGACAGGCTATGAATATAATAAATTGCTGGCCCAGTTGCATTTCTGGATCACCTTTATTGGCGTTAACCTGACTTTCTTCCCGATGCACTTCCTTGGTCTTGCCGGGATGCCGAGACGTTATGTTGATTATCCGGATGCTTTTGCCGGGTGGAACATGGTGGCCTCTATCGGTTCCTATATCAGCGCTGTTGGTGTCTTGATCTTCCTTATTCTGGTGGCTGAGGCGTTTATTTCTCGCCGCCGTGCCGCTATGAACCCATGGGGTGAAGGGGCAACAACGCTGGAATGGAAAGTGGCCTCACCGCCGCCTTACCACACCTTTGACGAATTGCCCAAAGTCTAGGCCATTCTCATCAGCAAAAAGGTAGTATCATGGCTCAGGCAATCTCAACAACTCCCCATCTGGCTTCACCGGAGGACTATGTCGCTCTGATGAAGCCACGGGTGATGAGCCTTGTGATTTTCACTGCCGTGATCGGGGTGCTGGTCTCACCTATGACCAGCCATCCGGTGCTGATGATGATTTCTGTTCTGGCTATTGCCGCCGGGGCAGGGGCATCGGGGGCGATCAACCAGTGGTATGATCGTGATATTGATGCCCAGATGGAACGCACAGCTACGCGGCCTATTCCGCTTGGGCGTGTGCATCCTAATGAGGCGTTAAGCCTTGGCCTGATTATCTCTGTTCTGTCTGTGTTGGTGCTAGGCTTTTCGGGCGGTTTCAAGGCGGCGGCAATGCTGGCCTTTACCATTGTGTTTTATGGCCTGATTTATACGGTCTGGCTGAAACGCCATACGACTCAGAATATTGTTATTGGCGGGGCGGCAGGGGCATTTCCCCCGGTCATTGGCTGGCTGGCGGCTGGCGGTGATTTTGGACTTGAACCTCTGGTGCTTTTCCTCATCATCTTTGCGTGGACACCGCAGCATTTTTGGGCATTGGCCTTGGTCAGAAATGATGATTACCGCCGGGTTGGAGTGCCGATGTTGCCGGTTGTTTATGGGTTTTCTGCGACTAAGAACCAGATTCTTGCTTATGCAGTGATCGTTGCGATTGTTGGTGTTGTTCCTGCTTTGATTGGCATGGCGGGACCGTTTTATCTTGTGCTTTCGGCGGTGCTTGGTCTGCGGTTTTTGATGCTATCGGCGGCGTTGTGGCGGTCTGATGACGCCGATATGAAAACACCTATGGCCTTATTCCGGTTTTCCATTCTTTATCTGTTTTTGATTTTTCTTGGCCTTGGCTGTGATGTTGGGCTGGCGGCCATCTGGACAGGGTATAGCGTATGAGTGACCAGCCCAAACTAGATCAGCAAACCAATGATCATATCGCGGCGGTAGTTAGGCGCAGAAATATCTTTATGCTATCGGCGGTATTGGGCCTTGCTGTTTTGTTTTTTGTTATCACTATTGTTAAGATGAGTCTGGCCTGATGTCTGCTGATGTTGTCATGACCTCGCACCGCAACCGCCGCATGATGTTTGGCATCATGGGGATCGTTTTTGGCATGGTTGGTTTAGCCTTTGCCTCAGTCCCGCTTTATCAGATTTTTTGTCAGGTGACAGGCTATGGCGGCACCACTCAGGTTTCAATAGAGGCGCCGGGATCAAGCGCCGGGGCAAGTCTGCGTGAGGTCCGCTTCAATGCCCATACTCAACCAGATTTGAACTGGCAGTTTAACGGCCCGCAAAAGCCGGTTAAGGTCACCCCCGGCGAAGAAGTGATTATTCATTATACCGCGACCAATATGGGAAATACGCCTAGCACCGGAACTTCAACTTTTAATGTGACACCATTTAAGGCTGGCCCTTATTTTATGAAGATTGATTGTTTTTGTTTTGAAGAACAGACGCTACAACCTGGTGAAAGTGTTTCCATGCCAGTTGTTTTTTATATTGACCCAGAGATTGACGACAACAGCAACACAAAGGAAATTCCGGAAATAACCTTGTCTTACACCTTTTTTGCTGTTGAAAACTGAGACTTGACCATATACTTGATTGCAAAGGATTAATTAAGGGGGAAATCATGAGTGGAGAGCAAAAACATCCGTATCATCTCGTTGAGCCTAGCCCGTGGCCTGCTTTAGGGGCTATGGCTGCTTTGACTATGGCGATTGGCGGCGTCTTGTTCATGCATGAACACGCATACGGCGTTTATGCCATGTTGTTCGGTCTTTTCATGGTTATTGTAACCATGTTTTATTGGTGGCGTGATGTTGTGCGTGAGGCAGAATATCAAGGTCATCATACCCCTATTGTTCAGATCGGAATGCGTTATGGGATGATGCTGTTCATCACCTCTGAGGTGATGTTCTTTGTGGCGTTCTTTTGGGCGTTCTTTGATCGCTCGCTGTTTCCGGTCGGGGGTGTCTGGCCGCCTGAAGGCATCCATACCTTTGACCCTCTTGATTTGCCTTTGATCAACACCATGATTCTTTTGCTGTCAGGGTGCAGTGTGACATGGTCGCATCATGCGTTATTGCATGATAATCGCCGTGATTTCATGATTGGGTTGGGCGTGACTATTGGCCTTGGCGCGTTATTCACGGCGTTACAGGCTTATGAATATCATCATGCGCATTTCGCCTTTACCGATGGGATTTATCCCTCAGTCTTCTATATGGCAACAGGCTTTCACGGTTTCCATGTTATTGTTGGCACCTTGTTCCTTGCGGTTTGTTTTTACCGTGGGATGCAGGGGCATTTCACCGCTAAACAGCATTTTGGTTTTGAGGCGGCGGCATGGTATTGGCATTTTGTTGATGTCGTGTGGTTGTTCCTCTTTGTCGCCATTTATATTTGGGGCGGTTGATCAACGATGAATGAGGCATCCTCATCCGGGCCCGTTCGGCGGGCATGGAACAACAATTGCCCGAATTGCGGCGTTGGTGAGTTGTTCGTCTCCCGGATTAGGATGGCCGAAACCTGTTCCTCGTGTGATTTTGATTTTAGTGAACTTGACGCTGGTGATGGGCCAGCGTCATTCATGGTTTTGATTTACGGGGCTATTATCGTTCCCCTTGCCTTTCTTTTAGAATCATTGATGTCACCGCCCTTATGGGTACAAGCGGTTCTATGGGGGGCAGTGATGATTATCGCCACCTTAAAGACTTTGCGCCCTCTCAAAGCATTGATGATTGGTTGGCAGTTTCGGATACGCGATCCGGAAAAACGTTATTTTTAGGAAAGGCTTTTAGGGATGGGATTTCGTCCAGCCTTATGGATGACTGTATTTTCGGTCATAGCACTTGGTATTTTGATCACCCTCGGCAGTTGGCAACTCTACCGTATGCAGTGGAAGGCCGAGCTAATTACGGAGTTTGAGAATCGCGCCCATAGCACGCCAGTCTCTCTTGCGAGTGTGCCGTTTGATAACCCGCCGCGCTATCAGCGTGTCTTTGTTGAGGGGGTATGGCTACACGAACACGAGGTACAGTTAACCGGCCGCACATTTGAAGGCACCGCAGGTTATCATATCATCACCCCATTGCTGAGTGATGATGATCAGATCATCCTGATTAATCGCGGTTGGGTTTCGCAAGATTACCGCAAGCCGGAGGAGCGCCCCGCTACCTTGACCGAAGGCGTGGTTAGGGTTGATGGTATTATCAGATTGCCAGCAAAAAAGGGGTATTTTGTACCAGAAAATGATTTGGCTGATGGGGATTGGTTCACGCTTTCCATTGCGGATATCAGCCGACACACTGGCCTTGGCGATAATATGATCAAGACCTTTACGGTGGATGCTTTGCGCCCGGATGGGCCTTATGTGTTGCCTATTGGCGCAGGGGTGAATATCACGCTTCCTAATAACCATTGGCAATATGCACTGACTTGGTATGGCATTGCTATTGGTCTTGTCGGGGTTTATTTCTCATGGCATAGGCAAGCTGGACGATTGGGCCGTAAGGAGAAATCCTAATGTCAGATGATATTCAGTATATCAGCACAAGAGGCAGAGATGGCCCGATCAGCTTTGAGTCTGCCTTGCTATCAGGTCTGGCACGTGATGGCGGTCTTTATCTGCCAACGTCTTGGCCGCGTTTTGCCGATGGTGAATTGGCGGCAATGGCGTCAATGCCATATGCCGAAGTGGCGGCTCACATCATGGCAAAGTTCACGGGGCCAGATATCCAGTTTGATGATCTGCTGGCGTTGAGCCGTGAAGCCTATGCCAGTTTTTCTGCGCCAGAGGTAACACCGCTGAAGCAGATTAATGATCAGATAAGTGTTTGCGAGCTGTTTTATGGCCCGACTATCGCCTTTAAGGATGTCGCCATGCAGGTCTTGTCGCGGCTGTTTGATCAGGCTCTGGCAAAGAAAGGGCGGCGCGCTGTGATATTAGGGGCTACCAGTGGCGATACAGGTTCCGCCGCGTTAGAGGCGTTTCGTGACCGCCAGATGGTAGATATTTTTATTCTCTATCCTGATGGGCGGGTTTCTCCTGTTCAAGAGCAACAAATGACAAGTGTGATTGCTGATGGCGCTTACGCGGTGGCAGTAAAAGGTGATTTTGATGATTGCCAAAGCATTGTAAAAACCCTTTTTGGGGATTTGGATTTTCGTGACCGCATAGGATTATCGGCTATTAATTCGATTAATTGGGCGCGATTGATGCCGCAGATGGTTTATTATGTCACTTCCGCGTTGGCACTTGGCGGTCTTGAGAGGCCAGTGTCTTTTTCCGTTCCAACTGGAAATTTTGGTAATATTTTTGCGGGATATGCCGTCATGAAAATGGGCCTGCCTGTGCATAAGTTTATCTGTGCCTCTAACCGTAATGATATTCTGGCGCGGTTTTTTGACCATGGCGTGATGGAAAGACGGACGGTGGAACCAAGCCTTAGCCCATCTATGGATATTCAGGTTTCCAGCAATTTTGAACGCCTGATGTTTGAATTATTAGATCGTGACGGCGATCATACTCGCGCATTGATGGAGCGTTTTTCCGCCACCGGACAATTCACGCTGACACGAGATATGGTCAATGATGATATTGATCTCTTTAGCGGTTTTCGTTGCGATGATGAGGCCACATTGGCAGAGATTGCGCGGACATGGAAAGATGATGGTATTCTGATGGACCCGCATAGCGCCGTTGGGCTTGCCGCCGCGCGTGAAGCGGCAAAAACCGACGATCATCAGATTGTGGCGCTGGCTTGTGCGCATCCGGCCAAGTTTCCAGATGCGGTGGAAAAGGCTACTGGTATTCGCCCTGAATTGCCAGATCACTTGCGTGATCTCATGCAGAGGCCGCATCAGAATATCAATGCTTCTGCCTCATCTCATGAGGTGGCGGCCTTGATTGATAGCAAAAAACGATGATATCTGGACAGCTATCATGACCAGCATGGCATCCTCATCGGCGCGTGTTACCCAAAGGTCAAGCGGCCTGACAATCACCAGCACGGAAATGCCCCATACTAATAGCATGGCGATTGGCATTTGGATTTCTGCTGGAAGCCGAGACGAAACCGATCAAGAACATGGCGTTGCTCATATGTTGGAACATATGGCGTTTAAGGGCACTGAACGCCGTGATGCCGAAACCATTGCCCGGCAGGTTGAGGATATTGGCGGCTTTATTAACGCACATACCAGCCGTGAAGAAACCGCATATTATATCCGTCTTTTGCCTGATCATCTGGATTTTGCTCTTGATCTACTGGTGGATATCTTGACCAGTTCTACCTTGCCCGACATGGAAATTGCCCGTGAAAAAGGTGTGATTATCCAAGAAATAGGACAGGCTAATGATACGCCAGATGATGTTGTCTTTGATCAATTTCAGGGTCTATGTTTTCCGGGGCATTCGGCAGGGCGACCTATTCTGGGAACGACGGAGAGTGTTAATCGGTTTGGGCGCGATGATCTCAGCGGTTTTATGGATCGCTATTATGGCACCGAAAATATGATTATTTCCGCCGCCGGACAGATTAATCATGATGATCTGGTGCGCCGGGTTGATGCTATCGAGGCAAGTTTGACCCGCAAGGTGGTAAAGCCTAAACGGGTGGCTCCACGCTGGCCAGAGATGCGTGACCCAAGACAGGATGTGTTGGTGCGTGATCTGGAACAAACACATTTGGTCTTTGGCTGGCCTGCGTTTTCTTGGGATGATCCTGATCGTTGGCCTTTGCTGGCTTTATCTATTCTTTATGGCGGCGGGATGTCGTCTAGATTATTTCAAGAGGTGCGTGAGAAACGCGGCTTATGTTATAGCGTTTTTTCATTCGGGCAGATGTTATCTGATCATGGGGTTTTTGGCGTCTATGCCGGAACCGATGCCGATGATGCGAATGAATTGATTCGTGTGGCTTGCGGGGAATTGGCGGCGCTATCCCAACATACGCTTGATGAAGAACTGGCTCGTGCCAAGGCGCAGATGCGTTCCAGCCTTTTGATGGGTGGTGAGAGTGTTATGCGAGTTTGTGAAAAAATGCCTCGGCAGTGGGTACAATATGGTGAACTGAAAGACACCGCCAGCCAGTTGTCAGCTATTGATAATATTGATGTCACCGCCATTGAAAAAGTAACAGAGCGTCTGATTAATGGTGATCCTGTTATCGCCGCGATTGGTGATAAACGTGCTAAATCCATCATGCCAGCAGATGAAATGGCAGTCTTGCTGAAATAGGGGGGTTAGGCGTGGCCGATGCTGGATGACATATGCTCGGTGGCGATACCAAGCCGGGAATAGCAATCCTGCCATTGGTTACGGTTAAGACAGCTAAACACCAGATCATGAGCATAAGGCATGGTAATCCAAGCGTTGCTCTTGAGTTCTGATTCTAATTGCCCCGCCGCCCAACTGGCGTGTCCTAGCGCGATAATAAACTCACTAGGGCCATAACCGTTGGTAATTTCAGAAATAATGCGAATATTGGCAGTCATGGCGACTTCGTTACTGACCATAATGGTTTCGGGCAGAACATGATCACTGGAATGAAGCACCATGCCCCTTGATGGTTCTACTGGGCCACCATAATGAACAGGGGTATCCCCCCCGAATCGCGGAGTTCCTGTGCCAAGCTGTTTTGATAATTCATCCAGGTCCATGCCATCGGCTTTCTGGTTGATAATCAAGCCCATGGCAGAGGTATCGTCATGTTGGCAAATTAATATTACGGTATTCGCAAATCGGGGGTCATCCATTTGCGGAGATGCAATCAGTAATTGCCCTGTTAATGTGTGTTTTTTATTCATCCTTTTGAAATGCTAGCGACAAATCGTGCACTTGACCAGATGTTTCCTGTCCGGCAATGGTATTTATGATAACAAGAATAAGGGTATAAAGACTCATGCAAGCCATAAGCAAAATCATTACGCTTGGCTGGCTGATGGTATTATCAGCTTTCTTGCCTGTCCTTTTCGCGGATCACGCGGCAGAGGCAGATACTGGCCCATGGCAAGGCACTGATGAGGTTCAGTTAAGGCTTATTTCCGCCACTACGCATCATGATGGTACCGCCACGCTTAATACCGGACTTCAGGTTAAGCTGGCTGATGGCTGGAAAATCTATTGGCGTAGCCCCGGTGATGCTGGTTTGCCGCCAGTGCTTGATTTTTCCCAGAATACCGCCGTTAGCAGCCATGAAATGCGCTTTCCCGCGCCAGAACGCTTCACCCTATTTGGGCTTGAGACTTTTGGTTATGGCAAAAAGGTGGTGTTTCCCTTAACCCTAACCCTTGATCAGCAGGCTACCCGTTCACCGGCAAAGGACCTCACGCTGGTTGCAGTGTTTTCTGGCCTTGTCTGTGCGGATTTATGTATTCCGGTGGATGAGGTGTTAACCTTGCGAATTCCCAGCGGAACAGTATCACCATCTCAGCACGCTTTTGCCATTGCCCAAGCGGAGGCTTTGGTGCCATCAGAGGGCACTAGCAACGGCTATCATATCACCTCAGCCAGAATAGCGGCAGACCAGCTTGATGTGGTCATCGCGGATCGTTCTGGTGAAATCTTTGCCATGGGTGAGGGGGATGTGCTGATTGAGACAGATATCCCCGGATTAGGGTTTCAAGCTCCGCAATTAGGGCAAGGTTTAGCAAGCATTGCCATCACTGGTGGTGAGGCAAAGGCTCTCATCGGAAGCCAAGTGGTGATCACAGTCATTCATCCGGATTTTATGTTTGAGCAGGTCGTGACCATTGACGAAGGCATCGCAATGACGGCGGTGCGGCAAGGCTTGGTTTCTATCATTCTGATCGCTTTTCTTGGCGGCTTAATCCTCAATATCATGCCATGTGTTCTGCCGGTGATTACCATCAAACTAGCAGGAGTTCTGGGCCATGATCAGACAGCTTTGCCCCAGATCAGGAGATCATTTTTACTATCGGCAAGTGGGATTATTCTTTCGTTCCTGTTATTGGGGTTGATGTTGTTGATCATGCGCCAGACAGGGGCGGCTATTGGTTGGGGTATCCAGTTTCAAAATCCGTATTTTCTAGGCTTTATGGCTCTCGTCATGGTGGGGTTTGCTCTCATGATGTTAGATATCGTCATTTTGCCTGTTCCTCAATTTGCTCAGAGGCTCTCGCGGCGATTTGATCAGCCATCCATGGGCGTTTCGGATGGCGGCGCTGGCTCACACCGTAGTGGCTGGAATGATCTTGCCTCTGGTGCGATGGCAACCTTGCTGGCGACGCCTTGCTCGGCGCCGTTTGTTGGCACGGCAGTGGCCTTTGCCTTTACCGCTTCCCCATGGCTTATGATGGCTGTATTTTTGGCGATGGCGTTGGGTTTAGCCGCGCCGTGGCTATTGGTGGCGGCGGTGCCACGTCTGGCGGTGTTTCTTCCTCGTCCCGGCAAATGGCTTATCTGGATGCGGCGATTGTTAGCTTTGGGACTGCTGGTGGCGGCGGCTTGGTTGGTTTTCGTTCTTATGGCGGTGGTGTCGGGTGATCGGGCGTTATCATCAGGGGATTGGCAGAAATGGCAACCGGGATTAGCAGAAAGTCTTGCCGTTGATGGTCAAGTTGTTTTGGTTGATGACACGGCTGATTGGTGTTTAACTTGCAAAGCAAATCAGCTTTTTGTATTGCAAACTGAAACAGTACAACAGCTTTTGAAAAATGAGGATGTTGTTCTTTTGCAGGCAGACTGGACACGGCCTGATGATCAAATATTAGAATATCTTACCAGTTTTGGGCGTTATGGCATCCCCTTTAACGCCATCTATGGTCCGGGGCTTGATAACCCATTGATTTTGCCTGAACTTTTAACCGCTACTGCCTTGTCAGACGCTATTGAATTGGCGATCTCTCGCCCTAATTACTAAATATAAATATGTATGGAGAATACAATGATGATCTCTGTCGGCGCTCACCTTCCTGATAACCTCATTCATTTGAAAATAAATGGTTCGATAACTGATACCAGCCTTGCCGAATGGTCGGCTGGTAAAAAAGTGGTGCTTTTAACCGTGCCGGGGGCTTTCACGCCGACGTGTTCGGAAAAACATTTGCCAGGTTACATTACGCTTGCGGCTGATCTTAAAGCCAAGGGCATTGATGCGATTGGTTGTCTTTCTGTCAACGACGCTCATGTGATGGCGGCGTGGGGGGCGCAGGTTGGCGCGACCGATAAAGTGGATATGCTGGCGGATGCGCATGGACTGGCGGCTCATGCTATGGGGTTGGATGTTGTGACCACTCCTGTTCTGGGGAAAAACCGCGCTGGGCGAATGGCGCTGGTTGCGGAAAACAGTGTCGTGACACAGCTTTATATCGAAGAGCCGGGGGCGTTCTCGGTTTCTGCCGCAGAATATGTCATGGATAGGCTTTAATCGTTGAGGGGCAGACGTTCGGCCTCTTGCCGAGCCATGTCATCACAGCGTTCATTCATCGGATGTCCAGAATGGCCTTTGACCCATTCCCAGCTAATGTCATGTGACTGGTTAAGTTCATCCAGTCTTTGCCATAAATCCTGATTGGCAACAGGGGTCTTGTTGGCGGTCTTCCAGCCATTTTTGCGCCAACCATTGATCCATTTTGTGATGCCATCACGCAGATAAGTGCTATCGGAAACTAACCTGATCGGTACAGGCCGCTTAACGGCCTCTAGCGCCTTGATAGCGGCCATTAATTCCATGCGGTTATTGGTGGTATTTGCTTCGCCGCCAGATAATTCTTTCTCTTGGTCTTGCCAAATAAGGATGGCACCCCAACCGCCCCGGCCGGGATTGCCAAGACAGGCGCCATCGGTATAAATCTCAAGTGGTGGTTTTGTCATGGTGTTGTGACCATTTCATCAGCCGTTGTCATCATGTCAAAGAAATGCAAACGGTCAAGATAATCAACAGGGTTATGTGGCAGGACTTGAGCATCTGCCGGGGTGTTCACCCAATCATATAGACGCGTTAGAAAAAACCGCATGGCGGCTCCTCGCGCCAGCACAGGCAGGGCTTGGTATTCTGCCTGATTAAGAGGTCTTAGTGAGGTATAACCAGCATATAGCGCGGCGGCGTGCCCATGTTGATAGGTCTTTTGGTCATCAAAACACCACGCATTGATCATAATCGCCAGATCATAGGCAAACCAGTCCTGACAGGCGAAATAAAAATCAATAACGCCACTAATATCATCTCCTGAAAATAATACATTATCTGGGAAAAGATCAGCGTGAATAATCCCTGTTGGCAGGTCTTTTGGCCATTCGGCCTCAATGCGTGATAACCATTCCTCTATTTTTGTGACCAACCCTGTCTCTAGTTGATCGGCGGCCTTACCGGTATCTTTGAATAATGGTCGCCAAGCGTGCTGACCAAGGGCGTTAGGTCTTGTGATGGTGAAATCCGCCGCGTTCATATGTAACTTTGCCAATACCTCACCTGCTTTCCAGCATTGGTGTTCACTTGGCACGGTGGTAGATGCCCCTTGCAAAAAGGTGACAATGGCCATGGGTTTATCTTTGATAGTTTGCAGAATCTGTCCGGATTTATCCGCCACCGGACTAGGGCAGGGGTAATGTTTTGCTGCCAAATGTCCTTTCAGGCCGATAAAGAAAGGCAATTCCGAAGGCGCGACACGTCGTTCATAAATGGTGAGAATAAAGATACCTTGGCCTGTTTCCAGCCGATAATTCGTATTTTCAACTCCTTGAGTGATACCTGTCAGTTGCCGTCTTTTGCCAATGTCATAACCTTCAAGAAGCTGGTCAATCATAGCGTCACTGATAATGGTATAGACAGCCATAACGCGCTCAATGCCGAAGAAGTGGCGGCAGGTTAAAGGCTATCGTTTCGGTGGCGGAAATATGCCTGTCTATGGTGATGTCATAGCGATTAGCAATGGCGGCGATAACATCTTCAACCAGTTCTTCAGGTGCGGATGCCCCTGCGGTGATGCCAACACGGTTTGCGCTGGAGATATAAGACCAGTCAATAGCCTCAGCGCCAGCGATCAGCATAGCTTCACGAACCCCTGCTAATTTGCCTACTTCAACCAGACGTTTGGAATTGGATGAGTTTTCGGCCCCGATCACCAGCAAAAGATCAACCATAGGGGCAATGTCTTTGACAGCCTGTTGGCGATTGGTGGTCGCGTAACAAATGTCTTCACTTTTTGGCCCGTTTATATGCGGAAAGCGAGTCTTGAGGATGGCAATGATCTCTTTTGTATCATCGACGGATAAGGTGGTTTGGGTGGCATAGGCGAGGTGATGATCATGTGGCGGCATAACCGCCATGGCATCTTTGGCAGTTTCAATTAGCGTCATGCCGCCATCTTCGACTTGACCCATAGTGCCTTCCACTTCGGGATGGCCTGCATGACCAATCAGCAGGATATGTGCGCCTTGTTTATAATGGCGGCTGGCCTCAACATGGACTTTTGTGACCAAAGGGCAGGTGGCATCGACAGACACCATGCCACGGCGTTCAGCCTCAGCCACGACAGATTTGGCAACCCCATGCGCGGAAAACACAACAGGTTTGCCATCTGGTATATCCACCAATTCCTCGACAAAGATCGCGCCCATCGCGGCAAGGCGATTCACCACGTGTTTATTGTGAACAATTTCGTGCCTGACATAAACCGGAGTGCCAAATTTTTTCAAAGATTCCTCAACGATGCGGACGGCCCGATCAACCCCTGCACAGAAACCACGAGGCTCGGCAAGAATAATAGTTTTCTGATCTTGTTTAACTGC
The DNA here is from genome assembly GCA_965661405.1 of Puniceispirillales bacterium (SeqCode). Classification (GTDB taxonomy): domain Bacteria; phylum Pseudomonadota; class Alphaproteobacteria; order Puniceispirillales; family UBA1172; genus UBA12202. Next base: position 85,582 of record CBFIDH010000001.1, read on the forward strand.
GGAATGTGTCATGCTACTGTTTTGCTAGAAGATGGCGCCACGGTCAACTTGAAACAAAGCGATAAAGGCGTATAGTGCAAATATCTAATGCAAAAAGGCGGCAAGAATGACGAAAGACATGACAATATTAAACCCATTAACGCGATTGGGCCGCTTTTTGAGGCCAGTTAGTTTGCTTTCGCCTGCGGCGGTAGTTGGCGTTGCCTTAACTCTGTCAGGATGTTCAACCTTTGAGCCAGAATATTCTGAATGCCCTTCAATTAAGGCGGTTCTTGGCGGTGAGCAGACTTTCGCTAAAGGTCAGACTTTAGGGCAGATAGCTTCTATCAGATTTAACGGTATCCATGGGCAATGTGTTCAGAAATCTGGCTATACGGATGCCGATATCACGGTGCATTTGCTGATGGAACGTGATATGCGAACAGGCGCAAACATTGAGAATGTTGAGGTTCATTTAACCGCGGCAATTATTGATGCGAATGATCAGGTGGTGGAACGCGAAGTGATCACGGAAGAAATGTTTTTCAGCTCTAGCCTTGATCGCTCATTCCCAAAGCTAGATATCAATCTGGATGTACCTGATGGCCACCGGGTGCTGTTAGGGCTGGGCCGCGCCGCGGTTGAGGAATAAGATAAAGCTGGGGTGATCACAATGATTGCCCCCAGCAGTGATTATTGCGCCAGTTATTATTGCACCATTATTGCCAATGATTGCATCATGATTGCCAATGGCATCAGTTAATGGATTTAATAGCCTCAATATCGGCTTTTAACAGATTGTTTGCCGCGGCTTGATCCATATTCTCACGAATCAAATCGGCGGCGGCGGCGGTAGCCAGTTGCGCGGCTCTGTTACGTATATCTTGAGTGGCTTCAGCTTCCAGAGCTTTGATTTTGGCTTCGGCCTGATCCTTGCGGCGTTTAATTGAAGCTTCGGCGTTTTTCTTTGCTGATTCTTCAATTTGCAGGGCGGCTTTTTCCGCGTTGGCGATAATATCTTTGGCCTGATTGGTGGCCTCACGCTGAAGTCGCTGATATTTCTTGAGTTCGGCTTGCGCTTCTTCGCGCAATGCCTTTGCTTCTTCTAGGTTGTTGCGGATATCCTCGCCGCGCTTGTCCAGCGCAGCAGACATGGCTGATCCTGCTTTTTTCCAAACTAGTGCCACGAACACAACAAAGGAAAGCGCTACCCAAAGGCTTTCATTAATTAATGGTCCACCAGATCCTGCCGCCATATCAGCGTCCTCCAGTTAAAAAAATCATCAGAAAAGCCATCAGATGACAGCTTTTTCTGCTTGCTTTACCAATCGTTTAGCATCAGTTTTTCCGACTTTCATGCCAGTCAACTGTGCGACAACATCCATCGCGGATGCGGTGGCAATATCAGAAACTTCCTTGAGTGCGTCTCCACGTGCTTTTGCAATTTCCGCTTCGGCTTCTGCCATTTTCTTGGATAGGCTGGCATTAGCCGTCTCAACCTTACGCTCCATTTTCGACATGATGCTTTCGGTAGTTTTGCGGGTCATTTCATTGCCGTCGCTGCGTGCATCAGCAAGCATTTTCTCAAATGCTTCTCTAGCCTGTTCCGCATCATCAGATGCTTGTCTTGCCCGGCTAAGATCATCTTCGATCCGGTTATGACGTTCTTCGAGAACAGACCCTATCCGTGGCACAACAATGCGCCACATCAAGAGGTAGGCCAGCGCAAAGCTGACCACCAGCCAAAAGATCTGGGTCGGCCATGTTGAAAAATCCAACTGTGGCAAGCCGCCACTTTCCTCACCCTTTTCAGATGCCGCCATCACAGGACGTGACATAACAATAATCAGTCCAGTGGCGGTTATTCCAGAAAAGCAAGTTTTCATGTTAAGTGATTCTGTCCAAGCAGTTAGCTTCATGGCGCGAATCCCTGATCTAAGGCCTCGTGGTGTCTTATGCTTTTGTTCTGAATTAAAATACGAACAAGAGCAAAAGGGCAACAACCAGCGCGAATAGCGCGATGGCTTCGGTCAAGGCAAAGCCCAGAATACCAATACCGAACACGTCGTTACGTGCGGATGGATTGCGGGCAATTGAGTTAACCAATGATGAGAAGATGTTACCAATACCAATGCCCACGCCCAAAAGAGGGAGAACGGCAATACCGGCACCGATAAGTTTTGCTGCTTCAGCTTCCATGGATCTTTCCTTCCGTTACTTATGATAGTTGAGTGGTAATAGTTCCGCCTTCCAACGGAATTCGATAACACATGATCTTAATGAAGATGAATGGCGTCATTTAGATACATGCAGGTAAGAATAGTAAATACATAAGCCTGAAGCGCGGCGACCAGAACTTCAAGTCCGGTCAAGCCAACCAAGGCAAGAAATGGTAAAATTGCACCAGGGGCATATATTCCGCCCGCACCAGTGATCATAACCGCCAGCCCAGCAAACACCTTTAGCATTGTGTGGCCTGCCAGCATATTGGCAAACAGTCGAACAGACAGGCTAACCGGGCGCACAAAATAGGATACCACCTCAATAATAATCAGAAACGGGATCAAAACTTTTGGGGCGCCGGGTGGCACAAAAAAGGTCAGGAAATGAAAGCCATGCTTGAAAATGGCAATTAGCGTCACGCCAACAAAAATAAACGAGGCCAAAACAAAGGTGACAATAATTTGGCTAGTGAAAGTATAGGAATAAGGGATCAGACCAAGCATATTGCCAAACAAGAGAAAGACAAACAGCGTGAAAATGAATGGAAAATAAGGACGTCCGGCATTGCCGACATTACTGCTAACCATCTCAGAGATGAACTCATACATCATTTCGGCAGATGCCTGCATCCGACCGGGAACCATTTGGCGTCCCCGCATGGCAAAGGTTAGGTAGATGGTGCTAACCAAGACCGCAAGGATCATGAACAGGGCTGAATTGGAAAATGAAATATCATAGCCAAACAGCTCAAGGTTCAAGAGTGCCTTGATGGTAAATTGTTCAACCGGTGAGTGCATGACTTATCCTCGTAATCCTAATCAATGGAAAATTAGTCCTTTTTGTGATCATTAGTTTCAGAAGTCTGATGATCGGACTGATGATTTTCCACATACCCTAGTTTTAACCCTCGGCCAGTAGCCATTCTCCAGATATTCATCATCCCTGCTAGTGTTCCCAGAAAAAATAGGATCACCATAAAAAGCGGAAGTGTGCCTAGCCATTGATCAAGAAGCCATCCGATAAATGTTCCCACCACGGTTCCGGCGACTAGCTCTGTTGCTATTCTTCCAACCAGTGCCATGGCATCGGCTGGTAAATCCGCTCTTGAACGCTTGCCTTTGGCCGGATAGGTAAGATCATGTTCAGCTTGAGCGATCCGTGTTTTTAAATCCACATCACTTTTACCAGTTTGACGCTTACCTTTATGATCAGGCTTGGCTTTGTCAGAGACGATATTCATATCCTTTCTCAAAAATCAAAAATATGCGAACGCTTTAACTCTATTAGATTGCATCCACAAATTGCGCTTGCAAAGTATGATTCCATCACCGTTATGTCAAGTGATCATGCACTGTCTTTTGGGGGTTCTTGGCGCAGAAACTGGGGCAAAAAGTCCCATGTCAAGGCAATCAGGCAGATTCTTTATATTTTTCAGCAGTTTGCAGATCAACTGATACGATCTGGCTAATTCCCCTTTGTTCCATAGTAACGCCAAAAAGACGATCCATCTGTGCCATGGTCAGACGATGGTGCGTAACAACAATAAATCGGGTGCCAGTTTCGCGGGCAATTTGTTCAATCATGCCGCAGAACCGTGCCACATTGCGATCATCTAATGGGGCGTCCACCTCATCCAGAATACAGATCGGCGCCGGATTGGTCAGGAAAACAGCAAAAATCAACGCCAGCGCCGTTAGCGCCTGCTCTCCCCCTGATAAAAGGGATAAAGATTGCAATTTTTTCCCCGGCGGGCTGGCCATGATATCAAGCCCGGCTTCAAGAGGGTCATCATCATCTGTTAAAACCAGTTCCGCCGAACCACCATTGAATAATGTTGTGAATAGCTCGCCAAAATGTTTATTGACCTCGGCAAAACTGCGGAGCAGCCTCTCACGGCCTTCACGGTTTAACTGATGGATCGCATCCCGAAGTTTGCCAATTCCTTTGATCAAATCATTGCGCTCGGTGGTCAGGCTTGTCACGCGCTCTTCGACTTCGGCCATTTCCATTTCTGCGCGCAGGTTAACAGGGCCAATATTGTCACGCTCACGCAACAGGCGTTCCACGCGTGATTCCAGAGCCGCCAGTTCATTTCTATCTGGTCTGTCTGGTCTGTCTGGCGCGCTATCGTCATCTTCAGTATCTTTAGGATCGGCTATACCTGTGATCTCAAAGAGTTTGTCAGGAGTAATGTTTAGCTTTTCACGGATGCGTTCGATAGTGTCATGGAGGGCGCGTTCAACGATGGCCATCTCGCCTTCTTGCCGGATCATGGCCTCACGAGACTGTGTCAACTCTGCTTCCATTTTGCGATGGGCGGTTTCGGTTTCTGACAATACGGTTTCCGCACGAGCCAATTCATCACCAGCATCACGAACCGACGCGGCGGCAGTAGCGATAGCGGCGGCAATCTGCTCTCTCTTATCAATCAGCATTTCAGGCTGGGCTTTTAATTCGGATAACTCCGTCATGAGCTGTTCTTGTCGACCAGTTAATTCTGCCACACGGTTAAAGGTGCCATCATGGCGTTGTTGCCAGCTTTGGAGGTCGCGGCTGATCTCGCAGCGTTTTTCCTGACGCTGATCTCTTGCCCGCATAATGGTGCTTTCGGCACTCATCGCTTCGGCTAATCTGGTTCTGGCGGCCTCGGTATCGTCGCGGCACTGGTGAAGTTGCTTTGCCATATCCTCACGCGAAGAAAGCCCTGCCAATTCTATTAAGACCTGATCACGCGCGGTGGTCATCTCGGCTTGGCTTGTTGTTAGGCTGGCGGCTTGGGTATTTGCCGACGACAGAGCCGCTTGCGCTTGCTCAAACTGGCGTGTGGCTTCAAGTAAAGTGTTTTGCGCCCGCGTTTCATCTTCTTGCAAGGCGCGAGCGGATTGTTCTGCCTGCTGTAATGCGGTCTTGGCTTCTTCAGCTTTAGCCATGGCTTCCTTGGCGCGTTTCCACACCGCTTCACTCTGGGCAGTAAGCTCTTTTAATCTGGCTTCATGACGTAGCCTTTGGGCGGCGCTGGCCGCAGACCCTGCTGGTTTCACATATCCGTCCCAACGCCAAAGTCCGCCATCGGCGGTGGTCAGCATTTGGCCGGGGGCTAAATCAGATTGCATCTTTGTGGCGGTGGCGGCATCACTAACCACTCCAACACCTGATAACGCTTTTGCTAGGACAGGTGGGATATCCATATGACTGATTAAAGGCACGCTATCTTTTGGCGGTATTGTCATGGCGGCGGCTTTCGCGTTGCCATTAACATCATCACGCCAGAACCCATCACTGCCAGCCCCAACAGGTGAGGTTAGGCTATCTGATAGGGCGGCGGCGAGCGCTTGTTCCATGCCGTCACGGATGGTGATCATGGTGGAAACGGCAGGGCCATTTTCCTGATCATCTTGATTAACCAAAAGCGAAGACAACGCCTCAATCTCGCTAGCCATGCGGCGTTCCTCAGCCTCAGCCGTGTTAGCGGCGGCGGTCAGCTCTTGGCTTTTTGGGATCATATTTTCCGTTTCGCCGCTGGCTTTCTCACGGCGGCTAATGGCATCAGCAAGTGCAAGTTCAGCATTTTTGAGGGTTTGGCTTGCCTCGGTTTGAGTCTGCTGAAGAAAGGATAGGTCTAGTGCCGCTAGTCTAGCGGTGACATCATCAAGGCGGCGGTTGAGATCATCGCGTTGGCGTTCAAGACTGGTTTGGTCACGTTCAGCAGCATGAAAGCGGGCGGTAATATCTGCCAGCGCGGTTTCCAATTCTGTGGCGGCCTCACGAGCCTTGATGCGTTCTTCTTGGGCGGCTTGTAATTGCGGCTCATCATCATTTTCTGAGGCAATCAGCTTTTCCTCATCCTGCTTTAGTTGGGCCAGCGCCGCGCTGGCATCGGTCTGAAGTTGTTTTTCGCGGTTGATATCGGTGCTGATCTGCTCTAGCCGTGTTTCCGCTTCGCTGGTCTGGCGGGTGAGGCGGTCTTCTTCGCTGCTGATCTGTTCCATCGCCAGATCAAGGCGCTGTTTTTCTGCCATCGCTGAGGCATTTTTCTCACGCAGAGGCGGCAGAGAATCGCGTGCAATCTGCCGTGCTTTCTCGGCTTGGGTAACTAATGTGGTGGCTTCTGCCACTAATCGTTTCCATTCTCTATCTTTGGCTTGCGCGGTTTTGACTTCGGCGGTTTCTATCAGATATTTAGTGTGAAAAAGCTGGGCTTCTGCTGATCGGATACGATCGGCAATAGACCGATAGCGGGCGGCTTGCCGAGCTTGTTTGGATAGTGACGCTTTCTGATCTTCCATCTGGCTGAGAACATCATCAACACGAGTGAGATTACGTTCCGCGGTGTTGAGCCGCAGATTAGCCTCATGCCGCCGATGTTGAAGACCTTTGGTGTTGGCGGCTTCTTCTAGCAATCCGCGCCGTTCGGTCGGTTTTGCGTTGATTAATGCCCCAACCTTGCCTTGGCTGACGATGCCGTGGCTTCGGGCGCCAGTGGCGAGATCGGCAAACAGCAACTGAACATCACGGCCTCTCACAGGCTTGCCATTAATGCGATAACTGCTCCCCTTGCCACGATCAAGTCGGCGCGTCACCTCAAGCAGATCATCATTTGGATAGCCGGATACGGATTTGTCACTGTTGTCGATATGCAGGGTGACTTCGGCAAAATTGCGGGCAGGTCGCTGGGCGGTTCCGGCGAAAATCACATCATCTAATTCTCCGCCACGCATAGATTTAGCAGAGGTTTCCCCCATCAGCCAGCGAATCGCCTCAACAATATTAGATTTGCCGCATCCATTAGGGCCAACAATACCGGACAAGCCTTCATCAATAGCCACTTCTTCTGGCTCGGCGAAGGATTTAAATCCTGTCATCTTGAGGTAAGTGAAATGCAAGGCTTTTATGCCCTCAACAAGATCAGGTTGATGTTGCGGCGAGAAGAGCGGAAAACTCCTCATAAGGGCGATAACCCTTCACCACTTCTGTGCCGTTGATAATAAAGGTCGGGGTCGAATCAATGGCATATTCGTCATAGCCCTTTTGGGCAATCGCGACGATACCTTCCAGAAATGACCGATTAGTCAGCATGGCGGTGAACTCATCCTCATTTATGCCAGCAACACGCCCAATTTTCTGAAGCGCGAGCAAAGGTTGAGGATCAGATGCCCATTCGGCTTGACGACCCAAAAGCAGGTCCAGCATCGCCTCATACCCGGCTTCGGGAATAGCGCGCGCCAGAGCGTGCCCATAAACGGAAAGTTCTGATAAAGGAAAATCACGATATTCGAATCGCACCTTGCCCGTATCAATCCAGTTTTTCTTAACTTCTGGATAAGTGGTCACATGGAAGTTTGCACAATGCCCACAAGTCATCGAAAAATATTCAACCACATGAATAGGCGCATCAGCATTTCCAAAGATACGCGGCGACAATGCCGTCTCAAGATCAAGTTCTGCCGCCATAGCCCTAGAGCTGAACAACGGGGAAGCCAGCAATGGCGCCATAACGGAGGCCGCGCTAGTGGACATGATCTGGCGCAGAAAATAACGGCGTTGCGATTTTGGTTGAGGCATTATTCTGTCTTTCTTTCGTACCAGTTAAACGGATGGCAATGATTTGCGGTCTTCAAAAAAAATGGTCAAAACCACAACATCCTGTGGTTTAAGTCCGACCATCTTCATCATAAGCCAAGCCTTAGCATCAGTCTATGGTGTTTTTGTGGCATGATCTCTGGCGGAAAGGATGGCATATAGTGCCTGACGCAAATCAGGGTCTTTAATGTCGTTGAGCAGTTTTTCCATCGCGGCTTTGTCTTCTGCGGAGATTACCCATCGGCTCGGTTGGTATTGTTTTGCTGGGGCAGAAGGTTGGGAGATGTGTGGGCTGGATTGATCAATGCGGACGCGGCCGATAGCCTTATACCCGAAACAGGCATTTGCCCGTTCAATCAATTCCGGGGTTAGCATCTGAATTTCTGGCGCCCTGGCAGAGGATACCGCCACTGTTAATGTCGCTGTTGCGTCTTCGGTATCCGGAAAGGTCACGGCAAGCGGTAATGACCATTTCGCCGCGTCGCCGCCAATGAAAGACCAATTTTTGGCAATCTCTTGAAACGCTTTGCCTTGCTTACGCAACACAGGGCCAAGGATGCGATCTGCTAGCCTGTTTAATCTGGTGGCTCGCCGGAGCCGATTGTCATTGCTTGAGGTCATGTTGGCAATTATACAGAGTTCATGCCTGATCACAGCAAAGAAAAACACCTTGCCGAAAAATCGCGTTCTGCCAAGAGCTATAAAAGCCAAGACGCCAAGCAGGTGAGCCGCGCGGTGCTGGATTGGTATGATCATCACCGCCGTGATTTGCCTTGGCGTATGCCGCCGGGCATAGAGGCTAATCCCTATCATGTTTGGCTGTCCGAAATTATGCTTCAGCAAACCACTGTTGAGGCGGTCAAACCCTATTTTGAAAAGTTTATTCACCGCTGGCCTAGTTTGGCCGATTTGGCGGCGGCAAGCCAAGATGATGTCATGCGGTTATGGGCAGGTCTTGGCTATTATTCTCGCGCCCGTAATATGCACCGGGCGGCACAAATGATCATGACCGAACATGGCGGCAAGTTTCCTGTCACAGAGACAGGTTTAAGAGCTTTGCCCGGCATCGGTGATTATACCGCCGCCGCCATTGCCGCCATTGCCTTTGGTCAACGTGCGCTGGTGCTGGATGCCAATATTGAGCGCATCATGGCGCGTTATGGTGCTGTTGCTGAACGCTTGCCTGCCGCTAAGACAGCACTTCGCACAGTGCTAGATCAAATCACACCGTCAAGACGAGCTGGTGATTTTGCCCAAGCGCTGATGGATATTGGCAATCGTATCTGCACGCCGCCACGGCGAAAAGGTGATGATTGGTCACAGCCACAATGTTTGATTTGTCCGTTGTCATCATCATGTCTTGGGCGTCATCAGAATCCGTCATCTTGGCCACGCAAAGCCCCTAAAACAGCCCGTGCCACCCGGCATGGTTATGTCATGGTGGTGATATCGGATGATCATCATGTGCTATTGATGCGCCGACCTTCGAAAGGGTTGCTTGGCGGGATGATGCTTTTCCCGACTAGCAACTGGCCTGATGGGTCACGAGCAGAGACACATTACCCGATTGAGGCTGATAGCCTGCTTGGTCGGCTTGAGACACAACTAGCCCAATTCCCTACCCATCAGGTGCTGAACACCCCGGTAGAACATATCTTTAGTCATTTTGCGCTTCATTTAACGGTGACGCGCGTCACATCGGTTTGTCGCCAAGATTTGAACGGCGCTGATACGGGCGGCATCTGGCATCCTATGGCTGAACTTGACCATGAGGCCCTACCAAGCGTGATGCGAAAGGTCGCTACGCTGGTCTGTCAATAGACTAGTGGCGGAAATGCCGCATTCCTGTAAAGACCATGGCAAGGCCGCGCGCATCCGCGGCGGCAATCACCTCATCATCGCGGATAGAACCTCCGGGCTGGATAATAGCCGATGCCCCTGCTTCGGCGGCGGCAATTAACCCGTCAGCAAAAGGGAAAAAGGCGTCCGATGCCACCGCAGAACCAGCAAGAGGTTCCCCAGAAATACCAGCAGATTCTGCCATATCTGCGGCTTTTCTAATCGCTATGCGTGACGAATCAAGTCGGCTCATCTGGCCAGCGCCAATGCCCTTTGTGGCCCCGTCTTTGGCATAGACAATCGCGTTGGATTTAACGTGCTTTGCCACTTTCCATGCAAAGATCATATCTTGCCATTCGCGCTCATCCGGATGACGGCGGCTAACGATATTAAGATCATTGATATTGATATCTCCAGCATCAGTATTCTGCGCCAGAAACCCGCCTGCCAATGTCTTAATCATCAGATGATCAGGCGGCGCAGATGGCATTCCGCCTGTTAGCATCAGCCGCAGATTAGGTTTGCCAGATAAAATCGCTTTCGCGGCATCATCGGCGTCAGGGGCAATGATAACTTCGGTAAAAATCTCGGTAATAGCTTTGGCAAGTAAGGCATCCAAGCTTCGGTTAAGGGCAATAATCCCGCCAAAGGCGCTAACCGGATCACAGGCTAACGCCGCGTGCCATGCGCCCAGAAGATCTGATCCCGTGGCAACGCCGCAAGGATTGGCGTGTTTGATAATGGCTACCGCAGGGTGATCAAACTCAGCTACCAGTTCAAACGCGGCATCGGTATCGTTGATGTTATTATAGCTAAGAGGCTTGCCTTGGATCAAATTTGCCGTCATGACCCCGTGACGTGGGTTCCTATCCGCCATGCGATAAAGCACCGCGTTTTGATGCGGATTCTCACCATAGCGCATCGTCATAACAGCATCGCCAGCAATACTAAGTTGTGGGGGGAGTGGCGGCAATTCCTGATCATCTGTCATCCAGCGGCTGATCATACTGTCATAATTGGCAGTATGGGCAAAGGCACGCGCGGCCAGTTGTCGGCGCATCGGTTCTGTGATGCCGCCATGTTGTTTTAATTCTTCGGTTATCGCCATGTAATCAGAAGGGTCTGTGCAGATCGTAACAAAGTCATGATTCTTGGCGGCGGCGCGTATCATAGCCGGGCCACCAATATCAATATTCTCAACCAGATCATCGCGGCTGGCTTGTTGATTTTTCAGGGTCGCGGCAAACGGGTAGAGATTAATCACCACCAGATCAATCGCCGCAATGCCATGATGTTCCATATCCGCAATATGACTGTCATTATCACGTCTGGCTAGGATGCCACCATGAATGGCAGGATGCAGGGTTTTGACACGTCCATCCATCATTTCTGCCATGCCTGTCACCTCGGCGACTTGTTGAACAGGGATGCCAGAATCTGCCAAAAGCTTAGCCGTGCCGCCAGTAGAAAGAATGACAACGCCGCTTTCATGTAAGGTTTTGGCTAAATCTGTAATGCCAGTTTTATCAGATACCGACAGCAAAGCTCTTTTGATTGGCATTGGCAGGGTTGATGAAATGGTCATGGGCGATCATGCTCTGATTAAGGCGTTAACTTTGACTGTTTCATGAAGCCCCATGAAACGTCGATTTCCATATGCTCTCTTATGCTGGTAAGCGCAACTGTTATGACAATCTGCTGACAGCGTTGCGGCTTACCGTTAATGGCAGTGATGCTATCCTCTATGCTAACTGTGCCATTTTTTGAGACAAATTTCCATGATGCCATGCTCCCCGGCAATTTAAGCAAAACCGTGCTGTTATTGGTCTTGCTGGCGTTGATTCGGGGATGCAGGTGAAAGCGCAATGTCGCTTCGGTAGGAATATTGCCCGGCTCGCCCGTGTACCGCAAAATATCCTGACCTTTAAGAGACTGCCCTCCGGTGGTCAGGAACACCTTGCGTTCATGAATAAGCCCAAACAAGTTAAGATAACCATCATGCGATGCCACACCTAACAGGCCGCCACTGGCTGGCCCTACTTCAGCCATGGTCATTGAGGCCTGCCTAATATTCTGGCCTCTGTGATATTGGTCAACAGAATCAATCTGACTAGAATTGATCATATCAATGCTAAGGGTGGAATGGGCAGATGTGCCTTGCATCAGTTCCGCCAAATTGGGATGACTTAAGCTTAGCTCATAATGATAGCCGCCACTGATTAATATGCGCTGTTTTTGAAACGAAAACTCTAACGCATTAGCGGCGGCATCAACCTCTCCACCAGCCTCCATTTGCTGATGAAGATGATCGCGTGATGGGCCAGCGTTAAGCACCGCCACACTTCGCCCGCTGGCAAGCCGGATATACCCCCCATGATCAGCGTGTTGGCAAATTTTACCGCGTGGCCCGCTTTTATCGAGGATATGGTCGGTTTGCGGCTGGCTGGCGTTAAGCCCTTGCCGCATAGCAATAAGCTCATGATCGCCTAGCCGCCACATCCGGCCAACTGCCCCCATGAGATTAATAACAGCATCTAGTCGGACTAAATCAGCCCTTACTAAATTTGCCTTCGCATTGGATTGGCTGTGTTGTTCATGATCATCATGTTGGTCATGTTTGCGTTGTTGGGCCATGCCAAGAGCATAGCGGATTTCATGAAGTGTTTTGAGACAAGCAATATGCCGATCAGGTCGTCGGCTAGCATGACAACCATCTGGTAAAATCACTTTATCAACGGCGGCAAAAAGGGATCGCGTGAGGCTAGAGATATCGGCGTCGGATTGCTGAAACACATGATCAAGAAGCAAGGCTGAGAGAGCTTCTATGCGGTGATCCGCGGAACTGATCCGCGGCAAATCTTGGGCTAGGCAACTGGAATGCATCACCAAGCTGGTCAAAAACTGCAACTGCTGGCTTACCGAAGCAGATTGACCAAACCAATTCCAAGTCAAAATAAGCGATTTGATACGGCTAGATAAGCGCATAGGGTGCCAGATCGCTTGATCCCATTGGTTATGACGTGACAACCATTCAAGCAGATATCGTCTGGCATGGGTGCGCGCGTGCTGACCGCCATACTCACGCATATCTCTAAGCCAGTGAAAGTCATGCCAATCATCATCCAGCATAGCAAGGGGAGCAATGCCAGTGGCCAGAGGTTGCCCTTGCCTAGCGTCACCTTTCCATGGATCAATGAGGGGGATATTGCCCGAAGACATTTGCTGGGTTAGGGCGCGGCCAATTTTGGCGGCGGCACGATATTGCCAGAAAAACATTCGGCTACGGCGGCGCATTCGGGTCAGAAATGGAACTGACCATGATGGTGTTTTGACGGATTGTTTTGCCTTGCTTTGCATCTGTCCTGTTGTTCTCGCCTTTTCTGTCTTCATCAATCCTGAAAACCTAATGATGACATCCTATTTCAAACGCGTTTGAAGCGAGCCATAAAGAAACCATCATTGCCTTGGGTCATGCTGTCCTCTTGTGGCATTGTTAAGGCGTTCGGCATCAATCGTAAAGCATGATCTGGCTGATCAGTGAAAGCGGTAAGACCAGCGTATTCTGAGCTATCAATGGAGTAAGGGGCAAGTCCTGTTTCGGCGCGAACGGAGGTAATGAGGTCTTCGCCCTCAGCACGGAGCAAGGAGCAAGTGGCAAAAACAAGCACACCGCCGGGTTTCAGCCAACTGGCGGCGTGGCGGATCATATTTAGCTGAAGATCGGTTAATGCCTTGATATGGGGCGATTTTTTTCGTGTCAAAATATCTGGACGACGACGGATCGTGCCTGTGGTGGAACACGGCGCATCAATAAGAACCCCATCGACTAATGCTGGTGGTGACCAGTCAAGCACATCAGCGGCAACAACATCTGCGGTCATGCCAAGCCGGGATAGGTTACTTTGAAGTCTCTCAAGTCTTTTTTCAGAGAGGTCAAGGGCGGTTACCTTGGCCCCGGCAGCAACCAGTTGCGCGGTTTTGCCCCCTGGGGCGGCGCAGGCATCAATGATTTGCTTACCTTTGACATCACCCATTAATCGCGCTGGCATAGCGGCGGCGGCATCCTGTACCCACCATCGCCCGTCATGATAGCCTTCTAGGGTTTGCGGTGCGCCTTCGTTCAACCTGACACTGCCTTGTGGCAGGGCAATTCCGCCCAAGCGAGAGGCCCAGTCTTGCGGCTCGCTTATGACCGAAAGATCAAGCGGCGGCGGTATCATCAGCATATTCATAATCGCATCAGCCTGCGCCTGACCCCAGTCAGCGATCAGCAATGTTTTCAGCCACTCTGGACAATTAGCAGCGGCCCCGGCCTTGCTGTTAGTCTTAAAGCTTTTTCCATTTTGGATATCATCGGCACAGCGCCGCAAACTGGCATTGATCAAACCATGCAGATGCCGTAGGTCGCGTGCCCGAATTAACCTCACCGCTTGATCTACCACCGCATGAGACGGCCCATCTAGCCAGATCAATTCGGTTAAGGCTAGTTGCAGAATAAGACTGGCAACTTGCTGGCGTCCTCTGGGTGGACGCGGAACATAATGGCGTAAGGCGAGCATAGTCTCACCATGATGACGCAACGCGCTTGTCACGAGACGCCGACAAAACCGCCGATCACGCGGCTCTAGCTTTTGGTAGTCGCCACTTTGCTCCAGCCAGTCATCTAGGGTTTGGCCTTTTGTCATCACCGCTTCAAAAGCGGCAAGGGCGAGCAGGCGAGAAGGTTCAGGTTTGGCCTTTTGGGAAGTCATGCCCAGATCATGATGATGATGGATGCGTTTGTCCAGTTCCATTGATCTCTAATTTGCATATCATAGTAATTTGATATGATCTCTTGCCACAACCTGTCATGATGCCCATATTGAAGGCATGGAAAAAGACACTGAATTGACAAAACCGGATCAAGCCGCATCAGGCCACGCTGATAACGATAACCCTATCCCTAATCCACAAGTCGAAACCCCACAAAACGAAAACGAAGATCAAGCCGAAGCGCTGGTGGAAACAGGTGGGCCAAAAGGTCTTGAGCCAACGCGTTTTGGTGACTGGGAAAAGAATGGCCGCTGTTCGGATTTTTAGATCATGGCACGTCTGACCACAGGTATGCTGGTGGCGGCAGTCATGGCAGAAACCAACCGCGAGATGGTGTCTGCGGTACTCTCTCATCGGGGTGATGCGTCGCGCGGGGCGATCTTTGTTCGTTTGGAAGGGCAAAACGGGCAAGCGCGCATTGAAGGCCGTCATCATGACCCGATTGACGGTTATGTTTGGGCGGCGCTCCATGGCGAAGATTGGATAGAAAGTTCCGCCGCGGATGCTATCCTAGAAAAACAAATATCTTATGATCAGGATTGTTGGGTGATTAATATTGACAGTCCGGATGGTATCAATCCATTCGCGCATCATGATGGGTAAAGACTGATGGGTAAAGAGTGATGGGGAAAGAATGGGATAACATGACCCGATATTCTGACATCCACCGATTATCGGTGGCCCCCATGATGGACTGGACAGATCGGCATTGCCGGTTTTTTCATCGTTGTCTGGCCCCGGCCTCAGCCCTTTATACCGAAATGGTGACGGCGGATGCTATCCGTCATGGGCAAAGAGATAGGCTGTTATCTGGTCATCATATCGACAATCAGGATGATGGTATTATTCTTCAGCTTGGCGGCGCTGATCCAGAGGCTTTGGCAGAAGCGGTGCGACTGGCGGAGCCATACGAATACGCGGAATACAATCTTAATGTCGGTTGTCCATCCGACCGTGTTCAATCAGGGAGGTTCGGTGCCGCGCTTATGGCAGAGCCTGAATTGGTGGCTGATTTGGTCGCGGCGATGAAATCCGCTACGGCAAAACCGATAAGCGTGAAATGTCGGCTTGGCATTGATGATATGGATATCGAAAAAGGGCTGGATGATTTTGTTGATGCGGTTCGCCGGGGCGGTGTTGATCATCTGATTATTCATGCCCGGAAAGCTTGGCTCAAAGGTTTGAGCCCAAAGGAAAATCGCGATATTCCGTCTCTTGATTATGACCGCGTCTATGACTTGAAACGCCGCCTTCCGGATTTACCGATCAGCATTAATGGCGGGATAGCCAGCGCTGATGCCATCACCTCCGCCCTAGATGTGGTGGATGGGGTGATGATAGGCCGAGCGGCGTATCAACAGCCATTTCAATTTGGTCTGTGGGCCGCGATGATTTATGATCTGCCTGCACCTGATGCTAACGACATCATGGCACGCATGGCGGATTATGCCGATATTGAAGTAGCAAATGGGGAACGTATGATTGCCATCACGCGGCATATGCTAGGTTTTGCCAATGGCCAAAAAGGGGCTAGACGTTGGCGGCGAATGCTGTCCGAAGATGCTAGAGCGGCCACAGCAAATGGTGATTTGATTCGTAACGCATGGGAGATATTAATGACTGCTCGTAAGGATGCCGCGTAATGACCACTTTGCCAGATCAAAACCCTCAGAACACCAATCAAAACCCGCCGCAAAATAAATGGCGGTCTTTGTTGGAATTTGGCCCGCTAATCTTGTTTTTTGGCGTCAATTTCTTTTTTGGTATTTACGCTGGAACCGCGGCGTTGGTGGGGGCAACTCTGATATCACTCATCCTGTCTTGGCAATTGGAACGGCGATTGCCTAAAATGGCGGCTTTTGGATGTCTTCTCGTGGTCTTTTTTGGCGGCTTAACGATTGTTATGGCTGATGAGTTTTACATAAAAATTAAACCCACTGTGGCGAGTTTAGCAATCGCCGGGGTGATCCTTATCGGTTATCTGATTGGCCGCAATCCTGTGCGTGCCATGATGGGGCATCTGCCTCTGCCAGCGGAATCAAAAGTTTGGCGCGATTTGACTTTTAGTTTTATCATTATGATGGTTACGATGGCGGCGGCGAATGAGGTGGCATGGCGCCATCTAACGACCCAACAATGGGCAACATTTAAGGTCTTTGGACTGACAGGAATCTCGCTCATCTTTGGTGTTGTTGTGATGATGATTTTGCATCGTTATCAGCATGAAATGCCTGCTGATGATAGGTCTGAAAATGAAGGGAAATAAGCCTGAGATGCTCAGGATGCCGATTGCAGATTAATATGTGTCGGAATCCTTTCAATCGTTTTTTAAAAAATAAGACAAATGTAGGATAGAAATTCATATTAAAGGGGATGATCATGGCTGACGAAGACGACATCATTCTGGCAGAACTTGACGATGAAGAATTAGTCCAGCAAATCCACGATGACCTTTATGATGGTCTTCAAGATGAAGTGGTTGAAGCTGTTAATATTTTCCTTTCTCGCGGATGGGCACCTTACCGTGTTTTGACCGAAGCCTTGGTGGAAGGGATGACTATTGTCGGTATTGATTTCCGTGATGGTATTCTTTTCGTTCCCGAAGTGTTGATGGCGGCTAATGCCATGAAGTCTGGCATGGTTATCCTGCGCCCATTACTTGCCGAAACCGGCGCCCCGCAACAGGGTAAGATGGTGATCGGCACGGTTAAGGGCGATATTCACGATATTGGTAAGAATCTGGTGTCCATGATGATGGAAGGCGCCGGATTTGAAGTTATCGATATCGGTATCAACAACCCTGTTGAAAACTATATTGAGGCGCTGGAAGAACATAAGCCTGATATTCTGGGAATGTCTGCTCTTTTGACCACGACAATGCCATATATGAAGGTGGTTATTGATGCGCTGGTCGAAAAAGGGATGCGGGATGATTTTATCGTTCTTGTTGGTGGTGCGCCACTGAATGAGGCGTTTGCCAACTCCATTGGTGCCGATGCTTATTGTCGTGATGCCGCGGTGGCGGTGGAAACGGCAAAGGCAATGGTTGCTTCTAAGCCTGCGGCCTGACCCCCAGTGGCATCAGTTACTGTTATTTACTGGCGTGATATCCCTGCTCAAGTGGTAGCAGAGGAAGGCCGCGGTCGTAACCGCCGCCAAGCCAAGATTGAATTACCTCAGCGTTTTGCCATCGCTATTGATGCGGCGGCGATGCGTGATGGTGCTGATTCCACAGATGATTATCTGGCAGAATGGCGAAAGTCTGAACCTATGCCATGTGGTGATGATCTGCAGGCTGAGGCTAACGCCAAGGCTGATCAATTGGTTGAGGAATATCCGCAAAGCCGGGTTGCAAAATTAGTAGAAGCAGGTGGGCTAGAAGCGTCATAAGCTGGCAGGTCACTTCAGATTGTCGTAAATAAGAGACTGTTAGCCGCCATCTGGCCAATGAGGATAAGGAATCTTATCTATTACCCTAAATACGATCAACACCGTGATGATCAGCACCGTGATGATCAGCTAAATATTTTCTATTTTAAGGAGCCAGAAGATGAGTATTTCCATAGACGCAATTGCCAAAGCTGGAAAAAATTGGTCTATTGAGGTTACTCCCCCCGGCGCCGCTAAGATTGAGAGTTTTTCCGATATTCTAGCCGAAGGCACCACGGTAAATGTTACTTTTTTGCCGGGGACTGATCCTGTTGATACCGTCAATGTTTCTAAGCGTCTGCGTGATGATGGGATGAATCCTGTCCCCCATATCGCGGCGCGTTCAATTACATCTAAAGCGCAGCTAACCGATCTGGTCGCGGATATGACCTCCCGTGCTAAGGTTGATGAAGTGCTGGTGATTGGCGGCGGCGTTACCAATCCGGTTGGTGATTTTACCTCAAGCATGGAAATTCTTGAAACAGGGGTTTTGCAATCCGCAGGTATTCGTAAAATTGGCGTCTCCGGTCATCCAGAAGGAAGCCCTGATATCACCGATCCACAACTGGCTGAGGCTTTGGCATGGAAAAACGACTTTGCTAAGCGCGAAGGGCTAGACCTCTATATTGAAACACAATTCTGTTTTGATGCCGCGGCGGTGGTGGCATGGGAAAATATGATCCGTGAAGCTGGCAATGAATTGCCAATCCGGATTGGTATTCCCGGCCCTGCGACCATTAAAACACTGTTCCGCTTTGCCCAGATTTCTGGCATTGGCCCATCTATGCGATTTATTGCTAAACAGGCGCGTAATGTGACGAAACTGCTGACGGTGCAATCACCGCATCTGCTGATCGCAGGTCTGGCAGAGGCAATGGCGAATGATGAAAACACCAAACTGCATCACTTCCACTACTATCCCTTTGGCGGGGTCGCCAAAACGGCGGTATGGGCATCAGAAGTAGCCGCAGGCAATATCGACTTGCTTCCTAAAGGAGGCTTTAGCGTTCCAACACCTAAATAGTGCCAGCCTTGATGATATCCACTCAAAAGGGGATAAGGCAGACACTAGAAAAACCAGTCATCACTGAATATCAGTTGTTAACAAAATACTAGCGAAATGAGATTGAAAGAGGAGCCTCAACATGACTATTACCCTCGTGTCGTCACACAAAAAAGAGATTGAGATTGGTTTTGAAAAGCCATTTTGCATCATTGGTGAACGCATCAACCCAACAGGCAGAAAACTGCTAGCCGCGGAAATGGCAGAAGGAGATTATTCTCGCGTGTTGTCTGATGCCCTAGCTCAAGTTGAGGCAGGGGCAACTATGCTGGATGTGAACGCAGGTATCCCGATGGCTGATGAGCCAAAGATTTTGGCTGAATGTATTCAGCTTATCCAAGATCATGTCGATATCCCTCTGGCTATTGATAGCTCAATCGTTGAGGCGCTGGAATCTGGATTGTCTGTCTATAAAGGCAAGCCATTGGTGAACTCGGTGACAGGTGAAGAAGAACGTCTTGAGGTAGTCTTGCCACTGGTGAAAAAATATGGCGCCGCCGTTGTGGCAATTTCCAATGATGAAACAGGCATTTCTGAAGACCCTAATGTTCGTTATGAGGTCGCAAAGAAAATTGTTGAGAGAGCTGAAGATTTTGGAATTCCGCGCGAAGATGTAGTGGTTGATCCTTTGATTATGCCTGTGGGGGCAATTAATTTGGCGGGGCGTTCCGCGCTTGATCTGATTCGCCGGTTGCGGACTGAACTAAAGGTTAACACCACCTGCGGAGCATCTAATATTTCGTTCGGCCTGCCAAACCGGCATGGTATGAATGCCGCTTTTCTGGCCATGGCTGTTGGCGCGGGGATGACCTCTGCGATTATGAATCCCCTTCATACCGAAGAAATGTCAGGGATCATGGGCGCTGATGTGATGATGGGAACTGACCCGGAATGCCGCCGCTGGATCAAAAAATATCGTGAACCAGTCGCTGAAGGCGAAAGTCGGGGCGCACGCGGTGATCGTGAACGCCGCCGCCGCCGGGCATAAGGCTTTATCTATATCTAGCCGTAAGACGTAGGATAAAATATCATTACTTTGATACTAGAGATTAACGGACATGGCCAAACCTGAAAACGCCCATAACACCGATAACAACGAAGCCAATGAAATCCAAGGCAAGGATATCAAGGTTGTGTTCACCCCATCTGGCAGGCAAGGTCATGTGCCAGAGGGAACAACCGTGCTTCAGGCCGCCCGAAGCCTTGGTGTGGATATTGATTCTGTTTGCGGCGGACGTGCCATGTGTGGGCGTTGTCAGGTCGTCGTAGGTGAGGGCGATTTCTCAAAGCATGGCATCCAGTCATCAAGTGATTCTGTCTCACCGCGATCAAAGGTCGAAGACAGATACGCAGATAAAAGAGGGCTTGCCGATGATCGGCGGTTGTCTTGCCAATCTACTTTACTAAAAGATGCGGTGATTGATGTTCCTGCTACATCACAGGTTCATGCCCAAGTGGTGCGTAAAGAAGCCGATACAAGAACAATAGAAGTCGATGCCATTACGCGGCTTTGCTATATCTCTGTTCGGGAACCAGATATGCATGAACCTTCTGGTGATTTGCGGCGTGTCGCCGAAGCACTGACAGAGCAATGGCCTGACCGGATTGAGGGCGATATCACAGCAGACCTTCATGTTCTCCATCAGCTTCAGCAAGTCTTACGCAAAGGCAAATGGGAAATCACCGTCGCCTTGCGTGATGGCTGTCGCATTATCGGGGTGTGGCCGGGGCTCAAAGATCGCATTGTTGGGGCGGCCATAGATATTGGTTCGACCACCATGTCGGCGCATCTATGTGATATGAATAGTGGTGAGGTGTTGGCTTCATCAGGTGCTATGAACCCTCAAATTCGCTTTGGTGAAGATTTGATGAGCCGAGTATCCTATGGGTTTTTGAACGCTGGCGGTGCCGAAGAAATGACAGCCTCGGTGCGCGAGGGGCTTCAACAGTTGCTTGATGGCGCGGCCCAGCAGGGCGGGATCAGCCAAGATGATATTATTGAGATTGTCCTAGTCGGTAATCCGGTGATGCATCATCTGGTGCTTGGCATTGATCCTATTGAACTTGGCGGCGCCCCTTTTGCGCTGGCCATAGACCAGTCTTTTGAAACGCTGGCGAGTGAACTCAACCTTACTGTTCATCCGGGTGCTAGAGTGTATGTACTGCCTTGTATCGCTGGTCATGTCGGCGCCGACGCCGCCGCCGTTGCATTGGCTGAACGTCCGGACGCGACAGAGGCAATGACTCTGGTGGTGGATGTGGGCACGAATGCTGAAATTATTTGTGGCAATAGTCACCGTCTTTTGGCGGCATCATCCCCAACTGGCCCTGCCTTTGAAGGTGCCCAGATCAGCAGTGGGCAGCGCGCCGCCCCAGGTGCGATAGAACGCATTACGATTGACCCCGTGACGCTAGAGCCAAGATTTCGTGTCATTGGTGTGGATTTATGGTCTGATGAAGCAGGGTTTTCGGATGCCATTGCCAGCACAGGGATCACTGGTATTTGTGGGTCTGGCATTATTGAGGTGATCTCAGAGATGTATCTTTGCGGCATCATTACCGAAGATGGTGTGGTGAGTGGCAAAAAAGCTGATATCTCGCCGCGCATTGAAGAGGATGGGCGCACATTCAGCTATCGGGTTTCAGATACCGTTACCATCACCCAGAATGATATTCGCGCGATTCAGCTTGCCAAAGCCGCGCTTTATGCAGGTTTTCGCTTATTGATGGATAAGCTAGAAATTGATCATGTTGATCATGTCGTGCTTGCTGGAGCCTTTGGCACGCATATTGAGCCGAAATATGCCATGGTGCTAGGTATGATCCCGGATTGTGAGATCGAAAATGTCAGATCAGCAGGCAATTCCGCCGGGACAGGGGCGAGAATATGCCTCCTGAATAAAGGCCAGCGTAGGGTGATCGAAGATATTGTTCGCCGAATTGAAAAGATCGAAACCGCGGTTGAGCCATCCTTTCAGGATCATTTTGTTAGGGCTATGGCTATTCCACATAAAACAGACCCTTACGCCAAGCTTTCCTCAGTGGTGGAATTGCCGCCGCGCCAACTTAACGATACGGATGCCTCTGGTGCAGGTGGTGGGGAACGATCAGGCCGCCGCCGTCGTCGCCAACGCTAATCACCTTTGGCGGTGACATCATCATCTATCAGCATGGATAGCCGTTAGGGTGTAATGATCAAATCCGCCTCATCGCGTCCTGTTCTTCTGGCCATATCTCTTAGCTGATTATTAATAAGGCTCAACATTTGCTGACCATTTTCGGTGGATTTGACGCGCCTAGCCAGATCTTGCCAGATAAAAATGGCCTGATCATCGTTACCATTCTGGCTGGCGTAAAGCGCATAGAGATAAGGCGCACGCCAGTCTTCGGGGTTTTCTGCCATCGTTTTTCGCAACAATTCGGCGGCGGCCTCGGTGACAATCCCGCCTGCTTGGCGAGTCATCGCCTCTGCCAGCATGGCGCGAACCATGTTGTTGTCGGTCAGTTTAACCACCGCCTCAAGGGCGGCAATTTCAATATCATATTCGTTGGCGGCGGCGGCGGCCTCTGCCAAGGTAAGCATAGCCATAATATCGCCGGGATTTGCCATGACTTGAGCTTCGGCGGCGGCAAGCCTTTGTGCCGCTATCTCGCGGCGACTGGCCTCAATCTCAGCCTTGATCTGAAGCTCCTCTGTCCGCAGGGACAGGGGCTGATCAGAAAACTCAGGCGTGCCAATCATCCCGTAAATCACAATCCCTGCCAGCATAGGCAAAATAACCAGTGCGCTTTGTCGGCCACGCGGCAAAACCCCGGTGCCGCGCATAACCAAGGCCATGATGGAGATCACCATAACTGTCATCACAATCAGGCTGAAAATGACACCGCCCATCATGATTTGGTCTTTCTGGAATCTGTTCTCTTGGCATCTGTTCTCTTGGCTAGGCGTGGGCGTGTCCATATCGTAATGCCAAGGCCAAAGATCAAAAGCATAATAGGGGCCAGCCACAGCGCCATCGTCATGCTGTTAAATGGCGGCGAGAAAAGAATATAATCACCATAGCGTTGCCGCAAATAGTCTAGGATATCGTCATCGCTTTGGTCATTTGTGATTTGCTCACGAATGATGCTTCTGATGGTGATGGCAAAATCAGAATCGCTATCATCAACTGTCTGATTTTGGCAAACCAGACAGCGCAATTCTGCGGCAAGCGCGCGGGCTCTGGCTTCGTCTGTGGGGTTGCTTAGTTGTTCTTCGGGTAGGATCGCATGGGCAGGCGGCAGAACCGCGCTGAATAGAGACCCGGATAGCGATAGCACCATGATCACAATCAGCGCCAACGCCCCTCTGGAAGTAAGGCCGCTTATCATGGCGCTATCCCTAGCGTGATAAGAGCATCGCGGATAACGCCATTCATCTCATTGGCAAAAATAGGCCCGCGGTGATGCAGAATAATAGTACCGTCCGGGGCAATGATCATAGTCTCTGGCAAAGCCTGAACACCTATATCAATGCTGGCCTTGCCGTCTCTATCAACGCCAATGACCGAATAAGGATCACCAAAAGTATTGAGAAAATCGAGCGCATTTTCCTTTGTGTCACGCTGATTGATACCAAGGACAGGCAAATGTTCTGATAGGCGTTCAATCGCAGGGGCTTCAGCGCGGCAAGGGGGACACCATGATGCCCAAACATTAATGGCATAGGCTTGACCCTGCCAATCTTTCAGCGAAAAGCTGTCTTGATCTGCGGCCTGTAAAAGCGGCAGAGTAACAGGAGATATGGTCTGGCCCTGCATGGAAAATCCGATAGATTGCGTATCTCTTTTGCCATAGGTTATCGCCAGCAATCCCCATAAAGACACGCCAACGAACAGCAAGAAAACAAGAACAGGAATAATAAAAACAGGCCGAAAAGTCATGATTTAAGCCTCTTGTCTTCGTGTTGGATGACCTAGCATTGCGATGATGCCGCCAATAACCATCAGACCTGTACCGCCCCAAATCCAAGTGATCAAGGGTTTCTGATAGACACGAATGACATAACCCTGTTCTGCTGTGCCGCCGCCAAAAACAACATAAGTATCACCTAAGAATCCAGTTTGAATAGCGGCCTCGGTGGTTTGGCTTTTGGCAACGGGAAAGTTTCTGATCTCACTTGTCAATGCGGAGCTTTTGCCATTGGCTGTGGTCATGATCACGGTTGCGGCGGTGGCGGTATAGTTTGGCCCGGTGACAGGGGCAACACTGGCAAGCGTGAATTGGGCGTCACCGCTAGTCATGTGATCACCAATTTGAAGCCGCTTAATCACCTCATCATCAAAAAAACTCACGCCGGCAACCCCTATCGTGAATATCGCTACCCCAAGATGCGCAAGGTTCATCCCAAGCCGAGGAAGCGGAATACCGATCAGCCGCCGCCATGCCCCGGTCGGATGCTGGCGCCATAAACCCATCACGGCAATCAGATCAGCCGCAACACCAGACATCACCCATATTCCAAGCCCGATAGTGGCAAGGGCAAAGGCGTTCATGCCGCCGATTAGCATCATGACCGCCGCCAGCATTACCCCTGTGATGATTAGCATGGGCCAAATTTTACCCCACATCCTAGCCGCGCCAGCCTGTTTCCATGCCAGCAAAGGGGCAACAGGCAAGAATATCAGCATCAGGCCAAGCAACGGGCCGACACTCGCTTCAAAAAATGGTGGGCCAACAGAAATACGGGCACCGTTGACTGCCTCGATCACCAGAGGATAGAGCGTTCCAGTTAGCACGGTTGCTGTCGTTACGATCAGCAGCAGATTATTGGCTTGAAGCGCGGTTTCGCGGCTGATCAGGGCAGGGGCTTCTGCCACCGTATCACGGCCCAGCATCCCTGCTCGCATGGCGTAAAGCATAAGCGGTATGCCCACAGCGATCATGATAATGACAAGAATCACAATGCCTCTGGTCGGATCATTGGTAAAAGCATGAACCGAGGTCAGCAAACCTGAACGAACGATAAAGGTGCCAATTAAGCTTAACCCAAACCCAAGAATAGCCAGCAAAACTGTCCAGCTATGAAACAGATTGCGTTTTTCTACTACGCGCAGGGAATGAATAAGTGCAGTGGCGACAAGCCATGGCATCAATGAGGCATTTTCAACAGGGTCCCAGAACCACCAACCGCCCCAGCCAAGCTCATAGTAAGCCCACCAACTGCCAAGGGCGATACCTGCGGTGAGCGCGGCCCAAGCCAACAACACCCAACGCCGCGCCAAAATGGCCCAGCGTGCATCGGCACGGCCTTCAATCAGCGCCGCCACCGCAAAGGCAAAACCCACCGACAACCCCACATAGCCCAGATAAAGCATAGGCGGATGAAAGGCGAGGCCGGGGTCTTGCAAAACAGGGTTAAGACCATTGCCATCATCAGGCAATGAGGTCAGCCGTAAAAACGGATTTGAGGTAAAAAGAATGAGGCCGATAAAAGCCAGCGAGATCATGCCCTGAACAGACAACGCATAGGCCATGGTAGAACGACCATCGGTGATCCGGCGGAGTTGCGCCGCCATCAATGCCCCAAACAGCGTCAGGATAAGAACCCATAACAGAAGTGAGCCTTCGTGATTTCCCCAAACACCAGAGATTTTATAAAGCAGAGGTTTGAGAGAATGTGAATGTGACGCGACCAACGCCACCGAAAAATCAGATTGCAGAAAGGCCAGCGTTAGCATCGCAAAACTAATCACCACAAGTACAAATGCCATGACCGATGCCTGCAAGCCCAGCCGGATCATACCCGCAGATGATGATCTGGCCCCGACAAATAACGCCGCCGCCTGTGTGATGGTCAGGCCAAATGCTAATGCCAAGGCAAAATGTCCAATTTCCGTCCCATGAGGCATTAGTCTTGACCTTTCCAAGTGCCTTGTTCTTTTAAAAGATCGGCA
Organism: Puniceispirillales bacterium (SeqCode); assembly: GCA_965661405.1. Classification (GTDB taxonomy): domain Bacteria; phylum Pseudomonadota; class Alphaproteobacteria; order Puniceispirillales; family UBA1172; genus UBA12202. The sequence continues at coordinate 111,442 of CBFIDH010000001.1, forward strand.
ACTTCGGCAGGCATATAAGTCTCATCATGCTTAGCAAGTACGGTATCGGCACGAAAAATATTGCCATCAAGCCTGCCTTCGGTGATGACGCCTTGGCCTTCACGAAACAGATCTGGCAGGATGCCTTTATATTCAACCTCAATGCTGGTGATTTGATCGGTTACTTTGAATCTAATCCCATCGGGGCCTTGCTGGATGCTGTCATCTACGACCAGCCCGCCTAGCCGAACAATCTGGCCGCCGCTGGCCTTGGCTTGAATATCCGATGGCCCATAGAAAAAAACAACATGGTCACGCAAGGCACTAAGCACCAGCATAGCCGCTAATCCTAATGCCGCCAGAATCAGCAAAATGCCAAGTCCGCGCCGAAACTTTGGGCTGAGATCAGCCACGATTGTTCTCTCCGATGCTTTCATTCATCTGATCATTTAACTGATGCTTTATCCGCCGGGAACGGATCACGCTATGACAGGTGACGGTAATCAGGATGAACGCCGCCACACCCCAAGATGACCAGATATAAAATCCATATCCGCCCATGGCGAAAAATCCGGCTTCACCACTCATGCGTCACTCCTCTGGATGTGATGTCCTCTCACTTCAAGGGCGCTGAGCCGCCTCTGTGCCAGCAAGGTATTCATCCGCAGAATAGAAACACAGATAAACCAGCCTAACATAGCCAAGGCCATGACCAGCAAGGGCCAGAGCATGGCTGGATCAATGCTAGGCCCACCAAAACGCAGAACACTACTGCCCTGATGCAGAGTATTCCACCAATCCACGGAAAACTTGATAATTGGTAGGTTTATAACCCCAACAATTAACAACAAGCTGGCTGGTTTGCTGCCGCGTTCAGGACGCTCAAAGCCGTCTGCCAGCGCGATATAGCCTAGATAAAGAAAAAACAGAATCAACATAGATGTTAATCTGGCATCCCAAACCCACCATGTTCCCCACATAGGATGACCCCAGAATGATCCGGTCAGTAAGGTAATAAGGGCAAAGCTTGCCCCCGGAATAGCCATGGCCCTTGCCCCAATATCAGCAAGCGGATGCCGCCAGACCAAATAAAACACCGCCGCTATCGCCATCGCAAGATAGGCAAGCAAAGCCATCCACGCGGCAGGAACATGAATATACATGATCCGCACCGTTTCCCCTTGTTGGTAATCCGCAGGAGAGGCAAAAAACGCCAGATAAAGCCCATAGATCAGCGCCAACGCAGTTACCATCACCGCCACAGGAAGGATGACGGCGGTAATTGCGCGAAAGCGGGTGGGATTGGCTAGGTAGTCAAACATAATGCTATCATAATTGATCTGAAGGTTAAGCGAAAGCCAGATGCGATGTCATGTCACAAGTAGTTTTCATAGGTCTGATTATTCTTCGGCAAAGCGAATGGCCGCCGCGCTAACAGGGGGCGCTAATACCAATAAAATCAATGCTATCGCCGTCAGCAGCATGAGATGCCCCTTGGCATCACCTCCTGTTAAAATGGCGGTTGTTGCCAATACGCCAAAAATTAATACTGGCATCGCCAGAGGTAAGACAATCAGTGCAATAAAAATTCCGCTTCGCCGTGACCCTAATGTCAATCCAGCCGCCATCGCCCCGATCAGAATAAGGCAAAGCCCGCCAAGCCCCAAGAATATCCCTATGGCCCAAAGCCCAGTGAATGTCAGCCCAAGCATTAATGCCAGAACTGGCGCCGCCAGCATCAGAGGCAAGATAATAATGACCCAAGCTGCCAATGCTTTTGCCAGCATCAGCAAAGGCATCGGCGCAGGGCTAACCAGCATCTGTTCAAGAACGCCGTCTCTCGCCTCACGCGTGAACAGACGATCCATTTGCGGCAAGCTAGCCAGCATGACAGCAATCCAAATGATCGCAGGTGCAATTTGTACCAACAAAGCCTGATCCGGGCCAAGACCAAGTGGCACGAGGGTGGTAATCATGACAAAAAAGATCACCGATGCCAGCATATCACCAGGGTGACGGCACGCAGACCGCAGATCATTAAAAAATACCATGAAGGGAATAGACAATATTGTGGTCATGACCTGTCTTTTCCTTTCTTGGTGACTTGATGGGTGTCAAGCTGATCAAGTGATAATGTCTGACTGGCAGTAAGCGGTATGGGGCCATGCCCACTGATGATCACGGCTCCACCTGCCGACAGATAATGTTTGATCAGATGATGAAGCTTTTCTATGGCGTCATCATCTAGGGCGTTAAACGGCTCATCAATCAGCCATAACCGATGCGTTTCATCCGCCAATAGCGCAAGACGTGCCAAGGCCAGCCGCCGTTGCTGACCTGCGGAAAGATGGTCAATCTGGCGTTTGGCTAGTTCTGCCATCCCCATCACTTCTAGCGCCATCATAATATCATCATATCGTGGTCTCCGCCCTGCCAACCCGGCTACCATGGCAAGCGCATGATAGGCATCAAGGCTTTCGGCGTTAGCGTTGCGGTGACCGATCAACACGATCTGGCGCATCATCTTGGCATGATCACTAGCGGCGGTGATGCCATTAATCGCAACATCACCATGATCCGGCGGAATTAATCTCGCCAGCCCGCGTAGCAATGTGGTCTTGCCGCACCCATTAGGGCCACGTAACAGCATAAGCTCTCCCGGCTCAAGCTTGGCATTGAGGCCAGTAATAAGCCGATAACCGCCACGGCTGATAGAAAGATCACGAATGATAAGTCGCGGTGCTGTCATAAACTCTTGCCATAAGATAGTGTTGCCCCCATCATCACGATTGTCTGATGAGAGATCAAGTCACAATCCCGAAAACCTGTGGGAAGGGGGCTTCTCAACAGGAAATTGTTTGCTATAATTGGTGATGACTGGTCCTCGTTCAATGCGAGTGATGGGGCGCCCCCCGGCTAGCCAAACATATTATGCTTCATAAGTGATGTGAAATCATGCAAATGCTATGATGACAGGTGCATTTGTGATGGCATAACGATCAGCTATCCGAGTTTATGAGGGGGTATTTATGACTAAAACTGATACGACATATCGTGATCAATCACGCCGCCAGCTTCATGTTGGTGACAAAACTTATGATATCTATTCTATTGCCGCGCTCGCGGAGCAGTTTCCAAGCGTTCACAAATTGCCATTTTCTATTAAAGTGCTTTTAGAAAATCTATTACGCAATGAGGATGGCGACAGCGTTACGGCTGAGGCGATTGAAACCATGGCAAGCATGGGGTCAGGGAAATCGGCAGACCAAGAGATTGCCTATCGCCCTGCTCGTGTTCTGATGCAAGATTTTACCGGCGTTCCTGCCGTGGTCGATTTGGCAGCGATGCGTGATGCAATGGTTGCCATGGGCGGCGATGCCGAACGCATCAACCCGCTTTCACCTGTTGATCTGGTGATCGACCATTCTGTCATGGTGGATCATTTTGGTAATGCCGATGCCTTTGCCAAGAATGTTGATCTGGAAATGCAACGCAATCTGGAACGCTATGTCTTTCTGCAATGGGGCAGTAAAGTGTTTAAGAACTTTCGCGTTGGGCCGCCCGGAACAGGGATTTGTCATCAGGTCAATGTCGAATATCTTGCCCAAGTGGTCTGGAGCAGTGAACAGGATGGTGTTAGCGTTGCTTATCCTGATACTTGTGTTGGAACCGACAGCCACACCACGATGGTAGGCGGCATGGCGGTGCTTGGATGGGGTGTTGGCGGGATTGAGGCAGAGGCCGCGATGCTGGGCCAGCCAATTTCCATGCTTGTGCCGGATGTGATTGGCTTGCGTTTGAGAGGTGATTTGGTAGAGGGCATCACCGCCACGGATTTAGTGTTGCGGATAACGGAAATGCTTCGTCAAAAAGGTGTAGTTGGAAAGTTTGTTGAGTTTTGCGGTGATGGTCTTGATCATTTGTCACTAGCTGATCGGGCAACTATCGCCAATATGGCTCCGGAATACGGCGCGACTTGCGGGTTCTTCCCGATTGATAAAGAAACCATTAATTACTTGCGCCTAACCGCCCGTGATGAGGCCAATATCGCACTGGTTGAGGCCTATGCCAAAGCCCAAGGGATGTGGCGCGAACCGGGAATGGCAGAGCCTAATTTCACCGAGGTGCTGGAGCTAGATTTATCAAGTATCGTGCCATCACTAGCCGGGCCAAAGCGTCCACAAGACAGGGTTGCGCTAACAGATGCGTCAGCGTCAATCGCTAAGGCCATTGCAGACACAGGCCATAGTGAGCCGAAATCTGTTCCCGTTCCTAATCAAGATTATGAATTAACCGAAGGTGATGTGGCGATTGCGGCGATTACCTCATGCACCAATACCTCAAACCCATCGGTCTTGGTGGCGGCAGGTTTGGTGGCGAGGGCCGCGCGGAAACGCGGGCTTAAGGTTAAGCCATGGGTGAAAACCTCACTAGCGCCCGGCAGTCAGGTGGTAACTGATTATCTCAACGCCGCCGGACTTCAAGAAGATTTAGATGCCCTTGGGTTTAATCTGGTGGGGTATGGATGTACCACTTGTATCGGTAATTCCGGCCCTCTGCCTGCGGATATTTCACAGGCGATCAATGATCACGATCTGGTGGTGGCCTCTGTTCTTTCGGGCAATCGTAATTTTGAAGGTCGGGTCAGCCCTGATGTTATCGCTAATTATCTGGCTAGCCCGCCTTTGGTTGTTGCCTATGCGCTGGCAGGGAATATGCGGCTTGATATCACCCGTGATTCTTTGGGTGAGGATAACAACGGCAATCCTGTTTATCTTAAAGATATCTGGCCGGATAACGCCACCATCAAACAAGTGATGGAAAGCTTTGTCACGCCAGAAATGTTTGCCAGCCGATACAGCAATGTGTTCAAAGGCACGGAGGAGTGGTCAAAAATTAAATCACCATCCAGCCAAACCTTTGAATGGGATGGCGGTTCCACCTATGTGCGCAATCCACCTTATTTTGATGGCATGACGATGACCGTTGACCCGCACCGGGTGCAAAATATCAGTGGAGCCAGATTGCTTGCTAAATTAGGGGATTCCATTACCACAGATCATATTTCGCCTGCTGGTAGTATTCGCCGTGATGGGCCTGCGGGGGATTACCTCAATCATTATCAGGTGCGGCCGGTGGACTTCAATTCCTATGGCTCGCGCCGCGGTAATCATGAGGTGATGATGCGCGGGACATTCGCCAATATTCGCCTGCGTAATGAACTGGCGCCGGGGACAACAGGCGGCGTGACGCGGATGCCTGATGGAACGGAATTGCCGATCTATGACGCGGCTATGCGCTACGCTGAGGAGGCAACGCCATTGCTGGTAATGGGCGGCAAGGAATATGGCACAGGGTCTAGCCGTGATTGGGCGGCAAAGGGTACGGCCTTATTGGGAATAAAGGCGGTGATCGTGGAAAGCTTTGAGCGTATTCACCGTTCCAACCTGATTGGCATGGGGGTTCTGCCCTTGCAATTCCCTGAAGGTGTCAGCCATGAAAGCCTCAAGATCAAAGGTGATGAGGTGTTTGACCTCACAGGTCTGGATCAAGGTGTTAGCCCTAAGATGACGGTGACTCTGACCATCCGCCGGGCTGATGGGACAACGGATGAAGTGCCGCTGTTATGCCGGATTGATACCGAGGGCGAGGCCGAATATTATCGCCATGGCGGTATTCTTCCCTATGTCTTACGGGGATTAGCGGCCTGACGCTGATATAAGCTGATCCTAATTCCAAATGATGTTCACGCTAAATGATATAAGCGTGAACATTTTTTTTGCCCGTTAACTATTTATTAACACTTTACGGATATCCTGTCTTTCATGACTTGCAAAAGCATTCCAAATGATTTGGAAGATAGGAAAAAAATGGTCTGGTCTGAATTCAATAATAGTTCATCAGAAGATATGAGCGTCGTAAGTAGCGATAGTGTTTCGCTAACTGTTACTTCACCGCCTTATTGGAATGCTATTGATTACGATATTTTTTCCTCAAATTTAAGAAAAGAGAATTATAGAACAAGAAATTACTCAGCCGGATTTGATTCTGCTGAAACGGGCTACGAAGAATATTTGTATTTTTGCAAAAGAGTTTTTGATGAAGTTTATCGAGTAACAAAACCAGGGGGGTTCTGCGCAGTTGTTATTGGAACAATTCTTTTCAAAGGAAAATATTATGCAGCACCTTATGATTTACTAAATTTGCTTACTACGCTTGAGCCAAAATGGCTTTTTCATCAAGACATCATTTGGAATAAAGTTACGGCTGGTGTTAAACGTGCTGGGGTGGCTATTCAGCATCCTTACCCGGGATATTACTATCCCAATATAATGACGGAATACATACATGTGTTCAGAAAGCCAGGGGATTTTATCTATAAAGGATTAAACGGAAAGAGACAGCAAAGTGCGTATCTAATTGATGATCTTTTCAAGCGTGATGTTGCAAATAATATTTGGCACATTGCTCCAGTTCCACCCGCAAATATTGACCATCCTTGCCCATTTCCGGAAGAAATTCCTGATCGTCTTATCAAACTTTATTCATATAAAGAGGATATAATATTAGACCCATTTCTTGGATCTGGACAGTCAGCAAAAGTAGCTAATATTTTAGGGCGTAATTGCATAGGTTTTGATATCGAAAAAAACTACATAGACTTATCAAAAGAGAGGATAAAGCAACCGAGCAAGATTAGGAAAAAACAACTTATTCCTAAATTTGAGAAAGTCATCGTTGATCGTGGGGAAGTAATATGAATCTTATTATTCCCCCTCAAGTTAGGGCGAAAATTGATGATCAATTAACTTCATTAAATATCCCCAATCTTAATATAAATTGGGATACAAATACCAAGCAATCTTTGGCAGCATATGTAATCCACTCTGCAGGGTTGCCAATGAAAGCTGAATATTTTTCCAGAGGTGGAACAGTTACTGGAGAAGCTATTTCCGATATTCTTGACAAGCTTGGATTAGAAAACAAACAGACAAAACACGAGATGGCTAAATCTCTAGGCCTCCATTTTGGGATGCTAATCACCGAATTATCCTCTGGAAGTACAATTACATCAGATTTTTGGCTTAAGATGGCAATCAAATTTGAAAGTATTAAAAATCAAAATTTACTGCAGCAATTCTCTTCAAGCCAATTAGGAAAAAAAGTTAACCCTGACAAAGACATTGGCAGATCAGGGGAAATTTTTGTAAAAGAATACGAAAAGGATAGATTAAGAAAGAATCATAAGCCTGAACTTGCTGATAAAGTAGAAGATGTAAGCAAAGATAATTGTGGTTTTGATATTTATTCTTTTGATATTAATGGTGATAACAGATTAATTGAGGTTAAAACTACACACTCTAATTTAGACAATCAATTTTTTCTTACTCCAAATGAAATTAGGGCATCAAAAATTAACTCTGATAGTTTTTGGCTTTACCGAGTTTATAATTTTTCATCTAAAACGAAGAAAGGTAAAATCAAATGCTTAAATGGAGATTTAACCTGTTTTCTAGAATTGAGCCCAAGGTCATTTTCAGCAAATAAAAAAATAAATTTAAATTGGCTAAATCCGTAATATTACTGTTCTCATCTATAAGGAATTAAATAAGGCTAGCCGTGATTGGGCGGCAAAGGGTACAGCCTTATTGGGAATAAAGGCGGTAATCGTGGAAAGCTTTGAGCGTATTCACCGTTCCAACCTGATTGGCATGGGGGTTCTGCCCTTGCAATTCCCTGAAGGTGTCAGCCATGAAAGCCTCAAGATCAAAGGTGATGAGGTGTTTGACCTCACAAGTCTGGATCAAGGGGTTAGCCCTAAGATGACGGTAACCCTGACCATTCGCCGGGCTGATGGGACAACGGATGAAGTGCCGCTGTTATGCCGGATTGATACCGAGGGCGAGGCCGAATATTATCGCCATGGCGGTATTCTTCCCTATGTGTTACGGGGATTAGCGGCCTGACGCTGATCGTGTGATGTGATATTCCTTGCTTGCGGTGCTGGGCTAAGCATGGCAAGCAGGTTATCAGATCAGTTTTTGGAACATCGCCATGTCATCCCGTCATCCTCCACCTATTGCCATTTTAGGCCCGACGAATACTGGCAAGACGCATTATGCTATGGAAAGGATGTTCGGTCATGCTTCAGGCATGATTGGCTTTCCGTTGCGCTTGCTGGCGCGGGAAAATTATGATCGGGCGGTGGCGCGGCTGGGCGCAGACCGCGTGGCGCTAATCACTGGCGAAGAAAAGATTGTTCCTGAAAAAGCCAGTTATTTTCTTTGCACGGTTGAGGCGATGCCAATGGATCGCCGTGTGGCTTTTATGGCAATAGATGAGGTGCAATTAGCCGCTGATCCAGAACGAGGTCATGTCTTCACCGACCGCATCCTAAACGCGCGTGGCTATGAAGAAACGCTGTTGTTGGGGGCGGAAACGATTCGCCGTGTGCTAGAAGCGTTATTTCCAGAAATTGACATTCAGATACGCCAACGCTTCTCAAAATTAAGCTGGGCAGGACAGAAAAAAGTCACGAGGTTGCCGCGCCGTTCGGCAGTGGTGGTGTTCAGCATCGCCGAAGTCTATCAACTGGCGGAATTGATCCGGCGTCAGCGTGGCGGCACGGCGGTTGTCATGGGGGCGTTAAGCCCGCGCACCCGAAACGCGCAGGTGGAAATGTTCCAATCTGGTGAGGTGGATTATTTGGTTGCCACCGATGCGATTGGCATGGGCTTGAACATGGATATTGATCATGTGGCGCTGGCAGGGGATACCAAATTTGATGGTCGGCGACCACGCCGGTTGATGGCGGCAGAACTGGCCCAGATCGCAGGCCGCGCCGGTCGTCATACTAAGGATGGCAGTTTTGGTGTGACCGAGGGCTGTGAGGTCTTTGAAGATGAGGTCATCGCCGCGATTGAAGATCACCGATTCCCCTTTCTGGGGGGCGTTTATTGGCGCAATTCCGATTTGGATATGCGTTCACCTGATCATCTGTTGCGAAGCCTTGAGGCGGCGCCCACCCATGCCATGCTAACCCGAAAAGCCGACGCTGAGGATCATCAAACACTGGTCAATTTGCTGGAGATGGATGACATCCGCGCCATGGCTTATGGTGAGGAAAAGGTAAGCTTGTTGTTTGAAATCGCCCAGATACCTGATTTTCAGAAAAGCTTTACCGATAGCCACTTAAATATGTTGGCGCGAATTTATGGTCATCTGGCTCAAGGCGAAACTTTACCTAAAGATTGGGTTGCCAGCCAGATTACCCGACTTGACCGAACCGATGGTGATATTGATACCGTCATGACACGGCTTGCCCATATTCGCACATGGACTTATATTACACAACGTTCCGCTTGGATTGACCATGACCACACATGGCAGGATGAAGCCAGACAAATCGAAGATCGGCTTTCGGACTGCTTGCATACCAATCTGACGCAACGCTTTGTAGATAGACGGGCCGCTAGGCTCTCACGACGCTTGAAGGATAATGATCAGTTGGTATGTGCTGTTAGAACCGATGGAACCGTTCTTGTTGAAGGCGAAGAAGTCGGCCAGTTGGATGGCTTTATCTTTACGCCATCTTTTGCTGAAGGTGATATCGAAAAACCTATTATTGCTGCCGCGCGCAAGGGGCTGGTGGATGAAATTCGACGCCGCGCTCAAGCCTTGGCGGCAAGCGCGGATTTAGCGTTTCACCTCAACACTAGGGGTCAGATCACTTGGCGCGAAGCCAAGATCGGTCAACTGGTTAAGGGGCCAAGCATTGATCAGCCGCGTGCCGAGGTAACGCCTAGCCAACTGCTAGAAGGTGATCAATTGAAAATGGTCGCGGACAGGCTGAACCGCTTTGCATCAGAGATGCCGCGCCAGAAGCTTGAAAAACTCTATCAGCTAGTTAGTGATGAGATGACAGGCGTGCCGCGTGGCATTGCCTTTCAGGTGTTTGAGGCGTTGGGGGTTTTGCCGCGTCGTCAAGTGGGGGATATGATTCAAAAGCTAGATGACGAAGGAAAGCGACAGCTTGCACGTGCCGGCGTCAGGATTGGCGTGGATATGCTTTATATGCCAGATCTTTTGAAACCGTCACAAATTGAGATGCGGGCGCTTTTGTTCAGTCTTTTTCATGATGAGTTTCCGCCATGCGGCCCGCCGCCTGCTGGCAGGGTTGCGATAGATCATATTGACGGGGTCAGCGATGCCTATTGGCAGGCCACAGGTTATCGCCGGATTGGCGGTAGGGTGATGCGGGTGGATATGGCTGAACGTCTGGCGGCTGTTATTCGTGCCGCGAGCCGGGAAGGGGTGTTTCGCATCAATGAAGATATGTTGTCTCTGGCAGGGGCAACACGCGAGCAAATGCAAGTCATGATTGAGGATTTTGGATTTAAGAAAACAGGCGAGGAAGCCTCGGAAGATCCTGAAAAGCCAGCGATTGCCCTCTTTGAGAGACCAGCGCGCCCAAAACCAGCCAGAGATGCTAAGAAACCTGATCAAAAACATAATGGCGCAAACTCCGGCGCAAACTCTGGTGCAAATTCTGGCGCAGGGGCTAAATCACGGCAAAATAAACCGCATCATTCTTCTAGCCGAAAAGGTGATAAAGGTAGCCGCAAGGCTGATGCCCCGATTGATCCTAATTCCCCCTTTGCCGTTCTAGCACAGTTGAAATCTCGCCAGAAGAATTCATGACGGATACGCTGGAACAGGCAGGGCCAAGACTTGATAAATGGCTATGGACGGCACGCTTTTTTAAGACACGTTCTCTGGCAAGTAAGCTGATATCGTCAGGTCGATTGCGGCTGAATGGGACGATTATGTCAAAACCGCATCGCCAAGCTCAGCTTGATATGGTGCTGACCTTTCCGCAAGGTGATCATATCCGGGTGATCCGTATTACCGGATTTTCAGAAAGGCGGGGGCCTGCGGTTGATGCCGTGCAATTATATGAGGACCTTGCGCCACCTGAACCTGCATCACAGCGCCGCAAAGATGAAATGAAAACAGGCAGTATGCGCGAGCCCGGAAGCGGAAGACCAACCAAAAAAGAACGCCGGGCCATTGATCGTCTGATGCGGTGATTTGCCTATTGCCTCACCTGTCAGCTTTCGCTAAAACATGACAAAACTAACCAGGATGATGCCTAATGACTTATATCGTCAACGACAAATGTATTCGCTGCAAATATACCGATTGCGTTGAGGTATGCCCTGTTGATTGTTTTTATGAGGGTGAGAGTATGCTTGTGATTCACCCTGATGAATGTATTGATTGCGGTGTCTGCGAACCCGAATGCCCGCCTGAGGCTATTCTCCCCGATACAGATCAAGGGGCAGAAAAATGGTTGCAGTTCAACGCCGATAAGTCGCTGGCTTGGCCAAATATTACCCGGCGCAAGGATGCCCCTGCGGATGCTGATGATTTTCAGAATGTCGAAGGCAAGTTTGAAGCCTATTTTGTTGATCGCCCCGGCGAGGGTGATGTCTAGTTTTTAGCTTTGGAAATCTGGCTGGAAACTTGGGCAAAAACTTGGGCTAAAACTTGGGCAAAATGAACCTGACTTCCCAATAGTCAAGATTTGTGATATAATACCCTGTAAATACTTGTATATGTTTAGATAAACTCGGTGTTAAAGCGCCGTGTTCACCTAGGCGTTAAAAAATAATGATAAAATAATCTGATCATGCCTCACCCTATTTTGCCATATTTCGCTCGCGAAACTTTGGGAAAGCATGGAAGCAAGGCATGATCCGTTATTTTAATGGAGAGCGGGAAGATTAATGGCTGCTAAAGAAAAGAAAGCAATCGTTGAGTTTAACATCAATGATTTTGTGGTTTATCCTACCCATGGGGTAGGTCGTATTCTAGGAACCGAGACACAGAATATTGCCGGTTTTAAGATGGATGTCTTGATTGTCAGGTTTGAACAAGACCGGATGACTTTGCGCGTGCCATTGGAAAAGGCGCGAAGCCTTGGGCTGAGAACGCTATCCTCTAAAAAACAGATGGAAGAAGCGATCACAACCCTTAAAGGTAAGGCGAAATCTCGCCGCGATATGTGGTCAATAAGGGCAAAAATCTATGAAGATAAGATCAGGTCAGGTGATCCGGTCTCCATCGCCGAAGTGGTGCGTGATTTGCGCCGCCGCGAAAATCAAACAGAACAGTCTTACAGTGAGAGGCAGATGTATCAGTCTGCCCTTGAACGGTTGGCCAGAGAGTTTGCCGCTATTGAACAAATTGATCAATCCGCCGCCGCAGATAAGCTTGAACATTTGATGGACGCGGCTTGATCAGATAGTATCGGAACACGAAATTTAATGCTGGACTTGATCTTGTTTTATGGTGAACTATCTCATTAACTGGATTAATTAATAAAATTTAATTAGGTTTTAATTGGGTGTAGGAAATGAGTCAGAGTGTAGGCCGCGATACCGTTAATTACGATAATCAGTTTATCCGCCGTGTCATGCGCGAAGACCTGCTTGAACGTCAGGAAGAACTTGAACTAGCCTTGGCTTGGCGTGACCATCAGGATGAACGCGCTCTGCATCGGCTTGTTATGGCCTATTCTCGCCTTGTGGTAAGTGTTGCCTCAAAGTTTAGGCATTATGGTTTGCCTATCGGTGATCTTATCCAAGAGGGTAATATCGGCATTATGCAAGCTGCCAATCGCTTTGATCCGGACCGTGAAGTTCGCTTTTCAACTTATTCGGTCTGGTGGATAAGAGCATCTATTCAAGATTATGTGTTGCGAAACTGGTCCATTGTCCGCACAGGTACGACCTCTGCCCATAAATCCCTATTCTTCAAATTGCGTCGCCTGCGCGCCCGGATTGGCGAAGCGGATGGTGGCGCATTGACCTCCGATGGGCGTGAGCAAATCGCCGAAAGCATTGGTGTTTCCGTCAATGATGTTCAGCATATGGAAATGCGGATGTCTGGTGCCGACGCCTCACTCAACGCAATGGTCGGCGAAAATAGCGATAACTCCATCCAAGATTTTCTTGTTGATGATAGACCAAACCCTGAGCAATCGGCCATGATGGCAACGGACGCCGTGACACTTTCCGCGTGGCTGAAAGATGCTCTCGATGATTTGAGTGACCGGGAAAGGCTTATTATTCAGCGCCGCCGCCTCGAAGATGAAGGCTCTACTCTGGAACAGCTTGGTTTTGATTTTGGGGTCAGTAAGGAACGGATTCGCCAATTAGAAGCCAGAGCTTTCACTAAAATTCGAGATAACCTCGAAAAACGTGTGGCGGATATCAGCGATTTGCCATTTATGGCCTAGGCAGAAAGCCATCAATGCGTTCATCCGACTATTATGATCGCCTTCACCCTCCAATAACGCCTTATGCAAGGCATCGTATTGATACTGGTGATGGTCATAGCCTCTATGTTGAGGAATGTGGCAATCCAGATGGTATGCCCGTGATTTTTCTTCATGGTGGGCCGGGGTCGGGCGTTTCTGCCATGCATCGGCGTATGTTTGACCCAACGCGGTTTCGTGCTGTGTTATTTGATCAGCGTGGGTCGGGGCAATCACGGCCTTTTGCATCGGTCGCTAATAACACCACCGATCATCTTGTGGCAGATATGGAACGCATTCGTAACCATTTGGGCATCGACAGCTGGTTAGTGTTTGGCGGGTCATGGGGGGCGACACTGGCGCTGGTTTATGGCATTCGTCACACCGAACATTGTCTGGGCTTTATTCTGCGCGGGGTGTTTATGGGGACCAAAGCAGAAATTGATTGGTTTCTCTATGACATGAAACGCTTTTACCCGGAGGCATGGCAGCGTTTTGCCAGTTTTATTCCTGAACATGAACAGCATGATTTGCTGGCGGCCTATGCCAGCCGATTAATGGGTGATGACGCGAATATTGCCATGGCGGCGGCGGAACAATGGTCTGCTTATGAAAACTCCTGCGCTACCCTCAAAGCAGAGATGCGTGGAGGCGGTGGACGCATGGCATTAAGTCTGGCAAAGATGGAAGCTCATTATTTCTGTCATAATTGCTTTCTGCCAGATCATTATATCGCTGATCATATTGATCAGCTTGATGGTATTCCTGCGGCTATTATTCAGGGCAGACATGATGTCATTTGCCCGCCATTTTCGGCGCATATGCTGGCCGAGCGCTGGCAGAGTGCCACTATCACCCTCGTGGATGATGCTGGACATTCGGCGTTTGAGCAGGGCATCCTCTCTAGTTTGCTTTCTGCTCTTGATCGCATCTCCCGGTCTGTTTAAGCGGTTTTAGCCAGATAACCTTGGCGGTATCAGGGGATGAGGGTTGAGTTTTGGGTTCGTGCAAGCGATACTGGTAAGCGATACTGGCAAGCGATACTAATTGTCTGAATAGCTCGACGAAAACGGAACTCACAGTCGACAGCAGGACGGGGACAAGAATGAGTAACAAATCAAGCTCACCAGAAACAGGCCGCGTTTTTGGCGTTACCAATAATAATGCGATTGATATCCATGTTGGCAGGCAAATCCGTTTGCAACGCACCCTGCTTGGTCTTAGTCAAGAACAACTGGCAAAGGGCCTATCCATCACCTTTCAGCAGATTCAGAAATATGAACGCGGGGCTAACCGGGTTAGCGCTTCACGGCTATGGGATATCAGTCAGATTCTCAAAGTAGATATCGGTTATTTCTTTAATGATATGTCATCTTCTACTAAGTCCAGCTCACCCCGGCAAATGGCCTTGGCAGAAGATAAGCTGGATGTTGAATTGCCCGGTAAAGATACCTTGACGCGGCGTGAGACGTTAGAGCTTGTTCGCCATTATTACCGCATTGAGGATGGGCAAATTCGAAAACGAGTGTTTGAAATGGTAAAATCTATTGCTCAGGCAATGACAGGCCGCTAACTCTTTAAGATAATCTAGCGGATGAGGCCTGTTTATAGATGAGTGATAACAACATAAAACAGAATGAGTAACAAATCAAGCAAAGGATGTGGCTATGGCAGATGAAGCCGAAAAGATGAGCTTTGAGGAAGCGTTGAAAGAACTGGAAACTATCGTTGAGAAACTGGAACGCGGGGATGTTTCGCTGGATGACGCGGTGGTTGCCTATGAACGCGGCACAGAGCTGAAACAGCATTGTCAGAAAAGACTGGACGAAGCCAAGATGCGTGTTGAGGCTATTCGCGCCAAAAAGGCCAGTCCTGTTGCCGAAGATACCGCCCCTTTTGATGAAGATGGTTAGGATAAAGTAGGAGAAACCAAGATGGGTTTGGGTATTGATCAACCGCCTGAACAGGGCCGGGATGATCTGTTGCGGCATATTGGTGAGATGGCGTTGCAGACAGACGCAATTCTGGATGAGATTTTTACTAATTATAAAAACCAGCATCTCTCTGCGCGGCTCATTGATGCCATGGCTTATGCTACGCTAAATGGCGGCAAGCGTATCCGCGCTTATCTGGTCTATGGCGGCGCAGGGCTGATCAAAGGACAAGAAAACGATACCTCTAAGCAGGGGATAGCAAGAGTGGCGGCGGCGTTTGAGTGCCTTCATGCGTATTCGCTTATCCATGATGATTTGCCAGCGATGGATGACGCGGCAACGCGGCGCGGAAAACCGTCATGTCATATAGCTTTTGATGAGGCTACCGCTATTTTAGCTGGTGATGCGTTGCAGACACTGGCTTTTGCATTGCTTGCAGAGGCCAATACGCATCCTGATGACAAGATCAGAGCCAATCTGGTGCTAGAACTTGCTAATGCCGCGGGATGTGCGGGAATGGCTGGTGGTCAAATGCTTGATCTTGAGGCAGAAAGCCGGAGCTTCAGTCATGCGGAAACAATGCGGATGCAGGCCTTGAAAACAGGGGCATTAATCACCTCATCGGTGGTGGCAGGTGGGCATTTTGCCGGGGCAGAACCAGCGACTTTATCTCATCTCACCAGTTATGGTCAGGCCATTGGTCAGGCGTTTCAAATTGCAGATGATCTCTTGGATGCTGAAGGTGACGAAGCGGTGGTGGGCAAACCCCTAGGGCAAGATGACTGGCGCGGCAAGGCCACGCTAGTGGCGCATCTCGGCATAAAAGCCGCAAAGGATGAAGCCGAAAGGCAGGTCGAATTAGCAAAGGAGGCACTGGGGCGCATTGCTCATTCTGACCCTCTCTGGCACGCTTATCTTTCCGCTTTGGCGGACTATATTATTACCAGAAAGGCTTGATTTTTCTTTATTTTGATAAACATAGAGACTAAATCAATAAAGTAGT
The DNA here is from genome assembly GCA_965661405.1 of Puniceispirillales bacterium (SeqCode). GTDB lineage: Bacteria > Pseudomonadota > Alphaproteobacteria > Puniceispirillales > UBA1172 > UBA12202. Next base: position 127,679 of record CBFIDH010000001.1, read on the forward strand.
GCAATGACAAAATATGAAACCCCAATAAAAGATCAACCCATGCTAACGCCACTTCTTGATCAGATTAACTCACCTCATGACATGAAGCATCTGTCTAAGCATGAGTTGCGTCAACTGGCAGATGAGCTGCGGGCTGAGACGATTTCGGCGGTTTCCCGAACAGGTGGGCATTTAGGGGCTGGACTTGGGGTTGTTGAATTGACGGTCGCCTTGCATCATGTGTTTGATACGCCTGATGATCGGCTGATCTGGGATGTTGGGCATCAGGCCTATCCGCATAAGATTCTCACAGGGCGGCGTGATCGTATTCGCACCTTGCGTCAACCGGGGGGATTGTCTGGCTTCACTAAGCGTGACGAATCTCCTTATGATCCTTTTGGTGCGGCCCATTCCTCGACCTCTATTTCGGCTGGTTTGGGGATGGCGGTAGCGCGTGATCAGCTTGGCGGTAAGAATCATGTGATTTCTGTCATTGGTGATGGCGCGATGAGCGCAGGCATGGCTTATGAGGCAATGAATAACGCTGGTGATCTCAAATCCCGGATGATTGTTGTTCTCAATGACAATGATATGTCGATTGCTCCGGCGGTTGGCGCTATGAGTTCCTATCTTAGCCATCTGATTTCCTCAGAACGTTTTATGTCGATCCGGCATCTGGCAAAGAAAGTCGCTAAGCGGTTTCCAGAAGAAGCCCAGCGCACAGCTAAGCGAGCCGAAGAAATGGCACGCGGTTTGGTTGGTGGTAGCACCCTTTTCTCACAGCTGGGTTTTTATTATTTGGGTCCTGTTGATGGTCATGACCTAGATCAACTGGTGCCTATCCTTAGCAATTTGCGTAACAATTCTCACGATGGCCCTGTTTTGCTCCATGTTCGGACAGAAAAGGGGCATGGTCATCCTTTTGGTAAGGAAAGCGGTGAGAAATATCACGCGGTACCGCGTTTTGATCTGGTTGGTGAAAGTGATAGCAAGCCTATCGGCAATCGCCCGCCAAGCTATACCTCAGTATTTGCCCAACGCCTGATGGCTGAAGCAGAACAGGATAGCCGGATTATTGGCATTACCGCCGCGATGCCATCTGGCACTGGAATGGATAAGTTTGCCGAGCGTTTTCCGGGACGAAGTTATGATGTTGGTATTGCTGAACAGCACGCCGTAACCTTTGCCGCTGGACTTGCCGCCGAGGGTCTCAAGCCTTTTACAGCTATTTACTCTACTTTTCTTCAGCGAGGTTATGATCAGGTGGTGCATGATGTGGCCCTGCAAAAGCTGCCGGTGCGCTTTGCCATTGACCGTGCTGGCTTGGTTGGCGCGGATGGCGCTACCCATGTTGGTGCTTATGACATGGCTTATTTATCGGCGTTGCCGAATATGGTGGTCATGGCCCCCTCGGATGAGGCAGAACTAGCGGCGATGGTATCAACCGCCGCCGCCATTGATGATGCGCCTTCGGCTTTCCGCTATCCACGGGGTGAGGGTACAGGTGTTCCTATTCCCGAACAAGTTTCCCCTCTTGAGATAGGGCGCGGCCGCATCTTGCGTGAAGGCAATGCCATTGCTTTATTATCGGTTGGAACTCGGCTGGCAGATTGTCTGAAAGTCGCAGATCATCTTAAGGCACATGGCATGGCAATTACCGTGGCTGATGCCCGTTTTGTGAAACCTCTTGATCATGATCTGATCTCTCGCCTTGCTTTAAATCATGAAATGCTGGTGACTATTGAGGAAGGCAGCATTGGCGGTTTTGGCTCACAGGTTGCACAGTTTCTGGCTAATCAAGGTCTCTTAGACCGAGGCTTAAAACTGCGGATGCTCACTTTACCGGATGAGATGATTGACCATAACAGCCAAGACGCCCAATTAGCGCAAGCTGGTCTGGATGCGGCAGGAATTCTTGCCGCCATTTCCCCATCTATTGATGAGAAGACGGCCACCGCGGTGGCAGGGTGGCATGGCTAATTCAGCCAAAGAACGACTAGATATCCTGCTTTTTCAGCGTGGTCTTGCGGATAGCCGTGAGAAAGCCCAAGCGCTGATTATGGCAGGATTGGTTTTTTCGGGTGATCAAAAACTTACCAAAGCAGGTCATAAGATTGACTGCACGGCGGAACTTATGGTTAAGGGCAAAGACCATCCTTATGTTTCCCGCGGCGGCGTCAAACTTGCTGGCGGCTTGGATCATTTCACCGATATTGACCCCAAGGGCATGGTTGCTATTGATGTCGGCGCCAGCACCGGCGGATTTACAGATGTATTGTTGCGCCGGGGGGTGAGCCGGGTATATGCCGTAGATGTTGGCCATGGTCAACTTGATTGGATTTTGCGCAAAGATGAACGGGTGACGGTGCTGGAAAAGACAAATGCCCGGTATCTAACCACAGAACACATCTCCGAGATGCCTGATCTGGTGGTTTGCGATGCGTCGTTTATTTCTCTTACGAAAGTGCTTCCCGCTAGTCTGGCTCTAGTTTGTCCGGGGGGCTGGCTGGTGGCATTGATCAAGCCGCAATTTGAGGTTGGTAAAGGACAAGTGGGTAAGGGCGGGGTTGTTCGTGACCCTATCCTGCATCAAGAGGTTCAGGATAACATCACCTCTTGGCTGTCTGATGATCTGGGCTGGCAAGTTCATGGGATAGTGGAATCAAGTATCACCGGGCCAGAAGGCAACCGTGAGTTTATTGTCGCCGCCAGAAAACCGTTATGATGAGGATAGTGGCCCACATTGGGCAATATGTTGCATCAACATATCGGTAAGCACTGCCGCCATCATCGCCTCACCAATAGGGACGGCCCGAATACCAACACAAGGATCATGGCGACCTTTGGTCGTAACCTCAATCTCATCACCATCACTGGTAATGCTAGGGCGAGGGGTGAGGATTGAACTGGTAGGTTTAACGACAAAGCGCACCACCAGAGGCTGACCTGTTGAAATGCCGCCAAGAACACCGCCAGCGTGATTGCTGGCAAAGATAGGCTTACCATTGGCATCTATACGCATGGCATCACCTGCATCATTGCCGGGAAGACTGGCAGTGGCAAAGCCGGAGCCAATTTCCACGCCTTTGACCGCGTTAATGCTCATCATCGCGTTGGCAAGCCCGGCATCAAGTTTATTATAGATAGGGCCGCCCAATCCGGCAGGAACGCCATCAGCAACAATTTCTATGATGGCTCCTGCTGATGATCCATTTTTACGAGTTTCATCCAGATAGGCTTCCCACACAGGTATGATGGCATCATCTGGACTAAAGAAAGCGTTGTTATCACATTCTTTCCAGTTCCAGTTGTCGCGGTTAATCTGATGCTCGCCAATTTGTACCACCGCACCGCGAATGGTGAGGTCAGGAAGATGATGCTTCAGCACCTTATGGGCGATGGCACCTGCGGCAACTCGACTGGCGGTTTCCCGTGCTGAAGATCTGCCGCCACCACGATAATCCCTGATGCCATATTTGCTGTCATAGGTAAAATCAGCATGGCCGGGGCGATATTGCTTGGCGATGTCGGAATAATCCTTTGATCGCTGGTCTTTATTCTCAATCAAGATAGCAATGGGGGTGCCAGTGGTTTTGCCTTCAAAAACGCCGGACAGGATACGAACTTTGTCGTCTTCGCGGCGCTGGGTAACAAAACGTGATGTACCAGGCTTGCGCCGATCCATGAATGGTTGGATATCATCTTCATGCAAAGACAGGAGAGGCGGCACACCATCCACAACACAGCCAATAGCAGGGCCATGGCTTTCGCCAAATGTCGTGAACCGAAAAACAGTACCAAAGCTGTTATCAGCCATTGGGTTTATCCACATTAATATCCGGAGCATCCACCGCTTTCATGCCAACAACATGATAGCCGCAATCGACATGATGCGTTTCACCAGTAACGCCACTGGCGAGATCAGATAGCAGATAAACCGCTGATCCGCCGATATCTTCGAGTGAGACATTGCGCTTTAATGGGGCGTTATAGGCATTCCATTTCAAAATATAGCGAAAATCGCCAATTCCGGATGCCGCTAGGGTTTTCACTGGCCCTGCTGAGAGGCTGTTGACACGGATACTGCGCGAGCCAAGATCAACGGCAAGATATCGGACCGATGCCTCAAGCGCGGCCTTAGCAACACCCATCACATTATAATGCGGCATCACCCGTTCAGCACCATAATATGTCAGGGTAATGATAGACCCGCCATCATTTAGCATATTTTCTGCCCTTCGGGTGACGGCGGTCAGGGAATAAACGGAAATATCCATGGTACGGGTGAAATTATCGCGTGTTGTGCCGTAATAACTGCCCTTGAGTTCTTCTTTGTCAGAATAGGCGATGGCATGGACGATAAAGTCCAGTGTTCCCCATGTTTTTTCAAGTTCATTAAAGAGGAGGTTAATATCGTCATCACTAGTCACATCACATGGCAAGACGAGATTAGAATTCACGCTTGCCGCCAGTGGTTTGACCCGCTTTTCCAAGGCTTCCCCTTGAAAGGTAAAGGCTAGTTCCGCACCGGCCTCATGCGCGGCTTTGGCTATTCCCCATGCAATAGAGCGATCATTAGCGACGCCCATGACTAGGCCGCGCTTACCTTTAAGAATTTCGTGATACTGTGCCATTATTTTCAATTTCTTATGATTAAAATATGATATTAGAGCATCATAGCAATCAGGCCCTTGTAAAGACAAGAGCCTGATGTGAAAGTTTAGGTTTTTATTATTAACGCAGGCTGTAAGTTGTTTTGCGGTTAAGGTAAATCTGATCACCAGTACGATAGGATCGATTAGAATCTAGTGTAATGCTTTCTCCATCGACCATGACCTCAAGCCGGTAGCCTGTCACAGTTTCGATCAGATCTTCACGGATTGTTGTGATGTTCTCACAGACATTTTTTTCCTGATATCCGACAATTTGCTGATTTGCGGCATTATTCTTGTTGGCGATATCGCGGCCGATCAAGGCACCAGCAACCGCCCCAACTGTGCCTGCGCCATCCTTGCTGGTCAGGCCATTACCAACGGCGCTACCGATCAAACCACCGACAATCAAACCACCTAATCCATCAGATTGCTGGCCAGATTGTGCATAAATCGGAACATTTTCCACGCGGCAAACACGTTGCGGCACGGAAGTTTCCTGAACGTAAGTAGATTTTAAGGTTTCCACATAACCAACTGTTCCAACAACACTATCAATGGAAGTGGTGGACCCTGCCATCGCTGAACCCGAAACTGCGATAGCAAGTGAGAGGATTGATGCATAAATGTATCTCATTTTAACCTCCAATGGTTAAGTTTTCATGTTTATTCCAAAATGCGAAGCCATGCTATTTATCTATGTTATATAGATAAGTGCGGCTTTTTAGCATTCAAGCTTTCCTTTGCTTGCGGCATCTGATCACCATACGATAAGATAATGCAATAATGACATGGAATTTTGTCAAAAGATAGGCAAGCTTATTGTATTTAAATTTAATTATTGAACTTGAGCCTTGGTACTGTTGCCAAGCCATAAGATGATATGAGGGCCAATATGACTGATACATCTGCATTTAATCCTGCCGGAAAAGACCCGTTTGCCCTTTTTCAAGAATGGATGGCAGAGGCGGAAAGTAAGGAAATTAATGATCCCAACGCCGTTGCACTTGCCACAGTATCGCCGGATGGGTGGCCTTCGGTGCGCGTGGTTTTAATTAAGGGTATGGATAAAGAGGCCTTGCATTTTTATACAAATTACACCAGCCGCAAAGCAGGTGAACTGGATGCCACAGGCCGCGCCGGGATGAGTATTCATTGGAAATCCCTGCGCCGTCAAATTCGCTTAGTTGGCCGGGTTGAACGCTTGGCTGATGATATCTCGGATGAATACTACGCCAGCCGACCATACGGAAGCCGAATTGGAGCATGGGCGTCAAAACAGTCACAACCTCGTGCCAGCCGTGAAGATCTGATCGCAAAAGTGAGCCAGACAGAAGCGAAATATCCTGAAAACCCCCCGCGTCCGCCGTTTTGGGGTGGTTATAGGCTTATCCCGCATGAGATGGAATTCTGGCATGATGGGGAATCGCGGCTTCATGATCGCTTTTGTTTTCGCTTGAAAACCCCTGATCAGCCCTCATCTGGCTGGGATATTCAGAGACTTTACCCCTAGGCTTTATGTCCTCAAAACTATGGGCATGAATGGGGCAATTATTGACAGGATTATGTCGTTTGCCGGATGCTTTCCTGCGTTGTTTTTCTTATAATACGGCTGAGATTGCGAAAGACTCGTCACTTAAAATACTCGACACTTAAAATGCTCGACACTTGGAGGTCAATATCATGAATGGTCATGCTCGCGCGGTTGTGATTGGTGGTGGGGTGGTTGGTGTATCTATGCTTTACCATCTTGCCAAAAAAGGCTGGACAGATTCTGTTTTGATCGAACGCAAGGAATTAACATCAGGTTCAACTTGGCACGCCGCAGGCTTGTTGCCATTGTTCAATATGTCGTATTCTGTCGGTCAGGTTCATAAATATTCTGTTAAGTTTTATCAGGAACTAGAAAAAGAAACCGGCATGAATGTTGGTTTCCGCAAAGTTTCCAATATCCGTCTTGCCAGTCAGCCGGCGCGCTGGGATGAGTATATGCAATACGCCGGTGTTGCCGATACGATCGGAATTGATGTTAAGCGGTTGACCCCTGACCAAGTCAAAGAAGCATGGCCAATGTGTAATACCGAAGGTCTCATCGGTGCCATCCAGCACCCTGAAGACGGGTATATTCAACCTGCTGACTTGACTCAGGCCATGGCTAAAGGCGCGCGTGACATGGGCGCAAAAATTCACCGGAATACCACGGTTCAGGCGATTAACCGCACAGCATCTGGTGAGTGGGAAGTGGTGACGGATAAAGGCACCATCACTTGTGAACACGTGGTGTCATGTACGGGTAACTTTGCCCGTAAAACAGGGGCAATGGTTGGATTAAATATCCCCGTTATCCCGGTTGAGCATCAATATATCGTTACCGAAGCCCATCCGGGGATCAAAGCGCGCCACGCGGATGGATTGCCGGAAATGGGGGTATTGCGTGACAGTGATAATGGCTGGTATATGCGCGAAGAGGCTGGTGGCTTGATCCTTGGCCCTTATGAATATGGCGCCCCGGCTTGCTATGTTAAAGGCCCTAGCGAAGACAGCGAATATGAGCTGTTCCAAGAAGATTTAGAGCGTATTGAACAGCATATTGAAAGTGCCATGTTCCGTGTCCCTGCCTTTGGTGAGGTTGGGGTTAAGCGTGTCTATAACGGCGCGATTGCCTATACGCCTGATGGTAATCCCATTATTGGCCCAGCCCCCGGATTAAAAAACTTCTGGCTTAGTGAGGGTCATTCTTTTGGTGTTACCGCCGCGGGCGGCGCAGGCTGGCAGTTAGCGGAATGGATAGTTGAAGGTGAGCCAACCATTGATATGACAGGCGTTGACCCACGCCGTTATGGTAATTATGCCACCGAAAGCTATCTTATCGAAAAGAACGAAGAAGCCTATGCCAATGTTTTCACCATCCATTTCCCGGATGAGGAGCGTGAAGGCGCAAGACCACTTCGGACGGCACCATGCTATGATCGCTTGAAGGCTTTGGGTGGAGTGTTTGGGGTGAAATTCGGCTGGGAACGCGCGAATTGGTTTGCCCCTGAAGGCGTGCCGCAAGAAGACGATTGGTCGTTCCGCCGATCAGAATGGTTCAAGCATATCGGCAATGAGGTTCGCAACACGACAGAAAATGTTGGGATTCTTGATATGTCTGCTTTTGCCAAGGCGCGAGTGACCGGGCCGGGGGCAGAGGCGTTTCTTGACAAGTTGATTGCAAACCGTATTCCAAAGAAAATTGGCCGCGTTAATCTCTGCCATGCGTTATCATATGGCGGCGGTGTACATTCGGAATATACCATTATCCGAGAATCTGACCAAAGTTTCTATGTGGTATCAGCGGGCGCGCTTCAGTCTGTTGACCATGACTGGATTCGCAAGAATATGCCCGAAGATGGCAGCGTCCATTTTACTAATATCACTAATGCCATGGGTGTTTTGGTTTTGGCAGGGCCAAATGCTAGAACATTGATGGAACGGGTTAGCCCGCGATTTGACTTTTCTAACGAGGCGTTTCCGTGGCTAACCTCGCGCTGGATTGATGTTGGTAACGCACCATCGCTTGCCGCGCGGGTGAATTATGTTGGTGAGCTTGGCTGGGAATTGCATCATCCTATCGAATATCAGAATCATATCTTTGATCGTCTGATGGAAGCAGGGGCAGATCTGGGGATCAAGCCATTTGGTATCCGGGCAATGGACACCATGCGGATGGAAAAAAGCTATCGCATGATGGGGACAGAATTGTCGATTGAATACGCGGCTCTGGAATCAAAACTGGATCGCTTTGTGCATCTCAACAAAGGTGACTTCATTGGCCGTGATGCCCTTGTGAAGTGGCAAGAAAAAGGCTTTGCTAATGAGCTTGTTACTGTCAGGATTGATCATATTGATAACGCCGATGCCATTGGCGGCAACCCAATATACCATAATGGGGAAATGGTGGGCCGCGCCACATCAGGCAATTACGGGTTCCGTGTTGAACAGACGTTGGCAATGGTGATGGTGCCGCCAGCGCTGGCAAAGATTGGCACAAGTTTTGAAATTGATATTCTTGGTGAACGTTATCCGGCAGTGATTATTGAAGACAGCCCGTTTGATCCGGACAATGCCAGATTAAGAGCGTAAGGCCCAATAACCGTATTAAAAAGCAATGAGGGATATTATGTCTGAAGATGCATCGACTGAAAAACGTGGCCGCAGAGGTGGTGGGCGAGATGCCCGGCGAACCGCAAGAAGTGGCGGCGGCAACCAAATGTCTGCTCCATATCTTATCCGCAAGGTACCACTCTATGAGATTCTGTCTGATGAAGGGGCAGAGATCATTGAAAATAACGCCGAAACCATTCTTGAAGAAATAGGGATTGAGTTCAAAGACGACCCCGAAGCCCTAGAAATTCTGAAAGATCACGGCGCTGATATCAAAGGTGAGCGTGTGCGTTTTCCGCGTGGCCTGTGCCGGGAATATTGTAAAAAAGCACCGTCACAATTTACCCAATACGCGCGTAACCCCGACCGTTCCGTTGAAATTGGCGGAAATAACACCGTGTTTGCCCCTGTTTATGGGCCGCCATTTGTTCGTGATCTTGAAAATGAACGGCGTTATGCCACGATCGAAGATTTCCAGAATTTTATTAAACTGGCTTATATGTTACCCGGTTTGCACCATTCGGGTGGCACGATCTGTGAGCCGGTGGATTTGCCTGTACCAAAACGCCATCTGGAAATGGTTTATAGCCATATCAAATATTCAGATAAGCCTTTCATGGGTTCGGTGACCGCGGCAAGCCGCGCTCAGGATACGGTGGAAATGGCAAAAATTGTATTTGGTGCAGATTTTCTTGATCAAAACAATGTTCTGGTCAGCCTTATTAACGCCAATTCGCCTATGACATGGGACGATACCATGCTTGGTGCGCTCAAGGTTTATGCGCGCCATGGTCAGGCTACTATCGTGTCGCCATTCATTCTCGCGGGTGCTATGTCTCCGGTCTCGGTCGCAGGCACGCTTGCCCAGACTCTAGCCGAAGCGATGAGTGGTATTGCCTTTGCCCAGATGGTCAAACCCGGCGCGCCCGTCATTTTTGGATCATTCGCCAGCTCGATGTCAATGCAGACAGGGGCGCCGACTTTTGGCACGCCTGAACCAGCGTTGGTGCTTAATGGCTGTGCCAAATTAGCCCGGCGGCTTAATGTGCCTTTCCGTTCTGGTGGTTCTCTTACCGCGGCAAAAACGGTTGATGCTCAGGCAGCTTACGAATCCACCTATACGCTTCTACCCGCGGTGACTAGCGGCGTTAATTTCATGCTTCATGCCGCCGGTTGGATGGAAGGTGGTCTGGTATCAGATTATCGCAAACTGGTGCTTGACGCGGATCAATTGTCAATGATGCAGCGCATGGTTGGCGGCATTGATTTGAGTGAAAATGGACAGGCGATGGATGCCATCCGTGAAACTGGCCCCGGTCAGCACTTCCTTGGTTCAAGCCATACCCAAGCCAATTTTGAAGATGCTTTCTGGCGTTCCGAGCTTGCGGATTATACGACTTTTGAGCAGTGGAGTTCAGAAGGCAGTATAGAAAGCGCAAAAAGGGCAGAGAATCGGGCTCGCAAAATGCTGACGCAATATGAAGCCCCTGAGCTTGACCCCGCTATTGATGAGGCTCTCATTGCCTATAAATCAAAGCGCATGGAAGAATTGCCAGATAGTGAGTTTTAAGGATAGAGGCTTTAACCTGTTATCAGGCAAAGCAAATCACGCTACGCCGTCCTGCTATGATCTGATGGGATGACCCCAAGGATTAGGCAGGGCGGTATTCCACCCCATATTCCAGCCCAGCATCAACCAAAAGCGCCACCAGATACGGCATAAAGCTGGATCGACCAATCAAAGTGATCTGATCATCGGCTTGCGCCAATAGGATAACGCCAGCATGACCAAGAAGGGTCTGTGATGCCTGACCAGGTTTAAAACCAGATATATCCAGATCAATCGCGCAATGTTTTGCCAGCACATCTCGGCAGGTTTTACCGCTAATAGTGAGAATCCCCATAGCACTGCTGACTTCTGTTGTTGCGATATGTCCGGCCTTGGCGGTTTCAAGCGCGGTCATGATGTTGGTAGAGGTGCCTGCCTCTGCCATGATCAGCCATTCATCCGGGCCAAGGCAGATGATAGCCCGATCACCAGATTGGAGGAAATGATTAGCAGGAGCAAAGCCGTTACCAGCTAATTTTTTAAGGATATTGCTAACCTTGCGGTTGTCATTTCCGCACCGCAGATTGATCAAATCCATAGCGCCAGCGTCACTGATGATAACCTTTCCCGGTGATCCTTTGGGTGTTTCATGATGCTGAGCAGGTATGGCAGCAAGCGGTGACTGGCCGGGTAGTACGGCAGAACTAACCATTGATCCGATCTCCTTTCGGGTCATAGAAAACAGGGTCTGTGATGACCGCCTTGATAGGCTTACGGCCATCAATCATAGGGAACCAGACGGTCTGACCTTTCATGCCATGCCCACCTTTGAGCAAGCCCATAGCAATCGAATGACCAAGATTAGGCGAGAAATAAGATGATGTGACCTGACCCAGCATCTCCATCGGATAGGACTGTTTCGGGTCAAGCACCGCATGGGCGCCTTCAGGAATAACGACTTTTGGGTCTTCTGTTTTAAGCCCAACCAGTTGCTTGCGATCGGTAAGCGCCATGCTTTTTCGCTCCAATGCCCGCTTGCCAATAAAGTCTGATTTCTTCTTTGAAACAATCCAGCTCATCCCCAGATCATGAGGATTAACCGATCCATCAGTTTCCTGTCCGACAATGATAAAGCCTTTCTCGGCACGCAGAACGTGCATCGCCTCTGTCCCATAGGGGGTAAGGCCAAAGGGTTCACCTGCTTCCATCAGATGCTTCCATAAAGCCAATCCATGTCTGGCCTTAATATTGATCTCAAAGCTAAGCTCACCAGTAAAAGAAATGCGGAAAATGCGAACAGGTAAGCCTGCTAGGGTGGCATCCTGATAAGTCATAAAGGGGAAATCGGCATCATTAAGAGAGACAGAACATCCTGCCGCCTCAAGGATTTTTCGGGCATTAGGGCCAGAAACCGTTGTCACGGACCATTCCTCGGTCACGCTGGTCAAATAGACCTCTAATTCAGGCCATTCGGTCTGCAACCATTCTTCCAACCATCCCAGAACTCCAGCCGCGCCGCCAGTAGTCGTGGTCATGTGAAAATGGTTTTCGCCAAGCCGTGTAGTGACACCATCATCCATCACCATGCCATCATCTTTTAGCATCAGCCCATAACGGCAAGAACCTACCTTGAGAGATGTCCAAGCATTAGTATAGACGCGGTTAAGAAACTCTGCCGCGTCCTTGCCCCGAATATCAATCTTGCCAAGGGTCGAAGCATCAAGAATACCAGCATGGGAACGGGCGGCCTTAACCTCACGCATGACGGCCTCATCCATGGTCTCATTACCATTAGGATAATACCAAGCGCGCATCCATTGACCAACGTGTTCATATTTGGCGCCATGCTTACGGTGCCAGCTATCCATACGTGTCAGACGTTCGGTGTCAAACAATCCCTTAATCTCACGTCCAGCAATCGTGCCGAAAGTGGTTGGCGTATAGGGATAGCGGAAAGTGGTTGTGCCAACATCCGGAATAGGTTTGCCCAACTGATCTGATAAAATGCCAAGCGCATTAATATTGGACATTTTCCCCTGATCAGTCGCCATGCCATTAGTGGTATAACGCTTGACGTGCTCAACGGAATGATAACCTTCACGCACGGCAAGTTTAATATCGCTGGCGGTGACATCGTTCTGGAAATCAACAAAAGCCTTGGGTTCTTGTCCGGGGACAGCATCACTTGGCATTTTCCATAAAACATGGGGGCGCATCACATAATCTGGTTCAGTCACCTCTGGCAAGGTCGCGGGGTTGGTCTTGTACCCGGCGGCAGAAGCGGCATCCGCGCCACCTTTCGCCCCATCTTGCATCGCATCAGCGACGCCAAAGATACCATTGCATCCCCCGACACAGACGGCATCTTCATGATACTCAGAAGGGCGAAAACAGACTTGCTGTTCGTCCCAAGTGATTTTGCCGCGAGCCTGTGAGTGCAGATTAACAATCGGGGTAAAGCCGCCTGACATCGCCACCAGATCAGCATCAAGATAAAAGGGCTGGTCGGTAACTTGACCAGTCGCAGGATTGATAGCCCCGATTTTAATAGAACCAACATGGCGTGTGCCTTTGGCATC
>CBFIDH010000002.1:0-113759 GCA_965661405.1 Puniceispirillales bacterium (SeqCode)
CGCCCTTGCCAGAACTCACCATGAACCCTGAACATACCGCAATCTCTTTTGATAAAAATAATTGCGACTAACAGGTTCAAGATCATATTGCATTTCCCCGCTTTTCAGTTTTATATATCTCATTGGCTATTGTGCTAGTGATATTAGCTGTAAGTGAGGAATAACATGACTAAAGCTATCCGACTTGGCATTTTGCTTGCTGGTGAAACTGGCATTGATATGCTTCCTCACAATCCAACTTATCAATATATGTTCACAGAGTTTTTTCTACCCTATCGTGATCAGGTTGAGGTGTCTTTCATTCATACCCGCCATGGTGATTTTCCTCATCAAGTGACCGATTATGATGCTTACCTTATTTCTGGCAGTCGCCATGGGGTTTATGATGATCTGCCGTGGATGCCGCGCTTAATGGATTTCATTCGTCTGATTTATGCACGGCATATTCCCCTGATTGGGATCTGTTTTGGTCATCAGGCCATCGCCCATGCCCTAGGCGGTGAGGCCGTCCAGTCTGATAAAGGGTGGGGGACTGGCGTTAAAGAAATGATTCAACAGGTTAGCCTGCCCGGTGGTCACGACGCGAACCAGCCTGTCAAAATGCTCTATATGCATCAGGATCAGGTCATTCGTCTGCCAGAAAACGCAAAGCCGCTTTTGGGTGACGGGTTTTGTCCTAACGCCGCGTTTGTCATCCCCGGCCGTGTGCTGACAACTCAAGGCCATCCGGAGTTCACCCATAGTTATCTGGAGGCATTACTTGATCGTCGCCGCGACTCCATAGGTGTTCCACAAGCTGATATTGCCAAAGAAAGTTTGGCTGAAAAAACTGACAATCATCTGGTGCGGCAGTGGATAATGGATTTTCTTGATCATTCCCTTGCCACTCAATCAAGCGCAGCCTAAAGCGGATTTATCTCATGTCATATATTCTTGGCCTCGATACTGGCGGCACCTTTACTGATGCCGCCCTCATTGAAACGGGATCAGGCGGCCTCATCGCAAAGGCGAAAGCCCCCACCACAAGGATGGATCTGTCTATTGGTTTGGGCCAAGCTATCAACGCCGTGCTTGAAAAATTATCTGTGGAGGATCGACCAAAACTCCGCCGGGTTTGTCTGTCCACAACGCTTGCCACCAATGCAGTAGTCGAAGGGATGGGTGGGCGCATTGGGCTAGTGATGATTGGGTTTTCAGAAAATAGCCTGAGCAAAAACAACCTTGGCAATTCGCTTGGGCATGATCCAGTGGCCTTTATTGATGGCGGCCATAAAACAGATGGCAAACCGCAAGCGCAAATAGACATGGTCGCTCTGGAGGAGTTTGCCCAAACACATAAAAACGAAATCAGCGCCCTTGCTGTTGCCGGGCATTTTGCCACTCGCAATCCTGAACACGAGATTATGGCACGCGACCGACTAAGAGAGATTACTGGTTGTCCTGTCACTTGCAGTCATGAATTATCGTCTGAGCTAGGTGGCCCGAAAAGAGCCCTCACCGCCCTTCTTAACGCCAGATTGATCGATCTTCTTGATCGCCAGATTTTGGCCACTAAAACCATTCTGGATCGCGCGGGATTAAATGCTGAACTGATGGTGGTGAAAGGTGACGGGTCCCTGATTAGTGAGGATGTAGCCTGCATCCGCCCTGTGGAAACGATTCTGTCCGGCCCTGCCGCCAGCATTTCTGGGGCGGCTCATCTGGCAGCGGTTAAAGACGCCATCATCAGTGATATTGGCGGCACAACCACCGATATTACCATCATGACCAATGGCACTCCTCGGCTTTCCTCCAAAGGCGCAACGGTGGGCGGATGGTCAACCATGGTTGAGGCAGCGGATATCCGCACCAGTGGTCTAGGCGGTGACAGTGAAGTTCGTCTCATGGATCGCGGTGTGCAAGGCGGTGTTATTCTGGGGCCTCGGCGGTCAGTGCCGATATCCTCCCTCGCCATGACCACCCCGCAGATTATCAAAACCCTTGATGAACAGTTAGAAAATCCTGTTCCAAGTGCCAATGATGCCCGGTTTGTCGTGCCTATTTTTTCTGGTGATCCCCCGGACTGGTTAACGCGGTCAGAATATCGCATGGCCTTAACCTGCCGTGACCGCGGCGTTTCTGCGATATCTGATCTTGCTGAAACCAGATTGGCTTTGGGGGCAATAGACAGGCTGGTGTCGCGTGGTCTGGTGTTGATCGCGTCTTTCACCCCTACCGATGCGGCACATATTCTGGATCAGTTCAGTGGCTTTGATAAAATAGCGGCTCAGAAAGCTGGTAAATTGATGGCACGTCAACGCACTGGTGCTGGCAAACCCCAAGCAGAAACAGCAGAACAGTTTTCCGCGATGGTGCTGGAGCAACTAACCTTACAGTCCAGCCTATCTCTCGTTGATGCGGTCAATGCCCATGCTGGCAAAAATAATGATATGTCTGATCAGAATCCTGTTCTCAACAGCATGGTTCGAACAGCGATCAAACAGAAAGATTCCCCGTTTAACGATGATTTTCTGTCTGCCCGAATTCAACTTCATAAACCTTTGGTGGCGTTAGGGGCATCGGCCGCCTGTTATTATCCGGCTATTGGTGCGGCTTTAGAAGCCGAGCTGATCGTTCCTAATGACGCGGATGTTGCCGGTGCCATAGGCGCGGCGGTTGGCAGTATCCGGCAAAGCACCCGCATCACTATCACGCAGCCTTCTGACGGAGTATTCAGGGTGCATCTGGTAAAAGGCCCATCAGATTATGGCGATCTTGATGCCGCCCTTGATCACGCTGAACGCGCCGCCTGTGACGAAGCGGAAATTAAGGCAAAGGCCGCTGGCGGAATTGATATTCATACCGAGGCCTTTCGCAAAGTTGATAGCATAGATGTTGGCGGCGGCAAGATGCTCTTTATTGAAGCTGTTGTCAGTGCCACAGCTTCAGCGCATATGTTTTAAGGTAGCTTGCCCAAATCCAAGTTTAGGTAACAAACCGCCGTGGTCTGGATCAAAAAAAGAAAGCTGGTGGGCCCGGAGGGACTCGAACCCCCAACAACACCGTTATGAGCGGTGCGTTCTAACCAGTTGAACTACAGGCCCAGCCCATTCCGAATAACGGAAATTCCTCTAATTATCAAGGAAACTCCGCAGTTTCTTGGAACGTGATGGATGTTTTAACTTACGCAATGCCTTAGCTTCAATCTGACGAATACGCTCACGGGTAACGCTGAATTGCTGGCCAACCTCTTCAAGGGTGTGGTCAGAGTTCATGCCAATACCAAAGCGCATCCGCAATACCCGTTCTTCACGCGGCGTAAGCTCGGCCAGCACTAGGGTTGTTTTTGCACGCAGGCTAACATAAATGGCGGAATCCAGAGGCTGAACCGCGTTCTTATCCTCAATAAAATCACCAAGATGGCTATCTTCTTCATCACCAACCGGAGTCTCAAGACTGATCGGCTCTTTGGCAATTTTCAGAACATTCCGCACCTTATGAATAGGCATGGATAGTTTTTCTGCTAATTCTTCGGGAGTTGGTTCCCTTCCGATCTCATGCAGCATCTGGCGCGATGTGCGAACCAGTTTATTGATCGTTTCAATCATATGCACGGGGATACGGATGGTGCGCGCCTGATCCGCGATGGAACGCGTGATGGCTTGCCTAATCCACCATGTTGCATAGGTTGAGAATTTATAGCCCCGGCGGTACTCAAACTTATCTACCGCTTTCATGAGGCCAATATTCCCCTCTTGAATCAAATCAAGGAATTGTAAGCCTCGGTTCGTGTATTTCTTGGCAATGGAAATCACCAATCGCAGATTAGCTTCAACCATTTCCTTTTTGGCACGAGCCGCCTCGCGTTCACCACGCTGAATAACTTGGATCAGCTCTTTGAACTCAAACACCGGCATCCCAATTTCGGTCATCATCTGGATGATGGATTTACGAATTTCCTCAATCTCATCACCATGCTTTGTCCGCAGTTTCGTCCAAGCGGCGCTATCCGCTTCTTCAGGGGGCCAGTCTTTATCTAATTCATGCCCACTCCAGAAACCAAGAAACTGTGGCCGCTTAATCCCGCATGATACCGCCTTGGCTAGCATCTGGCTTTCAAGCTGGGTCAGGTGCTTATTTAGACCATAAAGCTGTTCCATCAGCGCTTCGATACGACCTGTGTTCAACAAGATATGTTCCATCTGCTGAATCAACTGCAAACGCAAAATGATATAGCGCTCTTCGGTTTTGGTATTAACGCTATTACCTTTTTTGAATTGTGTGATGCGTTTTTCGCGGATCTGGCTCAATTCTTTGAAGGTGACAAAGACATCTTCCATCATATCCATGACATCTTGACGAATGGCATCTTCCATCGCGGCAAGCGACATATTGAGATCATCAGCTTCGGCGTCATTGTTGCTGTTTTCGCCGTCCTGTTCCTCATCTTCGCTTTCTTCGTCTTCGTCGTCACTTTCATTATCATCACTGTCTGATGCTTTATCATCATCTTTCAATGCGATTTTCGGATTTTTGACAATGACGCTGTCATCATCTTCGGCGGCCTCAATAGGCAGAGCTTCTTCACTGTCCCCATTAATGCGCCCATAAGTCGTTTCCAGATCAATGACATCACGAAGCAACACCAAACCTTGATCAATTTCATCACGCCATTGCAACAACGCACGAATGGTCAGAGGAGACTCATAAATCCCCCCAAGCATAAGCTCACGTCCAGCTTCAATCCGCTTGGCAATGGCAATCTCACCCTCGCGTGAGAGCAATTCAACGGTTCCCATCTCACGCAGATACATACGCACCGGGTCATCAGACCCGCGACTTTCATCACTGATATTTCCAGCGGCGCGTTCATTGGTGTCTTCTTCTTCTTCTTCGGCAACATCATCCTGATCAGCCGCATCGACAACATTAACCCCCATGGAGTTTAATTCCGCCATAACATCTTCGATCTGCTCAGAGCTTAGCTCACCTTGAGGCAGGGCTTTATTAAGCTCATCATGCGTAACAAAGCCGCGTTCACGGCCTGTTTTCAACAGCGCTTTAATTGAAACTTCAATGATTCGGGGCGATTCGGGCGAATCGTCGTTTGCTGATACTTCTACCAACTCCCCTTCAGCGTTAGCCTGCCTGTTTTCTTGCTGCTTTTTCTTTTTGCTTTGTGCCATGGATCATCCCATCAGCTGATGTCATTTAAGGTCAAATCGAAGTAACGGCTCTGGATCGCAAGCCGCGAATCTCCAATGAAATTAATTCTGTAAGTCTTGCCTTAGCGTCTTCTAAAGTTAACTGAGCCGGATCAAATCTAATACGGTTTCTTATATTTTCCATTAAACTTGTCAGATCTTCTTCATTTACCCCCGCCAACTTGAGATGATGTCGGAATGTCGATTCGTCAAGGTCATAAGTTATTGTAACACTGTCGGCAATGATGTTTAGCATTTTTTTTGCCAGATTGTCCTTAATATCCAATTTAACCAGTTCTTCATGGGCATCATGGATCAATTCTGGATGGTGGAGAAGGATAGCCATAATGATGCTGGGGCGCAGGTTCTGGGTGGATTGGGCATGACGCTTGCTAATAATTTTTCCACCGCCCGCAAACACTCCAGACCGGCCACGCATGGCGCTGATTCGGGCGCGGATATCATCTCCAAGCGAATCGCGCATCGCCGGATTGTTAATTTGTCGGATATGATCACGCATGACCTGCCAAAATTTGGCCTTTTGTTCTGCTTTTGAGAGATCAAAATCCATTGAGGTCGTATGCCAAAGCGCATCAGCAAAACTGTCTGACGCATCCAAAACCTGACGCAAAGCATCACCGCCACCAGATTTAAGCAAATCATCCGGGTCTTGGCCTGTGGGGAGACGCATCACCCGGACTGTCTTGCCAGGTTCCAGCACTGGCAATAGCCGCAGCAATGTTCGCGCCGCCGCTCTTTGCCCTGCCGCATCACCATCAAAACACAAATAAGGGGCATCGGTGCTTTTCCAGATCAGCAACATCTGTTCTTCGGTTAGCGCTGTGCCAAGAGGTGCGACCGCCCCTGCAACTTGATACTGATCAATCGCGATAGCATCCATGTAGCCTTCGGAAACCACTACTGGCAACCCATCTTTGATGCGCTCGCGGGCTTCTTTTAGGCCATATAGCACCAATTTTTTATGAAACATTGGGCTATCGGCAGAGTTCAGATATTTTGGTTCTTGGTCATCAGCTAACGCTCTGCCACCAAAGGCAATCACTTCACCGCGCGGGTTAGTTATAGGAAACATTAGCCGATTGCGAAAATTATCATATAGCGATTGATCACGGGCGGAACGCCGGGCCAAGCCAGCGTTAATAATATCTTCGGGTTGATATCCAAGCTTTCCTAAATGAGCCAGAAGCCCGCTTGCCGGGGCATAGCCAATCCGATATCTGGTCTGACTACCGCCGCTTACCTGACGTTTCTCAAGATAAGTTCTGGCGTGCAATCCGCTATCTTGATGCAAGGCTTTCTCAAAGAATCGCGCGGCTTCTTCAAGCATAGTCGCCATACTACTGCGTTGTTCACGCTCTTCAGGGCTTAATGTTTGTTGTTCTGGCACAGTCATCCCTGCCAATCCAGCGAGGTGATCAATAGCATCCATAAAGCTCATGCTTTCCTGTTCACGAAGAAAGGAAATGGCATCACCACTGACACCGCAACCAAAGCAATGGTAATAACCTTCATCATCAAGAACATGAAATGATGGGGTTTTTTCCTGATGAAATGGGCATAGGCCAACCATGCGGTTGCCACGTGAAATCAATTTCACGCGCTTGCCAATCACAGATGAAAGCGACACTCTGCGCCGAAGTTCATCCATAAATTGCTGGGGCAATGCCATCGCCTCTACCTCTGTCTCTGAGATGCGCCAGATCGCTCGCGAATATCCGTTGGCCTGATCAACGGCTATGCCATCTTACTGGTTCAGGAGCATTTCCTTAACGGTCTTGCTTGCCAAAGCAAAATCCATCTGGCCAGTGTATCGCTGTTTTAGAACGCCCATTACCTTACCCATATCCTTCACAGACCCGGCACCGACTTCTGAAATAGTATCATTGATCGCCTTGATAACAGCGTCATGTTCCATTTGTTCAGGTAAGAAACCACGGATAATGGTAATTTCTTTTTCCTCTTCATCGGCAAGCTCATCCCGGTTAGCATCACGATAAAGCCGGATAGATTCTTGCCTTTGCTTAATCATCGTCTGAAGCAATGCTAATATCTCATCATCGCTGACAGCCTCACCACTGCCTTTGGTACGGGCGGCAATATCCTTATCTTTTAATGCCGCGGATATTAGCCTTAAAGTGCCCAGTTTTTTGGCTTCACCTGATTTCAACGCTGCTTTCAGCGCCGATTGTATGGTTTCGCGCAACATAACCATCCCCGTTATCCACCTATAAAAATAAGGCTACTTCTTAGCCCATATCACGCACTTGTATCAAGCAATCATTCCGTCTGCTGACGACAAAGAACATATTCCTGCAATATTTTATCGCTAATGGGTTGACGGATGCCTTCCTTACCGATAAGAAAACCATCCGAAGGGTCCTGCCTTTAGTTAGGACTTGTGAGGCGAATGAAAACGAATTTACCGGACATATACCAGCCATCATTCGAACATCCCACTGCATTATTGATTCTTGAAGACAATACCATCCTAAAAGGCCATGGTTTCGGTGCTGAGACTATTCGCGTGGGTGAGGTTTGCTTCAACACTTCCATGACAGGCTATCAAGAGATTATGACCGATCCGTCCTATGCCGGACAGATCATTACCTTCACTTTTCCGCATATCGGTAACACTGGCACCAACAATATTGATATTGAGACAAAGACGCCCGCGGCTCTGGGGATGATTGTTACCCACCTGCCAACACCGCCTTCGAATTACCGATCACATCAGTCGCTTGATGAGTGGCTCACATCCATTTCCATGCCGGGAATCGCAGGCATTGATACCCGCGCCCTGACCCAACGCATACGCGATCAAGGCGCACCTAAAGGCGTTCTTGCTGTCAACTATAAGGGCGAGTTTGATATCCCTGCCCTTCAAGCCATGCTTCAGGCGTGGCCCGGCTTAGCAGGGATGGAACTTGCCGCCAGCGTGACTTCTGCCAATACCCACAACTGGACTGAGGGTGGGTGGGATATGGTGGCTGACAGCTACAACAAAACCACAGACCACGGGCCGCATATCGTGTCCTTTGATTTTGGCTGTAAGCTAAATATTCTTCGCTGTCTTGGTGATGCCTCTGGCAAGGTAACAGTGGTTCCAGCAGATACGAGCGCAGAGGCCATTTTCAAAATGAAACCAGATGGTGTGTTTTTATCAAATGGCCCCGGTGATCCTGCCGCGACGGCGGATTATGCCGCCCCTGTCATCCGCCAGATTGCCGAAGCTGGAATTCCTATTTTTGGTATCTGTATTGGGCATCAGCTGATTGCCGAAGCTTTTGGAGCAAAAACCTTTAAAATGGAGCGCGGTCACCGCGGCGCCAATCATCCGGTGAAAGAGCTTGTCACCGGAATGATTGAGATCACCAGCCAAAATCATGGTTTTGCGGTTGATCCGGATAGCCTGCCTGACCATCTGTCTGTTACCCATATTTCCCTTTTTGATGGAAGCATTGAGGGGCTGCGCCATACCGAATTGCCCGTATTCTGCGTTCAGTATCATCCCGAAGCCTCACCCGGCCCACATGATGCCCATCATCTGTTCACACGGTTTGCCGAGATGATCGGCAAGGCCAAATCCAGCAGGTCTGATCATGCCAAAGCGTAGCGATATATCATCTATTATGATTATTGGGGCTGGCCCTATCATTATCGGTCAGGCTTGTGAGTTTGATTATTCAGGGGCGCAGGCTTGTAAAGCCCTTAGAGAAGAAGGTTATCGCGTCATCTTGGTTAATTCCAACCCCGCTACCATTATGACAGACCCCGACATGGCGGACGCGACTTATATTGAGCCAATTACCCCCGAAATGGTGGGCAAGATTATCGCTCTTGAAAAACCTGATGCTATTTTGCCGACAATGGGTGGGCAGACAGCCCTCAACACAGCCCTTAATTTAGCCAAGCAAGGGTTTCTTGAACAGCATGGTGTTGAGCTGATTGGTGCCAGCATTGATGCGATTGAAAAGGCCGAAGACCGTGAACTTTTCCGCAAAGCGATGGATAAGATTGGTCTTGAAAGCCCTCGTTCTCACTTGGCTAGGTCACTTGATTCTGCTCTTGAGATGCTTGACGAAATTGGGCTTCCTGCCATCATCCGCCCATCTTTTACCCTTGGGGGCGAAGGCGGCGGCATTGCTTATAACCGCATTGAATTTGAGGAGATTGTTAAAAGCGGCCTGTTCAAATCTCCTGTTAGTGAAGTCTTGATTGAAGAATCTGTCCTTGGCTGGAAAGAATTTGAGATGGAGGTTGTTCGCGACAAGGCCGACAACGCCATTATCATTTGCTCAATTGAAAATATTGACCCTATGGGTGTGCATACCGGTGACAGCATGACGGTAGCACCAGCACTGACACTGACAGATAAAGAATATCAAAAGATGCGCGATGCCTCATTGGCGGTTCTGCGAGAAATTGGTGTTGATACTGGCGGGTCTAATGTTCAATTTGCGGTCTGTCCGAACACTGGCAGGCAGTTGGTGATTGAAATGAACCCCCGTGTCAGCCGATCTTCGGCATTGGCCTCTAAAGCCACAGGTTTTCCTATTGCCCGTATCGCGGCCAAACTGGCGGTAGGATACACCTTGGATGAGCTTGATAATGATATCACTGGAGTGACGCCAGCCAGCTTTGAGCCTACGATTGACTATATTGTCACCAAGATACCGCGCTTTACCTTTGAGAAATTTCCGGGCGCGGATCATCATCTTAGCACCTCCATGAAATCTGTTGGCGAAACCATGGCTATTGGCCGCAGTTTTCGCGAATCTTTTCAAAAAGCCTTGCGTTCTCTTGAAACCGGACTTGATGGGCTTGGCTATGAGAAAATGCCCACCACAGAAACTGGCACTCTGTCTGAAGACTTGATCAAGGGCTGGCTTGGGGAGCGTGTTCCCGAAAGATTGATGCGAATCGCTACCGCTTTTCGTCATGACATTAGCATTGAGGCGATAGCAGAGGCGACCCATTGGGATATGTGGTTTCTTCGTGAGATTAAGGCGATTATTGATCGCGAGATGGACATTGCTAAACATGGCCTGCCTGATGACCCCCAAGCCATGCTAGATATTAAAGCGATGGGATTTAGCGACAGCAGATTAGCAACTCTCACCAAAAAGGATGAGGACGATATCCGCACCATCCGCGAGAGCATGGGCATTCGCCCTGTCTTTAAGCGTATTGACACTTGCGCGGCGGAGTTCGGCTCTGATACCGCTTATCTCTATTCAACTTATGAGGCTACCGCCGGGCGCCAATGTGAGGCGAGGCCATCGGATAAGGAAAAAATTGTTATTCTAGGCGGTGGGCCAAACCGCATCGGACAGGGCATTGAGTTTGATTATTGCTGTGTTCACGCCGCCTATGCGTTACGCGATCAAGGTTATGAAACCATCATGATCAATTGTAACCCTGAAACTGTTTCTACCGATTATGACACCTCAGACAGGCTTTATTTTGAGCCACTAACCGCCGAAGATGTGATTGCAATTATTCGCACAGAACAGCAATCAGGCACTCTCAAGGGTGTGGTGGTTCAACTTGGTGGTCAAACCCCTCTCAAAATTGCTGCCGCCCTAGCCGCGGAGGGCATTCCCATTCTTGGCACCAGCCCGGATGCGATTGATCTCGCCGAAGACAGAGAACGATTTCAGCATCTTGTTGAAAAGCTGAAGATGAAACAGCCCGCCAATGGCATTGCTACCTCAATCATTGATGCTCGTAACATTGTGGAACGCATCGGCTTTCCTGTTGTCATTCGCCCCTCTTATGTTTTGGGGGGTCGCGCGATGGAGGTGGTTCACTCCTTTGATCAACTTGAACATTACATGACCCGCGCTGTGGTGGTTTCGGGGAAAAATCCCGTTCTTATTGATGGCTTTCTTAATCAAGCCACGGAAATTGATGTTGATGCGTTATGTGATGGCAAAGATGTTTATATTGGCGGCATCATGGAACATATTGAGGAAGCAGGCATCCATTCAGGTGACAGTGCGTGTTCCTTGCCTCCGCAAACATTGACCGATCAGCAAATTGCCGAAATAGAACGTCAAACAATAGCACTTGCCATGGCTCTTGGAGTCGTTGGCTTGATGAATGTGCAATTTGCAATCAAGGATAATCAAGTTTATCTGCTTGAAGTTAATCCAAGGGCGAGCCGGACAGTTCCCTTTGTTGCGAAGGCCACAGGCGTGCCTATGGCGAAATTAGCGGCGCGGATCATGGCAGGCGAAGCCTTGGCCTCATTTGGGCTTAAACAGATCACCATGAAACACGTCGCCGTCAAAGAAGCGGTCTTTCCTTTTGCTCGCTTCCCCGGCGTTGATGTCTTTCTTGGGCCTGAGATGAAATCCACAGGCGAGGTTATGGGCATAGGCCCAGATTTCGGTCATGCTTTCACCAAAAGCCAGCTTGGGGCCAGTGTCTTTCTTCCCGATAGCGGCACGGTCTTTATTTCTGTTAAGGATGAGGATAAGGCCTTATTGTTGCCAGCGTGCAAAGGCCTGCATGAATTGGGCTTTAAGATCGTTGCCACGTCTGGAACAGCAAAATCGCTTTTAGATGCAGGTATTCCTGCTGAATCTGTCAATAAAGTGATGCAAGGCCGACCTCACGCGGTTGATTATATGCTTGATGGGAAAATTGATCTGGTTATTAACACCGCCCATGGAGAAGCGGCGGTAAGAGATAGCTTTTCCCTGCGCCAGACTGCCTTAACTAACAGTATACCTTATTATACGACTGTGCCTGAGGCTAACGCCGCTGTTATCGCCATCAGAACAATTCGTAAGGGCACTCTTGCTGTTCGGTCTATTCAGTCCTATCTAAAAGCTTAACCGATTTTTAAATCTTTTTTTTTTCTCTGGCTTTTTTGCGTTACCAAAGGCTAGGATAATAAAAAATATTAGGGCTTATCCATGGAAAAAATCCCATTCACTTCTCTTGGTCTTGAAACTATCAAGGCCGAATTATTGAAGCTAAAAACAGAAGAGCGCCCCGCGGTCATCAAGGCGATTGCCGATGCCAGAGAACATGGCGATCTGTCTGAAAACGCTGAATATCATGCCGCCAGAGAGCGCCAATCTTTTATTGAGGGGCGCGTGGCGGAACTTGAAGATGTGGTCAGCCGCGCCGAAGTTATCAACCCTGCCCAGATTACCGGAGAAACGATCACCTTTGGGACTAGTGTTATGGTCGCCGATGAAGATACGGACGAAGAAGCGGAATATGCCATTGTTGGCCCTTATGAGGCCGATTTATCCAAAGGTCTGATTTCCACCTCATCACCTATTGCCAGAGCCCTTATTGGTAAGCGTGTTGGCGAGAGCGCCGAAGTCACGACTCCGCGCGGCGTCAAGAGTTACGAGGTGCTTAGTATTAAGGCTATTGGTCTTTAGCATACGCCAGACAAACCGGAAATTCTTGCATCCGGGGCATCAATCTCATCTATGGTTTATTTAGTCGATGGGGTTTATTTAGTCGATGGGGTTTATTTAGTCGATGGGGTTTATTTAGTCGATGGGAACGCCAATACCTTGCTTCCCAGACCTTATCACAAGCGCGGTTTTGACATGACTAACATTTGGTGCTGGCGTCAGTTTGGTTGTCAAGAACACCTGAAAAGCATCCCAATCATGGGCCATGATCTTCATCAGGAAATCTGTTTCTCCAACCAGCATATGACATTCCCGCACTTCAGGCCATTGACTCATCGTTTTTTCAAACTCTTTTAAGTCATGTTCAGCCTGACTAGACAGCCCGACAAAGGCAAAAACCGTCACAGAATAGCCCATAGCCTCAGGGTTGATATCCGCATGGTATCCACGAATAACATTATTTTCTTCCAACGCTCGCACTCGGCGCAAGCATGGCGGGGCAGAAATACCGATCCGTTTAGCCAATTCCACATTGGTCATCCGGCCATCTTCCTGCAAATCACGCAAAATACGGCGATCGACATCATCAAGTTTTGCTTTATTAGACATGGACATTTCCTATTGAGGCCATATAAGCCCTATATGTTACAAACACTATTCTAATCTAGTAAAAAGAGCAATAATATTACCCAGCTAAGCCAGAGTATTTCCATTCATGCCAACATTTCGGGGCAACATCATATGACGACAGAAAAGACTTCACCAAAAATCTGGGTAATTAGCGACGGCACGATGGGCATGGAAGTGCAGTCACTTGGGCTGGCCGAGGCGTTGACCGATCACCCCATTTTAATACGCGTAACCCTTCCGCGTTTGGCAAGGATGTTTCCACGGCTTGCCAAATCTGGCTTACTGCCTCTGCCCCGTGTTCTGCGGCAGGCGTTGAAGGAACATGGCCAGCCAGATCTGGTCATTACCACAGGCCGCCGTCATGCCGGATTATCATTGATGATGCGCCGTGTTGGTGGCGGTAAAATTAAAACTATCCATATCCAGAATCCGCGCTTGCCAGCAACATGGTTTGACTGGCTTATTGTGCCTTCACATGATCAGATTCGCGGTGAAAATATCCTTGTGACCCTAGGCTCGCTTAACCGAATGGCAACATTGATGAGCCAAAAGGTTGAATTACCTGATGAGGTGAAAGCCATACAAGGCCGCAAAATTGTTGTCATGATCGGTGGGTCTAATATTCGGTATCAGGTGCATGAACAGGATTATTATCAGTTTGGAAAATTGCTGGCAGATGTCGCGGCGATGACCCAATCGGCCCTTATCCTTGTGCCGTCACGACGGGCGTTAGCCAACGCCGCCGAAGTCATGAAAGGCCCTTTGGTCGATACACGCCACTGGTGGTGGGATGGTTCTACCCCTAACCCCTATCCATGGATATTAAATGCTGGTGATGCCATTATAGTAACAGCAGATAGCGTCAACATGACTTCAGAAGCGGCGGCAATGGGGAAATCAGTTCACATCGCTGAACTGCGCCCCGAATCAGGCCGGGTTGCGCTTTTTCATAAAGTCATGGAAGAAGCCGGTTATACTAAGCCGATTACCCGCATCTCACTTTATCATTTCTTTGTTCATAACGAAAATCGTCTGGATGAAACCACGCGCATCGCCACTCTTTTAAAAGAACAACTAACGCCATCCTCAAGCGATAAGCATGAAAAGAACCCGGAAAACCCCTAAAAAACCCCCAAGAAAAAACCTAGAAAAATAGGTTACGATCTTGCGGCATATCGGCATAAAGATGGGCCACTTGTTCCGCATATCCATTATAGAGCTGAGTTGGCACACGCTCACCACTACCTAACAGACGCTCCGTCTTTTGACTCCATCTGGGGTGATCATATTCCGGGTTAACATTGGCCCAGAATCCATATTCCTTGACTTGCAATTCTTCCCAAAAGCTCACCGGTCTTTCATCGGTAAAGGTGATACGGCTAATAGATTTAATAGACTTAAAGCCATATTTCCACGGCAAGATGATGCGAATTGGGGCACCGTTTTGGTTGGGTAATGCCTTGCCATATATCCCCGTCACCAGCATGGGCAATTCGTTGGTTGCCTCATCCAATGTGACGCCCTCAATATAAGGCCATGGATACCAGCTCTGGCGTTGTCCTGGGGCGATATCAGGATCAAGAAAAGTCTCAAAACGGAGATATTTAGCCGATGCGCTTGGCCGGGCAAAACGAACCAGTTTTTCCAGCGGCACACCTGTCCATGGAACAGCCATGGCCCACGCCTCAACACAGCGGTGACGGTATAGACGTTCTTCCTGATCGCCTAGTTTTTTGATCAATTCATCCGCATCAATGCTTATCTTTTCCTCAACCATGCCATCAATGGTGAGTCTCCATGGATCAGGCTTTAGCCGTTTGGCCTTGCGCCAGATATTCTTGGATGATCCGAACTCATAAAAATTAGTATAGGTGGTGGCTTCGTCTTCAGGTGTGATATCACGGTCTAGGGTAAAGGCAGGGTTCCGGCTGGCGGGAAACCCCTCAATCGCGGCGGCGGCAAGCTTTGGCATAATTCCCATGCCAGCCGCTAATCCAAATCCCATCGCCGCAAGAATCTGACGACGATTGAGATAGACATCTTCTGGTGTTGCCATATGTTCTGGCATATCCCAGCTTGGTTTCTTTCTGATTAACATCGCTCTGTTCTCCTTTGCTCTTACCTGTTGGTCATACGCTATGGTTGCCAAGGAAAAGTATAGAGCAAATTGCGGCCAAGATAAGACCACAAGACCTCAGAAGTGATCACATTATCGTGATCTTAGGTGAGTTTTTCTGTTGAAGCCTTGATTCTACCGCACGCATCTTCAAGCGCCGCCGTCCCGGTGGCATAGGAAATGCGGAAATGTGGCTCAAGCCCAAAGGCCGCCCCCTGAACCGCCGCGACACCGCCATCTTCCAAAAGCCATGTCACATAATCACTATCATTGCTGATGACCTGACCATCCGGACGCTTACGCCCGATGATGCCTGCAACCGATGGATACACATAAAATGCACCATCAGGATTAGGACAGCTAATGCCATCAATCATGTTCAGATGATCCACCACCAACTGACGGCGCTCATCAAAGGCTTTAAGATTGCTAACCATGAAATCCAGTGACCCGTTTAGCGCCGCGACCGCCGCGTGCTGGGCAATGGAATTAGGGCTTGAAGTGGACTGTGATTGAATCGTTGCAATCGCCTTAATCAAAGGTGCCGGGCCAGTCGCATAACCAATACGCCACCCTGTCATGCAATACGCTTTCGACACCCCGTTCATGGTCAACACCCGATCTTGCAAATCAGGTGCCACCTCAACTAAAGTGGCAAAGGTGAAATCGCCATAAACCAAATGCTCATACATATCATCACACAGCACATGAACATGGGGATGCTGGCGCAGAACCTCTGCCAATGCCGTAAGGTCATTTGCCGTATAACCAGAACCAGTCGGGTTGGACGGACTATTAAGGATCAGCCATTTCGTTTTTGGTGTAATCGCTTCTTTTAGCTGGTCGGGCAATAACCGAAACCCAGCATTAGCAGGACAGGATACAAAAACAGGCTTCCCCCCTGCCAGCATAACAATATCCGGATATGACACCCAGTAAGGCGCAGGGATAATCACCTCATCACCATCCTCAACACTTGCCATGATCGCGTTATACAGCACTTGCTTGCCGCCTGTACCTACGGTGATATTGGCGACAGTGGTGGAAATATTGTTTTCTCTTTTGAATTTATCGACAATCGCGGCCTTTAATTCGGGGATACCATCAACCGCGGTATATTTTGTCTTGCCATCCGCGATGGCCTTGCGGGCCGCGTCTTTAACGTGTTCAGGTGTATCAAAATCAGGCTCACCTGCCCCTAATCCAATGATATCACGACCAGCGGCCTTCAGTTCTGCCGCCTTGGTTGTCACTGCGATTGTTGGTGATGGTTTAATTGCATTCATGCGTGGGGCAAGAAGTCCCATGGTAATCTCCGATATGATAGGTTATCTTTATGTCGTAAAAGCCTGATCCATCTCTGGCAAGTAAAAACTTCATCCAGCTATTCACCATCGGGCATCAATGATCTATATTGCAAGTTATGGACGATAACAGCATCAATTCTTCAAATCCTCAGCCGCTTTTTGCAGATGAGCATGACCACCATATTCCGCTTAGGCTGGAAACAGATTATAAGCCTGCTGGTGATCAACCTAATGCCATCAAGGACTTATTATCTGGCCTTACACAGGCAGAACGTGATCAGGTTCTGCTAGGGGTCACAGGGTCGGGCAAAACCTTTACCATGGCCCATATCATTGCAGAGATGCAGCGTCCATCTCTCATTCTTGCGCCCAACAAAACCTTAGCGGCACAGCTTTATGGTGAGATGCGCTCCCTTTTCCCTGATAACGCGGTTGAGTATTTCGTTTCCTATTACGACTATTATCAACCTGAAGCCTATGTCCCAAGATCAGATACTTATATTGAAAAAGAGGCCACGATCAACGAGCAGATTGACCGAATGCGCCACAGCGCAACTCGCGCCCTGCTTGAGAGGCGCGATGTGGTTATTGTTGCATCGGTATCCTGTATTTATGGCATTGGTTCCGTGGAAACCTATTCCAGCATGGTCATTCGCCTATTTAAAGGGCAACAGATTGAACGCCAACAGTTATTGCGCCAACTCACCGAATTGCAATATTCCCGAAATGATGTCGCTTTTCAACGCGGTTGTTTTCGGGTTCGCGGTGATGTCGTGGAAATCTTTCCTGCCCACCTTGAGGTCAGCGCTTGGCGCGTCTCCTTATTCGGGGATGAGATTGAGGCCATCACCAGTTTTGATCCTCTCACCGGTCAGAAAGATGATGATTTGGATCAGGTCAGGATTTTTGCAAACTCACATTATGTCACCCCAAAACCAACACTTCAGCAGGCGACAAAAAGCATCCGGGTAGAATTAAAAAGCAGATTACATGAATTAGAACAGGCGGGGCGACTCCTCGAAGCCCAGAGGCTTGAGCAACGCACCAATTTTGACCTTGAGATGATCGAAGCCACCGGGGTTTGCAACGGCATTGAAAACTATTCCCGCTATCTGTCTGGTCGCGGCCAAGGCGAGCCGCCACCAACTTTGTTTGAATATCTGCCCAAAGATGCCCTACTGTTTCTGGATGAAAGTCATGTCACAGTGCCGCAAATTGGCGCGATGTATAAAGGCGACAGGGCGCGCAAAACAACATTGTCGGAATATGGGTTTCGCCTCCCATCCTGTCTTGATAACCGTCCCTTGAAGTTTGAAGAATGGGATGCCTTTCGCCCCCAGACGATTTATGTTTCTGCGACACCGGGGAAATGGGAGATGGAGCAAACTGGCGGCGTATTTGTTGAACAGATTGTTCGTCCTACCGGGCTTGTTGATCCGCAATGTATTATCCGCCCAACCGAACATCAGGTCGATGATGTCATTGCAGAGTGCCGCGAAGCCGCCGCCAAGAAACAACGTGTATTGATCACCACCTTGACTAAGAAAATGGCGGAAGACTTAACCGAATATATGCACGAAGCTGGGATCAAAGTTCGTTATATGCATTCCGATGTTGAAACATTGGAACGCATTGAGATTATTCGTGATCTACGGCTAGGGGTATTTGATGTGCTGATCGGGATTAACCTGTTGCGTGAGGGCCTTGATATTCCTGAATGTGCGCTGGTGGCTATTCTTGACGCTGATAAAGAAGGCTATTTGCGCTCACGCACCTCACTGGTGCAGACTATTGGACGCGCTGCCAGAAATATTGAAGGCCGGGTAATCCTTTACGCCGACACCATGACAGGAAGCATGGATTACGCGATTTCCGAAACAGAACGCCGCCGCAATAAACAAATAGAATACAACGCCGCCCATGGCATTACCCCTGAGACGGTCAAGTCACAAATTAAGGATATTCTTAATTCTGTGCATGAACGGGCAGACCGCGTTGAGGTAGCAACAGATACCGGGCCTATGGTTGGCAAATCCCTGCGTGATGTCATTGCAGAACTTGAACAAAAGATGCAAAACGCCGCCGCCAATCTAGAGTTTGAAAGCGCAGCACGTATCCGTGATGAGATTCGCAGACTAGAAGCTTCTGAATTGGAAATTGGCAGTGGCCCCGCCCTTGCTTTCCGGCGACAGGAAAAACAACGAAGAAAACGCTGATAAATCCGAGACTTCCTAATTTTCGGGGGCCAGAAACCTATCCAAAAGGCTCAACTCAAGTAAGGTTGTTAACAGCTTGATTTCTCAACCATAATATTCAAGGAAAAAAATTATTTGACGCGGGATTTTCAAAATTTTGCAGATAGCTATTCTCATAACTCATTGTTTTTATTTAATTTACAATTATATGCCTAAATTATAGGCAAATTTATGATCTTGGCAGATTTTCCCGATTCCTAACCACCGAAACGAAACTTATGCACAGAGTTATCCACAGAATCCGTGGATGAGATTTCTTTTCTCGATTCGGTAGTGATATGATGACAGGAAGATTGGCATTTCGGCAGTAATGACACTAGATTAACAGCATGACCAACCAAGATTCCATTTCAGCTAACGCTTCGCCAGCAACAGCGCCTCCACCCGATCTCAACCGGGGGATAAAGGTGATAAAAAGCATGGCAAAGCAACTCGACGCCAGCCCCGGTGTTTATCGGATGCTTGGTCATGATTCTCAGGTGCTTTATATTGGTAAGGCAAAAGGGCTCAAGCATCGTGTGATCAGTTACACACGGGCAAATGCCCTTAGCCATCGCTTGACCCGAATGGTGGCAGAAACCTATAGCATGGAGATCATTACAACAAGGACAGAGGTTGAAGCTCTATTGCTAGAAAGCAATCTGATCAAAACGCTGAAACCGCGGTATAATATTTTACTGCGTGATGATAAAAGTTTTCCCTATATCATGATCACCCGTGACCATGATTGGCCGCAACTAGCCAAGCATCGCGGCACGCGCAAACGCAAGGCATGGTGGTTTGGCCCATTTGCATCGGCGAGCGCGGTCAACCGCACCGTAACCGAATTAACACGTGCCTTTCTTTTGAGAAATTGCACTGATTCCATGTTCTCAACACGCTCAAGGCCATGCCTGCAATATCAGATCAAGCGTTGCACTGCGCCTTGCACAAATAAGGTCAGCCCCGAAGATTATCAGGCGCAAGTCGATTTGGCGTTGCGCTTTCTCAATGGCGAATCTCGCGCTGTACAGGAGGAGTTCGCAACCTATATGCATGACGCCGCTGAAAAACTAGATTTTGAAACCGCCGCCCTATGGCGCAACCGAATTCGCGCCCTCACCCAGATCCAAGCACATCAAGATATCAACCTGCCGGGTGAGTTAAATGCCGATATCATTGCCCTAAAGCAGAATGGTGGGCGGAGCTGTGTTCAGGTGTTTTTTATGCGTAATGGTTCTAATTTTGGGAACCGCGCTTATTTTCCCCGGCATGATCAGGACGACGCCGCGTCGGATATTATGGCGGCGTTTATTGGTCAGTTTTATGATGACAAGCCGCCGCCGCCAGAATTGCTAGTCAATCAAGAATTGGAAAACGCTGATCTTCTTGCCGAAGCTCTTGGTAACAAGGCTGGGCGCAAAGTCAATATCTCTGTCCCTGCTCGTGGTCAACGTCGCAAGATGATGGCTATGGCTGAACGCAATGCGAGCGAAGCCCTTGCCCGTGAGCTTACCGCCAGCACAACTCAACGCAAGATGCTGGATGAGGTGCAAGAGCTGTTTGATCTAGACGAACGACCGCAACGCATCGAAGTTTATGACAACTCCCATATTCAAGGCAGTCACGCTGTTGGTGCTATGATTGTCGCTGGTGAGGAAGGTTTTTTGAAACCCCATTACCGCAAGTTTAACATGGAGACGCCAAAAGACGGAATTGGCGGTGATGATTTTGCCATGATGCGCGAAATGTTAAGCCGCCGTTTTTCAAGGGCTATGCGAGATGATCCAGAGCGTCAGACTGGCCTCTGGCCTGATTTGGTTCTGCTTGATGGCGGCAAAGGGCAATTATCATCTGCGGTTGAGGTGTTAGAGGCTCTGGGGATCGGAAATGTCCCTCTGGTAGCCATTTCAAAAGGGCCTGATCGAAACGCTGGCAGAGAGGAATTTCACCAACCTGACAAGGATAGCTTTACCTTGCCGGGCAACACGCCAGTGTTACATTTTCTGCAACGCTTACGTGATGAAGCACACCGTTTTGCCATTGGCGCGCACCGAGCCAGACGAAAAGCCGCCCAAACCAGCAATCCTCTTGATACCGTTCCCGGCATTGGCGCTAAGCGGAAAAAAGCTCTGCTGACACATTTTGGATCGGCAAAAGCCGTGGCCCGTGCCGATATTCCTGATCTGATGAAAGTTAATGGCATCTCAAGACAAGTCGCCGATATCATTTATCATTGGTTTCATGATAAGACCTAGGCATGATACACTTGGAAAGTTATTACATCTGAAACCCATCTGGCCGACGGACATCCTAACCAAAAATGTTGGATTGTAAGACATGAAGCACCTCCCAAACCTCATTACCATTCTGCGAATTATAATCAGTATCGCTGTGCCATTCATGATTATTGATGGGCGTCTTGGGGTGAGAGGAGTGGCGTTCTGGCTATTTGCCTTTGCGGCGATCACCGACTGGCTGGATGGCTATCTGGCACGGCGCTGGAATGTGCTAAGCGGCCTTGGGCGAATGCTTGACCCGATTGCCGATAAATTACTGATCACAGGATGCTTATTGGCTTTGGTGGCATCAGATCATAATCATCTGCCAATCCTTTATCCGGCTCTTGCCATTTTGTTTCGTGAAATTTTTGTTGCTGGCCTTCGCGAATATCTTGGCATCATGGGCATTTCCCTTCCGGTAACTGGCATTGCCAAGGTAAAAACTACCCTGCAATTTATCGCTATCGGGATGCTTATGCTCTATCCGTTTTATCAACATTGGGATCAGGCCTTTATCGTCTGCATGGGTACATTTTATGTGGCGACTGTGCTGACGGTATATTCTGGCGTTGATTATTTTATTAAGACCCTGCGCTATGTCTGATCATGCTGACAATGCTGATAACACTATGCCAGCCATGTCGCGGCACGGCTTAGTCATTGGGCTTGCTGGATTTTCAGGATCAGGCAAAACAACACTAGCAGAAAAACTAATCGCCCAGCTTACCACTCGTGGTGTTGAGGTGGCTACAATCAAACACGCTCACCATAATTTTGATCCCGATACGCCCGGCAAAGATAGCTGGCGCCATCGTCAAGCCGGGGCGCAACAAGTGCTGATCTCATCTAGCAAGCGACGCGTTCATTTTACGGAAACTCCTACCGGGGATGAAGCTGATCTCAACACCCTTTTGAATGAATTATCACCTGCTGATCTGGTGCTAGTGGAGGGGTTCAAAAATGACCCCATCCCAAAAATAGAAATTTTCCGGAAAGGCATGGAACACCCCTTCCTTTATGAAAGCCACCCACATATCATTGCCGTGGCGACTGATCATGATCTGCCAGACTGTCCCTTGCCCCAGCTTAATCTCAATGATCCGGTGGCCATAACCGACTATCTGTTAGGGATGATGCCATCATGACCAGTGATACCGGCCTAAGCCTGACGGAAGCAGAAAACCGCCTTCATCATATGATCACCCCGCTAAAGGAAACCGAAATCCGGCCTCTTGCCAGCGCAACTGGCGCCATCTTAGGCCAAGACCTGATCTCGCCTATCAATGTTCCTGCCTCAGATACCGCCGCCGTGGATGGCTATGCTTTTTGTCATGCCGCCATGCTTGCCGCCCCTAGGCGAAAACTTCGCCTTGATGGACAGGCCCATGCTGGTCATCCCTTGGCTCATCCTTTCCCCCCCGGCAGCGCGATTTATATCACCACTGGCACCCCAATGCCGAAAGCGGAGAGCCCTGAGCACAACCCTGATACGATTGCCATGCAAGAGAATTGTAAGGTTGTTACCGATGCGGATGGAACATGGGTTATCTTGCCTGATGATCTAAAAAAAGGTGGCAACTTTCGCCCTTGTGGGGAGAATATCCAGAAGGATGAGGTTGCTTTGACCAATGGCATTAGGCTTGGAGCCGCCGAAATTGGCCTCGCGGCTGCGATGGGGTTTAACCAGATTAAGGTGAATAAGCCGCTTTGTGTCGGCTTACTTTCCACTGGTGAGGAAGTTCATGACATCACACTTGCGACCGATCTAGCCGCAGGTGGTATTTTTGATTCTAACCGCCCCATGCTTTCAAGCTTGCTAACCTCAGATCATCATCAGGTCAATGATGGCGGCATTATTGGCGATAAGCTTGATGCTGTGACCCAAGCCATCACCAAAATGGCGGAACAAACAGACGCCATTATCCTTTCCGGAGGAAGTTCTGGCGGAAGTGAGGATTTTGCAAGACAAGCTGTTGAGGCGGCAGGCGGCAGAATTGATTTTTCAGGCATCCATATCAAACCCGGTCGGCCATTCGCCGCCGGAACAATCCAAGCAAAGCCAGTGTTTTGTATCCCCGGAAATCCGGTAGCGGTGTTTGTCACCTATCGGTTACTGGTTGCACAGGCGCTGACACGGCTAGCAGGAGGCACGCCTAGGCCGCGGCTCAGTTTCCCTGTCACTTGTGGGTTTTCGGCAAAACACAAAGTGGGACGAACCGATTTTGTTCGTGTTACCTTGAGTAATGAGAAAGGCTCCATGCCTGTGGCAAAACCGCATGGCCGTTTTGGTGCTGGCGTTCTGACTTCGCTGACTGGCGCTGATGGATTACTTGAAATCTCCGCAGATCGTGGCCATGTCAATGAAGGAGATCAATGTCATTTTATCCCATTCAGAGAAGCGCTATGAACATTCGTTATTTTGCATGGCTTAGAGAACATATAGGGTTTTCAAATGAAACTCTGGCCTATGACCCAAACTGGAAATCCGTTGCTGATCTGGTCGCTGATCTCAAAACCAGAAGTCATGGTCATCAAAAGGCATTAGCAGACATGACACTAGTTCGGGTTGCCGTTAATCATGGCTATGTTGATCTTGATCATAAGCTTTCTGATGGGGATGAGGTGGCGTTTTTCCCACCTGTGACGGGGGGATAGGCGATGACCGTTATCGTAACCGAAGATGATTTTGATCTGGCAGATATTTACGCCAAACTAAGAACACCCACCACTCCACCATCACCCGGTGCGGTTACCGTCTTTGTCGGATTAGTGCGCGAGATGAATAATGATCGCCCGATTACCGCAATGACACTGGAACATTACCCCGGCATGACCGAAAAACAACTAAAGGCTATCAGGGATGAAGCCATGCAACGCTGGCCCCTCACCGGGGCTATGATCGTCCACCGCATCGGCAGACTTGGCCCCAATGATCAGATCGTTGCCGTTGGCACAGCCTCAGCCCATCGCCAAGCCTCTTTTGATGCTTCCAACTTCATTATGGATTATCTAAAAACCGATGCCCCTTTTTGGAAATCCGAAGACACCGCTGATGGCGCTAAATGGGTCTCCTCACGCGCCGAAGATGACAAAGCTAGACGACGTTGGTAGTCAAACTGCCAACAGTTTCTCATCCCATAGCCATCAGCAAAGATTAGAGCTGACCTCGCACCATCTTTGAGTAATTTTCCACAATATCACGGCAAGCAGAACCGGGATTCATATGATACTCACCAATCTGCGATACTGGCGTCACCTCTGCCGCGGTGCCTGTCAAGAAACATTCACGCACTTGCGATAATTCCTCTGGCTTGATATGGCGTTCCACCACCTCATACCCCATGTCTGAAATCATCTTGATAACCGATTTTCGGGTAATCCCATTGAGGAAACAATCCGCGGTTGGGGTATGGATTTTGCCATCATCCATAAGAAAAAAGATATTCGCCCCGGTCGCTTCGGCGATATAGCCTCGGTAATCAAGCATCATGGCATCTTGAAACCCATTGCGTTCCGCGGCGTGCTTGGACAATGTGCAAATCATGTAAAGTCCGGCGGCCTTGGAATGGACAGGCGCGCATTCTGGGCTTGGACGGTGCCATTTAGAAATATCAAGGGTGATGCCGCGCATCTTGGCATTAAGATCAAACATACTAGGCCATTCCCAACAGGCAATCGCCACATGAATTGTTGTGTTTTGCGCCGATACCGCCATCATCTCACTGCCACGCCAAGCAAAGGGACGAATATAGGCATCTTTAAGCCCTGCCAATTCTAGCAGTTGTTCTTTGGCGGCAATAATCTCATCATCGCTATAAGGCAGATCAAAATCTAAATACTGGGCCGATTTGCGTAAGCGTTCGGTATGCAAACGGCTTTCGTAAATCTTCCCGTCATAGGCACGTTCACCCTCAAAAACAAGGCTGGCATAGTGAAGGCCATGGGATAGCACATGGCTTTTGGCATCCCGCCAATCAACCATTTCGCCATTGAACCAAATATAACCATCTCGGTCATCAAAAGGTATAATTGTCATTTTGTTTCACTCATTAGATGTGTTGGTGCTTGATCTTCACTAGGAATATCTTTAACCATGCGCATAGTATGGGTAACAATGAAATTATGTCAACATGGCTGACGTAAAAACACCACATCGTCCTCTTTTTCTTCGTGAGGAAGAATTGCGTTATAGCATTGAGCTTATGTTCTTTGCTTATCGTGACTTCACAGGTGAGGCTGATGCTATGCTGGAAAGCCAAGACCTTGGCCGCGCCCATCACCGCGTCATTTATTTTGTCGGCCGACATCCTGGTATCAATGTTAGTGAATTATTGGCGATTCTCAATATCACTAAGCAATCCCTCTCGCGTGTTTTATCGCGGTTGATTGAAGATGGTTATATCGAACAAGAGCAAGGCACCACAGATAAGCGCCAACGCCTGCTTTCACTCACCGAAAAGGGCAACGCCCTTGAACATGATCTTACCTTAATTCAGCGCCAACGCTTTGCGCAGGCTTTCAAATCAGTAAGCGGCGAATCGGTAACAGGCTTTCTGGCTGTGATGGAGGCGATGCTTGATGAAAAGACCATCCCATTGCTTCGGCGGCCGCCAATGACTAGGATATAGTTCTGTCTAATCTGGTGGCGAGGCCGTTATTGGAAAACGATGAGTGATAAAACACATCACATTCTGGTTATTGAGGATGATGAACGCCTGATGGCGTTGCTGATTCGCTTTCTTGCCAGCAAAGATTATCGTGTGACTGGCGCCGCTTCGGCTGAAGAAGCTCGTGAGCGTATTATCGGCACTCATTTTGATGCCTATGTTGTGGATATCATGTTGCCGATGGAAAGTGGGCTTGATTTTGTTCACTCTCTGAAAGCCGCCGATGACCCGACACCCTGTCTGATGCTAACTGCTATGGGTGAGCCGGGGGAACGTCTGATCGGCCTGGAAAAAGGCGCAGATGATTATATGACCAAACCGTTTGAGCCTGAAGAACTAGCTTTGCGGATTCGCAACCTGTTGCGGCGGTCTTCCTTAAACGATATCAGCCAAGCACAGGCGGGATCAGATGTCATAGGTGCTGGTCAAGGGTATGATGATGACACGATTATCAGGTTTGGCCCGCATGAATATGATATTGCGATCTCTCAACTGAAAACTGGTAATCAGCGCAATCCCCTGACCTCAGCGGAACGAGATCTGTTATCATGTTTTGCTCAACGCCCTAATATCATCCTCGCGCGACATGAATTAGCTGCCATGTTGTCCAGCCAGATGGAAGGCCGTAGCCTTGATGTAGCGGTGGCCAGATTACGTCGAAAAATTGAACCTAATCCCAGAAAACCTATCTATTTGTTGACGGCACGCGGACAAGGATGGATGCTTCAAACAGATCAGATGACAAAACAGGACAAATAATTTTGGTATCATTGAAACCTAAATCTCTTTTTGGCAGAATGCTGGTTATCATTTTGGTGCCACTTATTCTGGTTCAGGTTATCACTGTGCTGGTGTTCTATGGTCGTCATTGGGATAACATCACTCGCTATATGGCTGGCAACCTAGCGGCAGATATCGCCACCGTAGTGGATCAGATTGATCTGGAACGCAGTTCAGACAATCTGTCTTCAGCAGGAAAATTTGCCAAAAAATACTTCACTTTTCAAACCGATTGGGACGAAGACGGCATTATCCCGCCAAACTCCCGTCAAGTGGAAAGCACTTATGCTGGTCGTATGTTGAAAGAAAGTCTAAAGACCAAAATTGATCAGCCTTTCCGCATGGACCTCGATAGTCATCCTGATCTTATTACTATTTTTGTTCAGTACCCCGATGGGGTGTTCAGTGTTACCACAGGTCGTAAGCGTGTGTTTAGCTCTACCTCGTGGCTGTTCATTCTCTGGACGATTAGCACAACAA
Organism: Puniceispirillales bacterium (SeqCode); assembly: GCA_965661405.1. Taxonomy (GTDB): domain Bacteria; phylum Pseudomonadota; class Alphaproteobacteria; order Puniceispirillales; family UBA1172; genus UBA12202. Next base: position 27,083 of record CBFIDH010000002.1, read on the forward strand.
TAGTGATGGCATTAATCGCTATCCTCTTTCTGCGCGGCCAGATTCGCCCTATCCGGCGATTAACCAAAGCGGCAAAACAAATCGGCCTTGGACGTCCTGCGCTTAATTACCGTGCCGAAGGCGCACGGGAAGTGCGGCAGGCGGGTCAAGCTTTTCAAGCCATGTACAACCGCATTCAGCGCCAGATATCCGAACGAACAGAAATGCTGGCTGGGGTTTCCCATGATCTCCGCACACCTCTGACGCGGATGAAGCTTTCTCTTGCCATGATCACCGATGACGCGGCGAGGTCTGAACTTGAAAAAGACATTGTCGAAATGGAAGACATGATTACTGGCTATCTCAACTATGCTAGCGGCACCATCAGCGAAAATGTGGAAAACGCTGATATTGTTGAATTGATTCAAACCTCTATTCAGCGTGATCTTGGGGGTCATGGAAACATCCATTTCACCGCGCCAGAATCCTCACCCCCTATCATCCCTTTACGTCATATGGCTATTCGCAGGGCCATTAGCAATCTGATCAATAATGCCATCACCCATGCCGGGAATTGTTATGTTAGCGTTGAACATCAAAATGGTATGATCACCATCATTATTGACGATGACGGCCCCGGCATCCCCAAAGATATGCGCCGCGCCGCGGTTAAGCCCTTTAGCCGAAATCTTAACGGCAAAACAAGTATGGGCGCAGGGTTAGGGTTATCTATCGCTCAAGAAGTGGCAACCACTCATGGCGGCGAACTTTTACTTGGTGATGCGCCTCAAGGAGGCTTGAGAGTACGGCTACAACTGCCAATTTAGGTAAGCTGTTTCTCTATAAGGCATATTGCGATGCCAGAGCCAGAGCCAGAGCAAAGCTTAATGCATTCGCCCGCCATTTGGGACAGGCTGATCTGGTGATAGCAATACCACCTCACCATTTTCGTCTGGCAAGCCAAGGGTTAAAACCTCAGACATGAACGGCCCAATTTGCCGTGGCGGAAAATTCACCACCGCAATAATCTGCTTACCTATTAAATCTTCCTTGGTGTAATGCGTTGTAATTTGGGCAGAGGATGTCTTAACCCCAATCTCATCACCAAAATCAATGGTCAGTTTCCATGCAGGTTTGCGCGCTTCGGGGAAATCATCCACCGCCAAAATCGTTCCTGTCCGAATATCAATCTTCAAGAAATCATCAAAACTAGCTGTCATGTTCAGGCCCTTGATCGTGATTCTCGCCGCCACTGGCAGGAATAAGCCCAACACTTGCCGCTAAACTCTCTGCTTGTTTTAGCCTTTGATCCAGAAGACGCGTGGTTTCTGCCATATCCGGACTGTCATCACGAAGCCAATCTTTCAGCACCGCAAGACAAACACCAGTTAAGCCCTTGGCGCGCATTTTACCGGCTAACCCCGTGCCGCCGCCGCCCGTAACCTCAAGCAATTGAGCCATGGCATGATTAAGGCGATTGACCATGGTAAGGGCAATTTTCGGATTGCTAACCGACGCCGCGTTAAGGGCGCGAATAGCGGCTTTATGGGGGCGATAGGCTTCAAATCGTTGTATCAGGCCTTCAAAGATTTTCTCACGCACAGTTGATACCTGATCATCGGCGATATCCGAGGCCAGCGTCGCGGCTAAATCTTCATCAAAATGTGCAAGTCCTGTTTCAACGACCTCCAACTTATCTTGATAAAGTCTTTTGGCTAAATCGACCTCAACCTCGGCGGCGGTGATAATATGCTCAAGATCACATTCAGCATATGGCATTTCAGACAACAGACGAAGCGCCGCTTCGCCAAGCGCTCGTCTAGCTTGATCAACAGGATGCGATTGTTCAGATGTCGATGTTTTCATGCCGCTGCTATTCCTTCAATGATATGTCTATAAGCATACCCCTATCTAGTACCCCTAATCTAGTACATAGGCTCAACCCTGCCACTTGCCAAGCGCATCGCTCAGCTTATTTGCCAAGCTCCTCAGATCTGTCGCGTGCCGCTAGCATAGCTTCTTCCATCATTTTTTCCATGCGGCTGTCCGTCATCAGCACTTCAAGGGCGGCAAGCGTTGTGCCTCCGGGACTGCTAACATTCTGGCGAAGTTGTGCTGGTTGTTCTGGTGATGCACGCATCAACTCACCCGCGCCGCGAATGGTGGATACAGTCAATGTTCTTGCTACCTCTTTGGATAGACCCATTTTTATCGCCGCCGCTTCCATTACCTCTTGCAACAAAAAGATATAGGCAGGGCCGCTTCCAGATACCGCGGTGACGGCATCCATCAGATGTTCTTTGACTTCTACCACTTCCCCGACTGCGGACATGAGACTTACCGCCAGAGTTTTGTTTTCTGGTGTCAACTTGGCATGATTGGCGACTGCTGTTACGCCCATGCCAAGGGCAGATGGTGTGTTGGGCATAGTCCGGATGATCTGTTGATGACCATTAAGATGTTCTGCCAGCCAGTCAATAGAAATACCCGCGGCAATAGATAACCATGCCGTATCAGCGCCTGCAAACGGCTTAATCCCATCTATGGCTTGCACCATATCCTGCGGCTTTGATGCCAAAACAATCATATCAGGGCATAATTGGCTATCGGCTTTGTTCGGGTTATCAAAATAAGTAATCTGAGGGTGATCAGGCAGATCATTCATCTGCGCCAGATTTGGCTCAATAATGGAGATGGCATGAATGCCGATATCCGATAGATGTTTGATCCAGCCGCGCAGAAGGGCTTGCCCCATCTTACCGCAACCACAAAGCATGATATGTGTCATTGGTCAGTTCCGTAACTGTTTGACGCCCTTTATATCAGGCGAAATCAGGCGTGGCCAACCGTTTCCATCAAAACCGTTTCGGTCGCGCTAGAGGCTGAGGCACTGCCAATAGCAAGCTGGAACAAGGCGGGATAATATTTTTCACATTCAGCAACGGTAACCTCAATCAGATCAATCACTTGTTCAAGCGTTGCCCCACCCGTCCCGCGGAGTGGTGTTGTATGCCGGAAAAGCAAACAGCCTTCATCCTGTGTCAGGTTAAAATGCCCCATCCAAACCCTTTCGTTTAGACGGCAGACCAATTCCATCATCTCGGTGCGTTGCTGATCAATGACATAGATATCCAAAAGCGCTGTGATATGGATGGCGGAGTGTTCCTCCTGCCATTTGACGCTGATATAATAGTCAGACCAGTATCCGGAAATATCGACAGATATCTCATCCACAGACTGATGATGGGTTTGCCAGTCATTCGCTTCGACCAGACTTTTCATGATCACGATAGGATGATCAAGAATAGGGGAGGATTTTGGGGTTCTGATCATCATTTTTTGGCTATGCCTTTTCAAGCGCTCTTTATAAAAAGATTATAGATTTGATTCTCTCAAAAAACAAGATCTAGTATTTAGAAAGATTTTAGACACTGTTTATAGTGGTTTGGCAGGGCGTCTTCTCATGCTATACCCTTACTCATGACGGACTCTGCCAGCATCACTTTTGATTTTCATCATCTTACCGCCAAAGCATCTGACGGGATCGGTATGTCGGCCTTATCTTTTCCGTTTTCAAGCGAAACACTGTTTCAGATCGGGCCTATTGCCATCCGCTTTTATGCGTTGGCCTATATCGTTGGTATTTTGCTTGGCTGGATATTGCTGCGGCGTTTGACACGCGGCAAGGATGATCTTGTTGGTCATCCTCCCTTAGAACATCTGATTAATGCTAGCATCATTGGCATTATTATTGGCGGCCGTCTGGCCTATGTTCTGTTTTATCATTTTTCTTATTATGCCAGTCATCCGATCGAAGCCCTCTATGTCTGGAATGGCGGAATGTCATTTCATGGCGGTATGGTCGGAATGTTTGCGGCTATTTATTATGTCAGCCGCCGTCATGGCACTGGATTTTTCAGGCTTGCTGATTTGGTAGCGGTCGCCGCGCCTATTGGTCTTTGTCTTGGGCGCATGGCTAATTTTGTTAATTGTGAACTTTATGGTCGGGTCACCGATATGCCATGGGGGGTCATCTTCAATCGTGGCACTTGCCTTGCCCCAGATGGCACTGCCCCCGCAGGTGATCTGCCGCGTCACCCTAGCCAGATATACGAAGCTGTGTTTGAAGGGGCATTATTGTTTCTTGTCTTGATGCTGGTTCTTCGCTTAGGTGGGCGTTCTCGCCAAGGGCTATTATCCGGATTATTTCTCACTGGATATGGATTATCACGCGCCTTGATTGAGGTTTTCCGCGAGCCTGACAGCCATATTGGTACGCTTTCTATTGGATTAACAATGGGACAGTTGCTTAGCCTGCCAATGATTATTTTTGGCGCTTATCTTATCATTCGCTCCAGACGCTTCCGAGGCCCGGTATGACGACATTGCGGAGTATTATCAACGCGCATCTTGCCGCTAATGGCGTCATGACATTGCATGATTATATGGCCTTGTCGCTCTATCATCCTCAGCATGGCTATTATCATCGGGATCAAGTGATTGGCAGTGACGGGGATTTTATCACCGCCCCTGAAATCTCTCAGATGTTTGGTGAACTGACCGGATTATGGCTGGCACACCAATATCAGCATCAGCATTTGGATGATAAGGCAGCTCTGGTTGAACTTGGCCCCGGTCGCGGCACGCTAATGGCGGATCTGATTCGGGCTTGGCGCCAGACCTCCCTGCCTCTGCCGTCTATTCATTTGGTCGAAACTAGCCCAACTCTGCGCGCAGCCCAGCAAGAGCGACTGTCCGACATAGCCGATATTCATTGGCATGATGATGTAAAAACGCTCCCTGATCAGCCGTTACTGGTGATCGCTAATGAGTTTTTTGACGCCCTAGCAATCCGGCAATATCGCTCTTTTCAAGACCAATGGCAGGAACGGGTTATCCAAACAGATACCGATGGTCACTGGAAACTGGATTGGCTAAATCTTTGTTCATCTAACCCTTTGCCTGTCTGTCTTGCTAATCTAACACCTAATCATAACGTGGCCACCGACCAGATCATCACCCATGCCCCTGCCCTTGCCGAGATTATCGGTACAATATGCCGACACATCGCCAATCATGGCGGAGCTTGCCTGATCATTGATTATGGCAAGGCGGATGGATTTGGTGACAGCCTGCAAGCTGTCATGCGGCACGAAGCTGTTGATCCATTGGCACATCCGGGTGAGGCGGACATCACGGCATGGGTTGATTTCTCACACCTTGCCCAAACCGCCGATGACCATCATTGCGCGGCCATAGGCCCTATTCCGCAAGGCCAGTTTCTAAAATCGCTTGGTCTGCTGGAACGTGCAGAACAACTTGGACAAGGCGCTGAACCTGACCTTCGCCGTCGGCTCGTCTCTGAGGTTGACAGACTTGTCAATCCAGCACAAATGGGCCAAGCTTTTAAGGTGATGGCTATACTGCCTGACGAAGTTGCTAAGACACCGCAACCCGGATTGGAATAATCGCATGACCGCCGATGCACCGCTATATTTCACCCATGATCATTTTCATCCATCTGGTATCAGCTATGGTTTTTTTTCACGAAAAGGCGGGGTTAGCACTGGGCTTTATGACAGTCTAAATGGGGGATTAGGTTCTGATGATGATGCCGCATTAGTTAAACAGAATCGCCATCGGGCTGCGGTATCGCTTGGGTTTGATGCTGAACATATCTGCTCTCTTTATCAAGTGCATTCATCACAAGCTGTTGCCGTTGATGCCCCTTTTGATCATCCGGTTGAGGCTGATGCCTTAGTAACACAAACACCCGGATTAGCCCTTATGATACTAACCGCAGATTGTGTTCCTGTTATTTTTGCCGATCCTACCACAAACACCATTGCCGCGGCGCACGCAGGTTGGCGCGGTGCTGTTGGCGGAGTGCTAGAGGCAACGCTTGATCAGATGCAATTAAAAGGTGCTAACCTTGACCAGATCACCGCTGTGATTGGGCCAGCCATTCAACAGCCATCATATCAGGTGGGGGAGGATGTGCGTAACGCCGCCCTATCCTCTGATGCCGGGGCACTGGCTTGCTTTGCCCCGGATGTGGATCACCCCGGCAAGTTCACATTTGATCTGACAGGGTATGTTGCCCGGCGATTAAAGCAGGCAAAAATAAACCATATGACACTTGCGCGTGATACTTACGCTGAATCTGAATATTTTTTCAGTCACCGTCGCCGCACCCATGAGGGCGAAGCCGATACCGGACGCTTGATGACCATCATTGGGCTAGACAAATCAACCAAAGACTAATCGGACTATTACCATTTTCGGGACAGGCCTATGCCACATCTTTTGATCTTTCTTATGCTTTGCCTTCTTGGTCTGTTTGCCTCATGTGTTATTATGTAATGAGAAAAACAGACCTTTTCATGTGTTTTATGTTGCGGCAAAGGGAAACACTTGGTATCTAAAAACCTCTCATAGGATGGGTTTAAGCAATGAAAATTTTGGCCTGTAATTCCAATCGTCCCCTTGCCGAAGCCATTGCCACCTATTTGAATCTTCCACTTGTCAAAGCTGATGTCCGCCGCTTCGCCGATATGGAAGTGTTTGCTGAGATTCAAGAGAATGTTCGGGGCGAAGATGTTTTTGTGGTGCAATCCACCTCATATCCAGCCAATGATAATCTGATGGAATTGCTGGTCACGCTTGACGCATTGCGGCGCGGCTCTGCTCGCCGTATCACTGCTGTTATTCCTTATTATGGTTATGCCAGACAGGATCGCAAATCTGGCCCAAGAACACCTATTTCTGCCAAGCTGGTTGCCAATCTGATCACTTCTGCCGGGGCTGACCGGGTTCTGACCATTGATCTTCACGCTGATCAGATTCAAGGCTTTTTTGATATTCCTACTGATAATTTATTTGCCGCGCCTGTTCTGCTAGATGATATCAAATCTCGCTACACGAATGGCAATCTGATGATTGTATCGCCTGATGTTGGCGGTGTTGTCCGAGCCCGTGCCTTGGCTCGCCGTCTGGATGCTGATCTGGCCATCATTGACAAACGCCGTGAGAAGGCTGGCGTGTCTGAAGTGATGAATATTATTGGTGATGTTAGCAACCGCCATTGCATTATGGTTGATGATATTGTGGATTCGGGCGGTACCCTTTGCAACGCCGCTGGCGCCCTCATGGAAAGTGGCGCGCTTTCCGTCGATGCTTATGTGACGCACGGTGTTTTGTCTGGCGGTGCGGTGTCGCGTATCGCCTCATCACCTCTGAATGCCCTCGTCACAACTGATACGATTTTAGCGACTGAGGCGATGCGCGTTGCCCATAATGTTCGCCAGCTTTCCGTTGCTCCTCTCTTGGGTGAGGCGATTCTCCGGATCAACGAAGAACGCTCTGTGTCATCACTCTTTCATTAAGCAGATATTCCGCTTGCTGATCATCACGATTCGGGCTAAGTATGCCCTTCATCAAAGACCATGCACCCCTGGAGGCATGGCAAGTTTTGACACATTAATGGAGTATTCATATGTCAGACACAATCACTATGAGCGCGACCAAGCGCGACCGGGCTGGTAAGGGGTCCGCCCGGGCGGCTCGTCGATCCGGTCTCATTCCTGCCGTCATTTATGGCGGCAAAACAGCCCCTGAAACCATCAATATCAACGACAATACCTTTCGCAAGCTTATGAGCCAGCCAGGCATCATGAGTAATGTGATTTCGCTTGATGTTGAAGGCAATAAAACAAATGTATTGCCTAGAGATATTCAGTTTCATCCTGTTACTGACTACCCACTTCATGTCGATTTTCTGCGTATTACCGCGACGTCTACAGTAACCGTTTTGATTCCTGTGAACTTCACGAATGAAGATGCCTCACCTGGCCTTAAAGGTGGCGGTGTTCTCAATGTTGTGCGCCATGAAATTGAAATGGTCTGTTCAGCAACCAGCATTCCGGAGAGCCTAACCGTTGACCTAAGTGGCACGGAAATTGGTGATTCTGTGCATATTAGTGCTGTTACGCTACCAGAAAACTCCCAGCTGACCATTACTGACCGGGACTTCACTATCGCCACCATTGCCGCCCCGACTGTCGAAGTTGAGGTTGAAGAAACCGAAAGCACAGAAGCCGCTGGTGAAGGTCAAGGCGAAGACGAAAAAGAAGAATAGGCATATTCTGCCATTCATGGCAGTAGGGGGATGTGATGCGTATCGTAGCTGGTTTAGGTAATCCCGGCGACCGTTATGCATCGCACCGCCATAATGTCGGGTTCATGCTGGTTGATCAACTAGCCGCCGATTATGGGTTTTCATCTTGGAAAGCCAAACATGGCGGCCTGTTGGCCGAGGGACGCATTGACGCTGAAAAAATCATTCTTTTCAAGCCGCAATCTTATATGAATAAATCCGGCCTGCCGGTGGAAACTTTGCTTCAATTTTATCGCTTATCTGCCGATGATCTGATCGTCGTTCATGATGAAATTGATCTTTCCGCCGGAAAAATTCGGGTGAAACATGATGGCGGCCATGGTGGGCATAATGGGTTGCGGGATATTGATCGGCATATTGGCCCTGCTTATTGGCGGTTGCGGATTGGTGTTGGTCGGTCGCGTTTTAAGGCTGAAGTTGATCAACACGTTCTGTCTGATTTTGATAAGGATGACAGAATCTGGCTTACCCCATTATTATCCGCTTTATCTGATCTCTGGCCTTGCTGGCAGACAAAAGGACATGAGGCATTCATGACTTCTGTTGCGCGAAAAGCACCGCCACCTCAACACACGAAAACTGAAACCACTAATGGCTCCAGCGATGGCACCAATACTGGTAAGGAGAAAACCAATGGGCTTTAATTGTGGTATTGTTGGCTTGCCTAATGTTGGAAAATCAACACTTTTTAACGCTTTGACTGAGAGCGCGGCCGCAGACGCCGCCAATTATCCTTTCTGCACGATTGAGCCAAACACAGGCCGCGTTGCCGTTCCTGATGATCGGCTAGATCAATTGGCTGGCATTGCAAAATCGGCACAAATCCTGCCGACGCAATTGGAGTTTGTCGATATTGCCGGATTGGTTCGCGGCGCGAGCAAGGGTGAAGGTTTGGGCAATCAGTTTCTTGGTAATATCCGCGAGGTAGATGCCATTGCCCATGTTTTGCGCTGTTTTGAAGATAGCAATATCACTCATGTTGATGACAGCGTTGATCCTATTCGTGACGCCGAAACCGTAGAAACCGAATTGATGCTCTCTGATCTGGATTCTGTTGAACGACGTCTGGCTAATCTGGTCAAGAAAGCCCGTGGACAGGATAAGGATGCCATTACACTAATGGCAACACTGGAAAAAATCCGCGATGGTTTGGCAGAAGGTGTGCCAGCGCGCGGCATTACGACCTTGAGCGAAGACGAACGCCGGCAACTGCCATCCCTGCAATTATTGACAGGTAAGCCCGTGCTTTATGTTTGCAATGTTAGCGAAAATGACGCGGCCACAGGCAATGCCTTAACTGCCAAGGTGGCCGAAATGGCCAATGCCGAGGGCGCCGATATGGTTATTGTTTCTGCGGCTATTGAGTCTGAGATTGTATCATTAGAAGATGATGAGAAAATGGAGTTTTTGAGCGATCTTAATCTGACTGAACCCGGATTAGCGCGCATGATCAAGGCTGGCTATCGTCTGCTTGATTTGATTACTTTCTTTACCGTAGGCCCTAAAGAGGCGCGGGCATGGACTGTTGCCAATGGCGCCAAAGCCCCCGAAGCCGCAGGCGTCATCCATACTGATTTTCAACGCGGTTTTATCCGCGCGGAAACCATCACTTATAATGATTACATTCAATGCCAGGGGGAACGTGGCGCCAAGGAAGCCGGAAAATTACGAATTGAGGGCGCTGATTATCTGGTGCGAGATGGGGATGTTTTCCATTTCCGCTTTAATGTTTAATCAGATCATCGGATCGCGTTATTCTGTCTGACTTTCTGGCGAGTTTTTCTTTGCTTTGTGATCGCCTTTGCCTGCCCAAGTGTCAGACAATCCGGACATAAACAAGCCCCCGCCAGATCAAAATAAGTGCGCATATTGGGTAAATTCATGCACCAGCAACTATGATCTTTAGTTGATCCACAATTAAAGCTAGTGCCACATTCCTCACAGATGAGCTTTTTGACCTTGCCTGTCTCTGCGCCTGTCTCTGCGCCTGTTTCTGGGCCTGTTTCTGCGCCTGTTTCTGCCATGATGATGCCTCCTCATGGATGGGACTCTCTTGCCGTCCAAAGGTGAACTTCACCCGATTACCTGTCAAGCCAAAATCAAATCCCAAAAAAAACCGGCCCAATCATAATATGATCAGGCCGGTCTGTTATGTCATACCCCCAAAAGGGGCGAAGATATCACGATTAGGCTTTGGACTTTTTCACATCAGCCCAGATGTAGCGCATAGACCCATAGGACACAAAGCACATCACAAACAGGAACAGCATCACTGCGATACCTGTCCGCTTGCGGGTTTCCATTTCAGGCTCAGAAGTCCAAGCAAGGAAAGCCACAACATCTTCTGCCAGCGCCTCAGGTGAGGTGTCCCCACCATTAGCAAGGGTAATATCATCACCGTATAGCGGTTGCGGCATAGCAATCAGATTGCCGCTATACGCTTTGTTATAATACATCCCATCTGGCACATTCATATCACTAGGTGCATCTACATAGCTGGTCAAAAGGCTATAAAGATAATTGGCCCCATCCGGACGCGCCTTAACAATCAATGACAAATCTGGTGGATAGGCCCCGCCATTAGCAGAACGCGCGGCGTTCTCATTCGGATAGGGGTTAGGAACACGGTCAGCCGGAATAGCCGCACGCTGGAACATTTCCCCTTCGTCATTAGGCCCATCGGTGACTTCATATTCTGCGGCAATCGCTTTGATTTCCGCCTCTGAATAGCCGAGATCAGCGAAATTACGGAATGAGATAAACTCAATCCCATGACAGGATGAGCAAACCTCACGATAGACTTGAAAACCGCGTTGCAGTGACGCTTTATCAAAATGACCGAACGGGCCGTCAAAGGTCCATTCATGCTGTTTGATATCACCGCCCCCACCTGCCGCCATTGCTGGCGCAGATATCATCATCATAGCCGCCGCAACCATCCCGGTTGCAACGGATACCACACGCGTCAATTTACGCATCGGCTTTCCCCCTTTTCGCCGCCACCGCCGCGCCCATGCCGCCGCCGGAAATCGGCATCGAAATGGATTGTGGCAATGGTCTGGTCTTTTCTACAACCGACAACAGCGGAAGAATCACCAGAAAATGAATAAAGTAATAAGCGGTAGCTAAACGCGACAAGGTCACATAAATGCCCTCAGCAGGCTTGCCACCAAGATAGCCAAGCAGAACACAATCCGCCAGCAAGAGCCAAAAGAAGATCTTAAAGAGAGGACGGAACCTGCCGCTTCTCACTGGGGAACGATCAAGCCATGGCAGAACGAATAGCACCGCAATTGCGCCAAACATGAACAACACGCCACCCAATTTATCAGGGATCGCCCGCAAAATGGCATAGAATGGCAGGAAGTACCATTCCGGCACAATATGGGCAGGTGTTTGCAATGGATTAGCCGGGATATAGTTGTCTGGATGCCCTAAAAAGTTAGGGTAAAAGAAAATGGCCGACGCAAAAATTGTCAAGAACACCATCGCACCAAACAAATCTTTACTGGTGTAATAAGGATGAAAAGGAATGGTATCTTGCTTACCGCTGACATCAATCCCAAGCGGGTTATTTGAACCAAAACGGTGCAAGGCAATAATATGCAGGATCACCACACCAACAATCAAAAATGGCATCAGATAATGCAGAGCAAAGAAACGGCTAAGCGTGGGATTATCTACCGAAAACCCGCCCCAAAGCCAAGTCACAATGCTATCACCAACCAAAGGAATAGCCGAGAACAGATTGGTAATCACCGTCGCGCCCCAGAAACTCATCTGTCCCCACGGCAAAACATAACCCATGAACGCCGTTGCCATCATAAGCAAGAGAATCACCACACCCAACATCCAAAGTATTTCACGCGGGGCTTTATACGAGCCATAGTATAAACCGCGGAAAATATGGATATAGACGACAATGAAAAAGAAGCTGGCGCCGTTCATATGAATATAGCGGATCAACCAACCATGGTTAACATCACGCATGATGCGTTCCACAGAAGCGAACGCATAATCCACGTGAGGCGTGTAGTGCATAGCCAGAATGATACCCGTAACAATCATCATCACCAAGGCAAGCCCGGCAAGCGAGCCGAGATTCCAGAGATAGGATAGGTTTTTCGGGGTAGGATATTCATGCAATTCATGATGCATGAAGCTGAATACCGGAAGCCGGTGATCAATCCACTTAACAACAGGATTCTTGAATTCAGGAGATGCCATGATCGTTACTCCGATTTAACCAATCTTAATGATGCTGTCAGATAAAAATGCGTAAGGCGGGACTTCGAGATTAGTAGGCGCAGGGCCTTTTCTAATCCGCCCAGAAGTATCATAATGCGAGCCATGGCAAGGGCAGAACCAGCCGTTAAAGTCGCCTTTAACTTCACCGATTTTCTGTCCCAGAGGCACACAGCCAAGATGCGTACAAATGCCCTGAATAATCAAATATTTTGGATTTTCCACCCGGCTGGCGTCATCTTGTGGATCGCGCAGATCATCTAAATTAACGGCATCTGCCATTTTGATTTCTTCTGCTGTGCGATGCCGAATAAAGACCGGACGCCCACGCCATTTCACGGTTATGGCCTGCCCTTCTTCGATGGCTGAAATATCAACCTCAATCGTGGAAAGGGCAAGGGTGTCTGCCGCTGGATTCATTTGATTAATTAAAGGATAGACAACGGCCGCGGCACCAACTGCCAACATGGCATTGGTGGCAACTACGATAAAATCACGCCGCCCCTGGTTTTCAACAGTTTCGCTCATAATTCCCCCTCAATATCCCCAGCCTCTTAACGGTTGGGCGGCACCACATGATCATTTTCCACATGATAAATTATGGCACCTATATTGCCAATATGCCGATACTATAACCATGTCGATAATCCTGACCAAGTGAATAATTGCGTCTAGCCTCATGATCAGCCTTTTCTGCGACCAATTGCCCTAATTGGCATGATGATGATCTTAAACATAGCTATCAGAACATGATCATATAGCGCCATATGGTAGCAATTTAAGGTCAGCAATTTAGGGCCAGCGCACCTCTGGCGGCATTGACATAAGAATTGCCTCAACATTTCCGCCAGTGTTTAGACCAAAGATCGTGCCACGATCATAAAGCAGGTTAAACTCAACATAGCGCCCTCTGCGAACCAGTTGAAACTCTCGTTCTTCGGGTGTGAAAACGGAATCCATGCGACGCCGAACCAGTTTGGGATAAATATCCAAAAAGGCGCGCCCAACATCTTGGGTGAAAGCAAACTCATTAGCATAGTCACCTTCGTCCAGATAATCATAAAAAATACCGCCAGCGCCACGTTTCTCATTACGATGCTTGAGCGTAAAATACTCATCACACCATGCGCTATATTCGGGATAATAATCGGGATGATAAGCATCACAGCAGGTCTTCATGCTGGCATGGAAATCGGCGACATCCTCATCCTGCCAGATGATCGGGGTCAGATCAGCCCCGCCACCGAACCAACGCTTACCCTCGGTGATGCTTCCTGTGTTCAGATATCGGGTGTTCATATGGACAGCGGGAACATAGGGGTTTTGCATATGCGCCACCAGAGAAATGCCACTAGCCCAGAACTTAGGCGTCTTATCTGTGCCTGGGATTTGTCCGCGAAACGCCTCACTAAACTCACCATTGACGGTAGAAATATTCACGCCAACCTTTTCAAACACCTGCCCCCGCATAACAGACATGACGCCGCCACCGCCACCATCTCTTTGCCATGGCGTTTGCTCAAACTTACCAGCCGGGCCAACATTAGGATGCGTGGTGACATAATCTTGCTCAATAGCCTCAAAAGCATCACAGATATCATTGCGAAGATTCCGGAACCAGTCTTCAGCCATAGTTTGACGCTCACGATAAAGGTGCTGATCAATAGGTTGTGAGGGAGTATGTTTCGCCATCAGATTATCCTTTATTACTGTTCTGCTTTGGCTTTAACGAGGCAGGTCTTTCTTTTGGTGCTTACGGTAACGCGCTTTGATCTGGGCCAGCAAACTTGCCCGATCAGCAGAAAAATGACTGTTCAGCCAAACCTCCTCAATCGCGGTTAGCTCTTGCCCGATCACTTTGCCGTCATCAATACCACAAGACCGGATATCATCACCATTAACTGGCATAACTGGGGCATTATAGCCTCTGATCATCTCCAGGTGATCCGCCGTTATTGTCGCACCCTCTAAATTTTGCTTTAGCTTGTTTGTCATCACAGCTCCGGCAACATCGTCACCTGACCATCCCTTTCTCTGACATAACCGCCAAGCTTCTTGTTGCCAATATTGTCCTGTCAAAATGTGATATTGCGGCAATGAGAGAGGTGACCCAAAACGCATTAGCTTTTGTTGTTCTTTTCGGGATAGTTTCCAGCGTTGGGCCAGTTTCTGAGTCTCTTGTTCTGGCAATAATACCGCTAGGGCCAACATGGGATCACGCTGGTTATCACATTGAGCCCATTTCTCATAACTTGCTAAATCCCAATCCGCAGGGCACATCGCCTCTAACACTTTGAGCTTATTCATGAGCGTTAAAGCCGCAACAGAGCCAGAGGCAAGAATCTTGCGCATTTCTTGTGCCACTCTTTCCCCCGAAAGAGATGCCCCCGAAAGAGAAGCTCCCGAAAGAGAGGCAAGACGGGGTGCCGCAGCCGTTAGCGCCGCGCTGGTTTTCTCATCTGGTAGTAGCTGGCCAAAGCGGGCGAAAAACCGAAAATAGCGAAGCACACGAAGATAATCTTCACTCAGTCTATCATAGGGATCACCGATAAACCGTATCACGCCCGATTGGATATCTTCCAGCCCATGATGGTGATCAATTACCTCACCTGAAGGTGTTAAATAGAGGCTGTTAATCGTGAAATCTCGGCGGCTAGCATCCGCCAGCCAATCATCCGTGAAACTCACCTCGGCATGACGCCCATCTGTGGCAACATCCACCCTCAAGGTTGTCAATTCCACCTTATTCCTAGGTTCTTGCGGGTCACACACGGTGATTGTGCCATGAGATAAGCCTGTGGGGATAACGCGCAAGCCATGTGATTTTAGCAAAACCATAGCTTCATCCGCTGGCAGAGGAGATGCCATATCGATATCAGGATAAGATGGCGAAAGCTGTCCCAGAATCATATCGCGAACAACACCGCCACAATATCTGCCCTCAACCCCTATGCTGGCAAGCGCGGCGATAATCCGGCGCGGCAGGTCAAGAGCCAGTAATCTGGCCTTATCGGCCATCATATTCATTGGCTGTTTGTGTCACCAAAATGGTGTGGCACGATCTGACCATTTTTGAATTGAGCCGGATGATAGCGGTCACTAACCTCGGCTTTTTCACCACTGGTGAGCAAAAATAAGCCAATAAAAATGACAGCAAAAATCAAAGCCCACGGCAACATAACCCTAAAAAGAGACGTTTCGGATGCCGCGTCAACATATTCGGAATCAGCCTCAATATGTTGGTCTGTTTTCTTTTTCCAATAGCGGTTGGCCATGGTAATCCCTAGGGTGATCCCGATAGCAATCGCCACAAGAATGATAGCAAGCCGAAGCATCTCAAAGTCCTTCCGTCATCATGTTACGTCTGATTATAGCAGGCCAGTTAGTTTTTGATGCCACTGGACAATGATTTTTGCCGTCGCACCCCAGATATATTCTTCATCATGATCAATAACCCAAGTCAGGTAACTGCGCCCGCTATTCTCCACAGGCTCTTGTCTGAAATGCTTATCATTCAGCACTTTATCAAGAGGCAGGGGCAAGATAAGTTCAACCTCATTTGGTTCAGGTATCAACACCGCCCCCGGATCAACAAACCCAAGCACCGGGGCGATATGAAATTGCTCTGCCGCTACCACACTTGGCAGATAGCCCACTGTTTCCACCGCGGATGCGGTCAGCCCTATTTCTTCCCCACTTTCACGAAGAGCAGCATCAAGAACGGTTTCGCCAGCATTGATTTTGCCGCCCGGAAAACAAACTTGACCAGCGTGATCAGGTAGATGCGCCGTGCGCTTAGTCAAAATAAGCTTGGGCCTGTTCTCATCCATCACCACAGGAACTAAAACCGACGCCGCGCGCAACCCTTGGGGTGCGATATCAGGTTCAGCTTGCACCCTGCTTCGCATCACATCAGCCCATTGGCTTGCTGTTATCGGGGAATTAGGATTGGTCTTGCTGGTCATGATTTGTCATCAACGCATGAAATATACCTGCCGACCACACACCAAACTGGCCATCTTCGGTTTCAATACTTTGTTCTGCTAACTGATAATAAACAGAACGGTTTATGCGCGCATCCAAGCCTTTTCGGATCATCACATAGGGGCGATCTTCACCATCCTTATGACGCATGATCAATGGGTGATCAGCATCCAGAACAACCGTATCACCAAGGGAGGTGGTCAAGCGAATCACTGAAACATCATCGCTGTTATCTTGTTCCATATTTGTGACCAGATACGGGGCATCATCAACCGAAATATGGCCCCATTCCGCAGGCGTAACCAACCCATAACTGCCATCATCAAATCGCGTCAGCACATTTGCAAACATCGCGACCATGCGCTCTCTTTCAATCAATTCACCTTCGTGAAACCACTTGCCATTGGCATCAATGCGAATGTCAAAATCCTGCAAGGGTGTGTTTTTCCTCAGATGGTCTTCACACCAAGAACGGAGCATTTGTTCTGAAGGGCGGCGATCACGCATTTCACACTATCCCTTATCCTGTATTAGAAACAGGCCAGATATCAGACTCATAAAAAAAATCATCCTTATTAAGGGTTTATTAATAAGTACCCATTAGAATAGCCACAAAGTTCGAGCAGGGCATCTGATGCCTTAATTTATTCATAACATATCCGATCGGAGCATAGCAAATGTGGTTAAAATCATCTCTTCTGGATACATCAAATGCTAAAAAAGTCACGTGCAGATCTTCTGAAAGCGCTAGTAGCAAATCTGCTTCTAGCAAAAGCCTTGCAACAACTATTCTCAAAGCGATGAGCAATAGCCAAAGACTTAAAATCCTCAGCCATTTGATCGATGGTGAGGAAAAATCTGTCAAAGAATTAGAGACTATTGTTAAATCATTAAGTCAATCATCATTGTCACAGCATCTGGGCCGATTACGGCGAGCAAAGATTGTCAAAACACGCCGACATTCCCAAATGGTATTTTATTCAATCCATGACGATACGGTTCGTGACATTATTTCTCTCTTGGCGGAAAAGTTCAAAAACGATCCTATCCTAAAATAAAATCCCACAGTTTATTTAGATGGCATTTTATTAAGATGGCGTTTTATTAGGATGGCGTTTTATTAGGATGGCATTTTATTTAGAGGTCAAAGGAAACAAAAAAGATAAGGATGAATATCCCCCCTCTTTAGGGGCTTGATCAATTTCATTTGCGTTTTGGCAAAAAGGCCTTCGCTTGTGTCGTTAATCAGCATTCATCCTTGCGGTTGCAAAGGGTTATGAAATCGCCACTGACATTAGTAAAACAGAAATTTAAGCTCTTGATTTTTATGAGAATGATAGTATGTTCTCTATCTCATTTGTAAGTGACTGCGATGTATATTTATCTCCCTATTGCTGAAATCTCAATCAACATCTTCCTGATTTTGGGGTTGGGGGGTATGGTTGGTTTGTTATCCGGCATTTTTGGCGTTGGCGGCGGTTTCCTGATGACGCCCCTGCTGATCTTTCTTGGTGTCCCTGCTCCGGTGGCGGTTGGCACTGAAGCCAATCAGATTGTTGCCTCATCCGTTTCTGGCGTGCTTGCCCATTGGCGGCGCGGCAATGTCGATGTGAAAATGGGCAGTATTCTGCTGGCTGGCGGTCTTGTTGGATCAACGATCGGTGTTTATATTTTTGCTATTCTGCGCGAAATTGGCCAGATTGATTTAGCGATTAAGTTAAGTTTTATTATCTTCCTTGGCATTATTGGCTCACTTATGCTTGTCGAAAGCACGCGAACCATTTTGCGGTCACGGCGTCCCGGCGGTAAGCGCCGCAAACTGCATCAGCATAACTGGCTTCACGGCCTACCTTTCAAAATGCGTTTCCGCAAATCAAAGCTCTATATCTCCGCGCTTCTGCCGTTTGGAGTGGGGTTACTTGTTGGTATTCTATCGGCGATTAGGGGTGTTGGTGGCGGCTTTATCATGGTGCCAGCCATGATCTATGTTCTTGGTATGCCGACCTCCGTGGTTGTTGGCACCTCGCTATTTCAAATTATTTTCGTCACCGCCAATGTGACCTTCCTTCAATCTGTTCAAACACAGACGGTTGATGTGGTTCTTGCTGGTCTGCTTTTGATTGGTGGGGTGATCGGGGCGCAGTTTGGAACGCGCATTGGCGCTTTGCTTCGCGGCGAACAGTTGCGCGGATTGCTGGCATTGATCGTCTTGGCAGTTTGTTTCAAGCTGGTTTCAGATGTCATCATTACGCCTGAAGATCTCTTTTCTCTGGAGCTTTTGCGCTAATGTCTTTTATGCCCTCTCCATGGCTATGCCGGATAGCAGCAATAGTATCTTTTGGGTTTGCCGCGGGGTTTGCCGCCTCTAGCATAGCGCAAGATTTGTTGGTTGCTGATCTCAACGAAAAAGAGGTAGCTATCACCACTGATTTTAATGGTGCTGATCTGTTGCTTTTTGGCACGGTTGATCATGAGCTGAATGATGATGTCGTGATCATTGTTAAAGGGCCGCCAAAGAATATCGCTATCCGTCAGAAATCGCGGGTGAGTGGGATATGGATTAACACCGAATCTGCTACCTTAGAAATGATACCGAGCTTTTATCAGATTTCCTCAACAAGGCCTCTTAATGTCATTGCTTCTACGAAAACCCTCAGAGAATTAGGTCTAGGGCTTGAAAATATCCCTTTTCATCTGATTGAGGGTAGTTCTATTTCGGATAATGACCCTGCGGAATGGAAAACTGCCCTGATCCGAAACATGGAAAATAAAGGACTCTGGAACGAAAACAGCGATATTACGGTCAGAAAGAAAATTCTTTTTCGATCAAACATCCATCTCCCTGCCAATATCCTGCCGGGAGAGTATCATGTCCGAATTCTGCATTTCCGTTCCGGAGAATTGTTTAACGAAACCAACTCTCTGATCAATGTTCAGAAAAAAGGCCTAAGCGCACAAATTTTTCAGTTCGCGCATAATTATGCCCCCGCTTATGGTATCTTTGCTATAATGTTTGCAGTCTTTATGGGTTGGGGCGCCGCCAGAGTTTTCAGAAGGTAATTATGGCTAATAGCAAAAAGACAACATCAAAAAAGGGTAAAGACAAACGCAGGGTATTCCTTGTCGTTGTCGATGAAAGCAGTGAATTGCATCAGGCATTGTATTTTGCCTGCAAGAGAGCCTTGTCTGTCAACGGCCGAGTGGCGTTACTGCGTTGTGTTAGCCCTGCTGAGTTTCAACACTGGATTGGTGTTGGCGAGTTGATGGTCGAAGAAGCCCGCGAGGAAGCAGAAAAATTGCTTAGAACCAACAGCGAATGGGTCAATCAACTGACTGGTGAATACCCTATCGTTCATCTGCGCGAAGGTGACCCTAAAACAGAGGTAATAAATCTTATCAATGAAGAACCTGAGATTTCTGTCCTCGTGCTTGGCGCCAATACGCAAGATGAAAATACCGGGCCGTTAATCTCATTCTTGACCAGCCGTGGCGCCGCCCAGTGCCGAGTTCCTATTACTATTGTTCCCGGCAATCTCAGTGACGCTGATTTGGATAAAGTCACCTAAGCGGCTGTTTTAAAAAAAACGTTTCAGATACGCTCAAAATCAATGTATTCCCTCACCTCTTTTGAGGCAGGGGTATCAAAAAAGGCGGATATGTCTTGTTCGGCTATCACGCGCCCTTGTTCCATAAACACCACACGGTTAGCCAGACGCCGTAATTGGGCCAAATGATGTGTTACCCATAAGACCGGTAATCCTGCCGCCGCCTTAGATTTGACAATCGCCTCAATCATGCGGGTGGATTGTGGGTCAAGGTTGCTCGTAGCCTCATCACAAAGCAAAACACCCGGTTCCGCAATCAAAACACGCGCCAACGCCATGCGTTGTTGCTCTCCTGACGACAGGGTTCTGGCATCTTGATCTTTCAGGTGATGAAGTTTTACCAATGCCAGCCCATCGGCAATCCGCGCCTTTCGTTCTGCAACTGGTATCCCCTCTGCGGCGAGAACATAATCACAATTCCCATAGACACTGCGCCGCATAATCACTGGCTTCTGCATCATAAGTCCGATGCGTAAAGGTGATGGCGTCATCCCGCCCATTCCAGTGATACGGACTTCGCCAGAATCAGGTTGGATCAACCCAGCCATGAGCGATATCAACGTCGTCTTGCCACAGCCATTAGCACCAACCAGCCCACAAATACCAGCCTCACTAATACTAACGCTCACCTTATCTATGATCGTCTGACCATGTCGCGTAAGGCACAGATCTTTGCCTTCAAGCCTTAGATGCGGAAAATCAGTCATCTGTTACCCGCCTTCCTAGCATTATGACAAGGGTGTTGATAATCAATGTCATGACCAGCAACACCACACCAAGCGAGAGAGCAACCGCCAGATGCCCACGAGAGGTTTCTAGTGTAATGGAAGTTGTCATGACACGGGTAAAATGATTGATATTGCCGCCAACTATCATAACGGCCCCTACTTCGGCCATGGCACGCCCCAATCCTGCTAGCAACGCGGTCAGCAAATCTACCCAACCATCCCTGATCAAAGTCATGATACGTTTTGATGGCGACAAGCCCAGCATGATGAACAGAGGCTGATAATCTTTATCCATTCGTGCCAGTGCCTGTCTGCTTAATGCAATGATAATTGGCGTGACAAGAATCATCTGGGCAATGATCATCGCTGTTGGCGTGTAGAGCAATTCAAGCACACCAAAAGGGCCAGAGCGTGAAATCATCATATAGACAAGCAACCCAACCACCACTGGCGGCAGTCCCATCAAGGTATTAATCAAGGCCACAAGCGCGGAATGTCCTCGAAATTGAGTTGTCGCAAGAAGCGCACCAATAGGAAACCCGATCGCCGCCGCAAATCCGACCGCGGTTAAATTGACCTTCAGTGACAAAAAAATGACCTCAAAGAGATTCGCGTCACCGGTTATCAGCAGGACAAAGGCCTGTTTTATGGCAATTAGTAATTCCATGATTAAAAATCTTGATAAAATACCATTTTCAGAAAAGCCAGCGGAACATCGGAAAAAAGCAATTTTTTGGGGTTTGCCGCATGATTCAAGCCTGAAATTAGATCATTTGATCAAAAATGTCGCCTCATCTTTCGGTTTTGGCCTGAAAATGCGATTTATGAGCCAAAATTGCCCATATTGGCACGCGTTATTTTTTAAAAAAAACGGCTTTACGCTTTCTTTTTATCATTGTTTAATGATGATCAAGTTAACATTAACTTAAATTACAATTTAGCAAGATTGTGAATATGGAGGAATGATGAGTAATTCAAGAAATCCAAAGCATGATATCTCAACCGAGGTATCTGATAAGGAAACCCAGATTAAG
Source organism: Puniceispirillales bacterium (SeqCode) (assembly GCA_965661405.1). Taxonomy (GTDB): domain Bacteria; phylum Pseudomonadota; class Alphaproteobacteria; order Puniceispirillales; family UBA1172; genus UBA12202. The sequence continues at coordinate 48,834 of CBFIDH010000002.1, forward strand.
GCGAAGAAACTTCAGGACAGTTTTGTTTCTGGAAAAATTAGCCGCCGTAATTTTGTCTCAACATCAGTTGCAATTGGTGTGTCCCTCGCGGGCGCTACCGCCGTGGTCAATCAGGTTGAAGCCGCCACCCCAAAAAGTGGTGGTCGCCTCCGGATGGGTATCACAGGTGGTGCAACAAGTGATGTGCTTGATCCAGGTCAGATTCTTGATGCCTATATGATTAACGTATCCATGGGGCAGGTTCGTCCAAACATGACGAAAATTATGCCTGATGGCTCTGTTGAAGGTGATTTGACTTCTGGTTGGCAAGCTTCTAATGGCGCCAAAACATGGAAGTTTGATGTCCGTCAGGGTGTTGAATTCCACAATGGCAAAACCCTTGATTCGACCGATATCGTGGATTCTATCCGCCACCATATGGGACCTGATTCCAAATCAGGCGGTAGCGGCGTTGTCTCTGGTATCGCTTCTATCAAAGAAGACGGTAAGAATGGCGTTGTTGTTGAGCTGAACGAAGGCAATGGTGACTTGCCTATCCTGCTTTCTGACTATCACCTCAATATCTGCCCATCTAAAGGTGACGGCAGCATTGATTGGGAATCAGGCATTGGCGCTGGCCCATACACATTAGAAGAGCATGAGCCAGGTGTTCGGACATTGACAAAGAAATTTGCCAATTACTGGAACACAGGGAACGAGTCTTACTTTGATGAAGTGGAAACCCTTGGCATTAACGACCCGACTGCTCGTCTGGCCGCTTTGTCAACTGGCGCTGTGGACGCGATTAACAACGTTCCTGCTAAAACCGCATCGCGGCTGAAGTCCATGGTCAATGTGAAAACCCTGATTTCAACAGGGAACAAGCAGTGCACCATGCCAATGCTTTGTGATGTTGCGCCGTTTGATGATCAAAATGTGCGTAATGCTATTAAGCACATTATCAATCGTCAGGAACTGCTGGACAAAATCTTCTTTGGTTATGGCCAGCTTGGCAACGATAACCCTGTTGGGCCTGCTAACTATTTCCGGGCTAACACAGATGAATTGCCACAGCGTGAGTATGATCCTGAGCAGGCAAAATACTTCCTCAAGCAAGCTGGCTTGAGCAGCTTGTCTGTGAAGTTCCATGCCGCTGATACGGGCTTTAGTGGTGCGGTTGATGCTGGTGCCCTGATGCGCGAATCCGCAAAAGCCGCGGGTATCGACATTGAGGTTGTGCGTGAGCCAAATGACGGTTACTGGTCAAATGTTTGGATGAATAAGCCATGGTCTGCGTGCTATTGGAGTGGTCGTCCGACCGAAGACTGGATCTTCTCACAGATTTATTATTCAAAGGCTGATTGGAACGATACCCATTGGAACAACAGCAGCTTTGATAAACTTTTGGTTGAGGCACGGTCCGAAACAGATGAAGCAAAGCGTCGCGAAAAGTATGTGGAAATGCAGCGCATTGTCCATAACGATGGTGGCCTAGCTCTGCCTGTGTTCCTTAGTGAGATCATGGGTTATCGCTCAAACATCTCTGTTCCTGATCAAATTGCTAATAACTGGGAACTTGATGGTCACCTTGCTGCTCGCCGATGGTGGACAGCGTAAGCGTGATCAGATAAAATCTCTATACAGATGGAAAGCCATGACTTGTGGCTTTCCATTTTGTTCTCTTGATATTTTCCGCCACTTCTATTTACTATCTTTGTTGATCAAATTGGTAGATTGTAGAAGAGCAACACTTTGATAAATCGTGTTTTAATACGGTAATATTTATGTCAAATATATTTCTAATGTTAGTAAAGAGACTGGGTCTGGGGGTATTAACCCTTCTGCTGTTGTCTTTGCTTATTTTTCTCTCTGTTGAAGCCCTACCGGGGGATTTGGCAGAAACCATCTTAGGTCAGCAGGCGACACCTGAAACCGTTGCTGCTATTCGCCGAGAACTTGGTCTTGATCAACCGCCACTAACGCGTTATCTGCACTGGCTTGGCGGTGTCATGCAAGGTGATTTTGGTAACTCCCTTGCTCTAAAGAAACCTATATCCGGCTTGATTGCCCCACGCATTCAAAACACCCTGTTCTTAACTCTATATACCGCCGCGATTGCCGTTCCTTTGTCCATTATCCTTGGTTTAGCGGTATCACTTTTCCGGAACAGTTATTTTGATAGGATCACTAATACAACAGCTCTGGCGGCGATTTCCCTGCCAGAGTTTTTTGTTGGTTATGTCATGATCTATTTCTTTGCTTTGTCTGGTTATTTTCCATCCATGGCAAATATTAACGCCAATACGCCTTTTCTGGATAAGTTATATTTTTGTTTCTTACCAGCTTTAACCCTGACCTTGGTTGTCACCGCCCATATGATGCGGATGACACGCGCCGCCATTATCAATGTGCTGGCCTTGCCATATATCGAAATGGCGCGTCTCAAAGGTGCTAAACCTAGCCGCATTATTGTTCGCCATGCCTTGCCAAATGCTATCGCGCCTATTGTAAATGTCGTTGCCCTTAATCTGGCTTATTTGATTACAGGCGTTGTGATTGTTGAGATTGTCTTCGTCTTCCCCGGCTTGGGACAGTTGATGGTCGATGGCGTTAAATTTCGTGATGTGCCCGTGGTTCAGGCCACAGCGCTGATATTTGCCACAGCCTATGTTGGGCTAAATCTATTGGCAGATATTATTTCAACCATTTCCAATCCGCGACTAATGCGACAGCGATAGAGGTATCAAGGATATGATCTATTTGCAGACTTTAATTGGATTGCTGGCGTTTATTGTTGTCGGCCTATCGGCAGGATGGGTGTTTCGGGAAGCTCTGGTTCTGATATCCAGCCGCAACACTGGTAAATTCTTAAAAACCGCCCCCCTAACCGCGTGTTTCGGGATGCTGGTTATCACCATCTATATTATATGCGCGGTGTTTGCGCCTCTCATTGCCCCTTATGGTGAGGCGGAGATTCTATCAGGTGGTTTTGAGCCTTGGAATTCAACATACATTCTGGGAACGGACAATTTAGGCAGGGATGTCTTTACGCGGCTAATTTATGGCGCAAGAAATACTGTTGGGATTGCCTTCCTGATCACCGCGCTGGCATTTATCTTCGGCACGATACTTGGTATTTTTGCCGCGCTAAAAGGCGGCGTTGTTGATCAGATCATGAGCCGCCTGATTGATGTTCTTATGGCTATTCCTTCGCTGATTTTCTCTCTGTTAATGTTGACCATTTTTGGCACATCCGTGTTCAGTTTGGTGATTGTGATCGCAACTATTGATTCGACTCGCGTCTTCCGAATTGCCCGCGCGGTTGCGTTAAGCATTGTTCAACTGGATTATGTTGAAGCCGCAAAGCTCCGTGGTGAAAGCACATCATACCTTATCATCAAAGAGATATTGCCAAACGCCATGGCGCCGTTAGCGGCAGAGTTTGGGCTTCGTTTCTGCTTTGTTTTCTTGATGATATCTGCGCTTTCTTTCTTGGGATTAGGGTTGCAACCTCCTACCGCGGACTGGGGTTCCATGGTTCGCGATAACGCTGACCTGATCAGCTTTGGGGATATCACACCACTCATTCCTGCTGGGGCGATTGCGCTATTGACCATCGCCGTCAATTTTGTTGTCGATTGGCTCTTGCATCGGGCCAGCGGATTAAAGGATTAGGAGAAGACTATGTCTGCACGAAAATCAGCCTCATCATCGTCTTCTGATCTGCTCCTCAGTATGAACAATATTCATATTCAGGGAAAATCTGATGATAAGTGGATTGATATCATTAATGGCGTCAACCTTGACCTTAAGCGGGGTGAGGTGCTGGGGCTGATTGGTGAATCTGGTGCTGGTAAATCAACCCTTGGCCTTGCGGCGATGGGCTTTTGTCGTGACGGATGCAAAATCACCGAAGGCTCTATTACTTTTGACGGCATGGATATGCTGTCTCTTAGTAAAAATGAACTGCGCCAGTTGCGTGGCCATCGCATTTCCTATGTTGCGCAATCTGCCGCCGCTAGTTTTAATCCGGCCCATAAACTGATTGATCAGTTTTGCGAAGCCCCCATGATTCATAATGTCATGTCGCGAAATCAAGCGACCGAATATGCTGTTGATCTTTATCACCGTATTAATTTGCCTGACCCAGATAACTTTGGCTTCCGCTACCCGCATGAGGTATCTGGCGGCCAGTTGCAACGGGCAATGACAGCCATGGCCCTGTCATGTCGCCCCGATCTGATTATATTTGATGAGCCTACCACCGCGCTGGATGTTACCACCCAGATTGAGGTGTTGGCGGCGATTAAGGATATTGTCAAAGAGTTTAACACCGCTGCTATTTATATCAGTCATGATCTAGCTGTTGTGGCGCAAATGGCAGACCGGATTAAGGTTTTGCTCAAAGGTGATGAGGTGGAGCAAGCCCCCACTGATGTGATGCTAAAAAATCCATCGCAAGACTATACGAAATCTCTTTGGGCGGTGAGAGAATACAGCCGAAAAGAGCAGAAAAAACCAGCTAAATCCGAAATGCCCATTATCTCCATTAAGAATGTGACAGGCGGATATGTCAGCAAACTTGATGTTCTAAAAGAGGTATCATTCGATATTTATAAAAAGCGCACAGTTGCGGTGGTAGGGGAATCAGGAAGCGGTAAATCCACCACCGCCCGCGTTGTCACAGGATTATTACAGCCCCGGATCGGGTCTGTCATGTTTGAGGGCAAAACCCTGCCAGCAGGATATCAATCTCGAAGCCGTGATCAGTTGCGCCGGATTCAGATGATCTACCAGATGGCGGATACCGCCCTTAATCCTAAATTGCGTATTCGTGATCTTATTGCTCGCCCTGCCAGTATGTATTTAGGGCTAAATGGCAAGGCCCTTGAAGATAGGGTTCGCAACCTGCTGCATATGATTGAGATGGAACCAGATCAATATATTGATCGCCTACCATCAGAATTATCAGGTGGTCAGAAACAGCGTATCGGTATTGCCCGTGCCATCGCCGCGGAACCTAGTGTCATTATCTGTGATGAGGTAACGAGCGCCCTTGATCAGCTTGTTGCTGAAGGGATTTTGAAATTGCTTGATCGGCTTCAGTCTGAACTAGATCTGTCTTATATGTTTATCACGCATGATCTGGCTACGGTTCGCGCTATCGCGGATGAGGTGGTGGTTATGAAAGACGGTGTCGTGGTTGAACAGGGCATGAAATCAAAAATGTTTACCCCGCCCCATCATGCCTATACGGAATTATTGCTTGGTTCAGTGCCTGAAATGGATCCAAAATGGCTTGATCGTCTGCTTGAAGAGCGCGGCAAAGACAATCTTGGTGACGCGGCTATTGCAAAAATGCAAGAAAAGGGTCTGACCTGATTTTGGCATGATCTGATCAGCATCAGCAAAAGCTTTATATCGGCCTTCATTTTGCTAAGGAATATTGAGACAATTCATGCGGATTGCCATTGCAGGGTTTCAGCACGAAACCAACACCTTTGTTCCCACCCAAACAGTGTTATCTGATTTTGAGATGGCTGATAGCTGGCCGCCTTTATTGCGTGGTGAGGCTGTCATCACAGCTACCACAGGCATGAACTTGCCTATTACTGGCGCTATTTTGAGCGCCCAATCACACCCTGATATTGAGATCGTCCCACTAGTCTGGGCGTCGGCAGAACCGGGCGGAATTGTCGCCGATGACGCCTTTAATGACATGGCTGATATGATGCTTACAGGTCTGGCAAAAGCTGGGCAAATAGATGCTCTCTATCTTGATCTGCATGGCGCAATGGTCAGCGCGTATTATCCTGATGGTGAAGGAGAATTGTTGCGACGTTTGCGGCAACAACTGGGGCAAGATATTCCTATCGGGGTAAGCCTTGATCTGCACGCCAATATTACTGATCAGATGGTATCCCTTAGTGATATCATCACGATTTACCGCACTTACCCGCATCTGGATATGGCAGATACGGGCAGACGCTGTATGGATCACCTTATTAACATCACGCAAGACCAACTAAGAACAGGCACTTTGCGCCGCCCCTGCAAAAGCTTCCGGCAAATCCCGTTTTTAATTCCTTTGCCTGCCCAATATACGGCGCATGAGCCGTGTCTTTCTCTATATGCCAAGGTCGAAACCCTATCGCAGACCATAGCAACCAGCGCCGAATGTGCCATGGGATTCACGGCATCAGATATTTCCGATTGTGGCGCGTCTGTTCTTGCCTATGCCGATAATCAAACAGAGGCCGATGCGATAACAGAACAGCTCTATGATATGATCTTAGCCAATGAACATCATTTTGATGGCAGGCTCATGTCTGCCCCTGATGCCATTTCACTGGCAATGGAAAGCACCGCCAAGAAGCCGATTATTTTGGCAGATGTTCAGGATAACCCCGGCGCAGGCGGAAGTGGCGACACTATGGGTTTGACACGTTCGATTTTGGACAGAGGCGCAGAAAACGCCTTAATTGGCTTGATTAGTGATTCTGATTTCGCCGCCACTGCCCATCACGCAGGGATAGGCGCCATTATATCTAGCGATCTTGGCGGAAAATCTGGCGTTGTCGGAGACGCCCCCCTCGCCGCCAAGTTTCAGGTTATCGCGCTTAGTGATGGCAATTTCACCTATACCGGGGAAATGTATAAAGGCGGCGTTGCTGAGATTGGCCCCTCTTGCCTTGTTGAGGTCGTTGGCACAAATGGCGTTCAAATTGTAGTTAGCTCACTCCGAACCCAATGCCTTGATCAAGCGTTTTTCACCCATTTCGGCATTGATCTGCGGAAACCACGCATCATTGTTGTGAAAAGCACGGTGCATTTCCGCGCCGATTTTGAGCCCATCGGTGATCAGGTGATCAATGTCATCACTCCGGGGTTCTTTGGCTGCCAGTTAGACCAACTTCCCTACCAAAATCTGCGCCAAGGATTGCGGCTTGGCCCAAAAGGGCCACCTTTCCACAAAGGATAACCTCATATTGGCGTGATCAAACCTGATATTGGGATTTTGTTAAAAAATTTCATGTTATTAAGAATTTATTAAGGATTAGTGCGTTAAAATCGGCAAAAATAAGAATTGGGGAGAAGATACGATAAATTCCATTCTTAAGATGCTTATGCTTATCCTAACCGCCATCACCATTATTACAGGTACTCTTTTTTCAAGCATGGCGCAGGCACAATGCAAACCACAACATGAAAAAAATTACGCTGAATACTGGTGTTACAGCAGAAACGGTGAATCAGAATACCGCTTCCCTGACGAAACATCAGCAGACTGCCTCACACAAGATTATGTCGTTGAAGTGGACTTCGATGAAAAATGGCTAGAAGCCATAGGGCAAGCACTCTTTTACTCAACCATGACCGATCAAAAGCCCGCTATCGTCCTAATCATGCAAAACCACAAAAATACACCGCGTGAACAATACTTAAACAGACTGTCCACCACGATCAATACGTACAACCTGCCGATATCCGTGTTCACAATGGATACAGGAGACTACCCTCTCAGGCCTTACAGGTGTTAAAAAAAGAAAAACACTAGCGTTGTTTTGGTTTAATCAAATGTCGCCATCATCAAAATCGTGATGATCTATGATTGCTTTTTTATGACATCTTTGCGGTAAGGTCAGCCCACATCGCTTCGATCCAGCCTTTTATGATCAAGGCTTCCTCCCAGCGGTTAGACATTTCCTTGCCGTTTCGGTCGGTCATGGCATATTCGGGCGGGCCTAGTTCACACAAAAACACGCAATCGCCATCCTTATTGCGCTCAAGCCAGCTTTGCAATCCTTCGCGCCACCAACCCTTAAACAGATCCACCCATTTCTGGTGCTGTGGAAAATCTAGCTGAAGTTGGATTTGCTGGCGGCTAGCGACACGTCCTTGAAAACTGTCTGACCGTTCCAGAATACGGGAAATCATCCCCATTTCATCCCGGCTCATGGGTAGTTTGAACTCACGATCAACGATGAAATGTGACAGGTCGGCACAAAGACGCATCTCTGGAATAGCATCAATCAGACAAAGCGTGGCAAACAAATCATTGGTGATACAGTTGCGGTGCGTTTCAAACTGAACCGGCATACCAACGCGGTCAGACATTTCCATCCACTCTCTGATCACGGGGATCATTCCATCCACCGAAAGCGGCATCACCTGACCAATGACATCCACAAAAGGTGAACCAAAATCCTTTGCCATTTTTAAGGTGTCTTCAAGTGATGCTACCGTTTTTTGAAAAGCAACAATCAAAGGTGTTAGACCATGCTTTCGCATGATCGGTTCAACCTCATAAGCTTGCTTGACATCCCCGGCGCCAAGATCAATGGCCATGCCATCGTATCCAGCCTCCGCAACTTTGGCGCAGACGTCCTCATAACTAAGGATGGTGCCAGTATCATCATGCGGACGCATCGCCCATAGAGATGTATAGGTTTTTAATGATACTGACATTTTATCCCCCAATGGTAACAGCTATCAGGCTTCTAGTTTGATATGACCGCCACCCTTTTTCGGTACGACCCAAACTTCGTTTGAAGGATATTGGCTTTCATCCTTTGACCATAGTTTTTTGATTACCTCAATCTGAAACTCAATCCAGCCCATCCGGTGAACTGGCCCAACATTAGTTTCAATTTTGTTGTTGAGAGCTCTTAGTTTCCAAAAAGGAACCGACGGGAAACTATGATGCGCGGTATGGTAAGGCATCTGCCAGCACAGCCAGCGCATAAAGAAATTGGTCCGGGTGGAACGCGTATTGTTCATGATATCTTTTTCATGGGACAGACCCAGATGCTCAATCGTGTTCTGAAGCTGGTGAACAGGCTTTGTTGCAATAATAGGAATGATCCAGAATGTTAGCGCTTCCCAACGGGCAAACCAGATCGACACCCCGGCAATAATCGCATAGCCCAAAATATGCAGACGCGATTCAGTAATGACTCTGGCCTTTTCGCCATCATGGATATAGGGCTCAAGAATAATGCCGGCCGCGCGCCGAACGATTCCAAAAATACGATTGCGCCAATAGGAAATACCAACCATCCACATGAGATAGGATTTCAAAGTGTAGGGTTCGCGCACCAGCTCACCATCACCGCTCCAGTCTTGTGTATATCGGTGATGGGAATAATGCATAATCAGATCAAAATCCCGTGGAAACAGCATGAAAAATCCGATCAAGCGACCAAAGGCCTCGTTCAGCCATTTTGTCTTAAACACCGTCCAATGCGATAATTCATGCTGAGCCGCATAGAGAAAGTTAAGCGTTACCCCAAGGGCAAAACCTGTCAGCAATACCCACCATGTTCCCATGACCAGATAATGTGCATATCCAAGCAATCCAACCAGACCAAGATGGCTTAGCATTTGAAGCCATCCTGCCAGATCAGAACGTTCATTTAACCAACGCAAATCTTGTGGTGTTAGCACCTTGCGTCTAGAAAATACCTCTTCCATCTCATATCCTCATTTGACTATGATAGACTTACCCAAAATGATAATGTCATTCCATATTGGCACAAAAATGTTGAATTACTAAAATTAGACTATCAATCTTGCTTGGTTATGTCCAGAAAGACAATAATATAATGGGAAAAATGATGATTTGTGCCGCTTATCAGGAAAAAGGCAAAGCAAGCGATGTCCTTAAAATCGTTGAGCGTCCAGCGCTAGAGCCAAGCGCGGACGAGGTGCGCGTGCGTGTAGCGACTTCTGGTATTAATCCATCAGATGTCAAAATGCGGGCTGGCGCCGGAAATAACAGTGCCGTCATGCCATTCCCTGAAGTCATCCCTCATAGCGATGGGGCAGGGATTATTGATGTGATCGGCGCTGCCAAAGAAACGATGATTGATGGCGCGGGCAATACCCTGCGCCACGGTGATCGCGTCTATATCTTCAATGCCGGATGGCAAAGGGCGCACGGAACCGCCGCAGAATATGTCACGCTTCCCACCACTCAAGTGATCGCATTACCTGATCAGACCAGCTTTAGCCATGGGGCCGCTTTAGGAATCCCTGCCATGACAGCCGCCCATGCTGTGCTAACCGGGCGCGGCGTTGATGGCGGATGCGTTCTGATTCGCGGCGGTGGCGGCGTTGTTGGGCGTTACGCTATCCAAATGGCAAGGGCCGCCGGGGCCAAGCAGATTATTGCCACCGCATCCACACCTTTGAGCATGGCAACAGCAAAAGAGGCCGGGGCAGATCATGTGCTGGATTACCGGATGGATAAGCTTGAGGCCGCCATCATGGATATCAGCGGCGGTATCGATCACGCGATTGAGCCTGAGTTTGGGCAGAACGCTGATATGCTTGCAGGGGTTTTAAAGGCAAACGCCAGCATTACCAGCTATGGTTCAGCCGCCATGATGTGCCCGGAAATCCCATTTTATCCTCTGATGTTCAAGAATATCACGCTAAATATGATGCTAGTTTATCTCTTGGATCACACTGCCAGAATAGCCTCCGCAAAGGCCATTGATGGCTGGCTTCGTGACGGGTCAATCACAGAACATATTGCATCACTATTGCCGCTTAAAGACGCCGCTAAAGGTCATGACCTTGTCGAAAAAGGCGGAAAATCAGGGTCGGTTATCCTTAAAATCTCAGATCAATTCTAGTATGTGGAGACAATCATGTCACTTGAAACAACACAGCATATTTTTATCACGGCTGGGGGGTCTGGCATTGGATTGGCCATGGCCTCCGCTTTTCTTAGCCAAGGTGCCAAAGTCGCGGTTACTGATAGCAATAAAGCCATGCTTGACGATGCGAAATCTCGCCATCCTTCGCTGATAACGCATCAGGCAGATGTCACTAATGAAACCGATATGCAGACAGCGTTTGATAAAGTCTTGGGGGAATGGGGACGACTTGATGTCATGATGGCTAATGCCGGAACCGCCGGACCAACGGCGGCGATTGACGATGTCTCCCTTGCCGATTGGCAACGTTGTCTTGCGGTCAATCTGGATGGCTGTTTTCTTGCATCAAAACTTGCCGCGCCGGTGATGCGAAAACAGAAAAGTGGTGTTATTACCCTGACCTCATCCACCGCTGGGCTGTGGGGTTATCCTTATCGCTCGCCATATGCCACGGCGAAATGGGGCATCATTGGCTTGATGAAAACCCTAGCCATGGAATTAGGGCCGGATGGAATTAGGGTCAATGCGATTTGCCCCGGTTCTGTTGAAGGTGAGCGAATGGATGGGGTGATCGAAAGAGAAGCCGCCGCGCGCGGCATCACCCCAGAAGAATTGCGGAAAGGATACGCGGACTGCGCCTCACTTCGACGTTTTGTAACGGCTGAAGATGTTTCAGATATGGCGGTATTCCTTGCCTCACCCCAAGCAAAATCTGTCTCTGGCATGGTGATGTCTGTGGATGGGCATACGGAAAAAGTAACGCTTTAAACTAACCTTCACGGCGCTAGGGGATTAGGGGCGACAAAATGGTTTAGGCATGAGAAAAGCCTTTTCAATTGGGTGAAATTATACCATTGTGAAAGAAAACTATTGTCCGATTTGTATTTGTAAGGAGACCGATGATGGACGGTAAATTATACGATAACGATATCTCACAAATTGTTGAGATGGATCGCGCCCATATCTGGCACCATCTGATGCAGCATAAACCTTTTGAAACTGGTGAGCCTCGCATTATTGTTGAAGGCAAAGGAATGCGCGTCTGGGATCAAAAGGGAAAAGAGCATATTGATGCTGTTTCCGGCGGCGTGTGGACGGTAAATGTGGGTTATGGCCGGGAAAGCATTGCTAACGCTGTCCGTGATCAGTTGATTAAAATGAATTATTTTGCAGGTTCAGCAGGCTCGATTCCGGGGGCCTTATTTTCTAATCAATTATTGGAAAAAATGCCCGGAATGTCTAGGGTCTACTATTGCAACTCTGGATCAGAAGCCAATGAGAAAGCCTTTAAGCTGGTGCGCCAGATTGCCCATAAACGCTATGGCGGCAAAAAACATAAGGTGCTTTACCGTGACCGCGATTACCACGGAACAACCATCGCCTGTCTTTCCGCAGGTGGTCAGGATGAGAGAAACGCCCAATATGGGCCTTTCACCCCCGGTTTTGTTCGCGTGCCGCATTGTTTAGAATATCGGGCACAATGGGACCTGAGTGGTGAGGCCTATGGTCAGCGCGCGGCGGATGCCATCGAAGAAGTCATTTTGGCTGAAGGCCCTGATACCGTTGGGGCGCTTTGCCTTGAGCCAGTGACCGCTGGTGGCGGCGTGATTACCCCGCCAGAAGGTTATTGGCAACGCGTGCAAGAGATTTGCAAAAAATACGATATTCTTTTGCATATTGACGAAGTGGTGTGCGGCGTTGGCAGAACAGGAACATGGTTCGGATATCAAAATTATGATGTTAAACCAGATTTAGTCACTATGGCCAAAGGCGTTGCCTCTGGATACGCCGCTATCGCTTGCCTTGTCACGACCGAGGAAGTCTTTGATCTCTTTAAAGACAACGCCGATGATCCGATGAACTATTTCCGCGATATTTCTACCTTTGGTGGATGTACCGCAGGGCCAGCGGCGGCTATTGAAAATATGCGTATCATTGAAGATGAAAATCTATTGTCAAACACATTGGCGATGGGCGCGCATATGATTGACAACCTCAACGCTCTTGCCGACAAGCACCCCGTTATCGGTGATGTTCGCGGCAAAGGGTTGTTTTGCGGTGCCGAACTGGTGGCAGATCGCCAAAGCCGTGAACCTGCCCCTGAAAAAATGGTGCAGGCGGTTGTTGCTGACTGTATGGCCCAAGGTGTTGTTATTGGTGCAACCAACCGATCCTTGCCGGGGCTAAACAACACTCTCTGCTTTAGCCCGGCTCTCATTGCGACCAAGGATGATATCAATCAGATCACAGATGCTGTTGATCAAGCACTCGGCCGCGTCTTTGCCAGCTAAATTATCTCTTTAGAAAAGCCAGTATAGGAATATACTTATTTCCAGCTGGCTTTTCTTTTGCTCCCTATGAAAGATCATGACCTCACCAAAGCCAACCTCTTTTCTTAGTCATCACGCGCCGCAATGCCCTCATTGGCTGATCGAAAAGGCGGTACATTCAGGCGGTAAGGATTTTGTTGTCGGGGTAGTTGGTGCCAATTCCCTTGTTGCCATGGAAACAGCGATGCAGGCATATGATGCCGGTCTTGCGACCCCGCATCTGATCGGTGACCGAGATCACATTCATGATCACGCGGCAACATTAGGATGGGATATCACCGCCATTGGCATCACCGCCGCCACTGATGAGAATGAGATTGTGAACACCGCCGCGCAACTGGCCCGCGATGGTCATATCCAAGCTCTCTTAAAAGGTCATGTTCACACGGACCGCTTTATGGCCGGCATCTTGAAACGCGATAATGGTATCCGCGGTGATCAACGGCTGGTGCATATCTTTGCCTTGTTCCCACCTGACGGCGGCAAACCTCTATTGATCTCTGATGCGGCGGTTAATGTTGAACCAGATTTATTAACGCGCCAAACCATGTTGACAGAAATGGCGCGTATCGCCCGGATGCTTGGTCAAAATCGACCGCGACTTGCTATTATTTCGGCAACGGAAACACCTATTCCATCGGTGCCTTCGTCCATGGCAGCGCGAGAGCTTGCAGACTGGGGCAAGGCCAATTTACCTTGGGCTGATATCTCTGGGCCACTTTCACTTGATCTTGCACTTAGCCCTGATGCTGTTGCTATCAAAATGATAAAAGATGATCCGGTGGCAGGCTACGCTGATGGGCTTCTGATGCCGGAACTAACCTCTGGCAATGTGTTATTCAAATCTTTGGTCTGGTTCAATGGGGCTTGCGCGGCTGGCGTTGTTAGTGGCGGCAAAGTCCCGATTATGCTCACCAGCCGGGCAGACCCACCTGCCGCCAGAATCGCTTCGGTTGCACTTGCCGCGCAAATATATTTTAATGCAGGCGAAAGTATTGGAAATTAAATTATGCCTGATGACAAAAATTTGAACTTATCACCTAAGCCTGCGGATCGCGTCGCCAAAACCACTTGTTATATGTGTGCTTGCCGTTGCGGAATTAATGTTCACATAAAAGGTGATGAGATTCGCTATATTGATGGCAATCGGGATCACCCTGTGAATAACGGGGTTCTATGCGCCAAGGGTTCGGCTGGCATCATGCAGCATCTGTCACCTGCCAGATTAAATGCGCCGCTAAAACGTGTTGGTAAGCGAGGTGAAGGCAAGTTTGAAAAAATATCATGGGAAGAAGCCATGGATATGGCAACCTCATGGCTTAAACCTATTCGGGAAACCAACCCACGGAAGCTTGCTTTTTTTACTGGCCGTGATCAGAGCCAAGCTCTTACTGGCTGGTGGGCACAACAATTTGGCACTCCTAATTTTGCTGCCCATGGCGGCTTTTGTTCTGTCAATATGGCGGCGGCGGGCATCTATACCATTGGCGGTGCGTTTTGGGAGTTTGGCTCACCTGATTGGGAAAGAACAGAGCTGTTTTTGCTGTTTGGTGTTGCTGAAGATCATGATTCCAACCCTATTAAAATTGGCTTAGGCAAGCTGAAAGATCGTGGTATCCGGACGGTATCTGTTAATCCGGTTCAGACAGGTTATTCCGCGGTGGCGGATGACTGGATTGGTATCACGCCCGGAACGGATGGGCTGTTGATCCTGTCTTTGATCCATGTGTTGATGAAAACCGGACAGATTGATCTTGATTATCTGATCCGCTACACCAACGCGCCTTGGTTGGTGATCCGTCGTCCGGGTTCACCTGATGATGGGCTATTCTTGCGGGATGCCGATGGACAGCCGCAAGTGATTGATCGCAACACTGGCAAGCCTGTTTCTGCCGAAACCCCTAACATTCGCCCTGAACTCAAGGGTGAGATTGCGTTACCTGATGGCGGTGTCGCTACCCCTGCCTTTATGCTGATGGCCGAAGACTGGCTGAATGATCGCCATAGCCCCGAAGTGACTGAGGCCAAAACAGGTGTTCCGGCAAATCGCGTTTATGCCTTGGCGGAGTCTATTGCCGAGGCGGCATTTAAACGTGAGGTTGTGATTGATCAGCCATGGGTAGATTGGAAAGGTGAGCATCACGATAAGATGATCGGCAGGCCTGTTGCGATGCACGCCATGCGCGGAATATCCGCCCATTCTAATGGTTTTCAGACTTGCCGCGCGCTTCATATTCTTCAGATACTGATCGGCAGTGTGGAAACCCCCGGCGGTTTCCGCTTTAAGCCTCCTTATCCAAAGCCTGCCGCTATTCATCCACGACCTGCTGGCAAGGCTGATCAGGTGAAACCATCAACTCCTCTGCCCGGCGCCCCACTTGGCTACCCCATGTCACCTGATGATCTGTTAGTTGATGATGAGGGTCAGCCGGTGCGTATCGACAAAGCCTATTCGTGGGATGCGCCATTATCAGCGCATGGACTCATGCACATGGTGATTTCAAACGCCTATGCTGGTGATCCTTATCAGGTGGATGTTCTCTTTATGTATATGGCCAATATGGCTTGGAACTCGTCGATGAATACGCGCGGCGTGATTGATATGTTAACCGAAATTGATCCCGACACTGGTGATTATCGCATTCCGAAAATCATCTATTCTGATGCCTATTCATCAGAAATGGTGGCTTATGCTGATCTCATTCTTCCCGATACCACTTATCTGGAGAGGCATGACTGCATCTCTTTGCTTGATCGCCCTATCTGTGAGCCGGATTGTGTTGCGGATGCTATCCGCTGGCCTGTGGTTGAACCTGATCGTGATGTTAAAGGGTTTCAGTCGGCATTGCTTGATTTAGGGGCGCGGCTTGGTTTGCCCGGTATGGTTGACCCTGATGGCAAGCCTCTTTACCGCGATTATGCCGATTATATGACGAACCATCAGCGCAAACCCGGTATTGGCCCATTGGCAGGATTTCGCGGCAAAGCAGGCAAGGATCATGGGCGCGGCGATCCTAACCCTGATCAGATTGACGCCTATATTGCCAATGGTGGCTTTTGGTCAGAAGAATTACCGCAAAACGCCCGATATTTCAAAATGGCAAACAGCCATTATCAGGATTTTGCCGTTAAGATGGGTTTCTTTGATAAGCCAGAGCCTTACAGTTTTCAGATTTATTCTGAAGTCTTACAAAAGTTTCAGCTAGCCGCCCAAGGTCATGGCAAAAATCAGCCGCCTGAACATCTGCGTGAGCGTATCAAAACCTGTTTCACGCCATTACCGCAATGGTATGCCCCGTTTGAAGGTGACATGGTTGATGATGAGACCTACCCTATTCATGCGCTAACTCAGCGCCCGATGGCGATGTATCATTCTTGGGGTTCACAGAACCCTTGGTTGCGGCAAATCCATGGTCACAACACATTATTTATCCCTTCCAGCCTTGCGCGTTCGCTTGAGGTTGAGGAAGGAGATTGGGTTTGGGTGGCATCACATCATGGTAAGATCAAAGTGCCGGTATCCGTGATGGAAGGCGTTAATCCTCATACTGTCTGGACATGGAACGCGATTGGCAAGCGGCGCGGCGCGTGGCAATTAGACCCTGATGCCCCTGAAGCACGCAAAGGGTTTTTATTAAACCATTTGATTAATGAACTTCTGCCTATGCGCGGAGATGGCTTGCGTTGGTCTAATTCTGACCCCATCACCGGACAAGCGGCATGGTTTGATCTCAAAGTGAATATCACCAAGGCTGATGCTGAGGATAACGCCTCGGTTGAACCTAATTTCCCAATCCTTGGGGCGCCGCCTGATCTTGAAACCCCAACATCGGTTTTACGCTATGGCGACAGCATTATTGCCCGTGAAAAAAAGGAGAATAACCAGTGACCAGTTTACCCCCATCATCTGATGTAAAACTTGGCCTTGTTATTGATCTGGATATCTGTGTTGGATGCCATGCTTGTGTTGTTAATTGCAAGGAATGGAACACTGCTGGCTATGGGGCACCATTAGCCGACAGCGATCCTTATGGCAAAAACCCTAGCGGAGCGTGGCTAAACCGGATTCATACCTTTGAAGCTGGCAAGGGCGCAGATGCCAGAGTCGTTCATTTTCCAAAATCCTGTCTGCATTGCGAAGACGCGCCTTGCGTGACCGTCTGCCCCACAGGGGCGTCATACAAGAGGGCAGAGGATGGCATTGTTCTGGTAAATGAAGATCACTGTATTGGTTGCGGGCTTTGTGCATGGTCTTGCCCCTATGGTGCGCGTGAGATGGACCCGGCAGAAGGCGTCATGAAAAAATGTACGCTTTGTGTTGACCGTATCTATAACACCCATCTTGAAGAAGAAGACCGTATTCCGGCCTGTGTCCGCACTTGTCCTACTAGCGCCCGACATTTTGGTGATCTTGGTGATCCGACCTCAGAGGTCAGCCAGTTAGTCGCCGCCCGTGGCGGGTTTGATTTAATGCCGGAACAAGGCACAAAGCCAGTTAACAAATATCTGCCGCCACGCCCTCGGCAAAGCGCAACCGCCGACGAAGTTGATTTGGTCGCTATGGCAAAGAAAACCACACCAAGTGGCTTCTGGAAATGGCTTGATCAAACGCTTGACCGGCTACCAGGTTAGGAGACGATTATGCGCCCTGCCGCTTCGCTGATTATTTTTACTACACTTTCTGGCCTTGGCTTTGGATTAGCCAGCCTCATTGGATTTGGCCTGCTGACTGCCGCAACACAAAAATGGGTTGTGATACATGGTCTTATCACTCTCGGTCTGATTGGGGCAGGTATCATTTCATCTGCTGTCCACCTTGGGCATCCTGAACGAGCTTGGCGGGCATTGAGCCAGTGGCGCAGTTCATGGCTATCACGCGAAGGTGTATTGGCGGCGATCACCGTCATGGTGCTGGCCATCTATTTTGCTGATCATCTTTATCATGGTGTACCGCGTGGATGGCTAGGCGTTGTTGCTGGTATTTTGAGCTTACTTACGGTCATTTCAACCGCCATGATCTATGCCTCGCTTAAAACTGTGGCGCGGTGGCATCATGCCCTCACCCCTGTGGTGTTTGTGATGTTATCACTGGCAGGCGGCGCGGTGTTGGCGGCGGCGTTATCGGCGCTTGAAGGGATGGATCATACCGTTACCCTAACCCGGATGGGGCTGATTGCTATTGTGTTGGCAATGATTGTTAAAACCCTGTGGTGGATAAGCGCAGGGGCCGCAGGGTCAGGATCAACACCTGAAACAGCAACCGGGCTTAGCGCACTGGGTGAGGTACGGATGATTATGCCCCCTCACAGTGAGGAAAACTGGCTTCAGCATGAAATGGGGTTTCAGATCGCGCGCAAGCACAGCGTCAGACTAGCCTTAATCGCCTTAATCTTAGCGGCGGGCGTACCGCTTGTTATCATGGGGCTTTATCCTAGCTCCGCCACCTTACTCGTGGTGGCGGCTCTAGTTCATTTAGTCGGGGTCATGGTTGAGCGCTGGTTATTCTTTGCTGAAGCAAAACATACCGTCACACTTTATTATGGCGCTCGCCACTAATCCTGATTAAGCGACCTCATCTCTTTTCCCCAAGAGGATATTATGCTGTTGTCTGATCAACTCATCGACTTGGGGTGAGATATGATCAGGAACAAAACGCGCTAAAATCTGTTCTTTCTTTTGTGTCGCTTTGACCAGCAAATCTGGTTTATCGTTTTCCTCCCATTCTTTAGGTGAGGAACGGTCAGCCAGTTCCGGATAAATATATTCAGTCTGCATGACCTTGATGGTGGCGTCATGACCAAGATAATGCCCCGGACCGCCAAGACAGACATCACGCATTGCATCAACGCTTAGCGTTTCTGGTGTTACCTCAACACCGCGAACCGCACGCAAACATTGCCCTAACATATCGTTATCAATGATCAGACTCTCAAGGCAGAAACCAAGCAGTGAGGCGTGCATTCCGGCGGTTTCATAAACCATATTGAGGCCTGCTAATCCTGCCATCACCGCGGTTGAGCCTTTTTCATATCCTGATTGTGCGTCAGGCATTTTTGAATCTGCCATGCCAGACGCCGCTCCCGAAGGCAGGCCGAAATGATTGATTATCTGGGCACAGGATGCGGTTAACAACCCCTGTTCCCCTGATCCTCCAGACATGGCCCCCGTTCTCAGATCAGAAACAAAAGGCCAAGTGCCACAAATCGCAGGATGCCCCGGAACCATGGCATTGACATAAACAAGTCCAGCCAACACTTCTGATACCGCCTGCGCCACGGCGCCGGCAATACTGGCAGGGGCGGTTGCCCCAGCCTGCCCTGCCGATAACAATAATACGGGCATACCACCTTTGATCACTTCTTCCATAACAAGACAGGATTCGGTCGCAAAACGCAGAGGCGGAACAACAAAACAGTTTGAATTAGACACAAATGGTCGGGCACGCCATTTGTCCTCACCGCCAGCAACTTTATGAAGAATCTCTAGCGCTTCTGGCACATATTCGGCTTCAGTAAAGCTGACCCCGACGTGTTTCCGTGTACCACTGATACAGGCATAAAGTGTGTTCAGGTCCATATCTCTGGGATCACTGACATCTCTTGCCACCATGGGGCGTTGAAAGAAATGAATGTTATTCATATTCTCAACAATACGGGCGGCGTCATAAATATCCTTGAGCCTGCTCTCTTCATAAATCCGGCCGTGCACATCAACGAGATGCACTGCCGCGCCTGCGGTGCCAAAATGCACTTTGGTATCACTTAGCTCCAAATCAAATTGTTCATCCTGACCATAGAGAGTGATCTGACGAGATGCCTTGGCAATTGTATCTTCTATCAGCATCCGAGAAAACCGCACGCGGCCATCATCACCGCAAACCGCGCCAGCATCTGTCATATAGCGAATACCAGATTCAGGTGCTTGGGAAAGTCCAATTTCCTCCAGTATCTGAAACACGGTATCGCTGATCGCGTTAACCGCGGTATCATTAAGCGGCTTAAATTGACCGCCCATGAGACCCGGTCTTACCGGGCGCATATCCTCTGCCAGAGGGGCAGCACGAAGTTCTTTTCTGGCCTGACGGCCTCCAGCACGGCGAGAACGCGGAATAGGTTGTTTTTCCATCTTGGTCACCTCAAAAAAAGAAAAAAGTTAAATTAAGCCTTCATACGCAAAGCATCCGGGTCGTACATTGGCTTGAGGCTAACCTCAGCCGCAACATCAACACCTGCAACATTAATCAAATAATCCGATGCCAGCATGGCACTGGCATCGTCCCCGGTATCACGGCAGGGCACATAACCCATGCCAACCGCACCTCCTAGATGATGACCATAGTTTCCACTGGTCAAAAATCCAACTATCTCACCATCACGCAAGACAGGTTCATTATGATAGAGAAGTGGCTCTGGGTCTTTAAGACAGAATTGCATCAGGCGTGATTTGACGCCTTCGTCTTTGCGTCGCATCACCGCATCGCGTCCAATGAAATCCCCAAACCGCCCAGATTGTTTATTGATCCGCGCGGCAAACCCCAATCCGGCATCAAGGATATGATCCTCGCTTGAGATATCATGTCCAAAATGGCGAAACGCCTTTTCAATACGGCACGAATCTAATGTATGCAGGCCACATAATTTGACAGCATGATCCTGTCCCCTTGCCATAAGCGCATCAAAAACATGAACAGCCATATCACTGGAAACATATAGCTCCCAGCCCAGTTCCCCAACATAAGACACCCGATGTGCTCTTGCCATGGCATGACCAATTTCAATCTCTTGCATGGTACCAAAAGGAAAAGCATCATTGGTTAGTGATTTTGGAATCAAAGGTTGAAGAAAATCTCTCGCCTCTGGCCCCATCACCACCAGCACAGATTCCATGGCGGTCACATCAAGGATGGAACAATGCGCTCCATCCGGAATATGGCGGTTAATCCAGTTCATATCACGGCGAATTGTCGCCGCTGGCGTTACGACGATAAACCGATCATCGGCAAGCCTCGTGATGGTCACATCTGCCTCAATCCCGCCATCGGTATTTAAGAATTGGGTATAGACAATACGTCCAATCTCAACCGCAACATTATTGCAGGCGACCTTTTGCAGCACCGCTTCGGCATCACGGCCCATCACCATAATTTTACCAAAGCTGGACATATCAAAAAGACCAACCTTGTTGCGTACCGCCTGATGTTCCGCGGCGTTATGCGAAAACCAATTTTGCCGCTTCCATGAATATTCATAGGCTGGAGTGACGCCTTTTTTCAACTCACTCTCCGGCAAGAACCAGTTTGCTCGCTCCCATCCTGCGACTTCACCAAAGCAGGCCCCTTTTTCTTGTAGCCGGTGGTGAATGGGTGAGCGCTTGATCATTCGACTGGTTTCCACCTGACGATAGGGGAAATGATCGGCATAAAGCAGACCAAGGGTTTCGCTAACGCGTTCTTTCAGATACTGACGGTTCACCTGAAACGGCATCATCCGGCGAATATCCACATCCCATAAATCCATCGGGGCATTGCCCTTATGCATCCATTCCGCCAGCACTTTACCAGCACCGCCAGCCGACTGTATCCCAACAGAATTAAAGCCAGCAGCAACAAAGAAGTTCCGCAATTCCGGGGCTTCACCCAACAAATAGCGGTTATCAGGAGTAAAGCTTTCGGGGCCATTGAAAAACATCTGTATGCCAGCATCCGCCAATACAGGCAGGCGGCTGATAGCACGTTCAAGAATAGGCTCAAAATGGTCGATATCTTCGGGCAGAGCATCAAACTCAAAGTTATCGGGAATACCATCCATCCCCCATGGTTTTGAGTTAGGCTCAAACGCCCCAAGCAAGATTTTTCCTGCATCTTCTTTATAATAGGCACATTCATCTGGCACACGCAGAACAGGCAAATTAGCCTGCAATCCCGAAATGCCCTCAGTGACAATATAGAAATGCTCACAAGCATGAAGCGGTACAGACACCCCTGCCATAGCGCCAATCTCTCTTGCCCACATCCCCCCACAATTGACGACAAACTCAGCGTTAATATTGCCATGGTCAGTTTCGACACCAACCGCCGCGCCTTGATCTGTCAGAATGTTGGTGACCTTAACACCTTCAATAATTTTCGCGCCGCCATTGCGTGCGCCCTTGGCGAGAGCTTGTGTGATATTGACAGGATCGCCCTGACCATCCTTGGGCAGATGCACGCCGCCCACCGCGTCTTCAACATTCAATCCGGGATAAAGATTGGAAACTTCGGCGGCGCTGATCTCATCAATCTCAACGCCAAAGGCTCGCGCCATCGCCGCGGAACGCCGTAATTCTTCCATGCGCTCATTGGTAAGAGCAACGGTGATAGAACCATTGCGCTTGAACCCCGTAGCCACGCCAGTTTCTTCTTCAAGGCTGAAATAAAGCTCTTGAGAATATTTAGCTAACCGGGTCATATTTTGGGTGGCACGAAGCTGGGCTATCAAACCTGCCGCGTGCCATGTTGTGCCGCAAGTGAGCTGTTTGCGTTCAAGCAAAACCACATCTTTCCACCCTAATTTTGTCAGGTGATAGGCAACTGAGGCACCGACAACACCGCCGCCAATAATAACCGCGCTTGCATGACTAGGAACAGTGATGGTCATGATATTATCCTCTCAACCGGCTGTTATCGGCATCATAAAGAACTCCGCCATCCACCAGATGCGCTTGCCGATACTCGCCTAGCACTTCGATTTCCAGTTTAGGTGAGCTGCCATTAAAGGCATCTTCATCAATAACACCATAAGCAATGGATTTACCAACTCTGTGGCCATATCCCGCGGATACGACCAACCCAACATCCTTACCATTTGCACGGATAGGTGACAGGTAGAGCGCCTCACCACATTCTTCTTTATCGGCGGCATCATCTAATACCATGGTAACAAATCGCCGCGCGACTCCGCGCTGTTGTTCCGACATGATAGCGGCGCGTCCAATAAACTCACCTTTATCTGTCCGCACCCAGCGTCCCAACCCGCTTTCCAGCATAGTATAATCAGAGGTCAGATCAGATTTCCATGACCGATAGCCCTTTTCCAAGCGCATAGAATCCAGCGCCAACATACCAAAAGGCTTGATCTGATGCTCTGCCCCTGCTGTCATGATGGCATCAAAGACTGCTTCCATCTTGGCCATGGGAATATGCATTTCCCATCCTGCCTCACCAGCAAAAGACACGCGGATCAGATGCACATCCACACCTGCAATTTGGCCGCCACGATGCGTTAACCAGCCAAAGTCATCCTGCACCATTTTCATATCTGTTACGGCTTCCATGATCGCAGGGGATTTTGGCCCAGTAATGAGCAAAGTTCCCATGTCACGGGTCAGATCAGTGATGATAACCGAACCGTCATCAGGGCAATGCGATTTTAACCAATCGCGATCATGCCAAAAGGCGCCAGCGCCAGTGATCAACCAGAAATGGTTATCGTCAAAACAGGTCGCTGTCATTTCTGTCAGGATTTTCCCCTTTGGCGTAGCAAAATAAACAAGCCCAATGCGCCCCGGTTTTGGCAGACGCCCTGTCACCATGCTATCCAGATATTTTCTCGCCCCTTCGCCCTTGATCTCAAATCTAGTGAATCCAGAGAGATCAATAACTCCGGCGTGTTCGGCAACATGACGACATTCTGCACCAACCGTGTTGTGCCAGTGCTGACGCATAAAGCTTTCCGCTGGCTTACGCTCATCATGATGTTGTGGGAACCAATCGGCTCTCTCCCATCCGCCGTAAGACCCGAACTCTGCCCCTTCTTTTTTCAACCTATCATATAAGGTTGAGGTTTTAGCAGGGCGACCAGCAGGCCATTGGATTTGCGGGTAATGGGTTGCGTATTCGTGGGAATAGGTTTCTATGGCCTTAGCGATGCTATATGCCCGGTCAACATGATCGGTAAAGCGGCGCGGATCAACCGCCCAAGAATCTGTTTCTGGCTCACCTTCAATGATGATTTCCGCCATCAATTTTCCTGCACCACCAGCTTGGACAATGCCAAAAGTAAAGACACAGCATTCAAACGCATTAGGCACACCCGGCATAGGCCCGATCAATGGCAAGCCATCTGGCGCATAAGGAATAGGCCCGTTAACAACTCGCGTAATCCCGGCACTGCCCAAAATAGGAACCCGGCGGCACGCATCATCAATATACCATTCCAGACGTTCCAGATCATCATTCCAAAGCTGAAACGAGAAATCATCAGGACGTGGATCATCATCGGTAATCCAGTGGGCGCGGCAATTTTTCTCATAAGGGCCAAGCAACAAGCCGTCTTTTTCTTGACGCAGATAGTATGAGCTGTCGGGATCACGCAACAATGGCAATTTTTCATCTCTGTTGGTTAATTCCGGAATGCTTTCCGAGACGAGATACTGGTGCGCCAAAGATACGCAAGGCACATCACGGCCAAACATTTTCCCAATCTCATCCGCCCGATATCCGGCGGCATTGACAACATATTGCGCCTGAACCGTACCAATCGGGGTTTCAACTGCCCATTCGTCACCTTTACGGCTTACCCCGGTTACGGGACAGAACCGAATAATCTGGGCGCCCATATCACGCGCGCCTTTGGCAAACGCTTGGGTCAACTGTGCCGGGTCAATATCACCATCAAGAGGGTCCCATTGCCCGCCTTCAAGATCATGAGTTTCCAGAAACGGATAAATGTTCTTCATATCGGCGTTGCTGAGCATTTCAAACTCAACCCCCATCTGCCGACCCATAGATTGAACATGACGAAACTCATCCATACGCTCACGGCTATGGGCTAATCTGATGGCGCCTGTGACATGATAATTCATTGGGTAATCCACCTCATCACCTAAACGACGATAGAGTTCAGTCGAATAGGACTGCATCTTCATCATGGTCCATGAGCCAACAAAATTCGGGCAATTCCCTGCCGCGTGCCAAGTTGAACCCGAAGTCAGCTCATTCTTTTCCAGAAGCAAACAATCCGTCCACCCCATCTTGGCCAGATGATAAAGCACCGAACAGCCTACGGAACCACCACCAATCACGACCACGCGAGCAGTTTGAGGTAGCTTGCCTGTGGCTTTGCTTTCTGGTCCGGTTGTTGTGTTATCCATCATTGTCGCTTCTCCCCATCATCCCTATAAGAATGTCTTTCATAAACTCATCTAATAAATTGGCGGTGCGATCACCCAGATGACGACCGCGTCTTCTTTGCCTTTATTGGCCCAACTCATTGTTTCACCTGCAAAACGAAAACTGTCTCCCGGCTTCAGATCATAGGTCTGATCATCTAGCGTCAGCGTTAATGTGCCTGAGATCAAATATCCGGCTTCTTCGGTTTCGCGTGTTACCGGCGCCGTGATGCGAGAACCAGGCCCAAACACCGAACGCAGCATTTCAAACCTGCCACCAAGATCAGGGGATAATAACTCCTCCCTCAAATCTGTGGCATTGTCATGCATGATACGTCGTGAATTGGCGCGAACAACATGGTCAGTTTCTTCGCTATCAGGCGAGCTGGAAAAGAAAAAACTGAAAGGCAGGCTGAATAATTCAGCTATTTTCCGGATATCGGCTAACAGAGGCTCAGACGTGCCACGCTCCACTTGGCTAAGCCAGCCAATAGAACGATCAAGATGATCGGCGAGATCGGTTAATGTCCAACCGCGACTCTGCCTAAGGACGCGGATATCATGACCAATCTGTCCCGATGAACGCATCATCACGGCTGGCGGCAACGCACCAAAACTGGATTTTTGATCTGGCTCATTAGACTGATCTGGTGATGGCACCTTATCTAGCATTGGCATCTATATCTCTGAATTAATTCTTTGGTATTATTTGCCACTTAGCAAATGAAGTATTTAATGACAATTTCACCAAAATGAAAAAATGGCAAGAATTTTCATGCGCCTTTCATCATTTTTTTCATGATCTCATGTTTGCTCTTGTTTTGTCTTGGTGATGACAGCAACTGGCCACAGATCATGGCTTGACGATGCCTTGTCTTTGGGTCATGGTCAGGCTTAGTTTTCAAGCCTTAAAGAAGGTTATCGTCATGCGTATTTTGTCAATTTTTCTAGCCGGAGTATTTAGTCTCATCATGTCTGCATCAGCCCAATCCGACACCCTTGTTCTTGAAACCAGCAAAGGCGAAATTCGTATCGCCATGTTGAGTACGATTGCCCCTAACCATGTTACCAGAATCAAAGAACTGGTAGATGAGGGTTATTATGATGGCATTATTTTTCACCGTGTGATCCCCGGCTTCATGGCGCAAACTGGTGATCCTACTGGCACCGGCATGGGGGGATCAGGCCAGAAACTTGATGCCGAGTTTTCTGACTATCAATATCAGTCCGGCACTGTGGGTATGGCTCGGACAATGGACCCAAACAGCGCCGACAGCCAATTTTTCATCTGCTTTGACGGATGCGGTCATCTAACAGGTCAATACACCGTCTGGGGTCAGGTTGGTGAGGGCATGGAAGTGGTCGAAGCCATTAACGCTGGTGAGCCACCAGCCGATCCTGATCAGATTATTCGCGCTTATATGGCTGAATAAATCAATTTTTGACCAAAGCCCGATAACAATTCTTTTTTGGGCTTGAGATAACGGCAGGATCACCCTGCCTTTATTTTTGATATCAACGCTCGGTGAATTGATATCCAGATGTTTCCATCTGGCGAACGAGATGCGGACGATTGAGATCAGACAACGCTTTGATTTGCTGGCCTTCGGGCGTAAAATTATCTGGTGAGAGCCAAGTTTCAAACGCTGAGCGAATGGAGGGCCAATCGCTTTCCGTGGCGGCAAACCATGCGGTATCACGATTGCGACCTTTGCTTATGGTGGCGGCGCGAAATACGCCTTCAAAGGACAAACCGAACCGTTCCGCGGCGCGGCAGGATTTGTTATTGAGGGCGTTACATTTCCATTCAAAGCGGCGATACCCTGCTTCGAACGCAGCTTTCATCATCAGAAAAACAGCTTCTGTTGCCGCCGGGGTTTTCTGCATCACCGGGGCAAAATTAATATGACCCACTTCGATAGAACAGCTGGCCGGGTTAATCCTTAGGTACGACAGCACACCCATTACCTTGCCTGTCTGAGGAGCCTTAACAACATAAAAAAGAGGATCATCATGAAGCCCTTGATCTTTAATCCAGTCTGCCATAGCAGAAGCATCATGAATTGGCCCATAAGGAAGCCATACCCAATTCTGATCATGACCTGCCAATACCTCTACTAATTCTGCGGCATGATTAAGGGTCAAGCGTTCAAGCACACAGTATTGCCCCGTCAAGGCTTTGCCATCAGGCTTCTGCGGTGTTTTTTGTGTAACCGAGACACCGACAGGATTGCTTCGCTCATCTTTTTCAAAATATAGCTTTGTCATAGTTTTGTCATTATCATAGTTTTGTCATGATAAGGTCAGCACTCTTATCGTATTGGTTGTTCCGGCGACGCCAAATGGAGTACCAGCGACCACAACCACAAGATCCCCCAATTTTGCATCGGTGCTATCCAGCAACAATCGGCTGATTTCTGTTAACGCTTCGTCAAAGCTTTCAAAATATGGCGACAGAATACTGTTGATGCCCCATGTAAATCCTAAACGCTGTCGGGATACTTGGCTTGGGGTTATCATAAAAATAGGTAAATTGGGACGTTCGCGCGATAACCGGACAACCGTTGCCCCTGTGGTTGAAAATCCTGCAACACAAACCGCGCCAATAGCATCAGCCAGTTGCGTTGCTGAGGCAGCCACCGCGTGATAGGTCGTATGCGCATCCACAGGCTTCATGGAAAGCGCACTGGCGTAACCTTTTCGCGCCTCTGTGGTCTCAATAATGCGGCGCATCATCTTGACCGCTTCTGCCGGATATTCACCTGAGGCGGTTTCAGCAGAAAGCATAACGCAATCAACACCATTAACCACCGCCGTTGCCACATCAGAGGCTTCCGCGCGTGTCGGCGTGTGATGCGTAATCATGGATTCGAGCATTTGTGTTGCCACCACCACTGGCTTCCCAATACGCCGACAGGCATAGGTAATATCTTTCTGGATACCCGGCACTTCCTCTGGCGGCATCTCAACACCCAAATCACCACGCGCCACCATAATCCCATCACAAGCACGAATGAGATCTTCAAGCACCGTTAACGCCGCTGGTTTTTCAATTTTCACCATAAGCGCGGCGCGGTCTTTGATGATTGTTCGCGCCTCAAGCACATCGGTGACTTTCTGAACAAACGAAAGCGCCACCCAATCGACACCCAGATCAAGAGCAAAATCCAAATCAGCCCGGTCTTTTTCTGTAAGTGGGCTGATATTCAGGGAAACATCAGGAACATTGACGCCTTTTCTGTCACTAATCGGCCCACCTGCCTCAACTTCTGTGATAATTTTACCTGTCTCAACGGTGATAACTTTAAATTTCAAATTGCCATCATTGACCAACATCCGGTGTCCCGGCAAAATCGCCTCAAAAATCTCCGGATGGGGAAGATAGACACGCTTGGCATCACCAATTTTGTCAACGTTATCAAAAATAAATTGATCACCAGCTTTGAGTTCTGTTCCCTTTTTTACGGTGCTAACACGCAATTTTGGACCTTGTAAATCCGCCAAAATGGTGAGAGGTTGATTTAATTCCTTTGCCACATCACGAACATGATCATAGGTCTGTTTATGAATATCCTGTGTGCCATGGCTAAAGTTCAACCGAAACGCGCTGGCCCCGGCGAGCGCGAGCGTCTTGATCATGTCACGAGAATTGCTGGCAGGTCCAAGTGTTACGAGAATTCTTGTTGCCAGATAATTTGATGTCATTGTCTTCGGCCTTTCTTTGTCCCAAAAGCGCTTTGAAGGATTTATTAGTCTTTATGTCATAATAATGCCAAAGCGTGATGACAGTATTGTTACTATACCATAAAATATCGATAAAACGAGTTTCAACAACAGATCAAAATCAAGGGAAATCATTTGACCGAAGATCGCCTCTATCACGAGCAATTATTAATGCTAGCCCGGCAGGTGCGCGAACAGCCCTTGCTGGAAAACCCGACCCACACGGCGGAGATGACTAACCCAACCTGCGGCGACAAGGTTACGGTTATGCTTGCCCTCGTCGATGACCATGTCAAAGAGATTTCCGTTCATGTTAGGGGCTGTGCCATTTGTGAAGCGTCAGCAGGTATTTTGCTTGATATGGTAAAGCATCAACCAGAACCTGCCCTGCCAGTGGCGATGCTGGATCATATGAGTGATGGTATCAAACAATGGTTCATATCGCCATCAGATGCGGCGGCCCCCTTTTCGTCCCTATCCGCAATGACCCCTATCAAAACCAGCTATCGTAATCGCCAGAGATGCGCCACACTGGCATTTGAAGCCGCCAGCCTAGCGGCAAAAACACCAAATGTGCTTTTTAAGGGCAACTAACCCCCACAGATCACTTGCAGGTTGCACCCAATATCCTTTAGATTGCATCAGAAAGGGAAAGCATCATGGTTCGTCTTCATGTTCTCGATATTGACCCCATGCTGGCTGAAATTGCTCAAACAGCGTGTGATTATTTCCACAATCGCCTAATCTCACCATCGCATCAGGCCAGTCTTCAGGTAGATTTTGGATTAATCAATAATCCCACCCGGCTGGATGCTTCTATCATGTTAGACTTGCCAGACATTGACGCCTTATCAGAATTGCATCATCGCAAACCACACCCCCGGCAAGAGTTTAAGCTGATCATGACGCGCAAATCTCGGCTTGAGAATACAATCCTAGCGATGGCAAAACACTGGGTTCATATTGCATCGCTTAGTACGGGGCGATTGATGCTGACCCAAAAACATAAAAAGGCTGCAATTTGTGCGTGGTGGCTCGGTGAAAATCTAGGCCCTATTCATGCTATCCCAACCGATCTGCGCCCATGGCAAAAGGATCAAGACAAGTTAGGCCCTCAATTAGCGGATGAATATGCCAATCTTTTTATGGGTGACTTATCATGATTGATACCATTCGCTCCTCTCTGATCCAGTTTTTTGAA
Source organism: Puniceispirillales bacterium (SeqCode) (assembly GCA_965661405.1). Taxonomy (GTDB): domain Bacteria; phylum Pseudomonadota; class Alphaproteobacteria; order Puniceispirillales; family UBA1172; genus UBA12202. The sequence continues at coordinate 78,878 of CBFIDH010000002.1, forward strand.
CATCCTGATGTTGCCAGCGTCCTTGCCAAAGTTCCGCTTCTCCAAGAGATTGCGCTTAATGATCCTATCGGAATAACCGTTTTCACAGGTGTGATTGTTATCCTGCTGTTCTTGATGGTTATCGTGAAGGATAAAAAGCACAAAAAGCCTGACCAAAAGCAAGAAAAACCACGGCCCTCAAATGCTAAATTACGCCGTAAGCTGGCGCGTCTTCGGTATAGTGAGTTAACACTCTATCCGGTTGAGATCACAGAAAATCATATGATTAGGACACCGCCGCCTGAAGCCGAGAGCCAGATACCATCACCGGAAATGGATAACGAAACACAGGCCATCATTGGCAATAGTGAAAATATCACAAAAAATCAGCTTAGCCCCAATGCTAGAGCCATGCTCGAAAAACTGCAACAGGACGGCAAAACCGTTTAGTTATTCTCAGCTTCCCATGCGCTGATCGCCTCGGCTAACTCGGTTTTCTCATCGCAACCTAAAAAGCAAACTTTTTCCAGTTTGGCCAACATAGCCTTGGCATCATGTGGTTGGTTGAGCGTTAAATACAACTCACCAATATATTCAAGCGCGCCTTTATGCTTTGGATTGATTTCAAGCGCTCTGAGATAATGCGCCATGCTGTCATCATAGCGTTGCATCTTTCTGGCAGAATACCCCATGAGATTATAGAGATCAGCATTTTTGGAATATTTAGATTCTTTTGCTGCCAGCATTTCATAAGCTTTGTCAAATTGGCCTTTTTTGATTGCTTTTTCCGCCTCGACAACAACGGCTGGTGTATCAGACGAAGCCCCTGAATCTCCTGATCCTGCCGCCAAAGTCAGGCTGCTATTACCTATCAGAAGAAATACTCCTGACAACAGAACCGATAGCTTTAAGATCAGTTGATGTCTTAACTTCATGTCTTCTCTCCAATCATATCACCAATGATGATTGAGATAGCCCGATTGAAGAAAAATCAACGCCCCTTCCAGACAGGGTCGCGTTTTTCGGCAAACGCTTTAGCACCTTCCAGATTGTCTTCGCTGTCATAGAGAATATCAACGGTATCAAGTTGGCGTTTCGTGATCTGGTTCATGGCATCTTGAAACCGCAAGGCTTCCGCCTCACGCACCACCTCTTTGATACTGGCAAAAACAAGTGGCGGGCCTGCGGCCAGAGTTTCCGCTATCTCCTGAACATGATCCATCAGCTTATCAGCATCCAGAACATCATTCACCAAACCATGATGCTTTGCCTCATCTGCGTCCATCCAGCGTCCTAAGAACAGCATTTCCATTGCAATATGATAAGGAATACGCTTTGGCAATTTCACTGTCGCCGCATCCGCCAGCGTTCCAGCCTTGATTTCTGGAAGGGCAAAACGGCTTTCTTTGGTGCAATAAATCAAATCACATGACAGGGCTAATTCAAATCCGCCCCCAACCGTCATGCCCTCTACCGCGGCAATCATCGGTTTATTCATGCCGCGCAATTCTTGAAGCCCGCCAAAACCGCCAACCCCATAATCACCATCGACGGCGTCACCATCTGCCGCGGCTTTAAGGTCCCATCCTGCACAGAAAAACTTATCTCCTGCCGTGCTAACAATACCAACACGAGCGGCAGGATCATCACGAAATGCCTTAAAGACCTCTCCCATCTCACGGCTAGTCTTAAGATCAATCGCATTTGCTTTGGGGCGATCCAAAACAACATGAAAAACGCCATTACTAAGGCTGGTTTTCAGAACATCCGACATCGGTTTCTCCTTTAATTTCCTGCTCGTCTTTATGGGTTGAGACGGATCAACGCATCAACAGCGACCGCACCCTTGCCTTCTGGTCTGATCATAAGCGGATTAATCTCAAGATCTTCAAGTTTATCCTGCCAGTCAAGAGCAATCCCCTGAATGGCCTCTATCGCCGCCACCGCCGCTTTGATATCACCTTTGGCCTTGCCGCGCCAACCACCCAAAAGCGCCCCAGCTTTGAGTTGCATCAGTGCTTTTTCAATGGCATCTGCCGGACTTGGCATGATCAGCGTAACAGTATCACGCAACAATTCCGCCATCACGCCGCCTGTCCCCAGCATAAGATAAAGACCGACCACCGGATCGCGGCTGATGCCAATGATGAGTTCAGCAACGCTATCGGTAATCATATCTTCAACCAGCACTTGCGGGCTAATCTGGCTCAAATGCTGATAGGCTTCCACCACATTGCTTTCGCCCTTGATCCCAAGCCGAACGGCCCCTGCCTCCGTCTTGTGACTTAATTCGGCCGAAACCGCCTTCATCACCACCAGCTTATCTGATGCCAATGCCACCGCTTCCTTTTGGCTTTCAGCTATGCCGCCTTGCGGGATCATAACGCCATGTTGTGCCAATAGGGTCTTGCCCTCATATTCGTTCATATTAACAATTTGGCTTTTATCTTCCGCTATCCGTGATGACAATCCTGATAGGGTCACCGCTTTCGGAGATCGGGACGCTTGATGCGCTGCCTTGATCGCGGCAATGGTATGATCAAATCCGCGCATTGGGGGGATGCCTCGCTCCATCAACCAGTCTGCCCATTGTTCAGGCAAGCCTTCTGCCATACTTGCTAAAACCATAGCTTTAGCACCAGTGGTCTGGCTTCCTGCCAAGAGCGCTTCCAAAGCAGTCTGCCACGCATCGGCGCGTCCTAATTCCAGTTTTGGAAAATCAATGATCAATGCTGTGATCCCTGTTCCTGCCTGCATCGCGGCGGTGAAACTGGCCTCTAGCCGGGGGCCATCACCCCAATCAAAGGTGTGATAGTCAAACGGATTGCTTACTGTTACTAGCGGATTAACCGTTGCTTCGATCCGCGCCGCCGCCGCCGCCGTTAAAGACGGCATAGGCACGCCGCCACGTTCTGCCGCATCTGCAATCAGTGAGGCTTCACCACCTGAACAGGACATCGTCAATAAAGACGGATCATCAAGCTGACCATAACAATGCAGCAAAGTCAGCCCACCCATCAGGGCATCAATGGAATTAACCTCACCAACACCAAGAGCATTAAAAAAAGCACTGGACGCGGCCATACCGCCAGCCAGCGATGCCGTATGTGAGACTGTCATATTTTGGGCCGCCTCGCTAAGCCCTGCCTTCAGTGCTAATACACCCTTACCATACTGTTTTGCCTCATACACCGCGGCGGCAAAGGAGGCGGCATCATTGATACCTTCGATATGCAGACCAATAGCTGTTACCCGGTCATCTGCCGCGACGACCCTAATCAAATCAGCCATGCCAATCATAGCTTGATTGCCAAGGGTGAGAGTGTAGGCAATGGGCAATCCGCCCCTCTGCATAGTCAGATTAATAGCCAAATTAGATGACTGGGTGATGATAGCCACCCCGCGTTCCACAGGTTTGCCACCATGGACATCAGGCCACAGCAAAGCCCCATCAAGATAATTGATCATGCCATAGCAATTTGGCCCAAGAATAGGCATATCGCCAGCTGCCGCGACCAACTGATCTTGAAAATCCTTACCGTCTTCAACCTCTGCAAAACCAGAGGCAAAGGCAACAACACCGCCAGCGCCCATTTCGGATAACTGGCCTACCATATCAATGCTAGCTTTGCGGTTAACCCCCAAAAACACCGCATCAGGCGCGGCAGGCAACGCCGCCAAATTAGCATAAGCCTTATGCCCGGCGATCATATCTTTATGGGGATGCACTGGCCAAATCTCACCAGAAAAACCAATCTCGGTACAACTCAAAACCACGGCCTCGGCCCACTTGCCGCCAATCACCGCGATATTCGTCGGGCGCAACAACCGCGTTAATGACGCGGAGTAATCCCTAGGATAGCGCCGCAACATTAACCGCCAATCCGCCGAAGCAGATCACGACTGATAATATGCCGCTGGATTTCTGATGTGCCATCCCAGATGCGTTCAACTCTGGCATCACGCCAGAAACGTTCTAATGGCAGATCATTCATCAATCCCATACCGCCATGAATTTGGATCGCCTCATCCGTCACCCGCGCCAACATTTCCGAAGCATAAACCTTGGCAGAGGCAATTTCCCGATTGGCCTCTAACCCCTCATCCAAGCGCCACGCCGAAGCCAGCGTCAACCAATCTGCGGCGTCAATCTCTGTGATCATATCCGCCAGCTTAAAACTTACGCCTTGAAACTTGCCAATCTGTTGCCCAAACTGCTTGCGATCAACCGCGTATTGCAGGGCCATATCAAACACCCGTCTAGCGCGACCAACCGACATTGTGGCAACAGTAATGCGGGTGGCGTATAGCCATGTGTTCATCACTTCAAAACCGCCATCAACCTCCCCCAGAACCTGACTTTCCGGAAGGCGGCAGTCATCAAAGGTCAGAATCATATTGTCATAGCCACGATGTGAAACCGATTTGTAACCTGGCTTAATTTCAAATCCCGGATGGCCCCGATCTACCAGAAAACAGGTAATCCGTTTTTTCGGGCCTTTGGGGGTATCGTCCTCACCCGTTGCGATAAAGACGATGACAAAATCAGCATGGGCCGCGCCAGAAATAAAATGCTTAGTGCCATTAACAATCCAATCGCTTCCGTCCTTTTTGGCGTAAGTTTTCATACCTCGCACATCTGACCCTGCGTCTGGTTCGGTCATGGCCAAGGCGTCCATTCTCTCGCCTTTGATTGCCGGGAAAAGATATCTCTCTTTTTGCTCACCCTCACACGCCATCAAGATATTTTGTGGTCGCCCCCAAAAATGCGTCAACGCCATAGACCCTCGCCCAAGCTCACGCTCAAGCAGGGCAAACTCCAGATGGTTTAGCCCACCGCCACCGACTTCTTCGGGAAAGTTTGGCGCATAAAAGCCCATTTCAAGAACTTTGGACTTGATCTCATCAGCAAGTTCAGCAGGAACATAACCCAATTCTTCGACACGCGCTTCATGAGGATAAATCTCTTTTTCAACAAATCCTCTGACCGTATCTACAATCATATTTTGTTCTTCGCTAAGTCCAAAATGCATGGTTTCTCTCCTAAAACTTTCCTTGCTATCTATAAGAGCGCTATCTCAAGGCTGCCATCTCAAGGCCGCCATATAAAGGTTCTATGGCTTTCTAACTTATTTGCGTTTCATTCCAATGGCGGAACCTACCGCCTCTGGCAGGGAAAGTGTTTTTTGTGTTTTGGCGATCGTGTCAAACCCTGCTGTAATGTGATCAGGCATTGGACAGGCTCGCCCTGCCTTCATGTCAACATGAAGCAACATATGTTCGCCTGTTGCCAGCAAGCGGTTATCCGCCCCGCCATACATATCATGGAACAAATGCAATTTTTTTGCATCATGATTGATCAGACGTGTTTCCACATGAATAGGCTCACCAATAGCGATCTCATCAATATGCCGGATATGGGTTTCAACCGTGTAAAAGGAAAATCCGTCTTTCACATAGGCTGGCCCGGCACCGCATCCAAACAACACCTTATCGGTGGCCATGCTAAATACCTCAAGATAACGGAACTCTGTCATATGGTTATTATAATCTGCCCAATCTTCATGCACATTACCCTGCCAAGTGATCAGAGGGGTCGCGTCAAGAGCCATGCTGTCTTCACTGGCAGGCGCCATATCTGCTGGATTTTTAAGAGCAGTTCCCGCCCCCCATTGGTTGCGCCGCAACACTTTGAGAAAATCGACAAGATTATTGTCACGGATAGCTTCGAGTTCTTTAACACTTAGGCCATCAACATGATCATCACTCTGGCTGACAATGTTATCAACCAGCTCATCTGTCCATTCCGGCACATCCATTAGCTTAGTCCACGGCCATTTCAGCGAAGGTTCAAACTGTTCCAGAAAATGTCTGAAACCGCCATCTCCACCGCCAAGCCGATAGGTCATAAACTGACCCATCTGGGCGTAACGCATCCCTAGGCCATACCGGACGATATCATCAATCTCACCGACGGAGGCAACGCCTTCTTTAATCAGCCAAAGCGATTCTCGCCACATTGCCTCAAGCAGACGATCACCGACAAAGGCATCAATTTCCTTTTTGATATGCACCGGCTTCATGCCTATCGCGGCATAGATATCCATCGCGGCGGAAATAGCATCAGCCGAGGTTTTTTCACCGCCAACAATTTCAACCACAGGCAACAGATAGACCGGGTTATAGGGATGCGCGACCATCATCCGGTCGGCATTAGGCATATCACGTTGAATATCCGTGGGCAGCAATCCAGAGGTTGAAGATCCAATAATCGCATGATCGGCTAAGGCCTCACCAATTTCCTGATGAATGGTTTTCTTTAACTCTATTCGTTCTGGCACCGATTCCTGAACCAGATCTGCGCCCTCTACTGCTTCACCAATGGTTTTGGCATAGCGTACTTGTCCTCGCGCGCCTGTGGTTTGCCCCGGCCATAACCGCAACATGGCGGCCTCATTTCGGGCAATCACATCATCTACATAATCTGCGGCCTTGGGATGGGGATCAAACACCATCACATCACAACCTGCTGTTATCAGTCTGGCAACCCAGCCACCACCAATGACACCGCCGCCAATGACAGCGGCCTTGTTTATTCCTTTTGCCACGGAAATACCTCTAGCGTTTTGTTAGTTTCAGTTTTTTACGAACATCTTCAGGCGTAAGAATAGACACATTCATCGCCGATAATATGGTCGCAGCGCGTTCCACCAAATCAGCATTGGTGGCCAGCTTGCCATAATCAAGATAGATATTATCTTCTAGTCCAACCCGAACATTGCCGCCAACAATGGGGGCTAGCGCGGCATAAGGCAACTGATTCCGCCCAATAGAAAAGGCAGAATAAATCCAGCCATCAGGCAGATTATTCACCAAAGCCATGAGGGTGTTTGGATCATCAGGGGCGCCATAGGGAATGCCCATGCAAAGCTGAACCACCACCGGATCGTCAATTAACCCTTCTTTGACAAGCTGTTTTGCCAGCACCAGATGACCTGTGTCAAAAATCTCAATTTCTGGGCGAACGCCAGCGTCCTGCATATGCTTTGCCATAGCCCGCAACATAGATGGCGTGTTTGCCATGATATAGTCGCCATGCGAGAAATTCATGGTACCGCAATCTAGGGTGCAAATCTCAGGCAACAGGCTTGTAACGTGTTCCACCCGTTCTGCCGCGCCAGCCATATCTGTACCCTCGGCAAGTGGCAATGGCTGTTCAGGTGAGCCAATAATCAAATCCCCACCCATGCCAGCGGTTAAGTTGATCACCACATCGGTATCGGCGGAACGGATACGATCCACCACTTCACGATAAAGCGCAACATCACGCGATGGGGCACCAGTTTGCGGATCACGAACATGACAATGTGCAACCGCGGCCCCGGCCTTGGCGGCGGCGATAGCATCATCAGCAATTTGTTTCGGGGTAATCGGAACCAGATCAGACTTGCTAGTCGTATCGCCTGCCCCTGTGACCGCACAAGTGATAAATACTTCTCTATTCATGATACCTTATCCTGTTCGTTATAACTTGTTTGCAACATAAGCCATGACGGTAATGATGATAGAAATCAAGGCTTATTTGTTAATGATTCTTTCAATTCTTTTAACTGCTCAAATATGCTTTTCGTGGTATCTGTCAAATGATCATCAGTGGCCTTGCCCTGATAAATCGCCTCATAGCTTTTCGCCTTAATTTTCCCAAGCTCAACACCAGGTTGATCAAAGCTGTTCAATCCCCAAAGAGACCCAGACATCGTCGTAACATATTCATACAAAGCCAGAACACGCCCCAGAGTATATGGCGATAACTGAAGCCATGTGATTATGGTTGATGGCCGCCCCCCAGAAAACCCGGAATCATCGGCACTACCCAAAGCCAGAGAATCCGCCTGTGCCAGCATATTTAGTATGAGCTGATCATGATGATCAGCAACCAGATCCGCCGCCATATTTGCGTCAGACATCAACGGCCGCAACGGGGCAAGAAAAGTCACTGGCGTAACCATGGCGCTCTGGTGAATATGCTGAAAGAAACTATGTTGGGCATCACCGCCAGCCATCCCAAAAATAATCGGCGCGGTAAGGTGATCTACTCTGTTGCCAGAGGCGTCAATGGATTTACCATTGGATTCCATTTCCAGTTGCTGAAGCCATGAGGTCAACATATCAAGGCGTTGATCATAGGGGCAAAACGATTCCGCCTGACGCCCAAGCACACTAACATTCCAATAACGCATTAAGGCCAGATTAACAGGGGCATTCTGATAAAGTGGTACGCTGAGAACGTGTTCATCCACAGCATGACCACCAGCAAGCATAGCCCTAAACCCAGACCGTCCAATCGCCAGCATCAAACCAAAACCAACCACGGACCAGATAGAATATCGACCACCAATTCCCTGATCAAAAGGCAGAATATTGTCATCACCAAATCCCATATCCTTTGCCTGTTTAGGATTAGCGGTAATCGCCAGAACGCGGTCACTATAATCAATGTCAGCATCAGCAAACCACCGCATCGCCATTGCCATATTGGCAAGGGTTTCCGGCGTGCTGAAGGATTTAGAAATGATCAACATAGCGGTCGTGGAAGGATCAAGCATGGCTAGACAATCGCCCATCTGCGATGGGTCTATGGTACTAACGAAATGAATTTCGGGGCCTTGCTGATAGGGTGACAATGCCGATACCGCCATCGCTGGCCCAAGATCAGAACCACCAATCCCGACAGAAACTACATCTGTGATGCCTAAACTAAGCAACTTGTCCAAATGGCTAGCCATAATATCAACACTGGCCTGCGCCAGAGGCTGTGATGGGTCACGCAAATGGGCATGAAGCGCAGGTCTTTGCTCTGATGTGTTGACAATCTTGCCATCTAACATGGCATGGCATTTTTCCATCACTTCTGCTTCTTTCGCCAGTTGCAGTAAGATATGGAGCTGGTCTTGAGTTACTGTTTGCCGTGTTAAATCCAGTTTCATATCGTCAATGGCAAATTGAAGGCGATCACTGCGGTCACGATTTTCGAGCAAATCTGCCATAGCGACGCCATGCGAAGGCGTGTCAGAAAGACTGGACAATAATTTTTGATATGCTGGCCAAGCCATAATGACGGCATCCTTTTTTGTATGTCCTATCAAGCCATTTCCTGAGTGTTTATTTCACATTCGGGATCATGTTATCTAGGTTTATTCAGAGCCGTATTTTAGCACAAATTTTTATTATCGTCATAATGTAACTCAATGTCGTGTTTGCATTGCAGTTTTGGTCTAGCTTTGCCATGTTTAAGCTATGAGCGAAACACAGCGACATCTTCTTTTCCTTGATCATTCACCGTCATCAAACACGCGCCGACTTTCTGATGCCGCCGCTGCTATCATAACCCGTGATAGTGATGTTAGTATGATCCGCAAAACTCCTCTTGAGGCAAATGCTGATGATGCTCTTGCCGCGGATGGCATTCTCATTGCCAGCACAGAGAATATTGGTTATATGGCAGGTCTGACCAAAGATTTTTTTGATCGCACCTACCCATCTCTCCTCGACACGAGTGCAGGAAAACCAGTGGCGGTATATTTTCGCGCTGGCCTTGACGGAACAGGAAGCAAACGCGCTATGGAAAGCATTTTAACAGGCCTGCGCTGGCGGCTCATGCAGGATATCCTCATTTGTCACGGGAAGTGGCAGGATAGCTTTATTCCCGATGTTGAAAACTTAGCGCTAACTCTTGCTCTGCGTGTGGAAATGGGGGCATAGAGTTATGCTTAAGAAAATGACCGCCGTGATAATAAGCGCCCCTGTTTTGCTGGCTCTTGCCGCTTTAGGCTGGGGCGGTAACACCATTGCCGCGCGCTTAGCGGTGAATGAGTTATCACCTATGGTTCTGGTCAGCGCCCGATGGTTGATTGTTGCCGCCCTCATCATGACCTTCTATCATCGTCAGATCATTAGCACTTTACGCAGTCTTCGTCACCGTTGGTTCTGGCTCATCATGATGGGGTTTGGGCTAAGTGGCTTTAACATTATGTTTTATCTAGCCGCCTATTCCACCAGTGCCATTAATCTCGGCCTGATACAAAGCACAATCCCTGCGGTGATCATGGCAATGGGGTTAATTGTCTTAAGGACACCTGTGACTTTGTTACAATTAACTGGTCTGATTACAGCCATGGGCGGTGCTATGGTTGTGATTTCCAAAGGATCACTGAAGGTGATTATTAGCCTGACCTTTAATCATGGAGATTTAATCATGATCATTGGTTGTTGCTGTTATGCTGGATATACGCTTGGGCTGACACGACGCCCACCTGTGGATAGTATTGTCATGATGGGGGTGTTGGCGATCTTTGCATTTATCGCCTCTCTACCATTTGCGGTTGGTGAGGCGATCATGGGCGGCTTCACCTTTACTGGCGGCAAAAGCTGGCTCATTTTGCTTTATATTGCGGTCGTGCCATCATTTCTGTCACAAGTCTGGTTCATGATTGGTGTGGACAGAATTGGATCAAGCAAGGCTGGTATGTTCACCAATCTTGTGCCTGTGTTTTCGGCCCTTTTGGGCGTCTCAATTCTTAATGAGACGCTAGGGTATTATCATCTTCTGTCGTTGGGTCTGGTCTTCAGTGGTCTTTACATCGCACAAAAGCGATAAACGCTCTGATCCAGAACCCGTTATTCTGCAAGCTTGATATTAGCGGCGCATAGCTTTCCATTCTTAGCTTCGGTCATTTCATACTCGACTTCCTGACCTTCAACTAATTCCGTCAGTCCAGCCTCTTGAACTGCACTGATATGAACAAAGGCGTCAGCTCCGCCTTCGTTTGGCTCAATAAAGCCATAGCCTTTAGTTGCATTGAACCATTTTACTTTGCCTGTTGACATATTTAGGTACCTCTTAATTTTACCCTAAAAGGGCAATTCCATTACGCACGCCATTAATAATGGTGAACTCTTAATTCATCACCATTGTCAAAAATGGTACATATTCCTATGATGGCAAGGATGATGTTATATATTTTTTAGATAACGGTATAAAATAGAGGTATCCATATTCTGCCAACCTGCCTCTTGAACAGCATTTAAAAGCTGGGAAATCAACGCCGTAGATGGCAGTTTCTCGCCATTTTTTTGCGCCGCCGCAAGGGCAATCCCCATATCTTTGGCATGAAGACGTGATTCCATTCCCGGCGTAAAATCTTCAGAAATCATTTTGGGTGCCATGAGTTCTAGCATCTTACTGCTGGCAAATCCTTGCATCATCACATCCAGCACGGCATTTTGGTCGGTATTATGAATAGCGGCAAATTGCATTGCCTCCGCTACCCCTGCGATTGTTACCACTTGGGCGATTTGATTACATAATTTGGCAACCTGACCATGCCCAGCATCGCCGATATGACGAAAGCCACTTGTATAACAACTAAGAACAGAGGATATCTTTTCGATATCTTCTGGCTTTCCACCAAGCATAGAGACCAGTGTTCCTGCCTTAGCGCCAATGCCGCCACCTGAAACTGGGGCATCAACAAAACCGATATGATGGGCGCGTAATCGCTGATTAATCCCTTGGGCTTGTTCGGGGGCGATGGTGCTATGATCCATAATGATCAACTCAGACGACGCCCCATGAACGACCGCATCATCCCGATCAAGCAGAACATCTGCCACATCATCACCTGACACTACATTGGTGATGACCAGATCGACATCTGATGCTAATTCCGCCGGGCTGGCCGCTATGCGCATTCCCGCGGCAATGAGATCTCTGCCATCCTCATCAAAAAAAGAAGGTCGGCGCGCATAACCACTTACCGAAAAACCGGATTTTAATAGATGCGCGGCGATAGGTCTACCCATAGTGCCAAGGCCAATACAGCCAATCGTTTTGATCTTTGTCATTTTTATCACCTATATTGACTCGCCTGATATTGTATCGTGTGGGGGTTATCCTTATATATAGTATGAGAATAAAAAATCTTTGTTGATTTTTTTCTGATAACTATCTTTTCTGCTAAACATATAAACTAACACTTCTTGAAGAATATTTCTTTATTATGCGCGTTGCCGATCTGATCATTTCCTCTATTGCAGAGGCTGGAACTCATACGATCTTTTCTCTTTCGGGGAATCAGATCATGTCGTTATATGACGCTGCTTATGATCAGGATATGAAGATTATTCATGCCCGTCACGAGGCTGGCGCCGTGTTCATGGCGGATGGCTTTGCCCGTTCCAGCAAGCGTACTGGTGTTGCTCTGTGTACCGCGGGGCCGGGTTTTACCAATGCTATTGGTCCGCTTTATGCGCTGATGGCATCAGAATCTCCGGTGGTTTTAATAACAGGCGATAGTCCGGTTAATATGGATGGCAGACGCCCGTTTCAAGAATTGAACCAAACGGTTATCAGTGGGCCTCTGGTCAAAGAAAGCTGGCGGCTGACAAATAGCAACAATATTGATGGCGCTATTCGTGAAGCGATGCGTGCCGCACGTTCGGGACGACATGGGCCAGTGCATCTGACGATACCAGAGGATGTGTTAAACGAGTCTGCACAAAATCCCCTTTTTCCGCCACAAATTCACACCGAAGATGACAGTTTCGCTGTTAGTCCATCTGACCTCAGCGCGATTACCATGGCCCTTGATGCGTCAAAGAAACCTGTCATATTGACAGGTAGTACCATTTCTTCTGCCCGCAACAACATATTGATCGAAGCGATCAGAACCCACCATAAAATACCTGTCATCTCCATGACCAGCCCTCGTGGATTAGCTGACCCCATGCTGGGCCGTATCAGAGAGATTCTGGCTGAAGCCGATGGTATTATTCTGCTGGATAAAGAACCTGATTTTATCCTTGGTTTTGGCTCACGCGAAATTATGCCAGCACCGCGCATTGTTGTTTGCGCCGCGCAATCATCGACCGTGACCCTTTCAAATCAGGTGTTTTTTGGAAACATGACATGGGGCTGTATCGCCGACCCGGTATCCAGCATGAAGGCTATTGCCAAGGCAGAATTGCGGACACGCTCACAAACATGGCTTAAATTCGTTGATAAAAAGATTACTGAGCGACCTAATATTCCTACCGCAGACCTTAATGCCAAAGACCATATTACTCCGGCGATGGTGATCCGTGATTTTGCCAAAGCCATTGATCTCACCGCACCGCCTCTGATTGTCTGTGACGGAGGTGAGTTTAGCCAATGGGTTCAATCCGGCTTACCTGATCCTATCAATATCATGGCCCACACTTTAACTAATGGGCCATCAGGCGGTATTGGCGGCGGCATCCCACAAGCTATTGGTATGGCATTTGCCAATCCTGATCGTCATGTTGTGGCCTTCATGGGGGATGGCAGTGCAGGGTTTCATCTAGCCGAGATTGAAACCGCCCGTCGCGCTGGTCTGCCAATCACCTTTATTATCGGGAATGATCAGCGTTGGGGCGCAGAAGTTGAGATTCAAAAGGCCAATTTTGGCGATGATCGCGTCCATTCCTGTGATCTTGACGCCGACACCCGATATGACATGATTGCTGAGGGGCTAGGTGCAAAGGGATATTTTGTGGATCACCCCAATGACCTCGCATCGACTTTAAAAACCGCGCTTGAAGATGCCTCAACCAGCGTCGTTAACATTATTATTTCAGGCATTGCCGCCCCGAAATTTTAATTCCTGATGCGGCGTTTCAATCCTCTTGCCGCGCCATAACCGCCTTAACAGAGGCCAAGCCCCCCACCGCATTCATGATGCGATTAATTTTTGACCGTGATTTAAGATTCTCATCAGATTCTTCATCCCAATTAATCAACATAAAGAGATAAAAATCCGCAACCGTCATCTGATCGCCAGCGACAAAATCGTGAGCCGCGGCTTCGATGTGATCATAAACTAAGTTGATTTCCTCAATCGCTTTGCCCCGGACGGAAACGCCTTCTCCATAACGTTCAGGGTAATGATAGCGCAACACCGCCGTATAGAGTGTTGTTGCCAGATAGGTGATCCATGACAAAAACTCGGCATATTCTGCCGTGCCTTGACGCGGGGCTAATTTACCAGCGTTGTCATGTTCCAATAGCGTCAGAACAATCGCTAAACTCTCAAAAACAGACTGGCCTTTGTCAGTGACCAGCACCGGTATCCGTCCATAAGGGGAAATAGAACGGAAGGCAGGGGCATTTCGTTCATCTTCATCAGGATAGAGCAAATTGGCTTTCATGCCCAATTCTTCGAACATGATTTCCGCAATTATCGAACCTGCGCCATGCATGGCATAAAGTGTCGTCATAGACTTTTCCTTTTCTTATGATGGTATGGCCTTACAGGGTTTTAATCATCAAAATGCTGATCAACAGTGAACTGACCACCATGAAGCCCGATCACGCCACCTTTAGGATCAGGTTCTGGCGTGTTTGCTTCGACCTTTTCACGAAAGATGTCCGCCGTATCTTGAGGGTGAAACCCGATATGCGCCGCTTTGTGATTATCAACCAGAACCGAAGTGTTGTTTGAAGCACCATAAATAATAGTATGCCGAACTGATGGCGCCCATAGGCACCGATCTACGAGACGTCGCAAATCATCAAAGCTAAGCCATGTTGTCAGCATCCGACGATCCACTGGTTCAGGAAAACAGGAATAAATCCGCAAAGAAACACTTTCGATACCATATTTATCCCAATAATACTGGGCCTGTGCCTCACCATAGACTTTTGAGACGCCATAATTGCTGTCTGGTCTGACTGGTGAGACGGCATCAACCACCTCGGTTCTTGGATAGAAACCAATGGTATGAACAGAGCTGGCCCAGATCACACGTTTGACCCCATTTTTCCGGCATCCCTCATAGAGGTTATACATACCGATGATATTAGAGTTCAGAACATTTTCCCATGACCCTTCGCGGCTTTGGCCTCCCATATGGACGACAACATCAACATCCTTTGTCAGGGCGATCATGGCATCCATATCAGCCAGATCAGCCTTGACAAACTCCTCGTGGCTTCCGCAATCAGAGACATCTGTTCGGTCGTTCAGCCGCACATGATCCGCATAATCTGATACCAGAGGGCGAAGCTGAGTACCCAATGATCCTGCAGCACCTGTCAGAAGCAAACGATTATATTTTTTGGCCATGATATCCTCTCTTTCATCTTAGTTATTCAGGATGAATACATCATCACTGCTTTTCATCATCGTCAATGGCTTTTTTGAGACATTCATGAAATGACATCAAGATAGGGATATGCCGACTGATCCGAGGGATCGCAAGAACCAACTGTCTGATGCCTGCGTCTTTAAGGGGAATAATCTGCATATCACTAGGGAAAAGTCGCCGCGACACCATCGGCACCACAGAGACCCCAAGTCCAGCGTTAACCAGAGCAATAATGCCCTCAAGCGTATCAATTTCCATTTTGGAATGAATATCCAAACCGTGTTTCGTGAACCATTCCTCAACATGAATGGCGATACGTGCCGTGCGATTATAACGAACATAGGAATTGCTATTGAGAATCTCTATGGCATTATTACCTATGGCATTTGGGCTGGCGATTAAGGCCAATTCCTCGCTTCGTAAATCATGATAATTGATATCGGTTATTGGCTTAACTGGCTTGCTCACAATGGCGGCATCAACCGTTCCTGCCTGTATCTCCGTTTCCAGATCATAACTCTCACCCAACCTGACCACAAGATCCAGATCGGGCATTTGCTGGCGATACTGTTTTAGAGCCATAGGCAGAAATGAACTCAGCACAGAATGAACCGTGCCAATAGTGATTTGCTTTAAGCCTGTATATGTTGATCCATGAGGCTCAATCTCATGCCAGCAATCCAGAACAGCGTTGACTTTCTCCAGATAAATTAATCCATCCCTAGTAAGGCGCGGCGGCTTTTTACTGCGGTCAAACAATTTAAGCTGGGCAAATTGTTCCAGCCGTTTCATCTGCAAACTGATCGCCGATAAAGACATTCCCATATTGTGTGCGGTGGCTTGGAAGCTACCAAGGTCCGCAATTTGGCGAAAAATATCCAATGATTTAATATCTGTCATTTTATTCTCTTTTAAAGTGTTTTTAATGGTGTTTTGCTTAATTTCGCAAAGTTACATCAACTCATCTTTACGGTCATCTGTCTCGCCATAGCGGCTCAAGGCTGGGGCTTTAAGTCCAGCGTAAAGAGCGTCAATATTTTTGGCTACCGCATCATTATGTGATGCAAAGAGAGAGTTTCCATCAAGGTCACTATCAACAATAAAGGGGCCAAACGCCTTAACATCAAACATCCACATGGCTTGAGCAATACCCAGATCATCAATCCAGAACACATCTCTGACCCCGGTTACGCCGCGCCCAAGAAGCGCGCCTGTGCCATAACCAACTGTTGTCAAATACACGGCCTGACGCGGGGCTAAAATAGAGGCGTAATCCTCTTTTGGCATCCCGCCTTTACCAATCACAACCTTTGTACCAGTGAGATCAAGCCAATTCGCCATCCATTTTGAAAACCGAAATGATGCCGTCGCCGTGACACCGCCAATAGCATATTGCCCATCTTCACGAACAGACGCCGCCGGTGAGCAGTGAAAATTGACATTGCTAATCTCAGCAATATTGTCAACTGGCATGGCCTCGCCCTTGCCAAGCACCCGATCATAAACACCTTCTCGCGCGGTATAGACCACCCCCTCAAGAAAGACGATATCACCCGGCTTTAACTTGGCAATATCCTCATGTTGAATAGGTATCGTTAGATGGTGAGTGGTGAGGTTATTTGAGCTGATCATGTCACGCCCTCCCGTCGCATATAGGGGGTGAACCATTGTGGGTCCGTGCGATAAGTGATCGTGCCATCAGCGTGTAATCTTGCGGTGGCGCGGCGTGATGAAAGGCAAAAAGTATGAATACTAACTGGCATCCCGCCCGTATGCGTGTAACCTACCTCAATATGGCAATCTACCACCATTGATGAGCCAACAAATCCCATCGCCCCCATGCCAATGGAATTACCAAGCGTTTTGAACTCATCTTCTAGTTTGGCAATGTCCGCATCTGGATTACGATCACCAACCACGCGCAGACACGCGGCCTGTTTGCCAAGTTGCATACAAGTATCCTTGGACCCGCCAATGCCAACGCCAACAATCGCTGGCTGACAGGCTAGCCCGCGCTTACCAAAAGCGATCAGCGTATCCAAAAGAAACCGTTTTATGCCATCAATGCCATCACCCGGAAACAGCATCCGGTAATCTGATCCAAACAATCCGCCTTTATGCACGGTGGTGATATCAACCCAATCGGCATCTGGCTCAAAGCTCCATTCCACTTCTGGTGCATTAATCCCCAGATTATTGTTATGCTCGGTTCGCCATAACGGATGCACCCGATTAGGCCGCAGAGGAACATCATGAGTCGCGTTGGCGGTCGCGCGGCGGAGAGCCGCGTCTAATCCGACCATACTGCCCAATTTTGCCTTATCACCAATTTTGACATAATAACGCGGCAATCCTGTATCCGCGCACATTGGTCGCCGATCTTCGCTCGCCGCCTCGTAATTTTCCAGCATGGCAGAAAGCACAAATGCCGACAAATCACCCTTTTCCCGATCAACCATACCCTTGATCCCTGTGAGGTAATCATCAGGGATATCAATCGCCGCTTTTTTCATGATCTGATACGCGGCTTCTTCGATGCGCGCTTCGGTTATGGTCATGATGCCGTCTCCTTCATGGCTATCATTATGAGCTTCCTCCAGCCGCCATTGGCGTTGGCATTCCTGCCATATCTTCGATCAGGCTTTCCCCCGGCTTAATGATGCTAAAATCAACCTGTTCAAGTTTTAATTCCAACTTATCACCTTTGGCATAGATCACCGTGTTCGCGCTTTCCTCCAGCGCTCCGGTATCTGGAAAATCTTCTCTGTAATGCGCCCCGCGTGAGTTTTCGCGACCCATAGCGGCAAGGGCAATGACCTCAGATATTCGGGTTAGGGATTTCAAGTTTAGCCATTCATGCCAACCCATATGAAACGCCCGATTATCACCATTCACCCCCATATCCATCAGCGCATTGGTATATCCTTTTAAGGTTTCCATACCTCGTTCAAGACCTGCCGCGTCACGCATCACACCAACATCATCCCACATGGTATGCGATAACGCTTCACGCAAACCATGCAGATCACCCGATGGTTTAGAAAACGGATACTCCGCCTCCGCCACAGCAAGGTCAAGTTCTGCCTGATCCGCATCACGCCATGTCTTTCGGCCTTTGAGATAAGCTGCCATGCTGTCACCTGCGATACCGCCGAAAACCGTAGAATTAGCAACGCCATTACCGCCAAGTCGGTTCGCGCCATGGACACCGCCGCAATCCTCACCAGCCGCAAAAAGACCATCAATCGCCGTGCTGGCATCTGCCGAAAAGCTGACTCCGCCCATCATGTAATGCGCGGTTGGCACCACCTCTACCATACCTCCGGCGAGATCAAACCCGCAATCGCGGCACCGTTTGACCATTCCGGGAAACCTAGCCGCCACATGATCCGGGCCTAGATGCGCCATGGAAATATAAACACCTCCCATCGGCGTTGTTCTGCCTTCCCGCATTTCTTGATAGATGCCGCGGCTAACAATGTCGCGGGTTGCCCTCTCACCAGCCTCATGATAGCCAAACATAAATCGCTCACCATCACCATTGACCAGATAGCCGCCAGCCCCGCGCAAGCCTTCTTCCAGCACCGTCCCTGTCATGCGTGTATCTGGCCCACCTAGCAACCCCGTGGGATGAAATTGCACCATTTCCATGTCACGCAACCCCAGACCCAAATCCAGCGCCATATTCAGACCATCACAGGTTTTGTCGCCTGATGGCGTGTGATAGCGATACATGGTTGGCCCGGCCCCGGTAGCCAGCAATATCGCCTTGGCCGCAATATACCGATAAACGCCGCTTCGCATATCAATCAACATTGCCCCAGCCAGACCAGAGCCATCCGCCGCCGGAATAAGCCGAATAGCACGATGTTCTTCGAGCCTGTTGACTTGGGCTGCCCAAACCTTTTCCATTAACCTGTTGATAATCTCAATCCCTGTCAGATCAGATTTATGCACCGTGCGATCAAAACTTTGTCCGGCAAAGGCTTTTTGATGAAGACTGCCGTCGGCGTTACGATCAAAAAAACAGCCGATCTCATTTTCCAGCTCATTCACACGTTCCACTGCTTTTTCGCAAAGTCGCCAAGCCAGTTCCTGATTTGGCAGCCACTTGCCGCCGACAATCGTGTCCATGAAATGACGCTCAACGCTGTCACCTGCCGCCAAGGCAACATTGTAGCCGCCCTGCACCATTCGCGTACATCCACATTTGCCCACCAGACCTTTGACCGCTAGGGTAACATCAAGATCAGGATTGGCCTGTTTAGCATGAAGCGCGGCGAAAAGCCCTGCGCCGCCTGTTCCAATAATTAGGATATCCGTTTTTCCTGTTTCGATTTTCATGACAACACCCCATCAAGGAACAACCATCCTAACGCTAATGCGATACCTCCGGCGATTATCACCCAGCCTGAACGAAGGCCGCCATGATGTGGCCATGGCGCCCATTCAATGACCAGCACCCTTAACCCCAACAGCAAATGCAAAGAAAACAACACCACAAGCACCCATTCGCCAAACTTGACCATAGGCTGCTCGGTGAAAACTAACATTTGGTTTAGCGCCGCCTCACCTTCTAGCCCAAGCCCCAACACCAGAAAATGAAATGGTAAAAAGCACACCAAGGCCAAGCCAGATAACCGATGCAACAGAAACGCAAAATAACTTAGGTTGAACCGAAAACCTGTCATGATATCGCCCCACCTGTTAATGCCCAGACCCCGCGCAAGCCAAGACCAAGAAATACGATAAAAAGCACAAAGCTGATGCTATTCGCCAGCTTGGATGGCAAACGCAACCATTCCCCCATGATTTTACGAAGCCCCAAAGGAGCATGGATCGCAACCAGCACAACAAAACCAGTGTAAAACACAACCAGCCAAGGCGAAGATTGCGTTCGTTCCAGAATACTAGCGGCGGTTAGCTCTGATCTCGTGGCATACATAATCGTCGCCAGATGCCCGATCACCATGGGCAGCATCAGCACCGCGGTTAGGCGCTGAAGCAGATATAGCCGCATTTCAAGCATGGCATTAGGCATCCGATCCTCCCAGCAAACTCAAAAGGCTCATTTTCTTGAGGCCAGCAATCGAACGCGTCGGGCTTAACCCTATGGGACAAGCCGCCATGCAATTACCCTGTGAGTGGCAATTACCGCACCCACCATCACCCATCGCCGCCGCCATGGTTTCTTTTTTTCCGCTATGGCGTTCATCATTGACCAATGACCATGCCCGGTTAAGCGCCGCCGGGCCAAGATAGGCATCATTCCAACTCACCACATCACAGGCCGCGTGACAGACGCCGCAATTAATACATTCAATAGCCGCGTCTGCCGCTTTCCGCATGGGTGAAGCAGGATCAACCTGAGCAGGGGCATCCCCCCTATCGCGCTGACTTTCAAAGACATTACCTGCCTTACCCCACTTATCAATAAAACTGGACATATCCGTCACAAGATCTTTGATACGCGGCATATTGCGAAGCGGAGCAATCGTAACAACAGAAGCTTTCAGCGACCGAATATGGGTGCGACAGGTCCAACGCGGCTTACCATTCACCATCATGGCGCATGACCCACACACACCAACACGGCAAGCAAAGCGATAGCTTAGGCTTTGGTCCTGTGATCGCTGAACCTCGCTGACAACATCGAGTACGGTCTGATTTTCGCGCATAGGAACGGAAAACGACTGAAACTCGCCTTCATCGGCGCCACGCCAAATACGAACGGTAAGATGTGACATATTAAAACCTGATGTTGATTATTAATAAACATAATATCTTCTGGTTTAGTTTTTTCAAATTAAATTTTTGCTGTTGATTTGAAAAAAATCATCTTACTTCGTCATGAATTTAGGTTAGAAAGATAATCGTGAATTTTAAGGATCTGGTAATGTTTCGGATATTTATCTCATTTTTGTTTTCAATATTAATGCTTTATTCTGGCGCAGTGATGGCTAGCCGCGATGATGCTGTGATCGGGCTTCAGCTAGAACCGCCACATCTTGATCCCACCAGCGCGGCGGCTGGCGCGATTGATCAGGTGCTTTACGCAAATGTCTATGAGGGGCTAACCAGATTTACTGAAAATGGGGCGATTGTCCCGCAACTGGCTCGTGACTGGGTGATTTCTGCGGATGGCTTGGAATATCACTTCACCCTTCATGATGGCGTGCGCTTTCATGATGGTACAGACCTAGACGCCGAAGCGGTGAAGTTTTCGCTAGATCGGGCACGGGCGGAGGATTCCACAAACGCCCAAAAGACCCTTTTTGCCGGTATTGAAAGCATCACCGTAAAAAACCGATTGAACCTAGTCATTCGCCTGTCCAAACCTAATGGGCAGTTCCTCTTTAATCTGGCATGGGGTGATGCGGTGATTATCTCCCCTGCTCATGTTGATGATCTGCGCGTTAAGGCCATTGGCACTGGCCCTTTTCAAATCAAGGAATGGGTCAAGGGTGATCGCATCACCATGAGTCGCCATCCGCAATATTGGGGCACACCTGCACGTCTCAATCAAGTGACTTTCCGTTTTATCTCCGATCCCTCTGCGGCAATGGCAGCGATCAAAACAGGCGAAATTGATGCCTTTCCTGTCTTTCCTGCCCCTGAAAATCTGGCGACGCTTGCGGCTGACCCTGATCTGCGTTTGATCAATGGATCAACTGAGGGTGAGACTATTCTGGCTATCAACAACCAGCGTCCACCTTTTGATCAGGTGAAAGTACGCCAAGCTCTCGCTATGGCTATTCATCGCCAAGATATTATTGACGGGGCTATGTTCGGCTACGGCACCCCTATCGGAACTCATTTTGCACCGCACCATCCGGATTATCTGGATTTAACGGCCTCCAACAGTTTTGACCCGGAACAGGCGCGGCAGTTGCTAAAAGAGGCCGGGGCCGAAAATCTTAGCCTCACCATTAGTCTGCCACCACCAATCTATGCCAGACGCGGCGGTGAGATTATCATGAATCAACTCAGCCAGATTGGTATTACCGTTAAAACCGAACCTCTGGAATGGGCGCAATGGTTGGAAAAAGTTTTCCGCGGCAAAGATTATGATCTTACCATCGTCAGTCATACCGAACCTTTTGATATCGGCATCTATGCTCGTCCCGATTATTATTTCCAATATGATAGTGCTGTTTTCAACGCCATTATGGCTGAACTGGATATCACCACCGACCCTACCCGCCGCACCGCTCTGTTGCATCAAGCCCAGCGTCACATCAGTGATGATCAGGTAAATGTTTTCTTATTTCAATTAGCCAATGCTGGCATCACCAACGCTGATCTGATTGGTCTTTGGGAAAACGCCCCAACCCAAGCGCTAGATATGACCGCGGTGTATTGGAAAAACTGACCAATCCTGATCAAATCAGGTATAAGATAGCTTATGGCTAGATTTCTTCTGCGACGTGCTGGCGTTTTATTACTAACCCTCTTTATTGCCTCACTGGTGATCTTCACCATGCTTGAGGTAATCCCCGGTGACCCGGCCCTGACCATGTTAGGGCTTAACGCTTCCCCAGAGGCGGTGGCGGCATTGAGGACAGAATTAGGGTTAGATGCGTCCGGGCCTGCACGATATCTGGCATGGATAAGCGGCGCTCTGCAGGGTGATTTTGGTCTTTCCTACACTTACCGAACGCCAGTCAGCAGCCTGATCAGTGAACGACTTATGGTGACGCTTCCTCTGGCGGGATATGCGCTTATTCTGACCATTATCTTTGCGCTTCCATTTGGAACGCTTGCCGGGGCGCGCGAAGGCAGTGTCCTAGATCGCGCCATCCTTTTCTTTAGCCAGATTGGTATTGCCCTGCCTAATTTCTGGTTTGCGCTTATTCTGATCCTTATCTTTGCTGTGCATCTGGACTGGGTGCCTGCGGGCGGGTTTGATGGCTGGGATCACGGCATCCTTGCTGGATTGGGTCAACTCACCTTGCCCGCGATTGCTCTCGCCTTGCCGCAAGCGACCATTTTGTTACGCGTTATGCGAGCATCCCTCATTGAAACCAGTGGACAGGATTATATCCGCACCGCGCGCGCTAAGGGGCTAAGCCGTGATCAGGCGTTATGGCGACATGGCTTTGCCAATGCGCTTATTCCCGTTCTGACTATTTTGGGGATGCAATTTTCCTTTCTGATCGCGGGCGCCATCATTATTGAGAATGTGTTTAGCTTGCCAGGACTGGGACGCTTGATGGTTCAGGCGATTGGGCAACGCGACCTGATCCTTGTTGAGGCGATTATCCTGATGCTGGTTCTGATCGTTACCGCCACCACCTTCATTACTGATCTGCTTTATGCCGCGATTGATCCTCGCTTGCGGAGAACACGGTCATGATCAGCGCCTCATATCTACCCGGTCACCGCAGTCTGATGATAGGAAGCCTTTTGCTTGCCGTTATTGCGCTATCCGGATTGTTGTCGCTGATCTGGACACCAAGTGATCCCTTTGCCATGGCTATCAGTAACCGAATGCAACCTCCTTCGGCGGCGGCGTGGTTTGGCACAGACCATTTTGGTCGTGATATGCTGTCGCTGATCATGACGGCAACCCCGATCACTCTCTCGGTCGCGCTGATTGGTGTTGCGATTGGTGTGATTGGTGGTGTGCCTCTTGGATTGTTGTCGGCCTTAACCAACCGCGCTAGTGTTGATCAGGGGTTAACCAGATTTGGGGATGTTCTTTTTGCCTTTCCTGCGCTGATCATGGCGATGCTAATCACCGCTGGTTTTGGTGCCGGGGCAGGAGTTGCCATGCTGGCTATTGGTATTTTTAATATTCCTGTGTTTTTACGTGTCACCCGTGCCTCAGCGCTTCAACAACGTCATCTGACCTATATTCAATCCGCGCGATTGGCAGGGAAATCACTGCCCCGCATTGCGGCAGAACATATCTTGCCAAATATTGCCCCTATCCTGATCCTTCAGGCCACGATCCAGTTTTCGCTTGCTGTTCTGGCTGAGGCTGGGCTTTCCTATCTTGGGTTAGGCGCACAGCCACCTTTGCCTAGTTGGGGCCGGATGCTGGCAGACAGCCAGACCATGATCGGAATTGCGCCGCATATGGCGATTGCCCCCGGCCTGATGATCATGTTGACTGTTATCGCCGCCAATCTGATTGGTGAGGGCTTGCGGAAACGCCTAAATCCACGCCAACAGAACCTATTAGGTAGAGGCAGACCATGGCGCTGATTGAACTCAAAGATTTGATGGTCACAGCCCATAGCAGACCTATTCTGTCTTCGGTATCCTTGACCATATCATCTGGTGAGTGTCTTGGTCTTATTGGGGCAAGCGGTGCTGGAAAATCCATGCTCGCTCTGGCGTTGATGGGGCTGCTGCCTGATGACTTTGATGTCAGTGGAAGTCTTTTTCTTAACGGCAAGCGGCTCGATATCCACAATGATGCCATGATGCGCGACCACCGAGGCGGTGATCTGGCTATGATATTTCAAGAACCTATGACGGCGCTGAACCCTATTCGCAGTATTGGCGCTCAACTGGTTGAGGCGGCACAATTAGCTAAGGGAATATCAAGGGCTGAGGCTTATGATCTGGCTGCGGCGGCGTTAATTCGTGTTGGCCTGCCACCTGATATCGTCGCGATGGACAGCATCCCCGATGCGCTTTCCGGAGGCCAACGGCAACGTGTGATGATCGCCAGCGCCATCATCGCCGGACCTGCGCTTTTGATTGCGGATGAACCAACGACCTCGCTTGATACGGTGACACAGCGAGAAATCCTTGATCTGATTAAAACACTTGGCGCAGAAGATAACATGGCTATCCTGCTGGTGAGTCATGATTTGGCGATTATGGCAGAGATGGCACAGCGCATCCTTGTGATGGATGATGGGCAGATTATTGACCACGCCGACCACCAACCGTTCGGGCAATACCTAACCCATCCTTTAAGCAAAAAGTTAATGACAGCGGTGCGCCTCAACCCATCATGTCCGCCTTTGCCAGCATCGCCAGCCGCCATCATGACGACCACAGGATTAAGCAAATCATATCGTTCAGGATGGGATATTTTTGGTCAGGCCTCACGGCAGAAAACTATCCTTGATGACCTTTCTTTTACTTTGCGGCGAGGCGAATGTCTGGGTCTGGTAGGGGCAAGCGGGGCAGGTAAATCCACCGCGTCGCGGCTTTTATTAGGGCTTGAAGCGGCAGATAAGGGAGAGATTACCCTTGATGGTGAGGCGTTTCGTCATGGTCAGATCAGCCGCCAGCAACGCCGCCGTCTCAATGCTGTTTTCCAAGACCCTTTCGCCGCCTTTAATCCGCGCCATTCGGTCCGCAGGATAATTGCGGAACCTCTGGCCCTTATGCCAACCCGTCCATCTGCGGATGAGATCACGCAACTGGTCGCCGCCAGTTTGGATCAAGTGGGGTTAGAGGCCGCCGCCATGGGGCGCTATATTCATGAGTTTTCCGGCGGCCAGAGACAACGCATTGCCATTGCCCGTGCCATCATCACGCGGCCTGAGATCATCATTTTTGATGAGGCGGTTTCCAGCCTTGATACCCTCAGCCGGCAACACATCTTGGAATTGATTACAGATCTGATCAAGACCACTGGCCTTAGCGCTATTTTTATTAGTCATGATCTTGCGGTTATTCGCGCCATCTGCCATCGTGTTATGGTAATGGATCAGGGACAAATCGTTGAGATGGGCGACACCAACAAGATTTTTGACCAACCTAGCCACGCCGCCACAACACGTCTGCTAGCGGCAATTCCCGATCCAGCAAAACTTGGATTTCAAGATTAGGATTTAAAACGCATGATGACCCTAATCGGGCGCGGCCCACGTAATCTGATCACAGATATTGACGGCCTTATGGTAGGATGCGCCAGCGATGATACGCTGAAATCTGGCGTCACGGTGATCACTGGTGACACCCCATTTACCGCCGCCGTTCATGTTATGGGCGGCGCCCCCGGCAGTCGTGAAACCGATCTGCTCGCCCCCGATAAACTGGTTAATCAGGTTGACGCTATTGTGCTTTCTGGCGGCTCGGCTCATGGTCTTGAGGCCGCGTCAGGTGTCATGGCGGCGTTACACCAAGCCGGGCGAGGTTACATGGTCGGTGATCAGAATGTGCCGATTGTTCCGGCCGCTATCCTTTTTGATCTGCTTAATGGCGGTGATAAATCCTGGACACAGAACCCTTATGCTGATTTGGGGGCGGCGGCTTTGGCCAATGCCTCAACCGATATCACGCTTGGCAGTCATGGCGCCGGAGTTGGTGCGACTACCGCCACGGTGAAAGGTGGGCTTGGCTCGGCCTCGGTCGCGTTGGATAAGGGCGTTATGGTGGGCGCTCTCATGGCGGCTAATCCTGTTGGCACTGTGCTTTGCCCTGATAGCAATCGGTTCTGGGGGGCGGCGTGGGAATGTGATGATGAATATGGCGGGCTTGGCCTGCCGCAACCGCGACACCCTTTTGCCCTCACCACAAAACAGCCCCAAGGCGCGCGGGAGAATACCGTCATCGGCGTGGTGGCAACCAATCTGGCGCTTGATAAAGCGGCGTTGACACGTCTCGCGGTGGCCGCGCATGATGGCTTGGCACGGGCGGTGGTGCCATCACATACGCCGCTAGATGGTGATATGATTTTTGCCATTTCCACAGGACAGCATCACTTCACGCCATCGCCTCTTGATTTGGTTGCATTAGGCCACGCCGCCGCGGTGAGTGTCACCCGTGCCATTAGTCGGGCGATCTGGCACGCGACCCCGGCGGCAGGTGATATCTTGCCTGTTGCCAAAGATGTTATTAATGCCCATGATCTATCATCCGGATTATCGTCATAATCCACCTGTCTATCTTTCCTTAATCACAGGATCACATCATGCCAAACCAGCTAAAAACCAATGGTGCCCTTATTGCGTGGTTTGGCGTTATTTTGCTGGCTCCTGATGCGATGCTGATCAGGTTCAGTGGTTTGGACGGATTTGATCTGCTGTTCTGGCGCGGCTTGCTGATGGGCTTGACGCTATTTGTGTTGTGGATCAGTTTTGGTTATCGCCATATCGGCGATGATCTGCGGGTGGCGCGCTCACCTGTGGGGATATTGCTGATCGTGGTTTATACGGCAGACGCGGCGGCCTTTGCGATTGGCATTACCATGACCTCGGCAACGGTTATGCTGACTGGCCTTGCGACCATGCCTATCTTTACGGTGCTGTTTTCTATCCCCATGCTGGGCGAGCGTCCCGATTGGCGCACATGGCTGACGGTGATGTTTTGCACCATTGGGATTCTGGTTGTGGTGCTTAGCGGGCATGAGGCGGTGGGCGCTCCCACCGGCAGTCCGGTGATCGGCGGCCTGATGGGGGTGTTGGCGGCGGCAGGGCTAGGCTTTGCCATGGTTTTAAAACGCCGCCATCCCGAATTGCCGATTATGCTATCCACAGGCACGGCGAATATGCTGACGGTGTTTCTGGCGTGGCTGGTGCTATCCCGTGTTGTTCCTGACCTGCCCCAAGATGCGCTGGGTTTAGGCTCGCTATTGGTCATGGGGGTTTTGATCCTGCCCTTGGCGTTTTTTGCGCTGATGGTGGCGCCGCGCTATACCCCGGCAACAACCGTGGGGCTGATTATGCTGACAGAAAGCATCATGGGGCCGTTTTGGGTCTGGGTTGGCACAGGCGAACGCCCAAGCTGGTTGATGGCGGTAGGGTCTGCGATTGTTATCGGCTCGCTGGCGTATTATTTTCTGGCGGCTGGGGACGCGGCAAAAACGGCTGAGGCTGAGAAATAATCCTGCTCCTTTCTTCTTACCCTTCTGCTCTCCTGTCCCTCTCCCTTTATCCGCACATAATCTTATCGCATTAACGGTTTTTTAACCTTTATCCCCCATACTACCACCTAAAAACATTTTGGGGATGGATAGGATATGGCGTCAGATGATAATAAAACACGGGCACAAAAACTGGTTTATGAGGCTGCTCAAGAGTATCTTAAGGCCAAAACAGAACAAGAGCAAAGGCAATGGGCAGAAACCCACCTGCCCCTGTTGGATGAGGCGATTGCCCTCGACCGCGAAAATGATGGGGCTTGGAATGTCAGGGGAGTAGCAAAACGCGAATTAGGGGATCATCAGGGCGCGGTTGATGATCACACCAAGGCTATTGCACTCAATCCAAAAAATGATGCCGCATGGAGCAATCGGGGATTTGCAAAGCATCAATTAGGGGATTATGACGGCGCGATTGCCGATCACACCAAGACCATAGATATTAACCCTAATAATGATGCCGCGTGAAGCAATCGAGGAGGGGCAAAAAATGAATTAGGGGAATATCAGAGCGCGATTGAAGATTGCGATGAGGCCATTGAAATTAACCCCGATAATGATGCTGCGTGGAGCAATCGGGGGTTAGCAAAAAAGGAATCAGGGGATCATCACGGCGCGGTCGCCGATTATACCGAGGCCATTGAACTAAACGCTAAAAATGACATGGCTTGGAGCAATCGGGGGTTAGCAAGACATGAATCAGGGGATTATCGCGGCGCGATTGCCGATTATACCGCAGCCATTGAACTCACCCCCGATAGTGCCTTCATGTGGAACAATCAGGGATTTGCAAAATATCATCTAGGTCAAAATGAAGAAGCCATTACAGATTATAAAGAAGCCATTAGACTTAATCCTAAAAATAAAACCGTCATTAGCAATCTGCAAGCGGCTGAGATTGCCTTAATAAGTCATAAAAAAGCAGATGAAACTTTCAAAGATGAGGAAGAACACCACAAACGCCTAAAGAAAAGGGCAGAAGAGCATAAACAGCATTACGAAGCCCTTATTAAAGAAAGGAAGGCTCTGTTTAATTCGATCAGATGGATCATTATCATCTTTATCGTTTTGTTTGGTATATTCTTTTACTGCTATGTTTATGGGGGTAGTGATTTTGCCCTTCGCCAAGCCATAGGTGAATTGAATTTCTTTACGCTCTGGCCCTATTATATGTTTATGTTTGTCAGCCTAATGCCCTCAGTAGTGATGCTTCGGCTGAATATTCAGGACGCAAAAAGAGAATTGATATTAAAAGAGGATTTTGAGGGCCGATATATTGTTGAATTGTATTTAGAGCGGTTTTTCAGTTCAGAACCTGACCACCGCAAATTTGCCGAAAAATATATCTCATACTGGATGCATAACAACCCATCAGAAACCTTATTACGACTTGATAAAAAATCATCGGATCAATCTGACGCCGCGCATATCGACATCATACGTGAACTGATACGTAACCAAAAACCCCCATCCTAGGGTTTTGGTGTCGGTTTTAATTTGGGCTTTAGTTTTATTTTGGCATTTAGTTTTGGGGGGGCTAAACCAAGCTGCCCATTAATTGATGCGCTTGCATTGAAACTGTCTCTGGCAGGCCGCGCTGGGGTCTTCGTTGCTTAGTACCTCATCTTTATCACCCGACTGGCGGCGATAGATGCACATCACCGTGCCGTCCACGCGCTCCACCTTTTTCAACCGACAGGTTTCATAAAGATTACGGTCGTTTTCTTGCGAGCCCTTGGATTTATAGGTGCGCGCCGCCGCCACCGCCTCGCCGGAGGTAAGCATAGCAGTCCCAAGAGGCACCATCAGCGCCAGCATGGTAACACCCACGATCAGATAGGTAATAGATTTAGCTGTCTTCAGATGAGGCATCGATATCCTCTTCGGATCCTGGTAAATACGCTTTGCCTTGAATGGCGCGGGCACCAAGCGTGTTGATAAGTTCAGGGTTATCCGCCAGCACCTTTTTTAACATTTCTTCGACTTTGGCTTCCGCCGCCTCAATCGAGTCTTCGTCCATATCGGCGACACCGTCAATAATCCAGTGGATTTTTACCTGCATGACTTGCTCCTTTTCCAAAGATGCCTATTTTCCAAAAGACAACCCGTAAAATGTCGTTCTGGCCTCATCCTGAAGTGTGATCATCACCTCAGTGTCCAGATTATCCGCCACCATATCTCTGGCTTCCTGTCCACCTTCGCTGCCAATCGCCGCGGCGATGGAATACCACAGATAGGCCTGTTCGTAATCTTCATCTGCCAGAATCTCAATAAAATGCCGGGCATATTGCATCACCGCCACCTTATCACCAGCATCTATTCTGGCTTTGAGTTTGGCGGCGGTCCTCTCGCGCACCTCCTCAACCGTTTCTTCTGGCAGAACATCCAGAATCTCATCTGCCAGCGCTTTGGCTTTTTCAATGCCGCCCAAATGCGACAGCCATGACCACATCAGCGCATCGGAATAATGTTGCGGTGTGCCGCGACCTGTTTTCAACATCAGCGCCAGATTAAACTGGGCATCATGCTGGGACGCTTCTGCCTGTAATTCAAACAGTTTAAAGGCCTGATCATAATGGCCAGCCTTGGCGGCCTCTACCGCTTCCATGAAAGTCTTGTCGCTGGTTGAGATATCCTCATCATTAGCGACAGCTAGATGCGCGCCACCAACAAGCAAACAAAACGCCAGTGCGATTTTTAGACCCCTGCACCACATTCTTAACGCCCTGCCATCATGACTAGTTGCAAATAAAAGACTCGTGATTTGAAACGCGAGTTTGGCTTGGTTTCGTACACCACAATGCGAGGACGGTTGCTATCAGGCTTATGAAACTCCAACACCATATTTTCTGGCATTTCAACACCATGGATCGCCAGCGTGCCTTGCGGATCACGCGAAAAACTGTCGTGAAACGGCGCATCGATCCAAGTTCGCGCCAATGCCCGACCCAGAATATCTGGCAGGCGGTTGCGAACATCTGCTTTATCAGTCAGCTTGACCGAGCCATGAACCAACTGCATAGGATGATCATCACGCGACCGATTAATGGTCGCAGGAGGATGCGATGTCACAGGAACGAGAGCATTCGGGGGATTGCTCATTCAGAAATATCCAATTCAATAATTAATTTAACCTAATTTATACAAATATAATGCCAGAAATCATCAAAATTACAACTCTTTACAAATTTCCTTTCTCATGATGATTTTCAAATCCTTTCGATTAATCCAAATCACCGAACAGGCGGATCAAAATCACCCTTGACGCCATGCCTTAAAATGTTCTGGCACGATAATTGTATAAACCTTCTGATATTAATTTTTTCTTATTGAGGATGCGTTAATGCTACCGATCATTAAATCAGGAATTCTGGCGGCAAGCCGAGAAATTGCAACCGTTTCAAATAATATCTCGAACGCGGGTAGCACGGGCTATAAGCGTAGCTCAAATATGTTCACTGATGTTTATGCCAATACTGTGGATCAGGTTCGACGCTCTACCACTGGAATGGGGAGCCGGAACGAAGCCAATCGCATTGACCACAGCCAAGGCTCGCTGAAAACCACAAATATGGCCCTTGATCTTGGGGTTTCGGGAAATGGGATGTTTATGTCGCTAGACCCTAATGATGGCGGCACTTATTTTACACGTGATGGCAGTATGACACTGAACGAGAATGGTCAGATCACCACCAATAATGGTCGCTTGCTGATGTCAACTAATGGTCAGCCTCTTACCGTCCCTTTTACGGTTCTTGATGGTAGTGGCCAGCGGCAAATGCTTGATTCCATTTCTATCAGCCAAAAAGGGCAAGTCGTTGCACAATACGGCACTTCAACACGTGTTGACGCCGGGCAGATCGGATTGGCAAGGTTCAGAAACATGAATGGCCTGCAACAGCTTGGGTTGAATGAGTTTAGAGAAACCGCCCTATCTGGCGCGGCGACTGTTGGCGCACCGGGCAATGGCCCCTATGGTCAGATTATTCAGGGCAGTATTGAGGCTTCTAACAGTGATGTATCGGATGAAATGGTCATGATGATGCGCGCTCAGCAGGCATTTTCTGCCTCATCACGAATGATGCAGACCGAGGCAGATATCATTGGCCGCTTTATGTAGATCAAACTCACCCCTAACGGATCGGAATGGTAAAGTTCACATCTGTTAGGTTCAGTGTCATTTCTTCGTTTATCTGCAAATCACCTTCAAGGCTTACCGCCAACGCCTCATCCACGGTAAGCACCATGCTTAGCGGTCGTATCGGAGGTTGCTTTAGGTGGCTGAGAACATCCGCAAATCGCTGATCAGGCAAGGCAATATCCACCTGCATCACGCGCTTATCCAAGCGGATAATTACGGTCCCTTTGATCTTGGTCAGGCTGCTATCAGGGGTCATGGTCACTTGGCTATGACCACGGGCAATATTTACCAAATTGCATGACGCTACCAATTTTTGTTTCAAATCAAACCCACTAAGTCGCAATTCCATCGTTTGAATGGTCATGTTGATATCATGGGTTTGTTGCCACTCGTTCATCCTGCCATTGATCCGTTATCGGCCTCATTAATGTATTCGCGGAGATGCTTGATTGCCGCTGATTTGATCTGTGAGACCCGGCCCGTGGTTACTTCAAGCACCTCAGCAATCTCATAGACATTAAGCTCTTCGACATAATAAAGCTGGATGACCATCGCCTCGCGTTCGGGCAGAGTTCGCAGCGCGGTTTTCAAAAGTCCCTTTAGCTCAATATCATTCATCGCCTCTTCCGGGCTGTTCCCTTCGGAAACAAACCAGATGGAAAACTCATCATAAACCGTGTCCAGCGACTGATGATTATTAGCCTGAAATGCTTTTTCCCATTCCATCATTTCATGTTCATCAATGCCTAGATGTTTGGCAATTTCGTAGCTTTCCGGATTTCTTCCTAACCGCACACGCAGATGTTGTTCTGCCTCACGCGTGCGTTGGTGCATTTTGATCGTACTGCGGCAAAGATTGGAGTTTTTACGCAAATAATCAACGATTTCACCACGAATGCGCAAGCCAGCATAACTGGCAAAACTTGCGCCTTCCTTGACGGTGTAGTTTTGCGCCGCCATCACCAATCCATAATAGCCAATCTGGATCAGGTCCTCAATTTCTACCGACAGATGAACGCGCCCATGCATATGCCATGCAATTTTCTTAACAAGCGTCAGATGATCATGGATCAATTGTTCAACATCTTGTTTTTGTTCAGGGTAATGCGCTTTCATTTCAAGCCTCCTCCGATTCACCATGATGGAAAAATCGGATACCGTTTGAGACATTGATAGGCGCAGACAGAATCTGTTTTGCTAATTTTTGAAACGCTAGGGTTTCGGGCATATCACTACCTTGGGTGACAATCGGTTTGCGGTTAACGATTGATGCCCTGATACGCTTTGAATGTGGGATATGCCCCCCATAACGCAAGCGGACATCCAGAAATTTCATAGCAATCGCATTAAAACGGTCAAAATGCTGCTTGGCCTCTGTTTCGCTATTGGCCATGTTCACGGCGATAGTAAAATCTTTCGTTCCCATTTCCAGATTCGCTGCCTTGATAAAGGAATAAGCATCTAGGAAACTGGTTGGCTCTCCAACCAGAACAACAACCGCCCGGTCTGCGGCAGAAACAAAAGACACTGAATTATCCGAAGCCCCAGCAGGAACATCAATGATCAAGATATCCACCTGATCTTCTAATTCATCCATCAACCTGATAACTTCATATCTGTTTTTGCGGTCGATATTCAAAACTTCAAGCAAGCCTGTACCGCCAGATAGCACCGTCACGCCATTTGGCCCTTTGCACATGATATCCGTCATGGACTTACTGCCATTCAGCACATCACTAATAAAATGTTGAGGGTTAACACCCATCAGGATATGCGAATTGGCCATGCCAAAATCAGCATCAAAAATGGTGACGCGTTTTCCAAGATTTCGATAGATAAGGGCAAGATTAACGGAAACGCTAGTTTTCCCTACTCCACCTTTACCACTGCAAACTGCGATAGACGTTGCCATTACCATTTCCTAATATATGCACAAGTCTATTACTATATGCAATTTTTGATCCAGCAAATCCTTATCTTGCCAAACTTTACTGTATTAACCCATTTGAGGTGAGGTATCCGCCGTTGCTGTCTTAATATTTTCCGTCGCGGGATTCTTCATCGGAATAGCCACAATATCGGTTAGCGCGTCATCTGCCATCTGGCTTCCCATCACCAATTGGGTGTTGATCTGAACAGGCTTGCCGGGCATCAGATTATCCTGATCAAGCATCACATCGCGTTCCACCAGTACCACCCCGTTCATATCTTTAACCATGAAACGGATCATTGGTGCCTCAATCTCGGCGGCATTATGATTGGTTACCACCCCTTTGATGCGGACCGTATCCCCCATACGCACAGCATCTAGTTCACTAATTTCGATCTGTTCCATGCTGGCCCCGGTGGTCAGGCCCATGCCCTCAAACCATGACGTTGCCCAAGGCACCATGGCCTGAAGATGATCACGCATCCCATAAGCCCCCGCCGATAATCCCATCACCGCCACCAACATCAGCATTGCCATGCGGTGACTTGATCGCGTCACCATGTGTTGTCTTGTGTCGCTGATAAGATTCTTTATCCCATCCATTTCATAACGGAATGACTGAAGCGCTTCTTTGTTTTCTTGGCCTTGCTCTAACGCCTGCTCATAAAACACTTTTGCGGTTTCGATGCTGTCACGGCTTTCGTTTTTCTGGTTTTCAACCTCTTTGGCAAGGCGTTCGTTTTCCCATTTC
This sequence comes from Puniceispirillales bacterium (SeqCode), assembly GCA_965661405.1. GTDB lineage: Bacteria > Pseudomonadota > Alphaproteobacteria > Puniceispirillales > UBA1172 > UBA12202. The sequence continues at coordinate 113,673 of CBFIDH010000002.1, forward strand.
AGCCGCCGCATATGGATACTAATCTCGGTTTCCGCTTTATTTTGCTTAGGTGTTGGCTTATCCAATGCGCTCATAAACTTTTCCGCC
>CBFIDH010000003.1:0-90070 GCA_965661405.1 Puniceispirillales bacterium (SeqCode)
CATGATGACCACGCTGATCATGACAGCTATCACATTGATCCTCATGCGTGGCTTTCCCCAGCAAACGGGGCTGTCTGGCTGAATATTATTGCGGAGGCGCTAGCAGAGATTGATCCTGCGAATGCGAATATTTATATGGCAAATGCCGCTGCTGGACAAAAAGAACTGGCTCATCTCAATGATGAGATTAACGCTATCCTTAATCCTGTCCGCGGCGAAAACTACATTGTTTTTCATGACGCGTATCAATATTTTGAGGCCAGTTTTAATATCCCTGCATCCGGGGCCATCGCATTTTCTGACGCCTCTCAACCGGGGCCAGCCCGCATCGCAACCATCAAGGGACGTGTCGAGGATGAGGATATTGGCTGTGTGTTATCGGAACCTCAATTTAATCCGGGGATCATCGCTTCTGTTATGGATGATATGGAGGTAGATATAGGCGTTCTTGATGCTGTTGGGTATGACTTAAATCCTGGCCGTGATCTTTATCCTGAATTGCTGCGCAACCTTGCCAAAGCTTTGGCAGAATGCTTGGGATAATAGTGAAGATATCGCCTTTGGTATCATCTTTCCCTGTTATGCAGGTTTGACCTGACTTCATAAATATTCTATAAACGACTATAAGTCGAAAATGGAATATTTTAACCAAACTAAATATTTAAACCAAACCAAAGGAATCATTATGCCAATCCGCAACTTACCCAGCAATGTCTTATCTTCGGGTGACGAAGAAATGACTTTGGGTGGGCGTATTCATCACTCCCGAACGCAGGCCGGGATGAGCCTTCAGATGCTAGCTAATCTGGCAGGGGTGAAAGCGTCAACACTAAAGGCATGGGAAAATGACAGAAGTGAGCCAAGAGTAAATAAACTGGTCGCGATGTCTGGTATTCTTGGCGTTAGCCCCACTTTCTTTATCGCCGAGGAAGGGAACGCGGGCAAAGGCGTATCATCTACAAGAGGACGGCAAGATAAAATTATCAGCCTTCTTGTGGATGAGTTTAGTCAGCTTAATGATGAGCAAAAGGCCATACATCAGCGTATCCGTAAAATTACGGCTTTGATGAAAAGCCTTAAATAATCTATCTGCAATTTAAGGCCACAACATAAGGCCACAACATAAGGCTTTTTTCTTTAGCGCTCATGGCCTCAAGGTGATTTGGATTTCTAGGATTCTCTATGAAAACTCTTACCGATTCGGGGTAATGGACAGGAAAGAGGTCTGAAATATAAGAATTTTCTCATATAAATTTTTTTCTTTTATATCGGCTCTTACTATGTAAGGGTATTGTTAAGTTTAGTTATGCTTTGGCAAAACTGCGTCACTTAGAAAATAATTTTCGGAGGATAATATGAAAAAATTTATTTCAGCGGCTACATTAGGTTTAGGGCTGGTCGCGGCACAATCTGCACCTGTTTTGGCGGCGGATGTTGTTATTGGGGTCCCTAATTGGCCATCTGTTCTGGTGACGGGTCATGTACTCAAAGTTGCAATTGAAGAAAACCTCGGCCTTGAGGTGGAATTGCAAAACGGTACGAATCCCGTTGTCTTTGAAGGTATGGATGCAGGCTCCATGCACGTGCATCCTGAAGTGTGGTTGCCTAACCAGACCAACTTGCACAACACTTTTGTGAAGGATAAAAAATCTGTCAAGATGAACCCTAACGGGGTTGCTGGTGATCAGGCCATGTGTGTGACTGAGGGAACAGCCAGCCGGACAGGTATTGTTAATTTGTCTGAGCTATCAGACCCTGATATGGCAAAGAACTTTGACAGTGATGGTGATGGTAGAGGCGAGATCTGGATTGGCGCGGCTGGTTGGGCCTCAACAAATGTTGAGAAGATCAGAGCGAAATCCTATGGTTACAGCGAAACCATGCAGTTGAAAGAAATGGACGAATCTCTGGCACTTGCCGAAGTTGACGCGGCGGTCAACGGAAATGATAATATCGTTTTCTTCTGCTATACTCCGCACCATATGTTTGCTTTGCATGATCTGGTTATCCTCAAAGAGCCAGCGCATGATCCGTCTAAGTGGAATGTTAAGCAACCAACCGATGGTGCAGATTGGCTAGAAGTGTCTGAGGCACCAGTTGCTTGGGATACAGCCTATCTTCATATTCACTATGCTACGGAACTCGAATCAAGCCACCCAGAGGCGGCTAAGATTCTTGCCAACGCAAAATTCGATACAACCACGATTTCCCAAATGACCTATGCGGTTGTTGTTGAGAAACGCGATCCGGCAGAGTTTGCCAAAGAATGGGTTGCTAACAATGGTGACGCTGTTGATAGTTGGCTGAACTAATTCCAACAATCTAAAGATATGGGCAGTACCAGAGAATGCTTTTGGTACTGCCTATTTTACCCAGCTTGTACATAATAAAAAAATTGGGAAATCATGGCAAAATCAAACGCAAACGATGTCATTGTTCTGGAGCATGTCTGGAAAATTTTTGGTGAAAATTCCCAGCTTGCCATGCAGGCGGTTAAAGACCGCGGTCTTTCCACAAATGATGTCTTGAAAGAGTTTAACTGTGTTGTTGGGATTGCAGATTGCTCCTTTTCGGTAAAGCGCGGCGAAGTGTATTGCATCATGGGGTTATCAGGTTCAGGCAAGTCCACCTTGGTTCGCCACCTAAATCGTCTGATCGAACCAACAGCAGGAAAAATCAATGTTCTTGGACGCGATATTCTAGGCATGAATGATGCCGAATTACGCGCCATCCGTGCCAAGGAAATTGGCATGGTTTTTCAACATATGGCCTTACTCCCCCACCGCACAGTGCGCGACAATGTGGCTTTTCCGCTTCAAATCCGGGGGGCTTCAAAGGCGACACGGTGGGAGACTTCGCAAAAATGTTTGGAAATGGTTGATCTCGAAGGATACGAAGACCGATTTCCCAATGAATTATCAGGGGGGATGCAACAACGCGTGGGACTTGCGCGGGCCTTGGCGTCTGACCCCGAAGTGCTGTTGATGGATGAGCCGTTTTCGGCACTTGATCCATTGATCCGAAGACAATTACAAGATCAGTTCATGCAGCTTTCCCAGCAGTTGCAAAAGACCACGGTTTTTATCACGCATGATCTGGATGAGGCCATTCGTATCGGTGATCGTATCGCCATCATGAAAGATGGGCGCATCGTTCAAATCGGCACGCCTGAGGAAATTGTGACCAAACCTGTTGATGATTATGTTCGTGATTTTGTGGACGGAATATCAAAGCTGAAATTGGTCTATGCGCATTCTATCATGGTGCCTCTTGCCAAGTTTAAGCCTTCACGAGGACAAAAATTGGATAACGCCCCACGCGCTCATCATGGTGCTAGCCTTGATGAATTGATAGATATTTCCGTTAGCTCTGATAAGCCTGTCGTCATTCAGGATGATAAGGGTAAAGATATCGGAGTCGTTGATAAGCCAACCTTGCTGAAAGGGATTCAGGGAGGAAAAGCATGAAGAACGATATTGAAAAAAATGAATTAGCAGCCTCAATTGATAGTTTTGCTGAAACTAATGTGAGCTATTATCGCCGCGAATTTGAAAAGATTCAGCAATCCGAAAAACTGGCACTGACATGGAATAGCATGGCCGCGATCTTTGGCCCCTTATGGGGAGCTATTCGCGGCTTGTGGGGCTATTTCTGGATTTTTCTTGTGCTTGAGATGTTTGCCTTTGTTCAAATTGGACGCGGCTTATGGGGCGAATTAGGAGCAGATAAAATTGAACGCTATGAACGCTTGATCACAAATATTGCCAAGCGTGAACAGCAGGCGGCGGATTTGATCGCCTCGGGTGATAGCGCGGCCGCCGCCGATAAGCTTAACATTGCTAACAATTTGAAAAAGGCCGCTGAGACAACTCTGCTTGAAGCAGAAGCCGCCTCACAGCAAGCGTTTAGCGTTCTCATGTTTGGGCTGGCATTTTTTGCCATCATTAAACTGCTGGAAGGCTTCTATGCCAATTATGCGTATGAACGGCAATATCTGCGCTGGCGGTCTAATCCTAAAATTCAAACCGGGCTTAGCACAGCTAATACGATCTGGGGCGTTGTTCTGATCATCTGTATTCTTCCCCTCACCCTACTGCGCTATACCGTAACCAAGGCTGATGAATTGCTGGCGTCTTTAACAGGCGGCTTTTTGGGTAAGACGGTTACCATTAGTGAGTTTCCCGTTAATCGGGAATATTTCTCACCCTTGGCGGCGTGGGGGGATCAGGGATTTGACTGGCTGGCCTCTCGTTTTGGCAATGTCTTTGATGGCATTACTTATGGCATCCGGACGGTGCTGGACGGGATCGAGATTCTGTTGATCGGAACGCCATGGCCTGTTGTTATGGTTGTGATTGTTGTCGCTGCCTTGCGCCTTGCTGGTATTCGTGTGGCGATCTTTACCGCCGCCTCGCTTGCCTATCTATCCATGATGGGGCTTTGGGAAATGTCCATGATAACGGTCGCTCTGATCGGAACAGGTGCGTTTCTTTGTGTTCTCTTTGGTATCCCATTGGGCATTTGGTTTGGAAAAAGCCAGCGCGCTTATCGCACGGCAGAACCTGTTCTTGATTTTATGCAGACCATGCCTGCCTTTGTTTATCTCATTCCGATTATTGCATTTTTTGGAACAGGTAAGCCGCCGGGGGTTCTGGCAACCTTGATCTTTGCCATGCCGCCAGTCATCCGCCTCACCGCGTTGGGTATTCGCGGCGTTCCCGAAGCCACAAAAGAAGCGGCGGTGGCCTTTGGCTGTTCGCGTAGGCAACTGATGATGAATGTTGAAATACCGCTTGCTATGCCATCAATCATGACAGGCATTAATCAGACCATTTTGATGAGTCTGTCGATGGTTGTGATTGCGTCATTGATCGGGGCAGATGGCCTAGGCGCGTTAATTCTGGAATCCCTACAATACGCGGCGAAGGGACAGGGCTTGCTTGGTGGTTTGGCAATTTTGGTTTGTGCCATGGTTATTGACCGAATTGCACAAGGAGCGTATCGGAAAAAGTAATTACATAGAAAGATTAGTTTAGGTGCGATGACGTCAGAAAATACGAAACCCAATGAGGGGAGTTTTACCAGCAGATGGAATCACGCCCCGGAGGTACCGATCAAGGTATCGCCCATATTTTCATGGCCACTTGATCTGATGCAAATCTGCCGTTGGATGTTATCCCAATGGTTGATTATCACCGAACGCTCTGTTCTTATTGTGGTTGCTTTGATCTCATGGTTTTGGTTTCAACCACCATTGGAAGTCATGGCAACACTGTCGTTTGAGTGGGTTGGATTTCTCTATCTTCGCAACATGATCTTGATGATATGCGTTGCGGGATGTTTGCATCTGTTTTTCTATTCTTTGCATAAACAAGGCCAGAAACTACGTTATGACGACCGTGAGTTGAAAGCTTTGCAAAAAAACTTCCTGTTCAAAAATCAGGTGCATGACAATATGTTCTGGTCCCTTGCCAGTGGGGTGACTATCTGGACACTTTATGAAGTGCTGATGTTTTGGGCTATGGCAAACGGCTATGCACCAGTGCTGTTATGGGCGGATCATCCGGTCTGGTTTGTGGTGATCACATTGCTGACACCGATCTGGATTTCGTTTCATTTTTATTGGGTGCATCGGTGGTTACATTGGCCGCCACTTTATCGTATTGCACACGCGCTGCATCATAAGAACACCAATGTTGGCCCGTGGTCGGGATTATCTATGCATCCGGTTGAACACATCATTTTCTTTTCTGGGATTCTCATTCATTTTATTGTTCCGGCTAGTCCATTTCACATTCTTTTTCATATGCAGCACCAATCGCTAACCGCGGCTACCTCGCATACTGGATACGAAGCCATGCTGATCAAGGATAAAAAATATCTGGCCTTGGGGACATTTCATCATCAAATGCACCATCGGTATTTTGATTGCAATTATGGCAATCTGGAAATGCCATGGGATAAATGGTTTGGCTCGTTTCATGATGGCACGGACGCATCGCATCTTGCCTTTAAGGAACGCAAGAAAATGTTGCTCAAAAGGGGATAGCTTATGGCAAAAAAACATGATGATAGCATGATGAACAATCTGTATTGGTGGGGTATTCCTACCTTGTTTCGTTGCCCACACGCCGAGGCCGACACGGCTGATATCGCGCTTGTTGGGGTGCCACATTCCACAGGTAATGGAACAACAGAACGCGATCAGCATCTTGGCCCACGCGCGATCAGAAATGTATCTGCTTTGCAACGACGTGTTCATGGTGAGTTTCGCATTGATCCATGGGAAAAAGCACGGGTAGTTGATGTTGGCGATGTTCCATTTCCGCGCGCGAACGATAATGAACATTGTATTGAACAGATTACGGCATTCTATAAGGATATTGATGCCGCGGGGGCGAGGCCAGTATCCATTGGCGGTGATCATTCTATTACTGGCGGCATTATTCAGGCGCTGGGCAAGGGTAATTTAACCAAGGGGGAGCAGGTCTGTTTTCTGCATCTTGATGCGCATACCGATGTGTTCACGACTGTTGATCATTTTCTGGGTGCAAAAAAATCTGCCGCGCATTGGGGTGCTTATCTTGTTGATCAGGGGCTGGTTGACCCGTCCCATTCCATGCAAATCGGATTGCGCGGTCATCCGCGAACACTTGATTGGCTTCAGCCATCTTATGATTACGGGTATAATGTTGTCACGATGGCGGAATACCGAAGCCGCGGGGCGGCGGATGTGATTTCCCAGATTAAGGAAACACTGGCCGGGCGGCCTGTCTATATCACCTTTGATCTCGATTGCCTTGATCCAAGCGTTGCGCCAGCGGTATCAAATATTGAACCGGGGGTGACAGGGTTTTCCATGGATGAGGCGGTTGAGCTGATCCGGTCTGTTCGGGGAATGAATATTATTGGCGGTGATGTGGTTTGTATCATGCCGACCAAGGATCATCCTAATCAGATCACGGCCATGTCCGCGACCGCAATTATGTTTGAGATGATCAGCATGATCGCCGAAACCACGAGCTGATTAATTCAGGTTGAGATGGATGGGAAACAAATCCCTGATCTTTTGGTCGATCTCTGGTGAGAGATAAGTGGGATGATATTCGGCCAGAATTTTTTGCGCTAGGTGATTGGCGTTTTGCCAGATATCTGGCCGCCCTTGTTCTGACCATGTGATAGGCGGATTCCGGTCGGATAATTGCGGGTAAATGTAATCGCGTTCCATCGCGGCCAGAGTGCTATCATGACCAAGAAAATGACCCTCTCCTGTGATCGCATCCTCAATGGATTTTAGGTTCATGGTGTCATCATTGACCTCAATGCCGCGCATCATTCTATAAATCGCACTATGCATATCGTTATCAATTAAAAAGGCCTCAAACGAAGCGCCAAGGAGAGAGGCCATCATTCCAGAACTTTCATAAATGAGATTGCCGCCTGCCAATCCTGCGGATAACGCGGTCATAGCCTTTTCCATACCTGACTGGGCATCAACAGCCTTGGCATCGGTCATTGAGGCGGCAACGCCAGATGGTAATCCTAAAGCATTGCTGATCTGGGCAGAGGCGGCATTTAGCAACGCCGTTTCACCGCCGCCACCACTAAAGGCTCCGGTTCGCAAATCAATGACCAATGGCCAGTTAGAAAACACCATGGGATAACCAGGCTTGATCAGATTGACCATCATCAAGCTGCCTAGGGTTTCGGCCAGAGATTGCACCAGAAAACCAGCTAATGTGGCAGGTGCTGTTGCTCCTGACTGCGCGGCGGTAATGCAGGAAAGGGGGAAGTTATGTTCCATGCAAGCAAAGGTTACGCTGACCGCATCCTCACCAAAACGCAGCGGTGATATCACCGGGCTGATATGGGTTTTGACAAATGGGCGTTTGGCAAACTGCCCCTCACCACCAGCCGCCAAATCAAGCATAGCCACAATAGGCTCAACGTGTTCAGCCAGCGTAAAGGCCGTTGCCACAGGTTTTGTCGTCCCTCTAAGCAGGGCATAAACGGTATTGGCATCCAGATCAAAAGGGTGTTCGATATCTGTTGCGATACAGCACCGCGTGAACCAGCTAACATTCTGCACCTGATCCTGAAGGCGGGTAAAATCATATAAATCTTGCAAAGTCGAAGGCCGATAATCACCACTGTTCAGATCAAGGGTTTGAACCGCCGCCCCGCCAGTACCAAAATGGACAGCCTTGCCGCCAACCTCTATGGACCTATCCGGGTCACGCCCATGAAGGGTAAATTGTTTTGCCGCTATGCTAATGCAATGCTCAACCAAATGGCGCGGAAATAACATCCGCCCATCATCACGCCATGTGGCCCCGTTTTCCAAAAAGATATTAGCCAGAGGTTCGGGTATTTCTGACATCCCAAATTGACCAAGCAGACGGATAGCGGCGTCAATAATCTTTGCTACCTCGCTATCTTCAAGAGGCTTATACATACCCCCGGCAACACCAGATGGTGCAGGGTTTGGAATAGCATCCGGTGCGGCTCTGTGTTGGTGGCGCCCACTGCGACCGCCACTGCGTTTTTTGGGTGTGGTCATGCCATTACTCTAATAACGTAAGGATATCTTGTTAACGATAAAACATAACTTCATAGAAATTAATCTATCATTTCAATTTTATTAAATATGGTGTGTGTTTGGAAACAGATGGTCAGTTTTGACAGGCATGGCTTCTGGCAAAGACAGGGTTGCAATTTTTTGGCGGATGACGGTTTCGGCAATATTCCGAATATGGCTTACGGTTGTTGCAAACTCACCTTCACGATGCCAAATGGATATGGTTCGCGTGATCAATGGAAACGGTGTTGGGATAATCGCTAAATCATCAATCGCGGTTGGTGTATCCAGAATTGATAGAGGGGTTGTCACGCCCCAAGCTTTGAGGTCTTTGCATAGGCTGACCAGACTTTGCGTGGTATCAACAGAGGCCAGAACACGTGGTGTCAAGCGGCAGCGTTTCATTTGGGCATCTATCAGCCGCCCAAGCGGAAAATCGGTATTGAATTTGATCATGGGAATCTGGGAAAGATCAGGGCGTTGCTCCTCGGTGGTCATATCACGCGGCAATACCGCAATTAATGGCTCACTAATCAGCTCATGGTGATCAATGCCGTCAATCATCTCTGTGCTTTGCCCAGAAATAGAGATATCAAGCCTTTGCTCTCGGACATCTTCAAGCAAATGATCACTGCGCCCTGTTCGGGTCAGTAGCGTACGATCAGGCCATATCTCATTAAGTTGACCAACAATAGCTGGCATGACAAAACGTTCCAGACCATCAATCATGCCGATGCGAATCTCTCCTTTGGCGGCGATATCCTGATCGGTAATTTCGTTCTGCAGATCATGAATAATACTGAAAATGGCTTCGGTTTTCTGGCTGACCAGAATACCTGCGCGGGTCAAGCGGATAGGGCGCGTTGACCGATCAATCAATGCCACGCCTAATTCTTCTTCTAATCGCGATAGAGCCTGAGATACGGTTGAGGTCTTGATATGGTGCTGCTGCGCCGTTTGCACCATGGATAAGGTTGAACATAATGTCCGGAAGACCCGCAAATGATTAAAATTCATATCTTCACCGTAGCCATGAGTCGCTATCCTAAGAGTTTCAATAATATTGAACATTAAATTTGAAAAAAGACAAATTGATTATTTCTGATTGCTTGCCTGTCCTTGCTCTTGTCAAAATAAGATCGGAAAAATGGAGTGTGATCATGCGGAAAACGGCGCGAGTTGTTGTTATTGGCGGGGGCATTGCTGGCTGTTCTGCCTTATACCATCTGACACAGGAAGGCTGGACAGATGTGATGTTGATTGAGCGTGATGAGCTGACTTCTGGCACAACATGGCACTCGGCGGCGCAAGTCACGAATTTTGGTATGAATCAGACCATGGTAGGGCTGAAAACTCATTCTATTAAACTCTATAAAGAATTGGCGGAAAGCGCGGATTATCCCATTAATTATCACCATGCCGATGGCGGAATTCGGCTGGCGAATTCCGAAGATGTGATGGAAGGTTATCGCCATTTTGCGTCAATGGCTAAAGGGATGGGCGTGGATTTTGAGGTGATTGATGCCGAAGAATGCGTGCGGCGGCATCCGCTAATCTCAACCGATCAGCTTCTAGGGGGATTGTGGGACCCGCTTGATGGGGATATTGATCCGGCACAATTATGTCAGGCGCTGGCAAGGCAGGCGCGCAAAAATGGGGCTGAGGTCATCCGCCATAATCCTGTCATAGCCCTCACCCAACATAAAGACCATAGCTGGACGGTGCATACCAAAAATGGCGATATTGATGCCGAGATTGTTGTTAATGCTGGCGGTTATCGGGTTAATGAAATTGGTGCGATGATGGGCGTTCGCCACCCTGTGATGTCAATGGAGCATCAGTATTTTTTAACCGAACCTATTGATCAGATTATCCAAGCCAGCCACCGGATGCCGTTGATCCGTTGCCCGATTAGCGATTTTTATTGCCGACAAGAAAAACAGGGCCTGCTGATCGGATTTTATGAACAGGATTGCCGGACATGGGGGATGGATGGGATTGATCCGAACTTTACCAACGCGCTTTGCCCTGATGATCCGGAACGTGTGATTGATGTTCTGGAAGGGGCATTTATGCGGATGCCGGCGATTGCAGATACGGGCATCCATACGATTATCAATGGCCCGATCACTTATTCCTATGATGGCGCGCCGCTTGTTGGCCCCATTCCGGGAAAGCGAAACGCCTTCTGCATTATTGGATTGCGGGCTGGATTGGGTGAAGGTGGTGGTCATGGTTGGTTATTGGCACAGCAAATTGTTCATGGCGAAGCTTGCTATGATACATGGCCCCTTGATCCACGCCGATTTGGCGATTACGCAACGGTTGAGGCCACGGCGCTGAAATCTATTGAAGAATATCAGAACGAGTTTCGTTTCCATTTCCCGCATGAACACAGGCCAGCCGCGCGTTTTGCCAGAACAACCCCATTAACCTCTTTGCTAGAACAAGAAGGCGCCGTGTTCGCTCCAGTGGATGGCTGGGAGAGGGTGGATTTTATCAAACCTGATGCCGATTTTTCAGAAACCCATAGCTACCGATTTAACGAGAGTTTTTCCGTTATTGGTGATGAGGTTAAAGCCATCCAGTCAGGCGTAGGCTTGACGGAGGTTAACGGTTTCTGCCGTTATGAGATTACGGGCGATGGGGTTCATGACTGGCTTGATCAGTTAAGCTGTACTAGGATTAGTAATCGCCCCGGCCGGGTGCGTCTGGCCTATTTTCTGAACCATCATGGCAATGTCAAATCAGAAGCCACGATTGCCACCTTTGCGGATGGACGCGTATGGTATGGCGCCGCCGCCGCCGCGGATAGGCATGATATGGACTGGCTTACCCAGCACTTGCCCGCAGACAGAGAGATTTCGTTAAAAAGATTAACAGATGACTGGTGCATTTTGGTGTTAGCCGGACCTCATGCTCGTGATGTTCTGATGGCGGTATCGCGTGATGATTGGTCTGATGATGCCTTTCCATGGCTGTCTGTTCGCCAAACCCATATCGGCATTGCTGAGGCGGTTGCCATGCGCGTTAGCTATTCGGGTGAACTTGCTTATGAATTGCATATCCCGATGCCGCAGTTAATGGCGGCTTATCAGAGTCTAACCAAGGCCGGGGCAGATTTTAAGATGCGGCTTTTTGGGATGCGTGCGGTGGAATCTATGCGACTTGAGAAAGGGTATCTGCATTGGAAATCAGACCTGATCACAGAGTTTAACCCCCTTGAAACCGGGCTAGATCGATTTGTCCATGATAAGCCTGATTTTGTTGGCAGAGACGCATTGCTAGCCATGCAAAAACAGGGTTTGCGAAAACAGCTTGTTTGTCTGGATATTGATGCCTCCCATGCGCCTAGCCATGGCGGAGCATCAGTCTGGCATGATGGTAATCTGGTTGGAACGGTGACCTCAGCCAGTTATGGCTATCGGGTACAGAAAAATCTAGCCTATGCTTTTGTCACACCAGAATGCGCAAGCCACGGAACAGAGGTTCATGTTGATGTGCTAGGCGTTAGTGAGAAAGCGGTCATTGTCCCAATGGGGCTGATCTGATCACCCGCCTCTATGCTTAAAGCTATCGCGGCGGAAGCTATAAAGCGCGGCGGGGTCAACCTGAATATCCACCACCGCAGGCTTTCCTGCCTCAAGCGCGGCATGAACAGCATCAGACAGATCAGCCAGCCTTTCCACCCTAAAGCCAGCAGCGCCATATAATTCCGCGGCTTTATCAAAAGCCGGACTAGAGATATCTGCCCCGATATAGCGGCCATTAAAAAAGTCGCGCTGATAGGCTTTTTCCGCACCCCATGAGCCGTTATTCATCACCAGCGTCACCGTATTGATACCGTGGTCAACAGCCGTTGAAAGTTCAGAAATCGTCATGCCAAACCCGCCATCACCCATCATGCTGATCACAGGACGATCAGGCATAGCCAGCTTAACCCCAAGCCCGCAAGCAAAGGAAAATCCGACCAACCCAAAATCACGTGGCGTGAATAACGACGGCGGTGTTTTATAATTCATGGCATCGGTGGCTTGCAGGCACAATGTTCCGGCATCCATGGTATAGGCCGCATCATCAGGCATGATTTGCCGCAAATGATGAAACAGACCTGACGGCTGAATGGGAACAGTGTTGATATCGGCGCTCGCATCACGTTCAGCCAGCCAGTCTTGGCGATCTTTTTGGAAATTGGCGGTCCATGTGGCGATATCCGCCTTGAACTGCATATCTTTAACCGCGGGAATCAAGGCCTCAGCCGTGGCAATCGCATCCCCCCAGATTCCCAGCTTAATGGGAAAATAGCGACCAATAGCGGTAGGTTCCAACTCCACCTGAATGATGGCCGCGTCACGATTAATATTATCATAAGAATAAAAGGTAGAATTGAACCCAAGACGTGTTCCAAGGGCAAGAATAACATCAGCCTCTTTGGCTAACCGCGATGCAACAGGATTGCCGCGCGGCCCCATCTGACCTGCGTTAAGGGGTTGTTCATATGGCAAGGCATCACCATGACCGGGGGCAAGCACGATGGGGGCGTTACACGCCTCAGCCAAGGCAATCGCCGCCGCATGACCACGGCTGTTTTTTATGCCGCCGCCTGTGATGATGACCGGACGCTTGGCCTCAACCAGAAGTTTAGCGGCTTGGCTAATAGCATCCGCCGCCGGGGCAGGATTTTGCATCACGCGATATTCATCAGGGCGTTGCATAATGGGCATTTCGATCTGTTCTGCTAGCACATCACGCGGCAAATTAATTTGAACCGGCCCTCGGCGCGGGGACATGGCAACCCGAAAGGCCTCCCTGAACATTTCGGGGATGCGGTTTGCCTTTGTCACGGTCCAAGTTTTCTTGGTCACGGGCGTAAATAGCGCCTGCTGATCCACCTCTTGAAAAGCATCACGATAGAGATGTTCGGTGGACAGCATACCAGCGATAGATAACACGGGTGAATATGCCGCCGCCGCTTGCGCCAAGCCAGTCACCAAATTGGTTGATCCGGGGCCATTTTGACCAGCAAGAATGACCCCCGTTCTGCCGGATGCCCTGGCATAGCCATCTGCCATATGGGTTCCGGTGCGTTCATCATGAACACCGATAAAGCGAATATCTGTGGCATCATAAAGCGCATCAAACATTTCCATGGTTGCTGACCCGATAAGCCCAAAGACATGATCAACACCTTCAACTTTGAGCGATTCTACCGCCGCTTGACCGCCTGATACCTGTTTCGATGTTGTCATGGTGATAGTCCTTTTCTGTTTTCTTTATATGCTATGCGTCTTTAGATAGTGGATAATAGCATCACTAAACAATGACGGAGCCTCAATTAAACCCAGATGTTGTAAATCTGGAATAATGATGGTTTCTGATGAGATCATCTCGCTGGTGATAGCGTGGCTCATTGCAACAGTACTGCCGCTATCATGTTCACAAGTTATCACCAAACAAGGGCAATCAATTGGCGGCTGAGGTCTGATCAATTCCCTTACTCCTGCCGCCAGAACAAAACGGCAATCAGCATACCAGTCTGGATCATTACGGGTTAGTTGGTCTGCTGTTTGCTGCATTAATTCGGGATGATTCTTTCTAAACGGTGCGGTGTACCACCGGGCCAAGGTCGCGTCCATCGTGGTCGCAACACCTTCGTCACGTGTTTTTCGGGCGCGGTCTTCGACGGCTTTCTGTCCGGCTTCGCCGCGATTATGTGGCGAGTTCATAATGACCAACCCTGCGGTCTCATCCGGATAATCCATGGCAAAACGGCGATTAATCATGCCGCCAAGCGAGAAGCCAATTAATACCGCCTTATCAATGCCTAGCCTGTCCATCACCGCACGTGTTTGCCGAGCAAAGAGATCAAGGCTAGGGCGTTCATCATCAACACATGGTGTTTTGCCATGACCTGCCAGATCAAAGGTAATCACACGATGCGTTTTGGCTAAATCCGGCACAATCCCATCAAAGCAGTGATGATCAAGCCCTAATCCATGAATGAGAATCAGAGGCAGATGGTGCGGTTCCGTTGCTTTGCCTTGATCCCAGCAAGCGGTATTCTGAGCAAGTTGAGAGCTTAGCATATAGTGCTACACCCTTTTATGCGAAAGCAGGCATGACCTTATCACAAAACAGTTCCATTGATTTGATCTGTTCATGAATAGGCATACCCATGCTGGCATAATAGATAAAGGAATCGACGCCTAACGCTTCATAGCGTTTCAGTTTTTCAATCACCTCATCCGGTGAGCCGAACAACAGATTTTCTTCTAGCATTTCGGCATTATATTCATCCCTGTTGGCAAGCTCGCTTAGGGGAATTTGTTTCGGGAAGCCATTTTGGACATCCCCCATATTCCGAAACAGATTTTCAAATTGGCCTAGAACACATTGAATAGATGAGATCGCTGCCTGACGACTTTCAGGGTTTTCATAGACCGCGGCGTGCCGCATTAACGCAAACTCTGGTCGCCGGGATTGCGGAAATTTTTCCATCGCTTCATCCAGACGCTGTTTATAGAGTTCGGCCTCGGAAAAATCACGTGTCAGAGGCCAGCACATGATATTACAGTTATTTGCAATCGCGTAATCATATGTGATCGGTGAACGGGCGGCGACCCATAATGGCGGGTGCGGTTCCTGAACAGGTTTTGGCACTGAGGTGGATAGAGGGAATTGCCAGAACTCACCATCATGTTCGTAATCACCTTTCCAGAGACCTAATACGGCTGGCAACATTTCATTCATGTATTTCCAAGAATCAGATTGTTTTAGCCCAGGCATCATACGATCAAACTCACGCTGATAGGCTCCTGATCCGATACCAAACTCTAACCGCCCATCGGTCAGCAGATCGGTCATCGCCGCCTCACCAGCTAATTTAATCGGGTGCCAGTAAGATGCGTTCACCACCGCACAGCCCAGCCGGATCTTTTTTGTGTTCTCTCCCCACCACACCAATAATGAAAAAGGGTTAGGGGCAATGGTCATTTCCAGCGCGTGATGTTCCGCCGCCCAAGCAATTTCAAATCCGGCGTCATCAGCCATTTTGACCATATTGAGGGTATGATCACGCACATCTTTCATCGTGACGCTATCATCCATTCGCTCAAGATTTACTGCTAGTTGGAATTTCATCTCATATCCTCCTCATTCAAACATTTTGTTAGATGTATCATCGGGCCACAAACTGACTGCCCAATGGTTCTGATGACGTGTTGATCCACACGGTTTTAGGTCTGGTATAATCATAAACCGCCTGAAATCCGCTTTCCCTGCCGTAACCGGAATGCTTCATGCCGCCAAACTCCGCAATGGGTGAAATAGCGCGGTAAGTGTTCACCCACACAATGCCAGCCTTGATCGCATCAGACATACGCATGGCTCTCGCCCCATCACGGGTAAAGATGCCAGCGGCCAGACCATGTTTCGTATCATTAGCCAGCGCAAGAACCTCGGCTTCGGTCTTAAAGCGTATCGCCGCGACTACCGGGCCAAAAAGCTCGGTGTCCACCACGCGCAGATCTTGCCTTGGGCAATCCAGAATGGTTGGCTCAAAATACTGCCCAACAAGTCCCTTGGGGGATTTGCCGCCTGTCACCAAGGTTGCGCCCTGTTCAATAGCAAAATCCACTTCGCGGCGGCAATTTTCCACCTGTGCGGTGGTGCATAGAGGCCCGACCTCGGTTTCATCAGCTAGAGGATCGCCAATATTCACCTTTTCGGCGACAGCTTTCATGCGTGCTAAAAACTCATCGGCAATGCTGTCATGAAGATAGAGGCGTGACCCGGCTACACAACTCTGCCCACTGGCGGCAAAAATGCCAGATACAGCACCATTGACGGCACTGTCCAGATCAGCATCCTCAAAACAGATAAATGGTGATTTGCCGCCTAGCTCAAGTGAAACTTCGGCAAAGTTTTCGGCAGAATTATGGATAATATGCTTGGCGGAAATAGGGCCGCCAGTAAAGCTGATCCGCGCCACCTTGGGATGTGTTGTTAGATACTTGCCGCAAGGATCACCAAAGCCGGTGACAATATTAACAACGCCATCGGGAATGCCAGCCTCAGCGATCAGCTTGCCAAAGGCCAGCATAGCAACAGATGCGTGTTCAGATGCTTTCAGCACAATGGTATTACCTGCCGCCAAGGCAGGGCCAATTTTCACCGCCGCCAGAAATAATTGAGAATTCCACGGAACAACCGCCGCGATAACGCCTAGCGGTTCGCGTTTGGTGAAAACAAACATATCAGGTTTATCAATCGGCAGAGTCTCACCGTGAATCTTATCCGCGGCTCCGGCATAGAAATGGAAAAACTCAGCAATATATTTTGCCTGCCAGCGCGTTTCTTTGAACAATTTGCCAGTATCAATGGCTTCGATACGCCCCAGCTCCTCGGATTTATCAGCTAGCAAATCACCAAGGCGGCGCAAGCAACGGCCACGTTCTGTCGGTGTCATGCGCGACCATGGCCCATTGGTAAAGGCCTCATCCGCGGCGTCAACGGCGCGGTTAACATCATCTGCCGTCGCGGCAGGAATTCGCGCCCATACATCACCCGTCGCCGGGTTGATGCTGTCAAAATAACTTCCATCAGAAGCCGCTACCCATTTGCCATTGATAAGCATGGCATGGTCAGAAATTTGCGTCGCCATTTCATTTCCCCTTTTTTAATCATTTTCCAGATATTTTAGTATTAGACAATAGAATAATAATGATCATAATTATCGAAATAATCGAATTATCAAAAAGATATCACCATGAATCTTGTTGCTCTCAAAACTTTGCTTGCCATCATTGAGACGGGAAGTCTGATCAAGGCGGCGGAACAGCTTAATGTCACGCAGTCAACAGTCACCGCCAGATTGCAAAGCCTTGAGAGCAGTCTGGGGCAAAAATTAGTCCAGAGAAATAAAACTGGCGCCAGTCTGACCGCATCTGGCATTAAGCTCAAGCGCTACGCTGAGGTGATATTGGAATTATGGCGGCAAGCACAGGCCGAGGCCGGATTACCGCCGGGGATGGCTGGCATTTATCATATGGGTTGCTTGCCTGATCTGTGGCCGCAATATGGGCAGGTGCTGGTTGATTTGGTTCGCCTACACACAAAACAAACGGCGCTGAACTCATGGCCGGGCTTGCATCAAGATTTGCAAAACTGGCTAGAAACAGGTGTGGTGGATATCGCCATTAGCACCTCACCCTTTTCCCTTGGTCAGGGTTTCGCCACCGATCATTTTGAAGATAACTTGGTGTTGGTAGGGGACAGACCGGATCGACCTGTGCGGTTTGATCAGGGTTATATTTATGTTGATCATGGCGTTGATTTCGCGCGTGATCATATCTCCGAGTTTTCAGACGCGGATGTTGCCCGCATGAGTTTTGGGTCAGGGTTATGGGCAAAAGATTATCTGCTTGCCAATGGTGGGAGCTGTTATCTGCCTACTGGCCTGATTGGGGAAGAATTGAAAAACAATCAGCTTTTTCTCATTCAAGATGCGCCCCAATTTACCCGGCAAATGTATCTGGCATGGCACCAAACACAGCCATCATCAGAAACCTTAACATCCTTATCACAGAGGTTTTTGGAACAAATTGCCGCCAGCCAAGACGCTGGCGCGGCGCTTGATGGGGATGAGTGAAGCCAAGGCTTTATGTTAATTGGGCTATTTTGGGATGGAATGTGCCTGCGTTGTCGCTGTCGTTGGCGCTTGTCGCTGTCGTTGAAAAGATCTTCCTAGAAAACATATAAGAGAGATGATAGTTTTTGAACTCAATGGGTGTGTTACCCGTAGCGTGAGATATTTTCAAAAATGATTGATGTTTTTTATGACGGCAAATGCGGGCTTTGTAGCAAAGAGATCACCTATTATCGCCGTATCGCCCAAGATGGTGTTTTCAACTGGTTTGATATCGCAACCGATCCCGCGCCCCTAATTGAGCATAAGATTTCACAAAGCGAGGCGTTGCGGCGATTGTATGTTCGTGATGATGAGGGAGGTTGGCATATTGGCGCGGATGCGTTTATCGTGATTTGGCGGCGGCTGAAATATTGGAAAATGCTTGCCGCTATCGTGGCCTTGCCGGGTGTTAAACAGGTGGCCAGATGGTTTTATAACAGGTTCGCAGATTACCGTTTTGCGCGTCTTGCCCATTGCCAGATCGCCGTCAAGAACGAGGTATCAAAAGGCTAGCTTTGCGCTAACATAACACGTCAAAATTAATGTTATGATGCCAATGGTAACGGGGAAAAGGGAGATACAAATGGGCGTTTATGAAGGGGGCTGTTTATGTGGTGAAGTCCGATATCACATAACAAATGAGCCAATATTCACACAGGCGTGTCATTGCAGGTTATGTCAACGCCAAACCGCATCCGCGTTCGTCATGAGAACCATGATTGAATCCTCACATTTTCATCTGGATAGCGGCCAGTTGATACCACTCAATTCCCCTACGGGAAGCGGCAGAGCGCAGGTTGTTCACCGTTGCGCGAAATGCAAGGTTCAGATTTTCAGCACATTCAATAATAGTGACGCGATGACCTTTTTGAAAACCGCGACACTTGATAATCCTGATGCCTTTCCGCCTCAAGCGCATATCTTTACGAAAACTAAGCTTGGCTGGGTGAACCTAGACGGAAATGTCCCCTGTTTTGATGAGTTTTATCAAAAAGAGGATGTTTTATCAGCAGAAGCGTTGGCGCGAAGGAAAGCGATTGGGTGGTGATATCTGGTATGCCTCGCAAGATGGCGAGGTGGCGGCGCTTTTGCAATAATGACAAGACCGGCACGGTGAGACCTTATCATGGCTGCGTCAATATTTTAGAAAACCGGAAATGATGAATAAACCAACCTTGCTTTTTATCTCTATGGGGGAACTCGCCACGCATCTCTTAGAGGCGGTCGCAAGAACGGATATTTTTTCAACGATTATCGTTGCCAGCAGAGATATCAATAAGGCTCAAAAAAGGGTGAATAACGCCTTGCTAGGGGCGGGAATTGAGGGGCATTTCCCCCATATCATTGCTGAGGATATGGATGTTCATCACAAGGATTTCCCGACTAAACTCCGAAATATAAATCCTGACTATATTTTTTCTGCCCCTTCTCTCCTGCCTTGGTGGCGATTAGCACCAAGTGATATTGATATCCCGTTTGCTGGTTATACCGCCCTGCATCTATCGTTGATGCAAAAGTTTCGTCATCAGATCGCTGAGGCAGGTATTAACACTTTCTGGATCGGCGCATCGTTCCCGGATGTGATTAACGCTATGCTCAACCGAACAGGCTTTGGGCCAGATTGCGGCATCGGAAATGTTCAGGAACCTATTGCCAAGATTCAAATGGGGGTGGGCCGCGCTCTTGGAGTTTTGCCAAATGACGTCACTGTGAAATTGGTCGCGCAACACGCGTTTGAGTATTTTGTTTTGAATGATCAGGTGCCTCAGCAACTGCCGCCCTATATGCTGAAAGCCACAATAGGTGATAAAGATGTTACTGATATCGCGGAGAGTGCTTTGCGGCAAGACTATCCCTTTCCGTATGATTTGCATTTTAATCGGGTGACGGCCTCGTCAGCTTTGGTTGCGTTGCACGCCCTTACGGGAGAGACGGAAAAGGCTATCCATTTGCCGGGTATTGGTGATTATGTCGGCGGCTATCCTGTCCGGGCAAGCATGGCAGGAATTAATGTTGATCTTCCTGATGAATGGCCTTTGCCGCAAGCTATAGCGGTTAATGAGGCATCGCTTGCATGGGACGGCATTGCATCTATGGATAAAGATGGAACTATTATTTTCACAGAAGAAACCCAGCGGGCATTGTTTAATCTTCTTGGGAAAACTGTTGATACGCTCTCACCTGATACCGCCCAAGATCAAGCCACCGATCTTTTAAATGCTTTAAGCTAGGTAAATGCTTTAAGCTAGGCGAAACGGTGCTGGCCTCATATCAGAAATATTGGGCTAAACCGATCTGAACTGAAACGGTATCCGCGAGATTTGCCGATCATGGGATGGTGTGTTTTGATATGTCTTTTTGTAGATGCGCGAAAAATGCTCTTGCGAAGAAAATCCGGTGGCAACAGCTATTTCAAGGATGCTGAGATCGGTTTGATTGATCATCATTTGCGCCTGTTTAAGCCTTAGTTTGACATAAACCTCTTTGGGCGTTGCTTTGAAATAATGTTGAAAATCGCGCTCAAGCTGGCGCTGTGATATCCGTAACTGCTCTGCCATGTGGGGGATGCTGATTGGCTCCTCAATATGGCCTCTCATCAAGGCAAGGGCTTTCTTGAGTTTATGTGGCAAGCCAGCATCTTGAGATAAAGTATCATGTCCATTGCTGATATGACTCATCTGGTTGTGCTGGCTATGATAAAGATATCGCGTGACCTGTTCGATCATTGCCAGTTCTTCTGTCTGGGCGAGGATGGCCATCCCCACATTGACAGCGGAAATGCCCCCACCACATGAAAACCGTCTGTTATCAATAGAAAATGGCTCGTGGCTGATGCTGGTTTTGGGAAAGCTCTCAGCAAAACTGGCGTGATGCTCAAAATGTGTGACAGGGTGATAATCACCTAATAGTCCAGCATAGCCCAATATAAAGGCGCCAGTATCTATGCCGCCTATCATGGCACCGTTTCTATCCTGCTTGCGGAGCCATGCCAAAATATCGCGGTCGGCAAATGCTTCAGGTGTCCAACTAGCACTGACAGAGACGATGTCATATTGTGATATGGCATCGCATAGCGCTTGGATATTTGTTAATGTCATGCCATTGCTTGCGGTACCTTGGCTTGGGTCTAGTGCCAAATAATCCCACCGATAGCGGCGCCTGCCATGCAGATAGTTAGCCGCACGAAAGGGATCAAGAAAACCTGTCGTGACCATCATGTTGAAATTTGGCAAAATCAACATGGCTAAAGATATCGTTTGTGATGGTGTTGCCATATCAGATCATAGATTAGACGAAATAAATCATATTTATGACGAATTAAATCAAAATTATCAAGGGTAGTTTGCGTCATAATCAGCTGATGAGCATGACTCATATCAAAGCGATATTTGATGGAGGATAGAATGAGAGTTTCAACCGAAGATGTTAATCGGATTGGGGCAGGCTGGAACCAAGACGCCGCCAAAGCCAAATCTATTCACAAAGATGCTTATATCAATCAGGATTGGCACGATATTGATCGGGATCATATCTTTAGAAAATCTTGGCAGTATTTATGCCATGAAAACCAATTAGCTAAACCTGGCGATTATCTGGCGACCCGATTGCATGGGCAGAGCATTTTTGTTTGCCGCCAAAGTGATGGTAGTCTCAAAGCGTTTTATAATGTCTGCAAACATCGTGGGCATGAATTGCTTACGGGTCAGGGCAACACCAAGCGGATTATCTGCCCCTATCATGCTTGGATGTATGATCTGGATGGCCGTTTTCTGGAGGCGCGCCAGTCACAGTTCATAGAAAACTTTGATGTTGAGGGGTTTTGTCTGGATGAGATCAAGCTAGAGATCTTCTGTCATCTGATCTTTGTTAATCTGGATCATAACGCTACACCTTTGGCTGTCCAGAGCGAAAGCCTAGCCAGTGAGATCAGTCAATACGCACCTGATCTGGCAACATTGAAATTTGCCCATCGGCTAACCTATACGATTAAGGCAAATTGGAAATCTGTCGTTGATAATTTTCTGGAATGTTATCATTGTCCCGTTGCCCATAAAGATTTTTGCACTTTGGTTGATATGGACACCTATAAGGTCAAAACTCATGGCATCTATTCCAGTCATATGGCCAAAGCGGGACAAACCCAAAATAAAGCCTACGCCACCGATGGCGCCACGGTAACCGATCACGCGGTGTGGTATTTGTGGCCAAATACAACATTGATGCGTTATCCGGGGCGCGGCAATTTCATGGTCTGGCGGTTTATCCCAATAGGGCCAGAGGAAACATACGAGGAGTTTGATTTCTTTTTTGAAACCACGGATTTGGAACAAAGCGAGAAAGAAGCTATCAGTTTCATTGATGATGTGTTGCAACCCGAAGATATAGGATTGGTTGAGAGTGTTCAGCGCGGTATGCAGACCCCCGGATTTTCCCAAGGCCGTTATATGGTTGACCCAAATGGAAGCGGGCTAAGTGAACACGCGGTTCATCACTTTCATGGATTAGTATTGAAACATTACCAAGAGGCAGCACAACATGACAAATAAACAACCTCTATCAGGTCGGAGTGCGGCGGTGACCGGTGGCACGGGTGGAATTGGCAAAGCGATTTGTCAGCGGTTCTTGCGGGAGGGTGCTACCGTTTATGCTCTCGACCGAACTATCATGGATATGGATGGGGTCAATGTCCTTGAAATGGATGTCACAAACCCGCAACAGGTTGAGACGGCCTTTGCCAAGATAGCAGACCAATCAGAAAAGCTGGATATTCTTGTCAATGCCGCGGGTATTGAGATTGAGAAAACCATCGAAGACACTAGCCTTGAGGAATGGAACCATATTTTTGCTATTAATGTGACAGGCACTTTTCTGGCATCTAAGTCTGGATTGCCATTAATGCGAAAAGCTGGCTCTGGCTCGATTATTAATTTTGGCTCGTATGACGGGTTTATTGCAGATCCGGGGCTTGCCGCATATTGTGCAACGAAAGGCGCTGTTCATGCCCTTACCCGCGCCATGGCTTGTGATTATGGCCCTGAAGGGATACGCGTTAATGCCATTTGTCCGGGCTATATTGATACCCCTATGTTGCAATCCTTTTTTCAGGATAATGGAGATATTAACACGCTGGAAAAGGCAATCCGTGATGTTCATCCGATGCGCCGTTATGGAACGCCTGATGATGTTGCCGGATTAGTGAACTGGCTTGCTGGGGATGAGGCAAGATATGCTTCAGGCCAGTTGTGGGTGCTTGATGGGGGATTAACGGCGCAGGTGCAACAAATGAGGTTATAATAGCATTTTACCTTGGATGAGCTGATTTAGTGAAAGGATATCGTGATGGCCAAAAAAGCAATTATTACCTGTGCAGTGACAGGTGGTATTCACACACCAACCATGTCACCATATTTACCAATAACATCTCAAGAGATTGCTGATGAGGCGGTAGCAGCAACAGAGGCCGGGGCATCAATTATCCATTTGCACGCGCGTGACCCGGAAACGGGAAAACCAGTGCATGAACCACAACATTTCATGCGCTTTCTGCCTATTATCAAACAGCGTTGTGACGCGGTTGTTAATATCTCAACAGGTGGCGGTTTGGGAATGACCCTTGATCAGCGTCTAGCCGCGGCTAAAGCAGCAAGCCCAGAGATGGCCTCTCTAAATATGGGGTCAATGAATTTTGGCATTTTTCCAGCAGCCGAAAAGTTTTCCGAATGGAAGTTTCCATGGGAAAAAGAGTTTTTGGATATGACAAAGGATTTCATTTTTCGCAATACATTTGGCGATATTGAACGCGTCTTAAAAGAGCTTGGTGAAGATCACGGCACAAGATTTGAAATGGAATGTTATGATTTAGGTCATCTTTATAATGTTGCCCATTTTGTTGATCGTGGGCTGATCAAACCGCCGTTTTTTATTCAGATGATTTTTGGAATTCTTGGTGGAGCCGGGGCAGATTTAGAAAACCTGATGCATATGCATAAAGTTGCTGATCGGTTGTTTGGTGATGATTATGAATGGTCGGTTCTGGCGGCTGGGCGTCACCAGATGTCATTTTGCACTTCTGCTGCAATGCTTGGCGGTAATGTTCGGGTTGGGCTTGAAGACTCGCTCTATCTCGGAAAGGGTGAACTGGCAAAAAGCAACGCGGATCAGGTTACAAAAATTAGACGCATTATTGAGGACCTTTCTATTGAGGTGGCCACCCCTGATGAGGCTAGGCAGAGGCTAGGGCTCAAAGGTGGGGATCAGACGAATTTCTAATTCAGTTGCCTAATTTAACAAATTTTAATCTAAGGGCCTGAGAGGAAGGGTTCTGAGGAGAAGGGTTCTGGGGAGAAGGGTTATGGGAGGAAGAAAATTATCATGACAAACTGGACGAAGAAAACCGCCCTTGTCACCGGAGGCAGTCGCGGCATTGGGGCCGCCATGGTGGCTAGTCTTTCGGCACTTGGCGTGAATGTTATCACCTGCGGCAGAGCCTCACATCCGCCCGAAGATTTGCCAGAAGGCGTGGTTTGGGTGTCGGCAGATGTTGCTAATGAAAAGGATGTCACTCGCCTTGGGGAGCATATAACTTATGCTGGTGGGAGGCTTGATATTCTGGTCAATAACGCTGGAGTCCAAGTTGAAAAAACGGTCATTGAGAGTAGTGATCAAGATTGGGATGTGGTGATGGGGATCAATGCTAAAGCGGTGTTTCAGCTTTGCCGACATTTTATCCCTGTGATGATTGCCTCTGGTGGCGGCAGTATTATCAATATTGGCTCAATTAGCGGTCATTTTTCAGACCCATCCATGGCGCTTTATAATGCCTCAAAAGCTTTTGTTCACGGGCTAACACGCTCCATAGCGGTTGATCATGGCGCTGATGGTATCAGATGCAACGCCATCTGTCCGGGGTGGATTATGACTGGCATGGCGGATGCGGCCTTTGCCATGGCAAATGATCCGGTCAACGCAGAGAAGGATGCAAAGGCGCGGCACGCAGTCGGCCGTTTTGGTCAACCTGATGACATTGCTAAAGCCATGCTTTTCCTTGCTTCTGATGAAGCCGCTTTTATGACTGGTCAGACTTTAACTGTTGATGGCGGCTTAACCGCTGCCTCACCAATTCGGCCTGAGTTGTACTGATAGTTTCACATGAAATGATATAAGAATAGGAAGTCAGATGATAAACGGTTTTGATCATGTTGCCGTTCTGGGAACAGGTGTTATTGGGGCTAGTTGGGCAAGCCTCTTTCTTGCCAAAGGATTTCATGTCAATGCCTATGACCCGATGGGGGAGGCAGAACAGAAAACCCGCGCCTATATTGATACGGCATGGCCACAGCTTGAACAGTTAGAGCAGGTGTCAGCAGATTTTGACGCTAATCGGCTAACCTTTTTTGATACCCCTGAAGACGCTGTCAAAAATGCCGGATTTATTCAGGAAAATGTGCCTGAAAAACTGCCCATAAAAACAGAACTCTATTCCCGTATTGAGCCAAGCATGGCAAAAGACGCGGTGATCGCAACAAGTGCATCAGGGTTATTGATTAAGGATTTGCAAAAGGGATTTCGCGACCCTTCACGCCTTTTGTTGGGCCATCCTTTTAATCCGCCACATCTGATCCCATTGGTGGAATTGCTTGGTAACGATCTCACGGATGAAGCTGCTATCACACTTGCCAAGAATTTTTATGAATCTTGTGGGAAAGTCACTATCCGTGTCCATAAAGAGGTTCCGGCCCATGTCGCCAACCGATTACAGGCGGCCGTCTGGCGTGAGGCCATTTCCCTAGCCGCAGATGGGGTGGCTTCTGTGGAGGATATTGATAAGGCCATGACCGCAGGCCCGGGGCTTAGATGGTCGGTAATGGGGCCGCATATGTTATTTGGGCTTGGCAGTGGCGGCGGCGGCATAGGCGAGTTTTGCAACCGTTATGGTGATAGTTTCCACAGATGGTGGGACAGCCTTGGTTCTGTTGAGCTTAACGCCGATACGATTAATATTCTTGTGGAAGGCCTGAAAGCCGAAGAAAATGGACGGAGTTTTGCTGATCTTAGAGAAGACCGTGACCGGAAGCTTATCGCTGTGCTTACCGCGCTTAATAAAGGTCAAGATGATGGCTAGGTCATCAGCTTTGAGCAGGCCTTTGCATTAGAAATAATCGTATCAAAATCACCCTGTGCCAGCGCGGATATGGGCGCGACCCAAGACCCGCCAACGCAAATCACATTCGGCAAGGATAACCAGTCTGATGCGGTGTTGGCGGTAATTCCCCCTGTTGGACAAAACACAGCATCTGCCAAAGGTGATGCCAAGGCCTCAAGATATTTTGGCCCGCCTGCCACTGTCGCCGGAAAGAATTTCATGGCGGTAATGCCTTTTGCCATCAAGGCCATCATCTCAGACGCTGTTGCCGCCCCGGGTAAAAAAGCCATGCCGCAATCTTGCGCTGATGAAATCAGTTCAGGATATGCTCCGGGCGAAACAACAAAATCAGCGCCTGCATTTTTCACCGCCTCCATATGTTGCGAGGTCAGCACCGTTCCTGCCCCGACGATCATCTCAGGGCGATTTGTGGCAATTTTTGTAATAGCATCAATAGCGGCATCACTGCGTAAAGTAATCTCAATCGTGCCAATACCGCCTTCGGTCAGCGCATCGGCAAGAGGGATGGCATCATTGCTATCTTCAATAATAACAACAGGGATCACCGGGCCTGCGGCCATGATGGATTGAACGCTCATTGATATCTCCTCAAGAGATTGATACCGCCGCCATGTTCCGCTGGCGCGGCTTGATCACGCATATCTGAAAACAACTCTCGACCAAAGCCACCTTCGCAAAGGGATGACTCGGCAAAGGGACGGGTTGATAGATCAGCATCAACATTTAATATGCCACCTGCCGCATCAAGAGTGATGATATCACCATTTTGGATTTGGCTGATGGCGCCGCCATTCTTAGCTTCTGGGGTGACATGGAGCGCGGCTGGCACGCGACCTGATGCGCCCGACATTCGGCCATCAGTGATCAGCATCACGGCATGACCTTGGTCTTGGATATTGCTCAGAACTGGTGTCAGGCTATGTAATTCGGGCATACCATTTGATTGTGGGCCTTGATTACGCACCACCACCGCGACATCACGATTCAATTTGCCATCCATAAAGGCGGTTTTAACATCGGCTTCATTTTCAAAAACCATGGCAGGGGCGGTGATATTCTGATGGGCGGGGTCAACCGCGGAAACCTTAATCACCGCTCGGCCAATATTGCCTGACAACATTGATAAGCCGCCATTGGGGTGATGCGGGTCTGATACCGGGCGCAGAATATTCGGGTCAAGCGTCTGGCTTGGCGCTGGCATGAACTCAACCCCCGATTGACCTAATTTTGGCTCAACCGCATAATCATTAAGGCTGTTACCCCAGACGGTTTGTGCCGTGCCGTCAAGCAAGCCTGCCGCCAGCAATTCCGCCATGACATAAGCCATGCCGCCCGCGGCGTGAAAATGGTTCACATCCGCCGTTCCATTGGGATAAATTCGCGTTAAGAGGGGGACAATTTTGGATAACTCGGCAAAATCATCCCAGCGCAGGTCAATCCCTGCCGCCGCCGCCATCGCTGGCAGATGCAGTGTGTGATTGGTTGATCCGCCAGTGGCATGAAGGCCAATAATCGCATTAACGAAACTGCGTTCGTCCAGCATTTTTCCTATTGGTCGTGGCGCATTACCTCGGCGGCTGATGGCAACAGCTTGCTTGCCTGTTTCCACATTCAACGCATGGCGCAAATCACTATGAGGATTTTCTAAGGCTGCTCCGGGGAGGTGTAATCCCATCACTTCCATCAGCATTTGGTTCGAATTAGCCGTGCCATAAAAAGTGCAAGTGCCGGGGCCGTGATATGATTCTGCTTCGGCTTGCAATAAATCTTCGCGGCTAATCTCACCACGGGCAAAGGCTTTGCGACGTGCCGCTTTTTCCGCATTGGGCAAGCCTGATGACATTGGCCCCGCGGGTACCATAATGACAGGAACATGGCCATGGCTAAGCGCCCCAATCACTAATCCGGGAACAATTTTATCACAAATGCCGAGGCAGAGCGCGGCATCAAAAACCCCATGGCTAAGCCCGACTGCCGTTGCCATAGCAATCACATCACGCGACGCCAAGGATAATTCCATTCCCGGTCGTCCTTGGGTGACACCATCACACATTGCCGGAACACCGGAGGCCACTTGCGCCGTCCCACCTGCCAGCCTGATCGCTGCTTTGAGGATAGGCGGAAAGTTTTGATAAGGCTGATGCGCGGATAGCATATCATTATAGGCGGTGATGATGCCGATATGCGGTTTTTGCCCTGCCAGAAGATCAGCCTGATCCTCAACAGCACCAGCCGCGGCATGGGCAAGGTTTGAGCATCCCACCATACCGCGATTGCTATCAGGGTCTGCCTCCATCCGTGCTAAGCGATTGAGGTAATTTTGGCGTGTTGTCTGGCTTCTTTTTTTGATTGTTTCAATCGTTTTCTCAACCACGGGATTCAAAGTAGCCATGATCAAATCCTTTCATTGGTGATGCGTGTGCCATCATGCGCCAGCAACCGGGTGATTGGCAATTCTGTGCCAGTAAGGGCAGCATCTAGTACCGCGATTTTTTCATCACCAATAACCATCAATACCCTATCAGGGATCGCCAAGATCATGGCAAGATTCATGGTAATGCGCGGATGTTTTGGCGAACCCATTGGCGGTGTCGTTAATATCGCTGGCTTTGCCGTATGATCAAACGCCATATCGTCATTCATCATCTGTGGGAATAGTGATGCGAAATGACCATCCGTCCCCATTCCCAAAATCCCGATATCAGGAATCTGATCTTGCGGCCAATCATTGAGGCTGATGAAACGCACCTTCGCGGCTTTATTCTGTAAAAATGTTTGTTTGATTAAGCGCTGATTGCTGTCTTGGTGATCAGCAGGAACAAGCCTGTCATCAATCAAGGTCACGGTAACTTTTGACCAATCTATATCTTTCTCTGACAGGGTCTCGTAAAGCGCGAGAGGGCTAGACCCCCCAGATAAGGCAATGGAAGCCTTATTGTTTTCTGTTAAGGTTTTCTCAATTAATGAGGTGATGTCAGATAGCAAGCTCATTGCTCGTCACTTTCATCATGTTCATCTTTTGGATCAATCCATGATCTCCCATCATCGGTAATCAGACGATGTTCAGGGCCCATTGTGCCTTCGCGGTATAATAATGGCGTGGATTTCGCCGCCAATTCTGCCAGAGGATCAATGAAATCCCATGCCGCCAGCACTTCATCAAGGCGCATAAATAAGGTCTGGTTGCCGCGCGCAATATCCATCAATAACCGTTCATAAGCATCTGGCAGGCGTTCATCAAAAGCTTCCCCAAAACTAAGGTTAAGCTCAGACGGAAACAGCCGCATTCCTCCTGGCCCCGGTTCTTTTGAGGTTAGCATCAAGCGCAAACCTTCATGAGGTTGAACCCTAATGATAAGGCGGTTGGGTATTTCATTATCGCTGGTGGTGATCCCATCTTTGGCAAAAATATCATGCGGGCGATTTTTGAAAGTGATGACAATCTCAGACGCTCTTATCGCCAGTTTCTTTCCTGTGCGAATATAAAATGGCACTCCGGCCCAGCGCCAGTTATCAATCAACACCTTAAGCCCGACATAGGTTTCTGTTAAGGTTGGTTTGCCAACCTCATGGGCGTAATCATGATATTGACCAAGCACAACATGGTCATGATCAACCGGACGCAAAGCTTGCAACACCCGCAATTTTTCATTACGAACTTGATCAGCGTTAAATCGCGCTGGCGGTTCCATCGCCACAAGGCAAATCAACTGCAACAGATGGTTCTGGAGCATATCCCTGATAGCGCCATATTGATCATAATAAGACGCGCGGTTGCCCGCCCCCACGGTTTCTGCAACGGTGATCTGAATGTTATCAATATAGCGATTGTTCCAAAGCGCTTCAAAAATGACATTGGCAAAACGCAGTGCCATCAAGTTTTGTACCGTTTCTTTGCCAAGGTAGTGGTCAATACGGTAAATCTGTTCTTCTTTGAACACCGCCAGCAATTCATCATTAATCTCAAGTGATGATTTGCGATCATGACCAAGAGGCTTTTCTACCACCAGACGACTTTGCGGTAAGGCCAATTTAGCCTCATTAATGCGCTGACAAGCGTCACTGAACAAAGATGGCGCAATCGACAGATAGAAAATCAATGGACGATCTGGATTTGTGTGAGGCAATATTTTTTCTGCGATAGTGGTCATGCTCATTGATGCGCTGATATCAACACAGGCAAAATCAATGAGTTTGATAAATTGGTTCAGGATTTCAGAACCATTTTCCATATGCGCCATGCCAGCGGCGCAATGCGGTGCTAACTTGGCTTTAAAGGCTTCGGCGGTGATATCATGGCGACCAACAACATAAAACCGGAAGTCATCGGTCACTTGTCCGGCAGCATATCGCAGAAATAGCGCCGGAAAAATTTTGCGCAAAGACAAATCGCCAGTGCCGCCAATAATGACATAATCACTAGCTGGAACGGTGGCTGATTGAGGTAGTGTTTCGCGTTCATTCATTTATTAATTGTTCCCCCAATGGTGGGTTGCATCCCTGTATTTTTTAACCCTTTGCGGCGTTAATGCTCTGTGCTTGATCATCGCCCAAAAGACCAAGAATAGCATCCTGATCTGTGATTTGATGATGATGGGGCAATATCAAAATAGACACCCTAAGGTGTCGCCTGCGCCGACAGAAACTAAACATCATCATACAGGATGGGCGCGCATTTCAATAGTAGTTTTACAGCAAAAAAGCAACCTCGCTGGGTAAAATCTGTTGAGAGTCTGTCACCAGAGAGCCCAGAAGACCCCGCCGCGGATCTGTTGGCGGCGTTGGCTTGGGTCAGGGATAAGCTCGTTCCTTTGCATCAGATTAGCCCGTTATGGGGGTGAGTATAGACGGGGTCAGAGCCTCATAGCCGCAGGTTAAGTGAGACGCAATGTGATCATCACAAAAATGTGATTTGAAGCGTTTTCTTCCTACTTATAGTCTGATTTTAATCGCGTTTTGTTGTTGTCTGCCCTCAAGGCTTTATGTGCTTTTTTATGCGAGACAAAACAGGAAATTCATTTGTCACCGAAAGCAGAAGAGTATTCATCCTTTGATGATTTTCTTGCGCGTCTTCGTGAGGAATCTCGCAACACATCACACCAGGGGCGTAAATTTGAAACCGCAATAGCGGCGATATTGCCTCAGCTTGGGGCGGTGCTGTGATGAGTGTTGTTTCAGAATTTATTTCTCAAGTGCAAAAATCTCACGCAACTGGGATGGCCACCGAACATTCGTATCGTCCAGCTTTTCAAAAACTTTTTTCGGATTTGGGTGTCAGGGCATTGAACGAGCCTAAGCGTATTGCTTGCGGTGCGCCGGACTTTATTGTTTTGCGGAACGATCTTGCTATCGGTCATCTCGAAGCCAAAGATTTGAGTGTTCCCATTCGAGACATGAAGGGAGGTGATAAAGAGCAACAAGAACGCTATAAGGCGGCACTTCCTAATCTCATCTACACAAACGGTCTTGATTGGGATTTTTATCGAAATGGTGAATTGCGAACATCGGTTACCACTGCCAAATTTGCGGATAAAGTTGTTCCAAAACCAGAAGAATATCCTGTCCTTGAGTCTTTATTAAAAGATTTTATTGAGCAGCGTCCTCAACTGATCTCATCGCCAGAGGAACTAGCCAAGCGCATGGCTGGAAAAGCCACTCTGATCAAAGATGTGTTGAGCAAAACTCTAGCCCAAGACGAAGACCTTCGGAGTGAGCTCACAGGACAATATAAGGCATTTAAGAAAAACCTGATACACGATATCACCACAGAAGATTTTGCCGATATCTACGCCGAGACCATCGCCTATGGGATGTTTGCGGCGCGTCTCCACGATACGCGGCCTGATACCTTCACACGTCAGGAGGTTCTTGATTTTTTGCCTAAATCGAATCCTTTTTTGCGGGCGCTATTTGGGTATGTGGCTGGTCATGATCTGGATGAGCGCATCGTTTGGATTATCGATGACTTGGCGCAGGTATTTCAAGCTTGTGATGTGGCAAAACTGATGGAGGGTTTTGGTGCATTGACGGGAAAAAAAGACCCCTTTTTGCATTTTTATGAGACATTTCTTGCCTCCTATAATCCTGCCAAGCGCAAAGCACGAGGAGTTTGGTATACACCAGAGCCAGTGGTGAATTTTATCGTCCGTTCTGTGGATGAGGTGCTAAAGACCGAGTTCAGTCTGCCGGATGGGTTGGCGAATACATCAAAGGTCACCATAGATTGGGATACCGGGCAAACCGACAAAAAAGGTGAGCGCGTCATCCAGACAAAGAATGTCCATCGCGTCCAGATACTAGACCCTGCCACCGGCACCGGCACCTTTTTGGGTGAGGTTATCAAGCAGATTAAACCAAAAATCGAAGAGATTGCGCCTGGCATGTGGTCAAAATACATTGAAGATGACCTAATTCCACGTTTGCATGGGTTTGAGTTGCTGATGGCGTCTTATGCTATGTGCCACATGAAGCTCGATATGATTTTGACGGAATTGAAATATAAGCCCACCTCAAGCCCACCGCGCCTTTCGGTGTATTTGACAAATTCGCTGGAAGAAGGTGAGGTCGCTAACCAGACCTTGCCCTTTGCACGATGGCTTTCAGAAGAAGCCAAAGGCGCGAATAGCATCAAGCGCGATATGCCCATCATGTGCGTCATCGGCAACCCGCCTTATTCCGGCATTTCGCATAATAATGGCTCATGGATTACTAATCTGATTGAGGATTACAAATATGTTGATGGCGAACATTTTGGTGAGCGTAAGCATTGGTTACAAGATGACTATGTGAAATTCATTCGTTTTTCAGAACACTTAATTGAGAAAAATGGCGAGGGCATACTCGGATTCATCACCAATCACGGCTACCTAGACAACCCTACCTTTAGGGGAATGCGCTGGCATTTGCTCAATAGTTTTGACCGTATTTGGGTGCTCGACCTGCATGGCAGTATTAGTAAGGAAGAGGTCAACCCTGATGGCGAGCCAGATAAGAATATTTTTGATATCAGACAAGGTGTTGCAATCATCATTGCTGTCAAAAAGAAAAATAGCGATAAGGGGCTTGCGGAAGTTTGGCATGGTGATCTATGGGGAAGCCGAGACGATAAATATAAAGCCTTAAGCACCAGCAAGATGGGTGAATTGATAGCAGAGCGGATCAATTATACCCCACCACAATATGCTTTTGTCCCTCGTAATAATGAACTAGCAGAAATTTATGCTCAAGGCTTCGGATTGAATGAATTCATGCCCGACAATGTTACTGGGATTGGTACAATGGGAGATGGTTTTGCTATCGCCGAGAACGCACAGGAACTTAGCAAGAATATGGATATCTTACTAACACAATCGCACACAGAAGATACATTGAAAGCAAAGTTTGGATTAGGTAAAAACTACGCAAATTGGATTTTGCAGAATCGATCCGATTTGATGAAGAGCAAATTAAAGCCTGTGCAAATAGCTTATCGCCCATTTGATACTCGCGTAACTTATTTTGATAATCGTATTCTTTGGCGGTGGCGCTATAAAATTATGCGTCACTATTTTTCTGAGTCGCAAATAGGGCTTCTAGTGTCAAAGCAAGTAAAGGATTCAGATTTTGCACATGTTTTTGTTACAGATACACTTTCTGATGCAATTTTCTTATCAAGTAAAACCGCAACAAATGCGATGAATGTACCTCTCTATCTCTATCCTGATGAGCAAGACCTCGACCAAACCCGCCAAGTCAATTTCGACCCTAAATTGTGGGAGGAAATGAAAAACCGCGCCACGCACCCTAAACATGGCATCCCCGATGAGATAGCCATTTTTGATTATATTTATGGTGTCTTACACTGCCCCGTCTATCGCAAAACCTATGCAGAGCCTCTAAGGATCGATTACCCTCGCATCCCTTGGCCTACCAACCCTGATGAGTTTTGGGATATCTCTGGTAAAGGCACTTTGTTGCGTAAATTACACCTGATGGATGTCGCCGCCATTGGCAAAACCCCTTATCGTTTTGTCGGGGATGGTAATAACGTAGTGGATAAACCCAAATTCAAGGATGGTCATATTTGGATCAATGAAACCACGCATTTTGCCGATGTGCCTGAGGTGTCGTGGGCGTTTTTTGTCGGTGGCTATCAACCGGCTCAAAAATGGCTTAAGGATCGCAAAGGTAGAGAGCTAGGTATTGAGGATGTAAAACACTATCAGCGCATACTCAAAGTCTTGTCAGAAACTGATCGCATTATGCAAACCATCACGATGACGCTCCCCACCGCACCATAAGCGGATTGCCAATATCCCTAATCTTTCTTCTGACGGTACTCTTATCCCTCATTCAGCTTGTTGAGAAATCGGACAAGGGCATCCCATGCTTTGGCATCTGCCGCTTGATCATAATCTCTTGACCCGGACACCGTAAACGAATGCCGCGCCCCACCATAGACTTCCGCGTCATGAGGCACTTTGGCTTCTTCAAGCTGGTTAAGCAGGCTTGCCAAATCATCCATGCCGGAGACAGGGTCAGCAGAGCCATGCAAAAGCAAAATAGGCGCTGTTGTTTGGCTGTAATTTTGGCCTTCAGGTGTGCCTAGGCCGCCATGGAAACTGACAAATCCATCGGCGTCAACGCCGGCTCTTGCCGCTTCCAATGTCGCCGCCCCGCCAAAGCAATAGCCGATAATGATGATGTGGTCTGTGTTAATTCCACTGGATTTTGAGGCCGTTATAGCCGCATTGATCCTTGCCCTAAACTCATCTGTATCCACCACGATATCGTCTCTTGCCAGTCCAGCAGCTTCTGACAGCCTCATACCAGTGTCACTGATGAGGGCAAGTAGCCACCTATTCTCGTCATCCACAGCCATGCAATCACTCTGGATACGCCTAATGGCTTCCAACGGTATTGGCTGGCGTTCCTCTGGCATCTCATCAGGCATGTAGATGCTAGCAAAGGGATTACGCCCTTCAATGCCATGCTCTGCCATTGCCAGATTAATAATGGCTTTTACAGACCCAAACATCCTCTTGATTGAGGTGACAGCCAGTCCTTTATCAAGCAGCACATCACGCAGCTTACCAGCTTCTGATGAGGCATAGTCATTGATGGGTCTATCGCCCAATACCTCAATCACGGAGGCAGCATTACGCTGGGCTGAACGGACAAAGACCTTGTCCTTACCACCGCCCTTTAACCTCAAGTAGAAGCTAGTCGCCTCTGACATCAACGGTGCTAATGGCTTCACAGATTGGAACAGTTTACTTTGTACATTATCCAGCCCTATCGCATCCAGCTGCATATGGAACCACTGGTCGTCCAGTCTTTTGGATATTATCTGGCTTTGCCTCAATGCATCACGATACTGCTTGGTCTTCAATGCAAGCACGATGCGGGGCTTTGTATAATGTGCCAGCAATGCCTTTGGCACACGTCTACAGAAGTAGTAGAAGCCACGTTTACGATACAGATGATGGTTTATTTGACCTACCATGCGACCTACCCAATTCAGCAGTGATTGACTAACTGCTTGAATCAAGGTGCTTTATGGTAGGTGAAACACGGTAAATGGTGCCCAGGGGCGGATTCGAACCACCGACACGCGGATTTTCAGTCCGCTGCTCTACCAACTGAGCTACCTGGGCATCGTCTGAGATGCGCGGACGCATCTGACAACAAATGATCTAGCCGATCTGGCCGCCCATGTCCAGAAAAAGAAACACCACATTTTCGTTGTTAATGTCGCTTGCGCGGAAAGGGCATGATCTGGGTGGAAGAATAGGTTTTTGGCGTCCCATCATGGTATTCATCCGCAAACGCGCCAGTGGCATCATTACCCCTTCCATCAGGTGATGCCCCATCTGTTCCGCCGCCGCCTTCTAAGGCTTCGATGATGGCGTCCAATTCCTCATTTTCTGGTGGCTCATTGGAGGCAAAGGCGTATTTTCCGGAAAACCAGCGCCCAAGATCAACAGATGCACATCGTTCCGAGCAAAAGGGTTTATGAGGTTTTATCGGCGGCTTGCCGCAGGTTGGGCACTTGGCTGGCATCGGGACTCCACGGTTCTTGTTATCAACGCATCACGCTTCAAACCATAATCCAGCGTGGCGGCAAGGGCAAGGCCGCCGTGATAGCATCACGCATCACTTGGCCCTCTGTGTTGAGCCAATCCATTGCCGATGGCGACATGGCGATATCGTGAGCTGTGCCATCACCGCCGCCCTTACCGCCGCCCTTACCATTGCCCTGACCAGATTGTTGCCACGCCAGACGTATCGCATTAAGGGCCGCCGTCTTTGCCGTGTTGCCAAGAAGCCTGTCTAACCGACGCCAGCGATAAGGCCGATCAAGCGTGTATAATCCACCTTTGGTCCAGCCATAAAGACGTGGCGGTAAGGGGTCTTCTGCCACAGCTTCAGCCATGGCCTGATGGACGCGATCAGCATCACCGCGATCTAGTCGCGGGAAATCAATGACCACGGGGCCACTGATCCTGCGCAGACGCAACTGGTTTGTTAGCGGCCTGATCATTGCGTCAGCCAGATGATGCGGGGGAAGCCCGGATGATCCGCTATCCCCATCAATGACAGCTGCCCCCGGCGGGGTGCTGATATGGATCATTCCGCCATCTTCAAGAGGTAGGGTCGGGGCAAGCGCGGCATCAATCTGTTGATCTATTTCAGCTTCGGCCCAGTCGATACCATTGCGGTCTATTTTCATCACCTGTTCTGGCATCAGATGCGGCAGTGTCAAGGCGCAAAGCTGTGGCAAGTCTGCTGATGGTGATAACTCGGCAGGACTGTTTTTGCCTTTGGCGGTGGTCAAAATCTGATCAATCTCATCCAGATCAGCCTTGATACGGGACAACACCTGATCTGGCGGTACGGCATGGGCAGATTGCCGCAAAGTAATCCGTGCCTTCAGTGATGCTGATATGGACTCAAGGGCGGCGGCGATACGCTTTAAATCCTCAGACATCTCATCACCCAAAGCTTGCTTGAGACGTCGTGAGAAAAATAGACCTTCAGGCTCATGGCAGAGGCATTGAATGATGGCATAGGGGTTTTCGCGGATAAGACCTGCCCGCGCTTGCGGCGGTTTATTGTCTCTGGCCTCGGCTTGAATGGTGACCAGTATCAGCTTTCCGCTTGGCCAATTCTCGGTTTTGGCGGCGCGCATACTTGCCTCACCAGCTTGACCAAGGTTAAGCCGCACGCGGCCATGGCTGGCAAAGCTGTCGGCGACACGCGCGAGATATATGGCCCCCGGTAAAGGTGACGGATCGCTGGCATCAGAAATAAAGAGATCTGTCAGCACCCCATCGCGGCAGATGGCCAGACGCTGATACCCCGGCATGGGGTCAAGAATGGCATAATCATTTCGCCATTTCGTCATGATAGCTTAATAAGGCCAGCATCCCGCAGCAATCGTCCTCCCTCATGCAGAGGGAGGCCAACAACACCTGAATAGGACCCGCTGATCCAGTCAACAAAGAGGGCGGCCTTGCCTTGAATAGCATAGCCTCCTGCCTTGCCCTGCCATTCTTCAGTATTGAGATATTGGGTGATCATTGCCTCGTCGAGACGCTGAAAACGCACTTTCGTTGCTACCAGCCGTGATGATATTTTGCCATTAGGATGAATTAATGCCATCGCGGTCATCACATCATGCCGCCGCCCGGAAAGGCGCCGTAAAAATTGCGCCGCCTCATCCCGATTAGCAGGCTTGCCCAGAATACGCTGTCCAGTCACAACGACTGTATCCGCGCCGAGGATAAAAGCGTCAGGATGCGTTACGGCAATCCCTTGTGCTTTCTCACGTGCCATGCGCTGAACATAATGGCGCGGGGATTCCTCCGACATTTTGGTTTCATTGATATTAGCAGGAACAATCTGGTCAGGAATGACGCCAATCTGTTCAAGTAAGGCCAACCGCCGAGGTGAAGCCGAAGCAAGGATCAGGGCAGGAACGGGGTTATTTTTCTGCGTTGCCATACCTGCTATTCCATAAGGGGCCATCCCATAAATAAGTGGTAGTG
Organism: Puniceispirillales bacterium (SeqCode); assembly: GCA_965661405.1. Lineage (GTDB taxonomy): Bacteria > Pseudomonadota > Alphaproteobacteria > Puniceispirillales > UBA1172 > UBA12202. The sequence continues at coordinate 38,460 of CBFIDH010000003.1, forward strand.
GCCATAAGTTATTTGTAGCGGAAAGTAATACGGCCTTTGGTCAGATCATAAGGGGTCATTTCAACATTAACCCGGTCGCCAGCCAGAACACGAATGCGGTTTTTACGCATTTTGCCGCTGGTATGCGCTAGCACTTCGTGATCGTTGTCCAGTTTGACCCTAAACATGGCGTTGGGCAATAATTCGGTCACAACACCCGAAAACTCAATTAAATCTTCTTTAGCCATTCAATTGTCCCAATCTAATGATATCAGCGACCATCTATTGCTAATGCGCCGCCTGTGGTCAAGCAGTTTATTCATTTGCCGCCCCAAAACGTGAGATCAGCATATCTTTAATATGGTCACGAACATTGCGATAAGCGGCTAAACGCGCCTCGCGTCCCTCAGCGATAAGTTGCGGGTCATAGACGGGCCAATATTCAATTTGATCAGCATTAAGAGCAGAAATATGACAGGCCGCTTCATAACTGGCTTCAGAAAAACAGACCAGCAGGTCAATGTTGCGCTGTTCGAGATCATCAAAACTTTTTGGCGTGTGATGAAACACATCAATGCCAATTTCGCGCATGGCGGCGATGGTAAATCCGTCGCCAATATCACCACCATCATCAATTCCGCAACTGTCGATATGGCGGATCTTTTCGCCATACATGGCTTTCATTAACGCTTCTGCCATGGGTGAGCGAATTTTGTTATGGGTACAGGCAAAAAGGATACTTGCCGGGATATCGTTAGGTTCGGCAAAAGGATCGGTCATGATCGCATCCCCTGTTTCAAGACAAAGACTAGGCTAAACAACCGCCGTGACGTGCCATGATCAATTTCAACCTTACCTTCAAGGCGTTGCCGCAGGATTTGCGAGCCTTCATCATGTAAGGCTCGTCGTCCCATGTCTATGGCCTGAATTTGCGATGGGCTCTTGGTGCGGATCGCTTCATAATAGCTATCGCAAATCATCTGATAGTCACGAATGACACGTCGTAACGGCCCCATGGCGAGCAGAAAGCTAGCAAGAGGCTGGTTCGCATTGTCCCTAATTTCAAAGTTAATGTGCCGTGCATCTGATCTGAGATAGAGGATATAAGGCCCATCTGCCGTTAGCAGGTGGAAATGGTTTTCCTCAATCAAATCAAAAATAGCAATGGAGCGTTCATGCTCGGCTTCTGCGCTTAACCGTGGCTGGTTTTGCTGATCCAGCTGAATTTCAATGATGCGGTATTGTTCCTCTGGAGTATCCATGACAATCAGCTAGAGGTTAAGGCGGCGTGAGATAGACCTAGCATGGGCATCAAGACCTTCCGCTTCAGCCAGACGAATAGCGGCAGGGCCAATATGCCGGAGCGCATCAGCACTACAAGTCAGCAAGGTGGTTCGCTTCATGAAATCCACTACCCCTAACCCCGAAGAAAACCGTGCGGTGCGCGAGGTGGGCAAAACATGGTTCGGCCCGCCGACATAATCACCGACAGCTTCAGGCGTATAGGCGCCAATAAAAATAGCCCCGGCGTGTTTGATCTTCAGGCTGATGTCATCGGCGTTTGCGGTGGCTATCTCTAGATGTTCGGGGGCTAGTCTGTTGGCAAGGGTAATGCCTTCGTCCCAATCCTTGACCGTGATGATCGCTCCATGATCACGCCATGAAGCCGCCGCGATATCTGCTCGCGGTAATCCGGCAATCACTTGATCCACCGCCGCGCTTACGGCATCGGCAAAAGACTGATCATTTGTGATCAAAATGGATTGTGCCAATTCATCATGCTCTGCCTGTGCCATAAGATCCATGGCAATCCAGTCAGGGTTGTTATCGGCGTCGGCCATGATCAGAACCTCAGACGGGCCAGCGATAGAATCAATTCCCACTTGACCAAACACCTGTCGCTTGGCGGTGGCAACCCACGCATTGCCAGGCCCGGTGATTTTGTCCACAGGTTTAAGGGTTTCTGTTCCATAGGCTAATGCGGCCACGGCTTGAGCGCCGCCAATCGTCCAGACTTCATCAATACCAGCCAGATGTGCCGCCGCCAGTACCAGATCATTAGCTTCCCCGTTCGGGGTTGGCGTTACCATGACCAATCTCTCGACCCCAGCCACCCGCGCAGGCAGAGCATTCATCAAAACCGAAGACGGGTAAGAGGCCTTTCCTCCCGGAACATAAAGCCCGGCGGCGTCAACCGGGGTTTGCCTCAACCCTAATCGCACGCCAGCCTGATCAACCCATTCTAAAGCTTCGGGGCGTTGGCGTTCATGAAAGGTGATGATGCGTTCCGCGGCAAGATTAAGCGCGGATCGTAAATCATTATCCAAGTTGTCATAGGCGGCTTTCAAACGGCTCTGCGGAAGTTTCAGGTCTGCCATGCTCGCGGCAGAATGATGATCAAAGGTTTTCGTTAGCGCAAGAACAGCGGCGTCACCATGAGCGCGAACTTCAGCTATGATTGCGGCAACATCTGCATCAACATCAGACACCGCCTCTCTTGAGGTGGTAATGAAATTATCGATAGCCACCAGACGGTCTGGGTCATGAAGTGATATTTGAAGTGTCATTTACGGCCTCACCGAAACGCTGAATCCATTTGCTGATCATATCAGGTCGTGTTTTCCATGCTACACGATTCACAGCGAGTTTGCTTGTGATTCTTGCAATTTCTTCGACTTCAACCAATCCATTAGCTGTCAGCGTTGATCCAGATTCCACCAGATCAACAATACGGCGGCATAACCCTAATCCCGGAGCAAGTTCCATCGCTCCGTTCAGTTTTATACATTCGGCCTGTACACCTCTGGCGGCGAAATGCCGACGCGTTAAATTAGGATATTTGGTGGCAACACGAACATGACTCCAACTGCGCGGGTCTTCGGCGGCCAGTGTTTCCTTGCGGCTGGCAACAACCATGCGGCAATGACCTGTGTTCAAATCAACCGGAGCATAAATATCCGGATGATCAAACTCCATCAGCACATCTTCGCCAGCGATGCCCATCTGGGCGGCGCCATAGGCGAGGAACGTGGCGACATCAAAACTACGCACACGGATGATATCAATCATGGGATCATTTGTTTGAAACCGGAGCCGCCGGTCGTTTTCATCAAAAAAGGCATCTTCAGGAGTAAGTCCAGCATGAGCCATGATGGGACGAATGGCATTTAAAATACGTCCTTTTGGCAGTGCTAATATCAATTTATCTTTGCTGGAGGTAACGCTATCGGTCGCCATCCATCCATTTTCCAGATTGCTCATCCGGAGCCCCTTTTTAATCGCTGTCTTGGTTGGGATGCGCGGGTTCAAAATGCGTTACCCAGCCTTCATCCAGATCAGCGGCAAATGCTTTAATCTGTTGGGTTTCCAGTTTTAGCATAGCATCACCTGAAAACGTTAGGTCCACTGACATACCGGAAAAAGTAATGCTGAGCAAGGACAGGACATCTTCTTTGCGGCTAAGATCAATGCCATGACGCTTGACTGAGGCGATATCAGAGAAGTTCACCCCAATCAGCCGCCGCCGCTTTTGGTCATCTTCATAAAAAAATCTCGCGGCGACCATTAGAAATTGGTGATCATCCGCGTCATAGCCCATATCGCCAACTAATACCGTGGCATCCTGCAATAATGAGGAAAGAACCGTCAGGTCTTTAATATCATGCACTGCCAGTTTTAATGTTGTGTTCATGTGTTATGCTGCCATCCTTCTGGCGTGATGTTGCGGTCACTCTTTGACACGGCTGATCCGCGCACCGCAAGCGTTAAGCTTATTTTCTAGTTGATAATAGCCTCGGTCAAGATGATAGACGCGTTGCAAGGTGGTTTTGCCATCCGCCACCAACCCTGCCAGCACCAGCGATACGGAAGCGCGCAAATCAGTGGCCATCACAGGTGCCCCCACAAGGGCGTCAACACCGCGGATGAGGGCGGTGCCGCCAGACACATTTATCCTTGCCCCCATCCGCATCAATTCAGGAACGTGCATGAAACGATTTTCAAAAATAGTCTCGCTGATCCGTGACGCTCCTCGCGCCATACACATTAACGCCATAAATTGGGCTTGCAGATCTGTTGGAAATCCGGGGTAGGGATCGGTAGAAATATCAACAGGTTGAGGGCGTTCCGCCATGGCAACGGTGATATGATGATCACCTGCATCAATTCTGGCCCCGGCTTGTGTTAGGGTAGCCATTAAGGCATCCAGATGATCGGCGCGGGTGTTTTCCAATTTTACTTCACCTTGGGTGATGGCAGCGGCGATAGCAAAAGTTCCCGCCTCAATCCTATCTGGAACAACCCGGTGGCTAGCGCCGTGGAGGTGATCAACACCTTCGATGGTGATCGTGCTAGTGCCATGCCCGCTGATCTTTGCGCCCATCGCGTTGAGACATTCCGCCAAATCAGAAATTTCAGGCTCTCTTGCGGCGTTAATAAGCACGGTTTCGCCTTTAGCCATGCTGGCGGCCATCAGCGCGTTTTCCGTTGCCCCGACACTGATCATGGGAAAGGTGATACGATTTCCGATAAGGCCTTGTTTTGCCTCTGCCAGAACATATCCATCTTCCAGCGTAACATCCGCCCCTAATGTTTTCATGACCATGATATGCAGATCAACAGGACGTGACCCGATGGCGCAACCTCCCGGCAGGGAAACCTTGGCTTGACCCATGCGTGTTAAGAGTGGCCCCAAGACAAGAATTGACGCCCGCATCTTGCGAACAATATCATAAGACGCTTGAAGCCCGATTGATGACCCTGCTGTGAGATGCAGATCATCACCTTCGGAGGTGCATTCCACATTCAGGCTATGTAACAGCTCACTCATAGATCGGGTATCGGCCAAATTAGGCCAGCCTTTGAGGGTCAGCGTCTCATCCGTCAATAAAGCCGCACACATTAATGGCAAAGCTGCGTTTTTTGCACCGCTGATCTTGATCACACCATGGAGCTTGCCGCCACCTTCTATTTCCAGTTTATCCATGATCTGGGTCTCCTTTTTGGGGTAGTGTTGGTGCGGCGCTTGTCTTTCGTCCACGCATCTGAGTTTTGCGGCGTTGCAGATTATCGCGCAGGGCCTGCGCCTGTCGTTCCAGCCGTTCGCGTTCGGATTTTGATTTCTTTTCGGCAGGCGCTTTCATTGTCATTCTTTCTTGGTCATCATTCCTTATATATGGATTAAGATGATAAATGAAGTTTTTGATCTTGTTTCCTTTTACCACGGAAAATAGGCAGGAAAATGACCGCTGATCACTTTTTTGTGATTTGCAATCGGGGTCGCAATATTAGCATAACATGAAATATCAAATAACCTGTCTTTGGGTAATCAGTGATGTCAGGTGGTGATGCGTTGTCTTTATCATGGTTTCTATATGATGTTTATATTCTATCCGTGATGAGTTTAGGGATGATTTTAGGGATGAGCTTTGGGCTTTATTGGGGCAAACATGAAAAATCGTAATCCTGACAATAATGCCCGCTCCTCATGGCGGCGATTTTTGCCGCTAGCGGTGCTGGTTGTTGGCTTAGTTGCGATTTTGGCGGTGATGTGGCGTTATGATATCCGTCTGGATGAGAAGTTTTGGATAAGGATGGCGGATCATCATGATTGGATCGAAGACTGGACGCGCCGCCATTTTCTTTTCGCTATCATCATCTTTATGGTGATTTATACGCTTGCGGTTGCTTTTTCAGTGCCGGGGGCCGTGTTTTTGACCTTGGCTGGTGGGGTGATTTTCGGCTGGTTTGGTGTGGTTGTTGTCGTGGTTTCTGCCACGCTGGGGGCGTTGCTGGTATTTCTGGCGGCGCGCGGGGCTTTAGCAGATTTCTTCCGGCGGTCTGGCTCAACTTTTCTGGAAAAACTTCAGGGCGGTTTTGACCGTTCACCGTTTTTCTGGTTGTTGGCCTTGCGCCTAATGCCTGTTGCCCCATTTTGGGTGGTTAATATTATTCCTGCGATGCTGGGGATGCGAGTGGTCCCTTATCTGTTGGCGACATTTATCGGGATTATTCCGGGAAGTGTGGTGTTTGTTTTTACGGGTATCGGATTTTCTGATTTACTGGCAGATGGCAAGGTGCCGGATGTATCGGTGTTATCTGATTATCGGTTTTTTGGCCCGATCTTGGCCTTATCAATCTTGGCGGTGATCCCTGCCTTAATACGATCACGCCGCCCCACACACGAAAAGGAAAACCCATGATCCCAATCAAGACGGATATCTGCATCATTGGTGGCGGTTCTGGCGGGTTGTCTGTCGCGGCGGGGGCGGTGCAGATGGGTGCCAGAGTGGTGCTTTTTGAAGGCAGCAAAATGGGAGGTGATTGCCTGAATTATGGCTGTGTTCCGTCCAAGGCGCTGTTAGCCGCGGCCAAGATGGCGCATCATGATCCTCGTTCTGATCAGATGGGCATTAGCATCAGCAAAACGGTTAATATGGCGGCGGTCAAAACCCATATTGAGGATGTCATCGCTGGTATTGCCCCACATGATAGCGTGGAACGGTTTTCTGCATTGGGCGTCAAGGTGATTGAGGCAGAGGGCAGGTTTCTTGATCGCCGCACGGTGACAGGCGGCGGTTATGCGGTAAAAGCCAGATATATTGTTATCGCCACAGGATCGGCTCCGTTTGTGCCGCCAGTTCCCGGTTTGGCCGCAACGCCACATTATACGAATGAGACGATATTTTCCCTTGATCAAGTGCCGCAACATCTCATCATCATGGGCGGTGGCCCGATCGGGATTGAAATGGCACAGGCATGGCGGCGACTTGGGGCCGATGTGTCTGTGGTTGAGGCGGCGAGCATCCTAAGCAAAGATGAGCCTGAATTGGTGGATATTCTGCGCCAGCGCCTTAAAGGTGAGGGGATAAACCTCATTGAGGGCATGGCGGCGGCAAGTGTGACAGGCAAGGCAGGCGACATTAAAGTGTCGTTATCGCCGCTTCGTCAGAACACTTCTGGCACTCATGTTGAGGCAGATTCTGAAGCGGATAGCATCACTGGCTCGCATCTTTTGGTGGCGGTTGGGCGGCGTCCACAATTATCAGGGCTAGATTTGGAAAAAGCGGGAATAGCCTTCTCGCCTCGTGGGATCGAAACAGATCGCCGTTTGCGGACGACTAATCGGCGGGTTTTTGCCATTGGTGATGTCGCTGGACGGCATCAGTTCACCCATATGGCAGGTTATCACGCGGGGATTGTTATTCGTAATATGCTGTTCAGACTCCCCGCCCGCATTGATGATCGACAGGTGCCATGGGTTACCTATGCCGACCCAGAATTGGCGCATATCGGGATGACGATGGCGATGGCGCGAGAGGCTGGATATGAACCGATAGCGCTAACCGCATCATTGGCGGATAATGACCGCGCCCGCGCGGAACACCGAACCGAAGGCATGGTCCATGCGGTGATTACGAAAAAGGGGCGAATCTTAGGCGCAAGTATTCTGGCGCCCCATGCGGGAGAAATGATCGGGGTTTGGGCGGTCGCAATGGCATCTGGGGCGTCTATTAAGACCATGGCATCTCATATTGCACCTTATCCCACTTATGGTGAGGTAAGCAAGCGTGCCGCCGGATCATTCTATATCCCAAAACTATTTTCCCCTAGAATCCAGCGGATTGTTCGGTTTCTGTTCAAGTGGTTTTAATAAGCAGATATGATGGGGTATGACAACAGGATGATGGCAGGGTTCAATCGTTGGTTTCAACCCTTGGGTTTAGCCTTGCATAATGACCATCTTGCTGATAGAAAAGCGCCAACGCTGCTGTAGCTCAGTGGTAGAGCACTCCCTTGGTAAGGGAGAGGTCGGAAGTTCAAGTCTTCTCAGCAGCACCATTCCCTCTTTCTATCTTTCACTAAATTGCCGATAAAGGTTTAGATTTGTCACGCATGGTGATATGGATTTAATATATAAATGCTTTTTCTTGATGTTTTCCATATGGGAGGCCACCGTAAGCATGACCAAAACGTCAACACCGTCATCTGACACGCCAGTTCTTGAAGTTAAGGGGCTGCACAAGAAATATGATGACCTAGAAGTCCTCAAAGGCGTAAGCTTCACCGCGTCGCGTGGGCAGGTGTTGACATTTATTGGTTCATCCGGGTCTGGAAAATCAACACTTCTGCGAAGTTGCAATCTCTTAGAATTAAGCCATGCCGGAGATATCTTTTTTCAAGGTGAGGCTGTTTTATGGAAAGGTGATGGCATCCGCCGCCAACCAGCTAGCAAATCCCAAGTCATTGCCCTTCGGACCAATCTTTCCATGGTCTTTCAGCAATTTAACCTGTGGTCTCATATGACTGTTCTGGACAATGTGATTGAAGCTCCGGTGACGGTGCTTGGTCATCCGCGCGAGGAGATGCGCATCAAAGGGCTTCAGCTTCTTGATAAGGTTGGCATTGCTGATAAAGCCGACGCATGGCCATCACAATTATCAGGTGGTCAGCAACAACGCGCGGCGATTGCCCGTGCTTTGGCGATGGAGCCAATGGCGATGCTATTTGATGAACCTACCTCGGCGCTTGATCCTGAGTTGGAACAAGAGGTTGTTCGCGTGATTAAGGCTCTGGCCGAAGAAGGTCGAACCATGCTTTTGGTAACACATGATATGAGATTGGCTCGTGATTTATCAGATCAGGTGATCTTTTTGCACGAAGGCAGAATTGAGGAGGAAGGAGCGCCAGAAATCTTGCTGGAGCATCCCAAGTCCAAAAGGTTACAGCAATTTTTGAGCGCAGGTGCTGTAACATAACACTAAGGATGCGCATTTATCGGAGGTTACGATGAAAAAAATAATTTTGGCTACAATCTTTGCTGGTGTTCTTGCTGGCCCTGCTTTGGCAGAAACTGTCCGCATGGGGACTGAAGGGGCTTACCCTCCTTACAACTTTATCAACGATAAAAACGAAGTCGATGGCTTTGAGCGTGAACTTGGCGATGAGCTTTGCCGCCGGGCGAATTTGGATTGCGTCTGGGTCGTGAATGACTGGGATTCGATTATTCCTAATCTGGTGTCTGGCAACTACGACACCATCATTGCCGGTATGTCGATTACCGCTGAGCGTGATGAAGTGATTGATTTCACTCATGAATACTACCCACCTAGCCCATCAATGTATGTCGCTCTCTCTGGCAATAATGTCGATGTTAATACCGCCGTCATTGCCGCCCAAACAGGGACGATTCAGGCTGGTCATGTGGCGTCTTCAGGCGCGACATTGGTTGAGTTCGCTTCACCTGATGAAACTATCGCCGCTGTCCGCAATGGTGAAGCTGATGCCGTTTTTGCTGATGGGGATTATCTCATGCCAATCGTTGAAGAATCCGGAAACGAATTGGCGGTCATTGGTGAAATTGGTATCGGCGGCGGTGTTGGAATGGGCCTGCGCGAATCTGATGGCGCCCTCAAGGCAAAAATGAATACCGCTATCGATTCTATGAAAGCGGATGGGTCATTGAACACCTTGATCAAAAAATGGTTTGGGGACGGCGCCCAAACCTTTTAAAGCCCAGATCTTTTAACGAAGAAAACTTATCCTGATCGGGGCGGGGTTCTGTCTCGATCAGGGTGAGTTTATTTTTCAGGAATAGCCAAATGCTGTCTTGCGTTAATCCGGATCAGATAAGTGGTCTTGCGTGGCTAGGATGCTATCTGACCACCGCCAAGCATATGGCGTTTTATCAATCTTTTTTGATTGTGTTGTTGTTGATTACGGCGGTTGCACCTCTGGCTATTTTGCTAGGGCTTCTTAGTGCGTCGGCAAGCAGGGCGCGTTTCTTTTTGATCCGGCTTCCCGGTGCGCTTTATATCGCTATGGTGCGCGGTATTCCGGATATTGTGTTTTTTCTCTTTGTCCCTCTTGCTCTTGATCAAGGCATTGAATATTTGCGTCACCGCAGTTTGTGTTCTGATCAGACAGGTTCGGTCTGGCAAGGTAATGATTTTGTCGTCTGTGACATTGCAAAGATGCCGTTATCTAGTGCCAGCCAATGGGTGCATGATTTTTATGGGTTCACCCTAGCCGTTGTTGCTTTTGCCTTGGTGTTTGGGGCATTTGCCGGAAATGTTATTGCTGGTGCTATGGCTGCGGTGCCCAAAGCCCAATTAGAAACAGCAGAGGCCTATGGCATGACACGGCGGCAAGTCTATTGGCGCATCATGTTTCGACAGATGTGGATTTATGCTTTGCCGGGGTTATCAAATTTATGGATGATCTTGATTAAGGCGACGCCTTTGCTGTTCTTGCTAGGGATACAAGATATTGTCTATTGGGCGCGTGAATTGGGCGGGGCCAAAACCTCGGCCTTCACTTATCCGCATCCAGATTGGCGGATATGGTATTTTCTTGGCCTCTTGGTGTTTTATCTGATGATGACTTGGGTGAGTGAGCGGGGATTTACTTATCTCAATAAGCGGTTTTCACGCGGGCAGTTCATGGCCATCAATCCGCAAAAAGAGGGGGCATAACAGCTATGAGCGCGTCTTGTCTTGCCTCATTTCAAGATTATGGCCTTCGTGCTATTGGCTATGGTCAGAGGATACTCCCAAAATCGGACATCACCCTTTGTGATCAATTTGCGCTCATCGGGTCGGGCTTGATATGGAATGTGTTTTTTGGGGTGTTAGCGGTCTGCCTTGGTTATTGGTTTGCCATGGCGCTTGCCGTGGGTAAGGCATCGGAAAGAGGGATTTATCGCCGATTTTCTTCGGGGTTTATTTTTCTTTTTCGCGGCTCGCCCCTATTTATTCAATTCTTTTTTGCTTATGAGCTTTTTGTTCTCTTGCCCAAAGTCGGAGTCACGCTTGATTTATGGATCGTGGTCATTGATTTGGAAACACGATGGCTGACCCGTGCTTGGCTAGGGGCATTGTTGGTCTTGATCTGTAACACCACCGCCTATTCAGCAGAGATTTTTTATGGCGCATTACGGGCATCCCCGCGCGGCGAGATTGAGGCGGCTAATGCCTATGGCATGACACCATGGCAAATGTTTTGGAAAGTGCAATGGCCAAATATGATGCGGTTGGCGTGGCCATCCTACACGAATGAGGCCATTTTTCTGTTTCATGCCACAACGCTAGTTTTCTTTTCGGGGTTTCCGGCGTGGCGGCAATCTGGCGATGCGTTATATTATGCTAATTATATTGCGGATAAGACTTTTAATCCGTTTATCTCATATCCGATCATTGCCTTTTATTTTATTGTCCTGACGCTTTTGATCATTTTAATTTTTGGATTGGTGAACCGGCGGCTCAACAGGCATTTGCCTGATGCTAGGCGTTCGCGGCTTATGATCCGGCCTAATCTGATCCGATAGACCATGAAAGGAACAGATCATGATTAAAGAAACCCATCACATTCCTGGTGACAGCGCAGGCACCAACCATGAATTGACCGTAATCCGTTTTCGTCCAGATGCGCCGCCGCCAGCAAAAATCTATCTTCAAGCCGCGCTTCACGCGGATGAACAGCCGGGAATGTTGGTGCTACATCATCTTGTTACGCGACTGGAGCAGGCAGAACAGAAAGGTCTCTTAAAGGCAGAAATTGTTATTCTGCCCCTCGTCAATCCGCTTGGTATGACACATCTGACTTTTGGCACTCATCGGGGGCGTTATCATCCGGTTAATGCCATGAACTATAATCGTCATTGGCCTGATCTGGAGGCGTTGATTCATCAAGATGGTGATGATTTATCCCATGATTTCACCGATGATCCGGCAGAAAATCAGCGTATCGTCAGAAAAATTGTGAAATCAAAACTTGAAGCCCAGACACCTGTTACGGCGTTGGAACGCCTGCGGCATATCGTGATGATGGAGGCGCATGACGCGGATATGGTGCTTGATCTGCATTGCGACGATGACGCCCTTAATCATATTTATATCGTGCCCCAGCTTATGCCGGACTATCAGGATTTGTCAGATTGGATGGGTTCGGCGGCAACAATGACGGCTGAGGATTCCGGCGGCGGGTCTTTTGATGAAGTTTGGCCGGGGTTATGGATCAAATTGGCGCGCCGGTATCCGCATATAGCATGGCCAAAGCCTGTGTTATCAGCCACGCTGGAATACCGAGGGCTTGATCAGGTGGCGGATGAAATGAACAAAAAAGATGCTGATCATCTTTATCAGTTCTTGGTTGGGCGTGGGATGATTGATGATCGTCGCCTTACGCCGCCATCGGCGCCGCCTGCCCTACCTTTAACCGCATTGGAATATCTTCGTGCTGAACGCCCTTGCTTGATGATCTATCATTTGCCTTTAGGCTCAACCGTCAAAAAAGGTGATGTGATTGCCGAGATGCTGGATATTGAGGGCGAAGGCGCCTTTGTCACAAGGCGTCCGCTCAAAGCCGGAACCGATGGGGTGCTGTTTGCGCTCAATCTCACTAAACTGGCATGGCCTGATCATATTGTGGCAAAAATTGCTGGCAGTCAGCCTCTTGACGGCAAGGGCGTTAATCTTCTCAGCGATTAATCAGTGGCCTAACCTAAATGGGCAAAACATAGCCTTGGATAACTGGCAAAGGTCAGTCCACCAGACTATCGCCTCGTATCCCGGCCCTTTCCAAATGGATAGGCAGAACGCGGCCATAAAGCTGGCGTGTGCGTTCAGGTGATCCCACCATATCAGGCTGATCCACATAAGAAAAAATAGCAACATAACGTGGCCTTTTTCCTTTGAGGGGGGTAACACGGTGGAGCGAATATCGGCCCTTAAACAGTTGCAGATCACCAGGTTCAAGCGTCAGGCTAACAACCCGATCAGACGTGCCGTCCAGCACCTTTGTAACCTCATCAAAGTTTTCGGTGTCTTTTCGAATATCGGGGGCATATTCAAATTCTCCGCCCTCCTCGGCGTTTTGTATCGCCAGCGTGATGGTAAAGGGGTTGGTGTCAAAATGCCATGGAAAGCCCTCGCCTTCTTCCGCCATATTAATAATGACATCCGCCAATGGATCAGCGTAGCGATAGAAATCTTTTTGCTCAAGGCAGTCTCTGATAAATGGGTCAAACCCCGGAAAATCATGAACCTGTCTTAAAACGCCTTGGGCAGAAAAATGATCAGCAGGAATAAACGCATTAGATCGTTCAAAGAACCGCCGCCGAGGATCAGACAAGTCTAGCGAAGGATCATCAGTGGTAAAATAAGCATTGGTTCGATTAAAGGATTTATGGGCATGATGCGAAACGCTCTCTGCCTCTGCGGTGATTAGCTCAATGGCTTTAGGTGTCAAAAACTGTTTTAATACAGCACAGCCTGTATCATCTAATTGGGCGCGAATATGCGTGATCAGTTGTTGGCGGCCATCACCTTCTTGATGAATAGGATAGCGGGAGAGATTAATCAGATCGGTTGTGATGTGTTCAGACATGGTCAGTTCCTTTTTAGGATGAAGATTTTAGATTTCAGTCCAATTCCTGGCAGGTGATCGCCATACTCCTCAAAAAGAATTGTGATCGTTTTGTTGTCCACAAGGGTATGAAGATTTGCTTCAAACTTTGGATTTTCCAAAGTGTGATCATTAAGCGAGAAAACCATAAAACCCCCATGATCAAGCAAATTAACTAATCGTGGGATCGTTTCTGGCGGCATATGCCCGGTGGCAATGACCCCAATGGCGGCAATAAAATGATAAGTGCCAACAGCAAAAGGAAAGGGCTGTTTCAGATCTGCCTGCCAGAGGTTTCGATAAACGCCTTTGGTCTTTGCCTTATCTAGCATCGCCGCCGATAAATCCGACCCGTCAATGGTGGTGAAACCAGCCTCAGCCATGGCAAGTCCCGAAATGCCCGTGCCGCATCCAATATCAAACATAGGACGGGTAAGATCATCCGCCAACCGCGCCATCGCATGAGCGCACCGCACAGGCGTGAGATAGCCATTGGTCGATATCTCATCATCATAGGAACTCGCCCAGGCGTCATAGAAAGCCCGTGCATCATCAGTTGTGCTGATCTTATACGCGCCATCAAGAAAGGTTGTTGTCTTGGCAGCGTTGTGATCTTTGGCCTTATGCTCATCTTTAGTCATAGGCAATGACCCTGTCACAGTCTTAATGAAAAAATGCTACCTTAATTTAGAAAGATTGATCAAGAGTTTTATCTTACGCCATTTACTATTCTTGCGCGGAGGATAATGATATGGTTTTTATACTCTGAAACCTGAGCCAAAGCTGTTGCCATGACCTATGCGATTAATCCTAATATTAACCAACTCACCGCCCCGCCTGTGGCGTTGGTGCAGGAATGGATATCGCAATATCAAGGCGCCGCGCCGATGATTGATATGTCTCAGGCTGTTCCCGGTTATCCGCCGCATCACGATATGATGACCGCCCTTGCCGAGGAAGCGAAACATGGTGATGTGCTTGGGTATGGGGCTATTGAGGGCGAACCCGAATTGAGAGATGCTTACGCCGCCCATCTAGGTGAGGTTTATGGCACTTCAGTGATGGCTGATCAGGTGCTGATCTCATCAGGATGTAATCAGGCCTTTATCATGACGGCTATGGTGCTGGCGAAAGCAGGTGATCATGTGCTGTTGCCTGAACCAAGCTATTTCAACCATTCCTCAAGCCTTGCCATGCTGGGGATTGAGGCGATAGGGGTAAAGGGTGATCCTGCACGAGCGTTCTTGCCGGATGTGGCGGCGTTTCGTAAGGCCATAACACCATCCACGCGGGCGATTGCGCTGGTCAGCCCGAATAACCCCACAGGTTTGCGGTATCCTGATGATCTGCTGTTTGACCTGTTGGCGTTGTGTCGTCAGCACGGCTTGGCGTTGATCATGGATGAAACCTACCGAGATTTTATTGATCTGGATGTCCCACGGCCGCATGGCTTATTCGATGATCCTGCTTGGCACGATACGGTCATTCAGCTTTATAGTTTCTCAAAAGCCTATTGTGTGCCGGGTTATCGGCTAGGCGCGGTGACGGCGGCGGCACCCGTGATTGCCGAGATAGCAAAAATCACGGACAATATTCAGATTTGCGCCCCGCGTATTGGCCAGAGGGCATTGATAAAGGCGATACCAAGTTTGGCGCAATGGCGTCAGGAAAACAGAGAGGAAATCGCGGCAAGGCGCCAGATATTTGAGCAAGCCATCGCCGCCGCCGATAGCTGGTCAATCTCCGCCTGTGGTGGATATTTCGGATTTGTGCGGCATCCGTTTCCGGCCTATAAAAGCAGCGTGGTGGCGGCTGAACTCATGCGGCAAACAGGTGTTTTAACTATTCCGGGTGGATTTTTTGGTGCTGATTATGAAGATCATTTGCGATTTGCTTTTGCTAATGCAGATCAGGCCGCAATCGCCAATCTGCCGGAACGATGTCACCGTTTGACCTTATCATAACTAGGTGGCGGATCGGGTGGCGGATCAGGTGAATACTGCTGAGGAAAACATTAAGATAACGGCGCCCTCATTAGGGCAGATTTTTTTCAGTTTTCTGTGGCTTGGCTTAACCAGTTTTGGTGGACCTGTGGCACATATTGGATATTTCCGTGTTGCCTTTGTCGAACGAAATAAATGGATTACAGCCATAGATTTTCAACACTTGCTGGCGCTTTGTCATATGTTGCCGGGGCCAAGTTCGAGCCAGCTTGGATTTGCCCTTGGGATATCGTGGCGTGGGCTTGGTGGTGGGTTGTTGGCTTTTATTGGTTTCACCTTACCATCGGCGATCATCATGATTGGCTTTGGGTGCGGCTTGGTAGTGTTGAGCGTAAATTTTGCGTCTCTGATCGCGGCCTTGAAACTGGTCACGGCGGCGGTGGTGCTTCATGCGGTGATCGGCATGGCAAGGGGATTTGCCCTTGGCATGGAAAAGGCGGCTATCGCCATTGTCATGACATCTGCGGTATTGTGGCTGGATATGCCTTTGCTGACGCCGTTATTTATCCTTGCTTGCGGCGGCGTTGGTGTTTTGCTGATCCGGTCAGACGCCGATCCCGCGCAAGGAAAATTAACAGCTCAGGGACGCAGATGGTCATCTTTGGCATTGGTGCTTTTTGTTGAGGTGCTGATCGGATTGCTTTTACTGGCGCATTTCATACCGGAAAGCGGTTGGTTTGCTTTGAGTCAGTTTTATCTGGCTGGAACATTGGTTTTTGGTGGCGGTCATGTGGTGTTGCCCTTGCTTGAAGCATCAGTAGTGGATACAGGCCTTGTTTCCATCACGGATTTTCTCGCAGGTTATGGCATGGCACAGGTCATCCCCGGCCCATTATTCACTTTCGGTGGGTTTCTTGGTGCGGTGATGGGTGAGGGCGAAATGGCCCCCTTATGGGGCGCGGTTGTTATGCTGGTTTTGTTTCTACCGTCTTTTTTGTTGTTGTTAGGGGTTTTGCCCTATTGGCAGAATTGGATGGCCTCACGACGTCTTCGCGCCGCCTTAGCAGGGATTAATGCAGGGGTTGTCGGTTTGCTCGCGGCGGTGCTGATTAATCCGGTATTGATGACCGCGATCCACACATCTCAGGATGCGGCTCTGGTTGGGGCAGGGTTTATGGTGTTGTTATGGGGGCGTGTTAACCCCGGATTGGTGGTATTGGCTATGCTGGCGGCAGGATGGGGGCTTAGTTTCTTTGGTGCAGGATTTTAATGATCAGTTTTGATTACCGTTGCTGATTTTGCCAGTCCTTTGGCGCAAAAGGGGTCAGATTAACCGGTGCCAATGGCGTTTTCCCCAAAATATGATCAGCGGCCTTTTCCCCGACCATAATTGATGGTGCGTTAAGATTACCGTTGGTGATCCGCGGAAACACCGAGCTATCCGCCACACGCAACCCATCAACACCAATAACGCGGCATTCGGGATCAACCACAGCCATCGGATCATTAGGCTGGCCCAGCCGCATTGTGCCGCAAGGATGATATGCGCTTTCGGCGTGTTCACGAATAAAGTCATCAATGGCATCGTCGCTGGTGACATGGTTACCGGGTTGAATCTCATCACCGCGGAAAGCATCCATCGCAGGCTGGTTGAGAATCTCACGCGCCAGCCTCACGCAACGGCGAAACTCTGCCCAGTCATCAGGATGTGACATATAGTTGAACCTGATTTCCGGGGCATCATCAGCTTGATCAGAACGGATATGGACATGACCACGCGATTTTGACCGCATAGGCCCGATATGCATTTGAAAACCATGACCTTTCGCCGCGGATGAGCCGTCATACCGTACCGCCGCGGGCAGAAAATGAAACTGCAGGTCAGGATATGATATGCCCTTATCGGTGCGAATAAAGCCAAGGGTTTCAAATTGATTGCTGGCGCCTAGACCGCCGCCTGTTAACAGCCAGCGTAATCCAATCAATCCCTTAGAGAATATATTGAGATGACGATTAAGGGTAATCGGCTGACGGCAGTTGACTTGAAAATACACCTCAAGGTGATCTTGCAGATTAGCGCCGACCCCGGCGCGATCTTGCTTTACCTCAACCCCTGCCTTTTGCAGAACATGACCCGGCCCAATACCAGAACGCTGGAGGATTTGTGGGCTATTGATGGCTCCGGCGGCGAGAATAACCTCACGCTTAGCATGGGCGGTGATGGTCTGACCTCCGCGTCTAAAAACAACGCCATCAGCGCGGTCATCCTTAAAGGTAATGCGATCCACCAATGCCCCTTTCAAGAGGCGCACGCCATTTTTCTGAATGGCTGGTTTCAGATAAGCGTTAGCGGCAGACCAGCGCTGTCCCTTCCAGACGGTCATATCAGCAGGCCCAAACCCCTCTTGGCGAAAGCCGTTATAATCTGGGGTGGCGGCATAACCGGCTTCTTCGGCGGCGGCAACAAACGCATGATGCAGGGGGTTTTTGCGACTTCCCCTTGTGATATGAAGCGGGCCATCTGTGCCGCGAAAGCCGGGGTCATCAAAACCTGCGCTATGCCCCCCTTCGTGCCAGTGTTCCATGCGCCGGAAATAGGGCAGAACATCGGCATAGCCCCAGCCATCAGCGCCACTTTCCTGCCAATGGGCGTAATCCTCTGCGTGACCGCGCACATAGATCATGCCATTGATTGATGATGAGCCGCCAATCACCTTTCCCCTAGGACAGACCAGTCGCCGATTATTGAGCGTGGGTTCTGGTTCTGCCAGATAGCCCCAGTCATAGCGTTTCATATTCATGGGCATGGATAATGCCGCTGGCATTTGAATAAAGGGGCCGATATCGGTGCCGCCATATTCTAGCACCAGAACCGAATATTTTTGCCCCTCAGACAATCGCCATGCCAGCGCGGATCCCGCGGAACCTGATCCGATGATGATATAATCCGCGGTTTCTGCTGTTGCAGACATGATTTAAGTTAATCTGGCAGCGTGCCAATCAACATGATCAGACATGAAACTAGCAACAAAATAATAGGAATGGTCATAGCCCTCATGCTGACGCAGAGTGAGGGGGATACCAGCCGCTTCGGCGGCGGCGGCTAACAGATGCGGTTTTAAATGCTCATCCAGAAACGCATCCGCCAGCCCTTGATCCACCAGCATATCACCGGCCCACCCTCGGCTAGCCATTAATCTGGTGGCGTCATGATCGTGATAGGCGGCGGTATCCGCGCCCAGATAGGCAGGCAGAACATCTTGTCCCCAACCGCTTTCCATAGCGGCGGAAATCGGCGCAAAGGCGGAAGCAGATGTGAACAGATGCGGGTTTTTCATGGCCAGCGTCAACGCCCCATGCCCACCCATAGAATGACCAGTGACCCCAAGCGGCGGCAGGCTCTGCCCCAAGGTTTCGGCGATCAGCTCTGGCATTTCCTCTGTGATATAGCGATCCATGGCGAAATGCGGCGCCCATGGGGACTCGGTGGCGGTTAGATAAAACCCTGCGCCTTG
Organism: Puniceispirillales bacterium (SeqCode); assembly: GCA_965661405.1. GTDB lineage: Bacteria > Pseudomonadota > Alphaproteobacteria > Puniceispirillales > UBA1172 > UBA12202. Next base: position 57,298 of record CBFIDH010000003.1, read on the forward strand.
GCCCAGAAAATAATCATTGGCATTTGCCACGCCCTCACCCCGGGGGGAGGTATCGGGAAACACCACCGCCATATTATGACGTGCGGCGGCGGCTTGCGCCCCGGCCTTGGTGGCGGCGTTTTCCCATGTACAGGTTAGCCCTGATAAAAACATCAGACAGGCATCAGGCTTGCCGCCTTCGGGGATGAAAATGGCCCAATCCATAGCGCATTGGGTGGCGGCGCTGTCATGACGGATAACACGATGCGTGCCGCCCATATGGCGCGTTTCGGTGATGGTTTGCATAGCGGTTCTTCGGCAAGGGTTAATCTTGAAATCTTGGCCTTTACCCTATCAGGTGTCTGACACAGGCTCAAGTGGGGATTGGTGGGGGTAAAAGTTAACGCGAGGCAGAAACCCGTTCTCCCTCGCGTTAGCCGTTACAATCACATTTAGCCAGATTTAGTATATCACCACAGAACGGATGCTTTCGCCAGAATGCATCAGGTCAAAGGCCTTATTGATATCTTCTAGCGGCATGGTATGGGTGATCATGGGGTCAATATCAATCTTGCCATCCATGTACCAATCGACAATTTTAGGCACATCGGTTCGGCCTCTGGCGCCGCCAAACGCGGTACCGCGCCATGATCTGCCAGTGACCAGTTGGAACGGACGGGTGCTGATCTCTTGGCCTGCGCCAGCGACGCCGATAATAATCGACTCGCCCCAGCCCTTGTGACAACATTCCAGCGCGGTTCGCATGACATTAGTATTGCCGATACATTCAAAACTGTAATCCGCGCCGCCGCCGGTTAGCTCAACCAGATGCGATACCAGATCGCCTTTGACTTCATTCGGGTTAACGAAATGGGTCATGCCAAATTTCTCGCCCCAGCTTTTCTTGTCGTTGTTCAAATCAACACCAACAATCATATTTGCCCCGGCAAGGCGCAGGCCTTGAATCACATTCAGCCCAATACCGCCAAGGCCAAAAACAACGCCGTTTGATCCGGGTTCAACCTTCGCGGTGTTGATCACCGCGCCAATACCAGTGGTCACACCGCAACCGATATAACAGACCTTATCAAAAGGGGCGGCGGGGTTAATCTTAGCCAGCGCAATTTCTGGCAGGACGGTATGATTGGCAAAGGTCGAAGTGCCCATGTAATGAAAAATAGGTTTGCCTTTAATGGAAAAGCGTGAGGTGCCATCAGGCATAAGCCCTTGACCTTGTGTGGCGCGAACCGCCTGACACAGATTGGTTTTGGGATGCAGGCAATAATCACATTCGCGGCATTCCGGGGTATAAAGAGGGATCACATGATCACCTGGCTTGAGCGAAGTCACGCCTGCGCCAACCTCAAGCACTACCCCAGCGCCTTCATGCCCCAGAATAGCAGGGAAAATGCCTTCGGGATCGGCGCCAGATAAGGTGAACTCATCCGTGTGGCAGATGCCGGTGGCCTTAATCTCAACCAGAACTTCACCAGCCTTTGGGCCTTCAAGATCAACTTCCATGATCTCAAGCGGCTGTCCGGCTTCCATAGCAACGGCGGCGCGTGTTTTCATAATCACCCTCCCATTAGTACAAAATTTGTTAACCAAACAGTATATAGGCTTGCGTATTGATGCAAGTCTCAAGATGATGAAAATCATCGCTTGAATACCAAGGAAGACCACCATGTTATCTTTTCACGCTTGGCTAATATTAACATTAACCTGTCTAGCCGGGGCGGCCAGTCCGGGGCCAAGTGTGATCCTATTGATCCGGAGTGTTACCAGTTCTGGCGTGATGGCAGGCATCATCTTTGGCATTAGTCATGGCATTGGTATCTTTATTTATGCCGGATTGGTATCTCTTGGTTTGGCCTCGCTACTGGTTTTGGTGCCAGCGGTTTTTATAACGATTCAGATCGCTGGCGTGTTGTTTCTGATGTGGATCGGGATGGTTATGATGCGTGAGGGGTTGGCAGGACATTCCCCGGTGATGGATCGGGCGGTGCAAACCGGGGGGCTGTGGCGGCATGGGCGTGACGGTTTTTTGATCGCCTTTCTTAACCCTAAGGTGGCGGTATTTTTCACGGCAATCTTTAGCCAGTTTCTTGCCCCGGATCAGCCTGTCTTGATGCGAGTTCAGATGACAGCGACAGCGTGGCTGGTGGATAGTCTATGGTATATGCTTTTGGCCATGGTTTTCGGGATACCTGTGGTTCTGACTGCATTTAGGAAATATTTGGGACGTTTGCATCTGATCATGGGCGGGGGATTAATGATGCTGGCGGTGATCATTGGCGTGAGTTTGATCACTAATGCCATTGGCTGAAAACAGCATGATATGATGATGAAAATGTCTTTTGTTTTGATCTTGCCTCGTTTAATGATGAACCTCATGTTGCTATGATGGTAAATGAAGATTCTGATGACCTTTAAAGCATTGCTTTTAACGCGCGAAGATAAGGCCCCGGTTGAGGCTAATATCGTTGATCTTGAGCATTCTGATTTGCCGCAAGATGGTGATGTGCTGGTGGATGTGGCCTATTCGGGACTGAATTATAAAGATGGCCTTGCGCTGGCTGGCAAGGGCGGTATCGTGCGACATTATCCGCATATTGGCGGTGTTGATCTTGCCGGTACTGTTCGGGAATCTGCCAGTGATAAGTTTAAGCCCGGTGATCAAGTGGTCTTGACAGGCTGGCGTGTGGGTGAGGCATGGTGGGGCGGATATGCCCAAGCCGCGCGGGTGAAATCGGATTGGCTCTTGCCCTTGCCAAAGGGGTTTAGCCTAGAGACGGCGATGGCGATTGGTACCGCCGGGGTTACCGCTATGCTCGGAATTATGGCAATCGAAGATCATAACATTACCCCAGAAAGCGGCACGGTTTTGGTCACTGGCGCGACAGGCGGTGTTGGTTCTGTGGCGGCAATGTTATTGGCTCGGCGCGGCTATCAGGTCGCAGGGGTCAGCGGCAAACCTGATGCGGCGGCCTATCTGTCCCAATTTGGCATTGATGAGGTCATCCCACGCGATGAATTGGCGGATACGGTGGAAAGACCAATGGAAAGCGCTCGTTGGGCGGCGGTAGTGGATAGTGTTGGCGGCAATATGTTGGCGCGAGTATTGGGGCAAATCCAATATGCCGGGTCTGCGGCGGCGATTGGAAATGCTGGTGGGGCCATTGTGCCTGCATCGGTGATACCCTTTTTATTGCGAGGCATTAATTTGCTAGGTATTGACAGTGTTATGCAGCCAAACGCTAGGCGGCAGATGGTGTGGGAAGAATTGGCAAAGACACTGGATTTTGATGTGTTGCAAAGTATAATAACAGTCATTGGGCTTAGTGATCTTCCGGCCTATGGCGAGAATATTCTCAAAGGCCAGATCAGTGGCCGTGTCGTTGTGGATTTGTCCCTTTAAGTTCTTTTTCCTTAAATCAGTAAGTAGAGTTTATTATGTCTTTTTCGATTTCGATTGGCCCAAGAATTCGCAAGTCCCCGTTTTTTGATAAAACCGTGGCGGCAGGTGTTACCCATTTCAGCACCTATAATCATATGTATATGCCAGTTAATTATGGTGATGCGCTGGCGGAATATCATCGTCTTGTTAATCATGTTGATATTCGCGATGTTTCGGTGCAACGGCAGGTGCGACTGAAAGGTCCGGATGCTATGCGCTTGGGGCGCATATTAACGCCCCGCAATCTGGATAATCTTCAAGTTGGTAAAGGCATTTATATGCCCATATGCAACACGAAAGGGACTTTGGTAAATGATCCTGTGCTGTTGCGGCTATCCGAAGATGAATTGTGGTTATCAATCGCCGATAACGATACCTTGATGATGGCGGAGGGCATTGCCTTTGCCATGGGTCTAGATGTTGATGTGTCGGAACCTGATGTCTCGCCTCTGTCTATTCAAGGCCCAAAATCACATCATGTGGCTAAAGACCTTTTCGGTGATGCCCCGTTGCGGTTGAGCTATTTTGGTTTTTATGAAACCGAATTGCAAGGCATCCCCTTGCTGGTAGCTAGATCGGGATGGAGCAAACAAGGCGGGTATGAGTTTTATTTGCGGGATAGCGCAAAAGGTGGTCAATTATGGGATCTGGTGATGGAAGCTGGCAAGCCCTATCAGATAGGCCCCGGTGCGCCGAACTATATTGAACGCGTGGAAAGTGGTATGATTTCTGTTAATGCAGATACTGACGCTTATTCAAACCCTTTTGAGATGGGACTTGATCCGCTTTGTGATCTGGAACAAGAGGTAGAGTTTGTCGGTAAGGCGGCGTTAAAACAGATTAAGGCCGAAGGGGTGCGACGCCGGTTTTGTGGCATCTTTATGGATGGTGACAATTTCACATCCACGAACGAAAACCAATGGCCAATTCTGCTGAATAAGGAATGTGTTGGTTATGCCACCGCGGCGGCGTATTCACCGCGACTGGATCGGAACATTGCCGTTTGTCTGGTTACGACTGAGGCCAGCGAGGCTACCGAAGGTGTGGTGGTAGAAACCAGTTACGGCAAACGAAATGGTACTATGACAAGTCTGCCATTTCTGCCGCCATCAACCAAAGTACCGAGAGAACTATTATCATGAGCAAATCATTCCGCTTTGATACCTTAGGGCTTCATGCAGGTTTTATCCCTGAAGATAGACACGGTTCACGCGCTGTGCCCATCCATCAGACGACGTCTTATATGTTCCAAAACACGGAACACGCCGCCGCGCTCTATAATCTGGAAGTTGGCGGTCATCTCTATACCCGTATTTCTAATCCAACGATTGCTGTCCTTGAAAATCGATTGGCGGCGATGGAGGGGGGAGTGTCGGCGGTGGCGGTGGCAACTGGGATGTCAGCCGTTTTCTTAGCTGTGATCGCCATTGCCTCGCAAGGTGATCATATTGTGGCCTCATCACAAATGTATGGCGGTAATATTAATCTCTTTGAACATACGATGTCGCGCTTTGGCGTCACCACCAGTTTTGTTAATCCTACGGATCATGCGGCAATCGCGGCGGCTATTCAACCGAACACCAAAATGGTTTTTGGTGAGGTCATTGGCAATCCAGGACTTGAAGTTATGGATGTGGCGGCGGTGGCGGAAATTGCCCATGCCGCTGGTGTTCCTCTAATCATAGATGCCACCCTTAACACGCCATATTTGATGCAACCTCTCCAGCATGGGGCCAATGTTGTTATTCATTCTTTGACCAAATGGATTGGCGGTCATGGCAATGCTATGGGCGGGATTATTATTGATGGCGGTAATTTTAATTGGGGTCAAAATGACCGCTTTCCTACCTTAACCCAACCACATTTTGCCTTTCAGGGCGTGAATTTGTGGGAGGAGTTTGGGCCTTCGGCCTTTGCTATGCGGGTGCGTAGTGAAGGGATGTATAATATTGGCCCGACCTTAAGCCCGACCAATGCTTTTTACATTCTTCAGGGCATTGAAACGCTGGGAATGCGGATGGATCGCCATCTCTCTAATACCGCGGAACTGATTGATTTTCTCACGGCGCATGACGATGTAGCGTGGGTCAATCATCCAACGATGCCTGATCACCCCTGTCATGATTTGGCGATGCGCCAAATGCCAAAGGGGGCAGGGTCTATTGTAACCATGGGCGTCAAAGGTGGGCGTGAAGCCAGCCAAATATTTATCGAAAGTGTTCAATTAGCCTCACATCTGGCAAATGTCGGGGATGCCAGAACTTTGGTCATTCATCCGGGTAGCACAACACATTCCCATATTTCGGCAGATGCTATGGTGGCGGCGGGGCTTACCGATGATCTGATCCGTATTTCTGTTGGACTTGAAGATATTAACGATATCAAAGAGGATTTTGATCGCGCCCTCAAACAAGCTCGCAAAAAAACCGCAAGCAAAGAGGTTTAGCTTATGTATGTGACCGTCAATGATCAAAATGTCTTTGTGTCCACAGGCGGGCGAGAGCTTGATCGCAACGCTCCCGTGTTGTTGCTTATTCATGGCAGTGGGCAAAGCCATCTCACTTGGCTGCTTCAGGCCAGATTTTTTGCTAATCGTGGATGGACAGTGCTTGCGCCAGATTTGCCAGCCCATGGGCTGAGTGGGGGCGAGCCTTTGGGCAGCATTTCTGAGATGGCAGATTGGTGTCATGATCTGATGCACGCGCTCAAGGTGGAACAGGCAACGGCGGTTGGTCATTCCCAAGGCGGTTTGGTGGCGTTAGAATTGGCTAGCCGATATCCTGATCGCATTAATAAACTAGGTCTGATTGCTCTTGGTTTGACGATTAGTGTTAATCCTGCGCTGATTGATATGGCTGATAATAATGAATTGGCGGCTTTTGACGCTATGCTCACATGGGGGCATGGTCGAGATGGTAAATTTCATGACCACTCCATGCCGGGATTTAGCCATATGAATATGGGTAAGCGGATCATGGCAGATAACCCTGCCGGAAGCTTAGCTGTCGATTTGCGTGCTTGTGCGGCCTATCAGAAAGGGGCCGAGGCGGCGAGCAAGATCACTCAACCCACGATGATTATTCTAGCCAAAGATGATCTCATGACACCATGGAAGCATGGTAAGGCCATGGCAGATGCCATCTCACACGCGACATTGGTAACTATTAATAATGCTGGTCATATGTTGCCGATAGAACGCGGGGATGAGGTCAATCAGGCCTTGCGCCAACTTTTAGTAGAGCAGAAAGCAAAGTAACATGATTAAGGATATTCCATTTCAATCTATCGCCGTCATTGGTGCCGGCACTATGGGAAGTGCTATCGCCGGACAGATTGCTAATGCTGGCCTCAATGTCTTGTTGCTTGATATGCCTGATGATACTGGCGATGAGGTCAATAGCCGTGCGATTGACGCGGTGGAAAAATTAAAGAAATCAGACCCCCCAGCATTGTTTTCAAAATCTTGCGCTGAACGGATAAAACTTGGCAATATTCGTGATGATATGGGCGAGTTAGCCAAAGCCGACTGGATTATTGAGGCGGTGGTGGAACGGCTGGATATTAAAAAAGCGCTTTACCAACAGCTTGCAGAAGTCATCCCAGCAAATGCGGTGGTTACCTCTAATACCTCAACTATACCGATCCGCGTGCTGGTTGAGGATATGCCAGTAGATTTCCGGCGGCGTTTTGCCATCACCCATTATTTTAATCCCGTGCGATATATGCGCCTGCTGGAGTTGGTTGAGGGAGAGGAAACCGATCCGGCAATTATGGCTCGTCTCAAAGATATGAATGATCGGGTATTGGGTAAAGGCGTGGTGCAGTGCCGTGATACCCCCGGCTTTTTGGGTAACAGGGTTGGTGTCTATGCCTTGCAAGTTGGTCTGGCAGAGGCCGCCGTCCATGGCCTTGCCATTGATCACGCCGACGCGGTGATGGGGCGCCCAATGGGGATACCGAAAACAGGTATTTTTGGGCTTTATGATCTGATCGGGGTAGATTTGATGGCGGATGTGGTATCAACACTTGCCACTATTCTTCCGCCTGATGATGCCTTTCATGCGGTGGGTGAAACCAAAAACCCTGTTGCGCCTTTGATTAAAACCATGCTGGCTGATGGTCATAAAGGTGATAAATCCGGGGGAGGTTTCTATCGCCAAGACAAGACACAGATGATCAATCTGGACAATGGTGAGATTGCCCCTGTTCATGCAGATATGCCCGCGATCATTGCGCGTGCAAATACGATGCTGGCAGATAGCGAAGACCCGCTATCATTAATGATCAGCACCCCTGATGACTCTGCGGATCAACCGTTGGTATCATTTGCCAGATCGGTTTTGGCTCGCGTCTTTGCCTATGCGGCTGATCTTATTCCCTCGGTAACGACCACCCCGCAAGATATTGATGACGCTATGAAGCTTGGCTTTAACTGGCAACGCGGCCCGTTTGAGATGATGGACGCGATCGGTCATGATCACGTCAGGGCAATGATAACCGAAGCCGGAATTACCTTGCCGCCAATGTTGGCATCTGCGCATATCCCGTCATTTTATCGCCCTCAAGATGGCACCCTATATGTAGCAGCGTATGATCAGGCAGACACGGCACCGGAAATGCATCCTGTTAATCTGCCAGCGCGGACAATTCGTTTTCATATGATGCGGCAATGCCTAACGCCTATCTTGCGAAATCGTTGCGCCAGCCTTTACCAGATTGGTGATGATTTACGGTTAGTGGAGTTTCATTCCAAGGCCAACGCCTTAACGGACGAATCTATGGCTATCGTTGCCGCCGCCGCCAAAGATCATGGCAAGGGGATTATTATCCATAATGACGCGCAGCATTTTTCCGCTGGCGTGGATTTAACCTCTGTTCTTGCCCTCATCCGTCAGCAGGACTGGTCGGGAATTGATGCGTTTTTGAAACGGTTTCAGGATGCGGTTTCTGCTATGCGTGATGCTCCTGTGCCAGTAATTGCCGCGCCGTCAGGTCTTGCCATTGGTGGTGGGTATGAGGTGATTGTCCATGCGGATCAGGTGATAGCCCATGGCAATTCTGTCTTTGGATTGGTTGAGGCGGCAGTTGGCGTTGTGCCGGGTGGCGGCGGCGTCAAAGAAACGATGCGACGCTGGCTTGATGCCACTAACGATGCGGATGAGGCGGCATGGAAAACATGGATGCAAATCGGCTATGCCCGAACCGGAACAAGCCCAGAAGAAAGCGCCCGCATACAATATTTCTTGCCTCAGCGTGATCAAATGGAAATGAACCGAGATAAGCTCATGTCGAGCGCGATTGAGGCTATCGCCGCGATGAATCAGCAAGGTTACACCCCATCCGCCGCGCCGATGATCACCTTGCCGGGGTCTGGAATATTAACGCGAATGTCAGATTTTATGGATAAAGGGATCAGCGATGGTCTGTTTTTTCCGCATGATAAGACTGTTGCTATGGCGGTTGCCAGTATTGTTGTCAGCGATACCCCTGATGGTGAAACTGTGACCGAGGATGATATGTTTGCCCGTGAACGCAGGGCCTTTCTAGGGCTTGCCAAAACACCGGAAACATTAGAACGTATAACCATGCTTATGGAAAATGGCCAAGCGATTAGAAATTAAAGTAGAGGATCAGAGTTATGACGAGCCCTTATGATGATTTTTCAACTGGAGCGGCCAATTTCGTTCCTCTATCACCATTGTCGTTTCTGCCCCGAACAGCATCTATCTACCCTGATGATGAAGCGGTTATTCACGGCCAACGGCGTTATAGCTGGAGTCAGGTTTTTGCTCGTTGTCGCCGTCTTGCCACAGGATTAAAGCATCTTGGCATAGGATATGGGGATACGGTTTCAATTCTGGCCCCGAATATCCCTGAAATGGTGGAAGCTCATTTTGGCGTGCCTGCCAGTGGCGCGGTGCTAAATGCTATCAACACCCGACTAGACCCTGAGACGATTGCTTATATCCTTAGCCATGGGGAATGTAAGGCCCTGATAGTGGATTTGGAGTTTGCCGCCACCGCCAGCGCCGCCATTGCGTTAATGGAGCCAGATGAAGCCAAGAATATTACTATTATTGATATTATTGATAGTGAATACGAAAGCCAGAATACACCGATTGGTGAGATGGATTATGATGCTCTTTTGGCCAAAGGTAATGAAGAAGACCCGTGGCTGTTGCCCGAAAATGAATGGAATGCCCTGACACTGAATTATACTTCTGGGACGACTAACCGACCTAAAGGTGTGGTTTATCATCATCGGGGATCGTATCTGATGTCGATGGGAACGATCAGCGATTGGATGCACACAAGCAAGCCGCGATATCTTGCGCTAGTGCCGCTTTTTCATTGTAATGGATGGGGACATAGCTGGACAGTCGCCGCGATGGGAGGGGTGATTGTTTGCACTCGCACCATCACCGCCAAAGTCATTTTTGATGCGGTTGCCGATCATGGCATCACCCATTTAGGAGGCGCGCCAATTGTTCTGTCGATGATCATTAATGCAGAACAAGGCCACAGGAGAGATATTCCACGCGGCATCAAAGTGATGACAGCAGGCGCGCCGCCGCCGCCATCTGTAATTCGTGAAATGGAAAGTCTTGGATTTGATGTTCTTCATGTTTATGGACTCACCGAAACTTATGGTCATGTCACGCTGAATGTTTGGCATGACAAATGGGATCACGATGAAAATATCAATCGTGATATGTTGCTGGCCCGCCAAGGTGTCGCCATGTCGATGCTAGAAGAACAAGATGTTGTTGATAGCGAGACGATGAAACCTGTTCCCGCTGATGGTGAGACTATTGGTGAGATCGTATTTCGCGGCAACACCATTATGAAAGGTTATTTCAAGAACCCCGAAGCCACAAAGGAAGCCTTTGCGGGGGGGTATTTTCATTCAGGTGATCTGGCGGTGAAACACCCTGATGGTTATGTTCAGATTAAGGATAGGCTGAAGGATATTATTATTTCTGGCGGCGAAAATATCTCATCTGTTGAGGTTGAGGCAACTTTACATAAACATAGCTCGGTGGCTCTGGCGGCGGTGGTCGCTATGCCTGATGAAAAATGGGGTGAAGTGCCTTGTGCTTTTATTGAACTCAAAGATGGCGCTTCTGCCACTGAAGATGAATTGATCAATTTTTGCCGAGAACATATGGCATCTTATAAGCGCCCCAAGAGGGTGGTTTTTACCAATATTCCAAAAACAGCAACAGGTAAAATGCAGAAATTTGAACTGCGCCGCATGATCAATGATGGTGAAATCAACTGATCAAGATTGTTGGGGCGGCAGAATGGTTAGCCCCAGAACATAACTGTCAGGCAAGCTCAACCCATGCGGCAAATCCGAAGCCTTTGGCGTTAGTTGCGGTAAGGGGGCCTCTGTTTCACCATGGGCGATGACGGTTTCTGCGCGCAAACACCCATGATCAGATGTGCTGATGCGGATCGTATCTGTTTCTAAATGTGAGCGATAACCTGTTGGCAGAGGCTGCTGGTGCTGTCCTTCGCCGCGCTCAATACGAATACGAGGCGTCACCAAGAGCAGCGCGAGCCGTGCCGGATCATCATCCAGCCTTTGCCCGGGGGCAGCCCATAACAGCGCCCGCATCTTTAGCTCACTTCCAAGCCAGAGATGAGTTTTGCCATCTTGACTCCTCGCGGCGGCATCTCCTTTATTATGATTGGATTTCTGATTGGCATAAAGCCAGCAACCATCAACGCCAATCATCCAACTGCCGCCATGATCAAGCCTTGCCATAGCCAGCCGGATAATCTGTTCCTGATCTAGCGGCAAACGCATCACCTGTTTGCCGTGGTCTGCTAGAGCGCGGGGTAGCCCTTCCCATGCAGAAACGCGCATCTCTGGTTCTGCTTCACGCCATATCTGAATATCTTCATGGCGGCGCTGACATCCGCTACAATCCTTAAGGGGGACATGATCACAAATCCCAACACAAGGGCTATGCTCGGCGGCATCATATTGCAGTTCTCGATAAAAAAGATCACGAAAATCTGTAAGCATATCTGTCATGGTCATCTCTCAGAAATCAGGCCAAGTTGCCGTTCTTCCTCAAGAACAGCGGCAAGTCCCGTGTGGTAATCAGGGTAAAGCAAGTCAAGATGAAGTGCTGTTTTCAGACGCTGGGAATCGACGCATCTGGCGGTGGCATAAAAACTGCGTGCCATTTCTGACATCTCCGCATCAGCAAAATCCACCGCCGGGGGAGCATCTACGCCAAGCATAGCGGCGGCGGCGCGAACGACCTCACCTGCTTCGGCGGCATGACCATCGGCGCAGTTCAAAATACGCCGCGGCGAAGGTGTTTCCATCGCCGTCATGATAATGCGTGCCAAATCTATGACATGAATACGGTTAAAAAGATGACCTGGCTTGCGGATAATGCGCGCCTTGCCAGACAGCAATGATTGAAAGGCAGAACGTCCGGCGCCATAGATACCTGCTGCACGAAATACCTCTGCTTGCATCATATCTTGCCAGTCCTGTTCCGCTTGGCGGCGCAACTGACCCCGGCGCGAAATAGGTTTGGCTTCGCTTTCTTCCGTTACCCATCCGCCATCCGCCTCTGTATAGACACTGGTAGCAGAAACATATCCTGCCCATGCTCCAGTCTGGGCAAGTGCCTCTCCATGGGCCGCTAATACTGGATCAGACCCACCAATGACAGCAATGGTGGAAACAACATGGGTAATCCCGTCAAAAGCATGATCAGGATTATCTATTGGCTCGCCTGCTGAAAACCGGAACACTTCTACATGATCAGGAAGCTCTTGCCCTTTGGGCATAGGTGTTTCGGGGGCTCGCCGTGTTCCGCGAACACTCCAGCCGCGTTTGACCAGCATTTGCGCCAGCCGTGAGCCTGTGAAACCTAAGCCAAAAATAAATACCGAAGGTGGTGAAGTCATGATCATGACATTAGCTTTTTCAGCATAGTTAGCAAGGTCAAATTGCGTCAAAACGCCATCATCTGAGAGGCGTGTTTATAAGGACAAGTCATTGCGCTCATCAGACAGGGGGGCTATGTAGAGGATATGACAAAAATAAAAAGAGAAAAGGAGAAAGTTCATGCGATTGCGATTGGCACTTATCGCCGCCATGATAGTGACCGCCGGTATTGCGGCGACTAGCCTTTTTCTGTTGACCGACAGACTGGCGCGCGATCATCTGGAGCCGTTGTTTCCGTCTTTGGCGGATGCTTCTTTTTCTTTGATATCTTCTTCGGGCAATGAGATCAGCAATCGTGATCTGATCGGCCAGCCGCAAATGATGTTCTTTGGTTTTACCCACTGCCCAGAGATTTGCCCAACGACGATTTATCGGCTTTCAAGCACGGTAGAATCTCTCGGCATCAGTGATCAGGTGGGAATTGTTTTTGTTACCGTTGACCCGGCGCGTGACCATAGTGAGGCCTTGGCGGATTATGTCAGTAATTTTAGCGATAATGTTACCGCCCTTACTGGATCAGAGGCTGATATAAAAACGCTGGCAGATCATTATCGGGTGGTTATTCAGCAGGTTGAGCTTGCCGATGGCGATTATACGGTTGATCATACCGCGTCAGTATTTTTATTTGATGAAAAGGGGGCGTTTTCTGGCGTGATTGCTTGGGGCGAATCTGATCAAATGATGGAAGGGAAAATTTTGCGTCTTCTCAATGCCGGGTGATAGAAGCAAAGCGCAAAAGGGGATGAGGTTATTAGTAAGCCAGAAAACATCATTGTGATTGGCGACGGCATTGCCGGGCTTGCTATGACGCTGGCATTGGCTCAGTTTGGCCATGAGGTGACGCTGATTAGTGAAGATAAGGTCTGGCCTGATCAGCATATGGGCGGGATGCAGTTAGCACCTAACAGTTGGGCGGCTTTGCGCCAGTTGTCTTGTGAAGATGATATCAAGCCTCATGCGAAAACGCTTGAGGTGATGCGACTCATGGCACTAACGACAGGCCATACGCTGATCAACTTGCCATTGGATATGGCGCATCGCCGCCAGCCTTATGCCTCTGTTACCAGACGCGGATTGCTGGCTGAGCTGATGGCAAAAATCACATCAATGGAAAATGTGAGTGTGATGAAGGAAAAGATAACCTCGGTTGCCTCCGATCTGACAAAAGCCAAGGCCAGCATTTCGTTTGATGATGGCAATATCATGGATGCGGATTGGGTGTTTGGTGCCGATGGGATCAATGGGGTTTGCCGCCGTTATATTCAAGGCGATCAAGACCTAAGACCTGTGAGGTCAGTTCGGCAGGCGCACCGTTTGGTTGTGCCTCTTTGTGACTTGCCAGAGGTCATGGCCTCGGCTTCAACAAGCGTCTGGTTAGGCCGAGAAGGTCATATCGTGCATTATCCGTTAAGTGATGATCATCTCAATTTGGTAATAACGACATCATCTGTTAAAGGTGGCGAAAATCAGGCTGAACAGCTTTTGCATCAGCACCCATGGTTGGGCAATGGCGGCATTTCGCTTAATGATACCGCCGCCACACCGCTAACAGAATGGCCGCGTTGCGATAGCTGGATTCGCGGCAGGGTGATAATAACCGGGGATAGCGCCCATCAGATGCCGCCACATTTGGCACAAGGGGCAGGGCAGGCCTTGGCTGATGCCGCCAGCCTCAACCAGTTGATTGCGTCTGGCAAAAGTGGCGCATCACTCAAAGATGTTTTGCCTGTTTGGGCAGGACAGCGTATGCGGCAAATCAGATCTGTGTTAGACGCCGCCAGTGCCGCGGGGCGTATTTTCTCACCACCACCGCCACTTGCTATGATGCGTGATGCGGCGGTCGGTATTGGCGGAATGGCAGTATTGCCGCGTATCCTTGATCGCATTTGGTCAGATCAGAATTAACATCACCAACATAATAAAAACGCCAAAAAAAACCCCCGCAAACGCATGACGCTTGCAGGGGTTTTGCTTTAGGAGATATGCCCTAATCGCGGTTACCGATCAGTTGGATCAGGAACAAGAACATATTGATGAAGTCCAGATACAGGCGAAGCGCGCCATGAATGGATTTCTTTTGCGCTGTGCTATGGCTATCTGAAGCCATGTACATAAGCTTAATCGCTTGGGTATCATAGGCAGTCAGGCCAGCAAAGATTAGCACACCGCCAACACAGATCAGCAGGTCAAATCCCATGGAGCCAACAAACATATTGACGATCATGGAAAGCAACAGGCCAACCACACCAATCATCAGGAATGCCCCAAGAGGCCCTAAATCACGTTTAGTGGTATATCCGTAAAGGCTAAGCGAGGCAAAAGCCGCGGCGGTAATAAAGAAGGCCCGTGCTACGCTTTCGCCAGTATAAACGATCAGCACAGAGGATAGGGAAATCCCCATCAGTGCCGAAAACGCGTAAAAGACGCCTTGCGCTTTGCTAACGCTCATGGCGTGGATGCGGGCCGAAAGCCAGAACACCATTGCCAAAGGCGCTAACATCACCACCCATTGTAGAGGTGATGTGTAAAGGGCAACGCCGAGAGGGGTGAAAAAGGTTTGGTTGCCAATTTCAGTCACAGTCAGCATTTTGGTTCCGTATGCGGCAAGGCCAGTAACAGCCAATGCCGTGGTCATATAATTATAGACCCCTAGCATATAGCTACGCAGACCTTGATCTAACGCCGCCTGATCGGCCAGCGTGGTATTCATATAGCGATGGTCGTTCATGTTATCCTCCGGTTAAACCGAACAAAATCTCAAGATATTTTTAAGATAACTATTCCTTGTGGCGATTTCAAGACAAACCGTTCATTTGTCTGATGCGGAAATTGTAATTTCATCCTTTAGCGCATCTTTTGCTGTATTTTGGGCAGATATCTGGCTTTTCCGCAGGCGTTCCGATGTGGTTTTTAATTGTCCGCAGGCGGCGAGAATATCCTCACCTCTGGGGGTGCGAACAGGGCTGGCATAACCAGCCTTCATCACGATAGAGGCAAAACGGGCAATGCGCTCATCCGATGATCTATCATAACCGCTTCCCGGCCATGGATTAAACGGAATAAGATTAATCTTAGACGGAATGCCGCGGATCAGTTTGAGCAAGGCATGAGCATCCTCATCCGCGTCATTAACGCCATCTAGCATGACATATTCCCATGTGATGCGGCGGGCGTTGGAAAGCCCCGGATAGTCGCGGCAAGCCTTAATCAATTCCTTCAACGGATATTTGCGATTAATCGGGACAAGAACATCACGCAAAGCGTCATTAGTGGCATGAAGTGATATTGCCAGATTAACCCCAAGTTCGGCCCCGGTGCGGGTAATTTCCGGAACAATACCAGAAGTCGAAAGGGTGATCCGCCGTTTTGATAGACCAATGCCCTCACCACTCATGATAATCTTTAGCGCCTTGGCAACATGATCATAATTGAAAAGAGGCTCGCCCATCCCCATCATGACAATATTTGTCAGCCGTCTGCCGTCATGGGTGGCGGGCCATTCCCCTAATTCATCCATGGCGATCAGCACTTGTCCAGTGATCTCAGATACGGTGAGGTTTCGCACCAGACGCTGAGTGCCTGTGTGACAAAAGGTACAGGTTAAGGTGCATCCTACCTGTGACGAAACACATAGCGTGCCGCGATCATCATCAGGAATATAGACGGTTTCGGCCTCATTCCCATCGGCAAACCGTAACAGCCATTTAATAGTGCCATCACGAGATTTCTGGCGGCTGGTAATCGTCGGGCGCGTGACCATCATCAGTTGTGATAATTGTTCACGCACGGGTTTGCCTAGATCAGTCATGTCATCAAATCGTGTGATGCCATGTCGCCATACCCAACGCCAAATCTGCTTGGCCCGAAATGATGGCAGGCCAAGATCAGTGATCACATTGGTCAGATCATCAGCATCAAGACCAGTTAAATCTATGAAAGAAGAAGCAGAAGCGTCAGTTTCCGTGGATATGGATTGCGGAATTTCACTCACTTTGGGCACAATGTGTTGATAGCATTATAAGCGGCGGTAAAACCAGATAGAGAGTAGATATCAATCGTTTTATTCCCTCTGCTGGATATGCCTGTGACCGTCAGTTTCTTGCCACGCTTCATGGCTGTGACGATGCTGTTCACATCATTTTCATAGGCCCAAGCATAGCTTCCATCAATATAGAGTTTGAAAATCTTGCCATCAATATTGAATAATACCTCAGACTGGTCACGATAACGATAACCAGCAAAGGTGCTAAGCTCATTTCGAGATGCTCCGCGATGGGTCAGATAAACACGGGCTTGGTCACGATTATTTCTGTCGTAATCACCTTTGAGGGTTTTAGGAATACTGGTGATAAAGCATTGCTTACCTGAGCCTTTACCGTGGACATGGGCTTCCCAATCCTTATGGGTGCTGGCAGGTTCGCTTGTGGTGGCCGCAGTCGCAACAGATGCCACTGACATCAGACTAGCTAGTAAGGTAATCACTAGAGCTGTTAATGCGGTTTTGTATGTTGTTTGCCAGAAATCATAGGCTGAAGAGATCATTATACCGGCCTTTTCACTAATTTTCATGAATTTCAATCGTTGCTAAAATCTCAAAAATGGAGAAAAAGGGCAACCCCCTTCTGTGTTGTTTTTTAAGGCTAATTACATTCAGGGTCAATGGTTTCCCAATCTTCTCTGTTTTCAATTAACGACCTCAAAGCAAAGCTCTTAGGGGGAATGGCCCCGTTTCTTATGCTTCTTCACCCATAAAGGGTCACCAAATGGTGGTATCTCATCCTGTTCGGTTGCCCCGCCCGGCATCAGTGGTCTAGGCGCAAAGCGTTCCATGGTTTGTAATCTATCATATAACACAAGCGCCCCGGCTACCGCCAAATTAAGCGAAAACCGGGTCGGAATCTGTATCACATGATCGCAGCGCGATAACATCGCATCACTAAGGCCCATGCGTTCTGATCCTAAAACATAAGCTGCCATGCGAGGATGGCGGAAACTGGGCAGAAGATGGGCATTTTCGGTCAATTCAATGCCGACAAGCTGGCACCCATGGGGGAGCCGCAATTCATCGGCGGAATCAAATTGATAAAAGGGCAGTTGTTCCACGGCTTTGGAGGTATCGCTCTGGATCACCTCGGCGCGGCTGAACTTACTGCCTACTAAAAAGGCAAAGGAAGCACTAAAAGCATGAGCAGTGCGAATAACAGCCCCAGCGTTTCGCATTTTGCTAACACCCTCAACACCAAGGGCCGCATAGCCGCGCATTATGAGGCCATGGATTCTGCCGCCATGGAATTCATGGCATGAGCCATTTTGATATCCAGCGCGGATAATCCCCCTGCATCATGGGTAGTTAAGGTTACCGTCACCCGATGATAGACATTGGCCCATTCTGGATGATGGTTCATCTGTTCTGCCAGCATGGCGGCGCGTGTCATAAAACCAAAAGCCTGACTAAAATTGCGAAAGGTAAATTGGCGCGTGATAGCGGTATGTTCCGGGTTGATCTTCCAGTCGGGCAATTCTGCCATTTCTGATGTAATTGTCGTATCGCTCAGCTGGTCTGCCATGTCAGATCATACCTTTTTCTATATCGTTAATTTACTCTATATGCCATTGATTTGGCTTTCAATTGGTTGCGTTATGCGTTGTAATCATTTATATCCCAGACATGACTGATAAGCCACAAATAAAGAAAATCGTTCTTGCCTATTCGGGCGGTCTTGATACGTCGGTAATCTTGCGCTGGTTACAGCAAGTCAAAGGCGCAGAAGTCGTGACCTTTACCGCGGATATTGGCCAAGGCGAAGATATCGAACCAGCACGCGCAAAAGCCGAAGCTCTTGGTATTAAAGAGATTTATATTGAAGATTTGCGCGAGGAGTTTGTCCGCGACTATGTGTTTCCTATGTTTCGTGCCAATGCGCTTTATGAAGGTGAGTATCTGTTAGGCACATCTATTGCCAGGCCATTGATTGCCAAGCGGCAGATTGAAATCGCACGGGAAACTGGCGCAGATGCCGTCAGTCATGGTGCAACAGGTAAAGGCAATGATCAGGTTCGGTTTGAACTTGGCTATTATGCGCTTGCCCCAGATATTAATGTGGTGGCGCCATGGCGGGAATGGGATTTAACGTCACGCACGCGATTGATCGAATACGCCGAACAGCATCAGATTAGCATCCCCCATGATAAACGCGGCGAGGCCCCGTTCAGTGTTGACGCTAATCTATTGCATATCTCGGCAGAGGGTAAGGTTCTTGAAGACCCATGGATAGAACCGGAAGAATATGTCTATTCTCGCACAGTATCACCAATGGATGCCCCTAATACGCCGACTGAGGTTACGATTGATTTTGTCAAAGGTGACCCGGTAGCGGTTAATGGCAAGGCATTATCACCTGCCAGCCTGTTGCATGAACTTAATCTGTTGGGCGGTAAAAATGGGATTGGTCGTCTTGATCTGGTTGAAAATCGCTTTGTCGGGATGAAATCACGCGGGGTTTATGAAACCCCCGGTGGAACTATTTTGCTCAAGGCTAGACGGGCGATGGAATCGGTTACGCTTGATCGGAACGCGGCCCATGCCAAAGATGCGATGATGCCGCGCTATGCGGAGCTAATCTATAACGGATTCTGGTTTGATCCTGAACGTGAAATGATGCAAGCGGCCATTGATGCCAGTCAGTATAATGTCACTGGCAGGGTGCGATTGAAACTCTATAAGGGCAATGTCATTGTGACAGGGCGGCAAGCGCCAAAATCACTCTATCAGCCAGATTTGGTGACATTTGAGGAAGGCGCCGCTGATTATAATCAGGCCGACGCCCATGGGTTTATCCGCCTCAATGCTCTGCGTCTGCGGGTGAACCGCATGGTCGCTGATCAGAACGATCCAGATTGATCATATTACTTATGACAGACAGGTGTGCTGACGGTACCGTCGGTGTTGACCTGTTTCAGCATGACATTACCAAATGGGGCGATGGCATAGCCACTGTCGGTTTTGCCAGTCATACATGGCGTAACTGTCACAAAGGCATATTCATCCATGCCGTTGCTGTTTTTTGAAAACTCTTGATAAGGTTCGGACGAAATGCCCAGAAAAAGGGCCGCGGCAATAAGTAAAGGCATAATAATCTCCATTGAGGGCTAATAACATCTTTGCATTATGATTGACGGCTTAGGCAGAAATTTAGTCAAATTGTGGCTTTCTTGTGATGAGTTTCGCATCAAGGGGCTTTCCCATTTGATAGAGATGACCTATATGAATAAGATAGGAACTATTCAAAAATGCAATGTAACAGATTATTGTTATCGCAGGATATCATCCTGTTGCTTGATCTGATCACGCCCGTAAAAGGAGAAAAAAATGGCCTTTACTTTACCCGATCTTCCCTATGCTTATGACGCGTTGGCGGCTGGTGGCATGAGTCAGGAAACCCTTGAGTTTCATCATGACCTTCATCACAAAGCTTATGTTGATAATGGCAATAAGTTGCTTGAGGGCTCTGGCCACGAAGGCAAGAGTCTGGAAGACATTGTTGTTGCAACATATCAGTCAGGAGCGCTGGTTCAGTCAGGACTATTCAACAATGCCTCACAACATTGGAATCATATCCAGTTCTGGGAGATGATGGGGCCGGGTGGAAGCGCTATGCCATCTGAGCTGGAAAAAGCCATAACGGAGAGTTTTGGTTCGGTTGATGCTTTCAAGCAAGAGTTCTCTGCCGCTGGCGCTGGCCAGTTTGGTTCTGGCTGGTGTTGGCTAGTTAAGGATACGGATGGCTCACTCAAAGTTACCAAGACAGAAAACGGCGTAAATCCGCTTTGCTTTGGTCAAACCGCGCTATTGGGCTGTGATGTGTGGGAACATTCTTACTATATTGATTTCCGCAACAAGCGCCCCGCGTATCTGAGTAATTTCCTTGATCATCTGGTGAATTGGGAAAATGTAGCATCACGGATGTAATCCGCTATCGCCGATGATGCAATAAATTGATTTCAAAAGGCTCGGCGTCATTATGCCGGGCCTTTTTATTGAGAATTGTTGATCTGTGCAGGTCTTGTGGCTTGACCATCGACGGGGGAATGATGATAGTATTCATAGCCTAAAAATCCTATTCGTTAAACATGGGGACTTTCGATGAAACTTTCTGATCCTTCGCTTTTAAAAACCGATGCTTATATCAACGGCCAGTGGGTTGGCTCTGGTGATAAGCGTATTCCGGTAACCAATCCCGCCACTGGTGAGGTGATCGCTGAAGTTGCCGATCATGGCGCCGAGATGACGAAAAAAGCTATTGAGGCCGCCGCAACTGCCCAAAAGGGTTGGGCCGCGTTAACCGCCAAAGAGCGCGCGATGATTATGCGCCGGTGGTTTAACCTCATGATGGAAAATCAAGAAGACCTCGCGCAAATCTTAACCGCTGAGATGGGTAAGCCGTTAGCCGAAGCACGTGGTGAGGTGGCTTACGGGGCATCATTCATTGACTGGTTCGCCGAAGAAGGTCGCCGCATCACAGGTGATGTTCTGATGCCGCATCAGTCAGATAAGCGGCTAATGGTATTGAAACAGCCGATTGGCGTTTATGCCGCGATCACGCCGTGGAACTTCCCTAACGCTATGATCACCCGCAAAATTGGCCCCGGCATGGCGGCAGGTTGCGCCGGGGTGATTAAGCCAGCGAAACAAACACCGCTTTCGGCATTAGCGCTTGCGGAATTGGCAGATCGGGCAGGCGTACCTGCTGGCGTTATCAATGTGATCAATGGCAGTAGCGCATCTGCCATCGGGGATGAGCTTTGCTCCAATCCGATTGTTCGCAAGATCACTTTTACAGGGTCAACAGAAATCGGGCGTTTGTTGATGAAGCAATCCGCAGACAGTATCAAAAAGGTCAGCATGGAGCTTGGCGGTAACGCCCCCTTGATCGTCTTTGATGATGCGGATTTGTCTGTTGCTGTGCCGGAGGCGCTGGCCTCAAAGTTCCGGAACGCTGGTCAGACTTGTGTCTGTGCCAACCGGATTTTTGTTCAGGACGGCATTTATGATGAGTTCGCGGCCGCTATGAAGGTTGAGGTTGAAAAAATGAAGCTGGGCAATGGCGCAGAAGATGGCGTTACCATGGGCCCATTGATTGATGAGCCGGGGATGCTAAAGGCCGAAGAACACGTAACCGACGCGGTTAGCGGCGGCGCTAAGGTGTTGATAGGTGGGAAACGTTCCAATTTGGGTTCGACCTTTTTTGAGCCAACAGTTCTGACTGATGTCAAACCATCCATGAAGATATTTCACGAAGAAACCTTTGGCCCGGTTGCCCCTCTCTTTCGCTTTAAGACCGAGGATGAGGTGATTGCCATGGCAAATGATACGATTTTCGGTCTGGCGTCGTATTTCTTTGCTAATGATATGGCGCGCGTATGGCGGGTCGCGGAGCAGTTGGAATATGGCATTGTGTCGGTGAACACGGGCATTTTCTCAAACGAGATTGGGCCATTTGGCGGCGTCAAACAATCTGGTGTCGGGCGTGAAGGCAGCCGTTATGGCATCGATGAATATCTGGAAATGAAATATATCTGTCTTGGGATGTAAGATCATTCATCATTCACGCCTATCACCAGTCAGAGGATCATGTCATGGGTGCCAGTGAAGATCAAAGTGAAGATCACAGCGAAGATCAGGACGCTTTGCCAGATTATGACCCCGATTATGATATTGATATTCTGATACCGGAATCGGAAATCGCGGCAAGGGTTAACGCCCTTGCGCGTGAGATTAATCAGCATTTTGCCCAAAGCCCTAAGCTGATTGTGATCGGGTTATTGCGCGGCTCATTTATCTTTATCGCTGATCTGGTGCGGCGTCTTGATCTGCCGGTTGAGGTGGATTTCATGACGGTATCCAGCTATGGCCGCGCCATGCAATCCAGCCGTGAGGTGCGTATCCTCAAAGACCTTGATGGTGATATCGCCGGGGCCGATGTGTTGGTGGTTGAGGATATCATTGACACCGGCCATACGCTCTCGCAAGTGCTGGATATTCTCAAGACCCGGCAACCTCGCAGCCTAAATGTGTGCTGTTTGCTGAACAAACCCTCGCGGCGTGAAGCGGAGGTGGAGGTGCGCTGGATCGGCTTTGATATCCCTGATGCCTTTGTGGTGGGTTACGGCATTGACTATGCCGAAAACAACCGCCACTTGCCGCATATCGGGGCGGTTCGGCTGAAAAATTAAAGTCCAAATGGTTGAGGCGTTTAGCGCGGCCTCAACCCTAACATCTCGCCCAATCAAGGCTGGATCAAGCCCCCATCTTGACCGTTTGCAAAGCGTGACCTATCGTGGCGGATGTAATCCGTGATGCCTTTGTTTTCGCGCTTCCCCCTTATTTGTTTTTTTGGAAGCCCATCACTTCACTTGTGAGGGGCGAGGCTGTGACCGGAAACGCAGAGGATAAAGACAAGATTCGCAATCGCAAAATGACTGTCCTAATTTATATTGGCTTCGTCATTATGGGCATGATTGTTGCGGCGTTAATCATAGAAATTATTTTGTCATTTTTGCCAGAGGATTATCAGAAGATCACCTTGATAAAGAGGTTTAGGGCGGTTAGTGCCGATGATACCTTACGCAACTTGATCTTTGCTGTCGGCGGAGTCGGCGGCGCCATAGGTTTGCTTTTTGCTAAGGATAGACAAGAAAAATTCTCTGATCAGGTAGATACACAAATTGAACAGGTGAAGGTTCAATCTGATCAATCGTTTAACGACAAATTGGGGCGAGGCGTAGAATTGCTTGCCAATGATAAGGTGTCTATGCGTCAGGCAGGCCTGCGTGTCTTAGATGATCTGATCAAAAACACCAAGGCAAGCCATCAAAAACATATTATCGCAAATATTATTCATGATTTTGTTCGGGATAAGGCGCGTATCCGTGATGAAAAAGTTGAGAAAACCGAGGACCGCCAAGACATTGCCTTGGCGGTAGAAATATTGATGCAAATCCGTCTGGATGGTCAGGTAACTCTGCCTTTTATCAATAGTGGATGGTTAAAGCTAACCAATCTGGATTTTAGTGATGTCAATTTTAGCGATATGAGTTTTGAGAAGGTTGATTTTTCAAGATCAGATTTTGTTGAAACTATCTTTATAGGAACCAATTTTTATCGTGTTAGATTTCGTGAAGCAAAGTTAGATCAGGTTGATTTTACTTTTGCTAAGATAGAGCGTCCTAATTTTATGGAATCGGAAATATTTGGTGCGAATTTCTCACGCGCCACCATTGAAAACGGAAGTTTTTTTGCTTCAGAAATTAAACATTCAAAATTTAAATATACTCAGATGATTGGATGTTCATTTAATGGAGGAGCAATTACCATTGGCA
Source organism: Puniceispirillales bacterium (SeqCode) (assembly GCA_965661405.1). Classification (GTDB taxonomy): domain Bacteria; phylum Pseudomonadota; class Alphaproteobacteria; order Puniceispirillales; family UBA1172; genus UBA12202. The sequence goes on from CBFIDH010000003.1 coordinate 81,090, forward strand.
ACAGATCTCCATATTTAATTGGATGCAGTTTTGATATGCACGCAAGATTTGATTATTCTGAATATCCTACTAAAGCTAACAAAATTGACTTTTCCAAATGCTATTTTCCAATAGATAATCCCCCTTTAATTTATGTTAACCAAGAAGTATTAGATGAAACTGATGAGAATACAGCTGATAAAACCCGTGGTTATGTAGAGGAATATGATACAGATGTTTTTGTTAAATCGGATAAGAAATGGTCACGGCAACCCGTTAAAGAATGGGTGGATGTTGAAATCGCCGAATGGCAGATAGATGAGGTAAATGATGATCTGGTTTTCTTGGGACATAAAAAAGGGGATATCGTTTACTTTGAAAAAGACCTTGAAGCCAAGGAAAAAGCCCTAAAGAAAGCCAATGCCGAGTTTGACCGAAGAGTCGCAGAGGCAAAGGCCAAGAAAAGAGCAAATCCCAACTAAACCGGCCTCAACCCCAACATCTCGCGCAATCAAGGCCGGATCAAGCCCCTATCTTGACCGTTTGCAAAGCCTGACTTATCGTGGCGGATGTAATCCGTGATGCCTTTGTTTTCGCGCTTCCCCCATGTTTCGTTCTGGAAGCCCATCACTTCACTTGTGAGGGGCAAGGCTGTGTCAAAAAAATTATGGCTATGGGTTAAGGGCAAGTGGCATACTTTTCGGAATTTTCCTATCTCAGAGTTTATTAAATTTATTTTCCTGAAAAACGGTATTCTTTTTGTTATTCAGATAATTGTAATCACAATAATCTGGTTGCTAATTGATGGCCCCTTTTCTTTATGGTTGCAAAGTAAATTTCCGAATATTGAAATTACCTACTTAAAAATACCAATCTTTATCTTTTTATCCTATGGAACTGCATATCTTAGCGGATGGATTCATAAAGGACATTTTATTGGTTTGTTAGCAGCTTTTAATCGCTGGATAGTGAAAAATAGTGACTGGATGTTGAAAGCTTTGATCATCGGTGGCGGCGTGGTCATGCTTGGTATTGTTGTGGGGTTAATATGGAAAATCTTGATGCCATGGTGGGAAGGTAATGGTGCTATTGCTTCCAGTGACGACTTACGAAACCTGATCTTTGCCATTGGCGGTGTCGGCGCGGCGATTGGCCTGTGGTTCGCTAAGGTTAGACAAGAAAAATTCTCTGATCAGGTGCAGACACAAATTGATCAATCGTTTAACGACAGGTTAGGTCGGGGCGTAGAATTGCTTGCCAATGATAACGTAACCATGCGTCAGGCAGGCTTGCGTGTTTTGGGTGATCTGATCAAAAATACCGATGATCAGGATCAAAAACATATTATCGCAAATATTATTCATGATTTTATTCGTGATAAGGCGCGCCTCCGGTATGAAAAAGATCAAGACGAAAATGTGACTGTTAAGAAAGTTGAGAAAACCGAGGACCGCCAAGATATTGCCTTGGCGGTAGAAATATTGATGCAAATCCATCTGGATGATCAGGTAACTCTGCCCCTTACCTTTAATGGGAGTTTAAACCTAACCAATCTGGACTTTAGAAATGTCAATTTTAGCAATATGAGTTTTGAGAAGGTTGATTTTTCAGGCTCAGATTTTGTTGAAACTATCTTTATCGGAACCAATTTTGATCGTGTTAGATTTCAGGAACTGAAGTTAGATCAGGTTAATTTCAGCGGCTCTCAGATGAAACGCCCTATCTTTTTGAGCTCGGTTATATCTGGTGCAGATTTTTCACAAGCCAGAATTGAAGATGGACTTTTTGGCAAAACAGAAATTAAACATTCAAGATTTGATGGTGCTGAGATGATTGGATGTTCAATTATATGGGGAAAAATTACCATTGGCAACACATCACCAGATTTAATCGGATGCAGCTTACATCACGCAAGATTTGATTATTCTGAATATCCTTCCGATATCAACAAAATGGACTTTTCCAAATGCTATTTTCCAATAGATGACCTCCCTTCAATTTCTGTTAACCAAGAAGTATTAGATGAAACTGATGAGAATATAGTTGATAAAACCCGTGGTTATACATTGGAATATGGCACAATCGTTTTTGTTGAATCGGATGAAGGTTGGTCACGGCAACCCGCTCGTGAATGGGTGGATGTTAAAATTGCGGAATGGCGACTAGGTGAGGCAAATAAGAAACTGAATATCTTGAGACTTACAAAACAGAATACTGAAACCATTGAAAAAGATATTGTTGACCTTGAAGAAGACCTTGAAGCCAAGGAAAAAGCCCTAAGGGAAGCCAAGGCCGAGTTTGACCAAAAAGTCAGAGAGGCAGAGGCAAATGAAAGAACAAATCCAAACTAAACCGGCCTCAACCCCAACATCACGCAGACAACATCTCAACCCCAGCATCACACGGCTAAACATCACGCTAATTTACCGCCCCATCAGGCGATCATCCCACGGATAGCTGGTCAGGTTTTCCACCCCATCCTCGGTCACTAGCAACTGGTTTTCGAGTTTAATGGAAAACGGCCCACCATCACGCCCAATCAAGGCCTCAACACAAAGCATCATGCCGGGTTGCAGGGTATAGTCAAACGCGCCTTCGACAAAATCCTGTGGGTAGGCAACCAGAGGCCATTCGTCACAAAGCCCCACCCCATGAAAACGGCATGAATACTGACCGCCAACATAGGAATCGGGCAATTGATGCCCCTTAAAGGTTAGGTCACGCAACGCCACCCCCGGCGCTACCAGCGCGGTGTTTTCCTCAATATGGTCAATCGCCAGCCGATAATCGTCAATCATCTCTTGGCTAGGCTTGCCATCCCCCAAAAACCAAGTGCGCGAAATATCACTGCACATCCCATAAACCCCCACCAGATCAGTATCAAAGGCAAGGATTTCATTATTCTGGACAATGCGTGGGCCACATTCCTGAAACCAAGGATAGGTGCGCGGGCCAGAGGCCAGAAGCCGGGTTTCAATCCATTCGCCGCCGCGTTTGATATTCTCAGCATGGAGATGCGCCCAGATCGCGTCCTCGGTCATGCCGGGCTTGGCCTCGCGTTCCATCACCGCCACCGATTGCTCGCAGGCGTGCATGGCACAGCGCATGGCCAGAATCTCATCCGGGCCTTTGATGGCGCGGGTATGTTCCATTAATTCCTCACCCTCGGTGACGGAAAACCCGCCCGCGATCAGCGCCTGATAGCCTTGGATCATAACTTTATCCACCGCGATCCGGCGACCTTTGCCAACTCGCGCCGTCATAATCTCATCCAGATCAGAAACAAAGCTCTGCGCCGCGTCACCAATGCGATCCCCATTGGCGAAATAGAACATGGACGCGCCTGACCTCACCTCACGCACCAGAGGGTTGAAATCACAAAGAAAGGGCGAGTTTTTATAATCATAAACCACCATATAACCATCAGCAGTCACCAAACAGGCGCGGAACGGGTTATGGGTGTTCCAGATTTGCATATTGGTGGTGTCGCTGGCATAGCGGATATTCAAGGGGTCAAACAGCAACACCGCGTCCAGATCACGCTCTGCCAGCCCGGCAATAATCCGGTTCAGACGATAAAGCCGCATGGCATCCAGATTTGGCGGGGTCAGCCCAGCCGCCGCCCATTCCTCAAAAGCCAGTGACGTTGGCCCGATCTCAATCCGGTTGTTGTCATCAGGTGATCCATCAGGCCGCCTTGCGCCGTGTGAGGGATCAATTTTTCTGGTGTCGCGAACGTGCTGAATGGACATGGCAAACCTCAACTCATATGACCTTGTTGAGGCTATCCTTATTTTTAACAGGCAAGCAAGCGCAAAATGCAATCCCAACCGACCTGCACACCTAATTAGCCAAAGCGGTTAGCCAAAATTAGCCAAAGCCATTAGAAAGACAGTGACAAATCACGATGAACGGCAAGGCATCCCGAGATTTGCCGCGCGATATCCACAGGCAATTTATCCTGCGCCATGATCCCGATAGAATGGCGTGTGGCTTCCTCAAACCGAAGCAGTTGATCTGCCAGAACAGGGTCAACCTCACGCGCCTTTTCGATCACGCTGACAATATCGGAATAGGCACGTTCCGAGGTTCGGTGGTATAGCCTTTGCGCTTTGGTCAGGTCACGATCAAGCTGTTGATAGGCCTTGGAACGGGCAGGCCATTCTGCCGGAATAGTGGCTTCAAGCGTGCTGATCTCTTGGGTTAGCTCATCAATCTCAGCTTGTAAAGTGTCACCTGTTGGGGTGTTGCGATACTGCCGCAGTTCATTTTTAATATCCTCAACCATATCCTCAAGGCGTCGGATATCACGCTCAATCAACCGCACTTCGGTATGGAAAGGTTTATATTCAGCGGCCAGAATGGTGAGATCATTTTCAAGCGTGGTTATGGTATCGACCTGATCAAGCGCCACAGGAATATTCGCAATCGCTTTTGTCAGTTTTTTGCGATCTTTTTCTTCCAGCTTGCTCATATCAGATGCCGCGATTGCCGCCGCCTCTGCCCGGATGCTGCTTGCTGTGACCAGATATTCGGCGAAAAGATGCTCATTAAGGCAGGATTGAAGCCGTGGGTTACGCGGCGGAGGAGAGGTCTCACCAGTCAGATAACTGCGCGTCGGCAAATAATTCACTAGCTGTGGGTAATAGCCAACAATGGCAAGACCAAACAACTGTAATAAAATGAATGGCACCACACCTTTATAGATATCAATCGTTTTCACCGCCGCGTCTGCCACGCCGCGCAGATAGAATAAGGCAAAACCAAATGGCGGTGTCAGGAACGATGTCTGAATATTCAGCCCGATCATTACGCCCAACCAGACGGCGGTAACATTGGCAGATGGATCAGCCAACAGAATCGGGGCGATAATCGGAACCACAACAACCGCAATCTCAATAAAATCGAGGAAGAAGCCCAGTAGGAAAATCACCAACATGACAACGATAAACTGTGTCCAGAACCCGCCCGGCAGACTGCCTAGCCCGTGTTTGACAATTTCCTCACCGCCAAAGGCGCGGAACGCCGCCGTCAACATCGCCGCACCAAGCAGGATAATGAACACCATAGAAGTGGTCTTGGCGGTTTCCAGCATAACATGATGCAAGGTGCTTTCCACGCGGTAGCACCGGATCAATGCCCAAACAATAGATATCATCAGACCAGCAACACCAACCAGAGCCAGCACAAGGCCAAAATAATCCATCGCTGTGGTAATGGTCAAAATCTTGAGGTTAAAGCCAGAATTGATCAGGATCACCAGCAATAATAGCGATACCCCCATCAAGATAACCGGATAAAACGCATTCTTTTTTCCTTCAACCAGACGGTAGCTGGCCATCATTGCCGCGCCAATGGCACCGATAGCCCCGGCCTGATTAACGGTGGCTACGCCCAAGAGAATTGACCCTAGCACCGCAAAAATCATCAGCAGAGGCGGGATAAGCGCCAGAAAAACCTTAAGAATAAATTTCTGGGTGAAGATTTTGCCTTCCATCGGAACCGCAGGTGCCGTCCCCGGACGCAGAACCGCACTGACAAAAATATAGATCATGTAAAGCGCAACCAGAAGAAGTCCGGGCAGAAATGCCCCAAGGAACATATCACCTGCGCTGGTGGAAACGATCTCAAGATGAGACGGCATACTGAACTCACCTGTCGCCTCTTTATAAAGTGCCTTGCGCTGTGTTGACGCTTGATCCACGGCGTTAGAAAGCTGATCCGCCAGAATAATCAAAACAATGGATGGCGGGATAATCTGACCCAATGTGCCAGAGGCGCAAATCGTCCCTGTTGCGAGGGGTTTTGAATAATTGTTTCGCAGCATCGCTGGCAAAGAAATAAGCCCCATTGCCACCACAGTCGCGCCAACAATACCTGTCGTCGCCGCCAGAAGCGCGCCAACAAACACCACAGAAATTCCAAGGCCACCCGGCACTGGCCCAAACAGTTGCGCCATGGTGACCAACAAATCTTCAGCAACCTTTGAGCGTTGAAGCATAATGCCCATAAAAATAAATAATGGGATCGCGATCAGCGTGTCGCGTTCAACCTCCCAATAAATACCGCGGAAATTCGTAACACCTGCGGTCAGCCATTCCACCGGCCCATCACGAACAAAATACGCACCGCTATCGCCATCAATAAATGTTCCAACCACACCAGCCAGAACAATAGTGATAATGGCAGACCCCGGCAGGGCAAAGGCCACGGGAAAACCAGAGCCAAGGGCAAACATCATCGTCAGAAAAAGGATGGCCAGAAATAAGAGTTCCATCAGGCGTTCTCCATCTTTCCGTCAGGCATAGGATCATCAGTCCGGCCTATGCGATCCATAGATGACAAGACATAACTCGAAAACTGGATCAGCATGGTCAGCGCAAACATCAACAAAAAGGCCGCCATCAGGTATTTTACATACATCCCATAGCCACTCATCGAGGTCTCAAAATTGAGCATCGGGCTATTGATCAGGCTGGTTTTGCCTGATAACCCGCGCCACATAATGACCCAGCATAACGGGATGCCTAATAACAGGCTTCCCATCATATTGATTTTGGCCTTGGTCTTATCGGCAAGGCCAGCGTAAAGCACATCAACGCGCACATGGCCTTCTTCAACCAGAGTCTGAGCGCTGGCCAAAAGAAACAGGGCCGCATACCAAAACCGCACCAGATCACCCATGAAGGTTTGCTCATATGAAAAGATGAAGCGGGCTATCACAATCAAAAACTCTGCTAAGACGACCATGAGGGCAAGCCAAATGACCGACATATTGCGTTTCCAAAAGGCGAGAAGAAACGCCAAAATAATAATAGGAACATGAACAATCACGCCACGAGAGGCAGGCTGATTGAGGGTGTTGGCGAAGCTTTCGGAAAACAAGGCGGTGTGAATATCCTGAACGCGCATAAAGGATATGATCATATCCACAATGCCAATCAGAAGAACTGTCCAGAAGGCGGCGCAGATGAGGTATTTTGTGATGCTATCAAGAAACCTTGCGTCATCTGCAAGCGCGTGTCGCTTGGTCCAAAATAGTGTTCCTAATAGACAGGCGATATAAAATAAAAATTGAATTGACCCATAAAAAATATCAGACCCCGAAAGAGCGTCATTTGATGCGGCGCCAGAAGACACGAAAAACACATCCGCGCCCGGCCAGCCAAAACTAAAGGTCAGGAAATTATTAATCACATAAATAAGCGCGAAACCTACATTCGCAAGGATCAGGTTTCTTATAACAGTTTTTGAAATGGACGAAGTTGTCATATCTGTTTTTGTTTTTACTGTCATCACATTGAAGGGAAATACTAAAAGGGGCGGCTGGTCGTATCCGGCCGCCCCATATGATAAAAATTAGGCGTCAAGCACCTTATTACGCTTGTTGATGTAATCCACATCATTAAGCATCAGATAATCACCAACGGTTGTTCTGGCGTTAAGGAAGGATTCATGAATCCGGCGCGCCAGATCAGAATGTTCCACTACCTCGGCAAATACCTCATTGGCACCACGACCAAAGGCGGCATAAACTTCATCGTTGAATGCTCTGACTTCAACGCCTTGCTCTTCTTGCAAGCGCACAAGAGCGGCGCCGTTTTTCGCGTTGTACTCAGCCATCATATTGGCATTTTCAGAATACGCCAGATGACGGATCAACATTTGATCAGGCTCACTCAAGCCAGACCAGAACGAAGCGTTCATGCCGATAGAAAGCTGTGAGCCGGGTTCATGCATACCGGGATAGTAATAGTATCTCGCGGCTTCATAGAACTTCATGGCTTCGTCGTTCCATGGGCCAACCCATTCGGTTGCGTCAATAGCACCTGAAACAAGGTTTTCATAAATCTGACCACCTGGCAGAGATACTGGCGAAGAACCAAGCTTTGCCATAACATCACCACCAAGGCCCGGAATACGCATTTTAAGACCTTTGAGGTCATCAGCGGAATTGATTTCTTTGTTAAACCAACCGCCCCACTGAACACCAGTGTTGCCGCAAGGAATACATTTCAACCCAAAGGAACCAGCCAGCTCATCATGAAGCTCTTGACCGCCCATCCATTTCATCCAAGCGTCAATTTCGGTATAGGTCAGGCCGAATGGCACGGCGGTAAAATACGCCCAGCCCGGATGCTTGCCTTTCCAATAGTAATCAGCGCCGTGATACATTTGGGCGTTACCTGATGCCACTTCATCAAAGGAATCAAAAGCACCAACACGTTCGCCAGCGGCGTAGTAGGTAACCTGAATACGCCCATCAGTTGTATCCGTTACGGATTGAGCAAAACGCTGGGCTCCGGTACCAAGACCGGGGAAATCCCTTGGCCAAGTCGATACCATGGCAATTTCAATGCGTTCCTGTGCAATAGCAGGCATTGCGAGTGCAGATGCCGTAGCTACGCCCCCGATACCAGCTTTGGTCATAAAATCACGACGTTTCATTAGTTATCCTCCAAAACATCAATTCATTAATTACAAAAGCAAATCTATAAATCCATAAGCATGATTCGCTTCAGACATCCTTATTACATAGATATGGGATGGCATCCGTCAACTAGATTCCTGTTACTTGTCGAATTTAAATTGAATAATCCTCATGATATTCTTCTGTTTTTCAGAATATCATGTGGACTAAATTTGTGATTTTGTGACAAATTTTGCCTATCTAACAAAGCTTGGTATAGTAAAGTCTTTAATAAGATTGGGGCATGGCAGGAGGAAATAATGGCGACAGCGTTTATTGCAATTGATGTTCAGAATGATTTTTGTCCGGGCGGGGCGCTGGCGGTTACTGATGGTGACGCGGTGGTTGCACCTATCAACGCCTTAATGGAAAAATATAATCATGTGATACTGACCCAAGATTGGCATCCGCAAGGCCATTCCAGCTTCGCAAGCCAGCACCAAGGCCATGACCCGTTTTCGATGATAAAGATGCCTTATGGCGATCAGACCCTATGGCCCGACCATTGCATCCAAGGAAGTCATGGGGCAGC
>CBFIDH010000004.1:0-84555 GCA_965661405.1 Puniceispirillales bacterium (SeqCode)
CGCCAACCGCCGCATTTGGATTGGCATCAAGGCGGTATCCCGCTTGCTCAAGCGCATAATCTAATGCCTCACGCGATCCGTTTAATGTCATATCCAAAACCGCGGCATCAGCAGATAATTGGCGCAGATCAATCTGTTCAACAGGTGACAGCCCATCAAGCTTGGCCAAGAGACTAAACCACTGATCTAATGAGATGACACCAACCGAAACCCGCAGAACATTCTGGGCATTGAGATCAACCAGATTGGCTTGCCGCCAGACCTGCTCAATCTTCATCACCATCTCATTAGCCATTTGATTCAACTGTTCAGGTAATTGTTCCGCCGAGGCCATCGGTAAATAAGAATCTTCCATATCAGCCAGTTTTTCGCCATCACGATTATAAAGCTCACCTGTTACAACAAGGGCAATACCATTATCCGCCAAAGTCACTCGCGCGGTGCTAACCAACATCATAGCCGCAGGATCAAGTTCAACAGCTTTTTTCAAGCTAGAGGCCCTTTGATCCATAATGCCCTGCCCCGTGATTGAACGTTCAATGGCAAAGCCTGATGGAATAGCCAGTTGAACCAGTCCGTTATGATCAGGAAGGATGCTCTCCACCGATCTTTTCCATGGATTAGGCTGTTGCCATAAGGTTGCACGACCGCCAGAAATAAAAATTGGCAAAACCATAATGCGATCAGATAACAATTCCGCATAAGCAATATTATTTTCACGAAACAACTCGCGCACCATCTGGCGATCAAAACAGTAATCTAGCTTGGCAATATAACGGCTAGTTAAAACCGTTTCGCTATCCACCCGTGTGAATAATAACAAAGAGGATGGGTTAACCGATTGCAAGGCATTGTTATCCTGACCATCTATGACCAGTCTGTTGAGCAAGATTTGCCACGCTTTTTCCAACGCATTTTCAGTGGCGATTTGCCGTGCCAGATTGCCTGTGCTGGCTTCGGCTTCGGCATCTAGCCCGGCAATCAGAAAAGCATCAGACACGCAAGCCTGATTAGCAATAGCAGGGGAAGCATTCATAATACCCCACGGCATTGCCAACACAGCAAATACCAACACAGTAAATAAACGTGATGATTTCCCTTTGACCGTCATTTGGATACCCTCTATGACTAGACTTTAACCTGTTTCTGAACTGGAGGCTACCATATCTGATCCTCGGAAAACAGCAGGCATGACCTATCGTGACGCAGGGGTCGATATTGACGCCGGTGATGCGCTGGTTGGCCGCATTGCAAATGATGCCGCCCGCACCCGCCGTGCTGGTGCGGATGGCTCTCTTGGCGGTTTTGGGGCGTTGTTTGATCTTAAAGCTGCTGGATTTTCTGACCCGATCCTAGTCGCCGCCACAGATGGCGTTGGTACAAAGCTGGAATTGGCTCGGCAAGCTGGTCTCTATCGCGGCCTCGGTATTGATCTGGTGGCTATGTGCGCCAATGATATTTTGGCACAAGGGGCGGCGCCGCTATTTTTTCTTGATTACTATGCCACCAGCGCCCTTGAGAGCGATATTGCCGCCGATATTATTGCTGGCATTGCCGATGGTTGCCTTGATACTGGCGCGGCGTTAATTGGCGGTGAGACGGCGGAAATGCCCGGCGTCTATCCCAAGGGAGGCTTTGATCTAGCCGGGTTCTGTGTTGGCGCGGCGGAAAGAGGTCGATTGTTAGACCGTAGCATGACAGCCCAAGGCCAGACCGCTATTGCGATTGCCTCAACTGGTGTTCATTCCAACGGCTATTCTTTGGTGCGGCGGGTGCTGGAACATGGCGGTTTTACGCCGCATGACCCTGCGCCGTTTCAGCCTGAGCAAACCCTTGGTGAGGCGTTACTGACCCCGACAGCCCTTTATGCCAAAGCCGTAATGCCATTGATTGCGGAGGGGAAAGTGACCTCTGTTGCCCATATCACTGGTGGCGGCTTGGTTGATAATCCGCCACGTGTGTTTTCAGATGACTTGGCATTAGCGTTAGATATGACAAGCTGGTCATTGCCGCCTCTTTTTGCTTGGCTTCAGCATATCGGGCAAATTGCCCCAATGGAAATGCTACGCACCTTTAATTGCGGCATTGGTATGCTGGTCACTGTTGATGCGGCAGATGCCAAAACCGCGATGGCAACGATATCAGAGGCAGGGTTTTCCACTTGGCAAGCCGGAACATTGATACCGCGGGGTGATGGCCCGGCGGTGCGTTTTGATCACCTTGATCAATGGAAAGTGGCGGATTAATGCTGCGGCTGACCGTTCTCATTTCTGGTAGAGGAAGCAATTTGCAATCCCTCATTGCCTATACCTCGCAAGATGACGTTCCTGCCAAAATTGTTAAGGTTCTGGCAGATAACCCCGCCTCCGGCTTGACACTTGCTGAAGCGGCAGGAATACCGGCTGAGATCATTGACCCTAACCTTTACCCTGATCGCCAGTCGTTTGAACATACCCTTGCTGACGCTATTGATGCCGCAACGGTTGATCTCATTTGCCTTGCTGGTTTTATGCGTGTTCTGTCTCCATCATTTTGCCAACGCTATCATGGGAAAATCATTAATATTCATCCCTCACTTTTGCCGGATTATAAAGGTCTGAACACCCATCAGCGTGCGCTTAATGATGGGGCAAAGCACCATGGATGCAGTGTTCATGTTGTCACCGCCGAGTTGGATGATGGCCCCATAATCGCTCAGCATCAGGTTGAGGTGAAAGCCGATGATGATCAGGACACTCTGGCGGCGCGGGTATTAATTGAAGAACATAAAATATACCCGGCGGTAATAGGGGCTTTCGCCGCGCATCTGATCACCATCACCTCTGATCAAGGTCAAGTTCGTCTGCATCAGGAATCAGGTGCTATTCCCGGACATATTCCGGGCATGGAACATCAGATGCAATGGCCTTTGTCGTCATCCTAAGCAAGCCATGATCAAATTAATGACTGCATTGCGCGATTTCTTGATGCAAAAGCGGATATGGTCAGTTAAAATGTGATGAATTGAACATAAGGGGGCGTAAGTAATGGATCCATCTCATCTTGATTCGCAGGAACGGCAAAGCCTAGAGTTCTATAAAGGATTTATGGGCTTTATGCGAAACTCAGCTATTCTGATTGCTGTCGTTCTGCTTGCGATGGCATATTATTTCTTTGGTTAGGGTTTTGCCAAGAGCATAAAAAAAAGGGGGCTGTTTCAGCCCCCTTTTTCATACCAATATCATGACCTTAAAATCAGCCAACAATCTCATCCTTGTTGAAAAAATAATCAATCTCAATCGCGGCATTTTCCAAACTGTCTGAGCCGTGAGCAGAATTGGCTTCGATGCTTTCGGCAAAATCCTTACGGATGGTGCCTTCGGCGGCATCAGCGGGGTTAGTTGCACCCATAATCTCACGATTGCGGGCAACGGCGTTTTCGCCTTCCAGTACCTGTACAACCACAGGCCCAGAAATCATGAACGCTACCAGATCATTGAAAAAAGGGCGCTCTTTGTGAACCGCATAAAATCCCTCGGCCTGTTCACGGGTCATGTGAATACGCTTTTGGGCGACAATACGAAGACCGCCTTCTTCCAGCCGGGCAGCAACAGCGCCAGTCAGATTGCGGCGAGTGGCATCAGGTTTGATGATAGAAAAGGTGCGTTCGAGAGCCATGGTTAATCCTTTCAAATAAAAACCAGTATGGGGAGTTACAGTTGGCCTTATAGGAAAGGCCAGAACCAAAGGCAAGATGTTTAACTCAATCAAATGGTGGTTTATGCCTTTTTCACCCATCCTTGAGTGGTGTCATGTTGATAATAGCTAAGCGAATGGCCTTGTTTTGCCCAATGCTTCCATGCTTCACGCGATGTGCTAAGCAAGGCATCATCATTTCCGTTAAAAAGAATGAAAATCCGCGGCGCAGGGGTATTTTCGCCTGACACCATCGCATCTGATGGCATCCGGTCTGCTAGGTAAAAATGAAAATCTGATGCAGCATCAGCGTCATTATCGGTATCATTGGCATCATGACCCGCAATCCAAATCGGGCAAAGTGACCTATCTTCATCATCACGGCCCGCAATACCGTGGGGAAGCCAGCTATCCGCCTGATCAGACCAAATCGCCATACTGATCTCGGTTAAGAGATCATCCGGTGCGATCACTCGTGCGGTTTTATCTGCCGCCCGTGTTTTCTGCAACAGACGCGGCAACACCTGCTGTGCTGTCCGCGACTGTAATTGATAAAAGGCGATATCTGCCAAATCATGCCCCTGATTTTGATGAAGCCTCAAAATGTTCAACCAGATGCGTCAACAGACGAACACCATACCCTGTGCCACCTGCGGGAGTTGTTGGCTTGGCTTTATCTGACCACGCCATGCCAGCAATATCCAAATGCGCCCAAGGCGTTCCATTTTCAACAAAGCGCTGAAGAAAACAGGCTGCCGTAACCGAACCACCATAACGACCACCAATATTTTTCATATCCGCAATCTTGGAATTGATTAACTTGTCATAATCTTTACCAAGTGGCATCCGCCAAGTGCCCTCACCAGTGGCGGCAGCGGCATCCGAGATGGCAGAGGCAAGATGATCATCATTCGCAAAAAGGCCAGATTGCACCATGCCAAGCGACACCAGAATTGCCCCTGTTAAGGTGGCGAGATCAATCATGACAGCTGGCTTAAAATAGCGTTGGGCATAAGTCATTACATCAGCCAGAACCAACCTGCCCTCGGCATCGGTATTGATAATCTCTACCGTCTGCCCAGACATTGAGGTAACCACATCACCCGGTTTAATCGCTTTGCCATCAGGCATATTTTCAACTAGCCCGACCAAACCTATCACATTGCGTTTTATGCCAGCGGCGGCAATAGCCTTCATCGCCCCGACAACCGCGGCAGAGCCGCCCATATCCCATTTCATATCTTCCATGCCGCCAGCAGGTTTAATAGAAATGCCGCCGGTATCAAAACAAACACCCTTGCCGATCAACACGATCGGGTCTTCATCACCACCCCCATTCCAGCGCATGACGACCATTCGGGATTCGCGCTCACTGCCCTGCCCGACAGCAAGCAAGAGATTCATTCCCTCTTTGGACATATCATCATCATTCAGCACTTGAACCTCAACGCCAAGTTGGGATAGCTCAAGACAACGGTTGGCATATTCCGCCGGATAAAGAATGTTGGACGGCTCACTAACCAGATCACGCGCCATAAACACCCCTGAGGCAATTCCCTCAAACCGGTGATAGGCGGCGGTGGTCGCCTGCGGGTCATCCGCAACAATAGAAATGCTGGCTTGCGCCGGGTTAGCGTTTTTGCCCTTGGTAAAATAGCGTGAGAAATGATAGCCAGCCAGATATGCTCCATAAGCAAGGCTTGCCACCCATTCCGCAGAACGCCCGTTAGCCAACAAAGTAATATCTTTGAGCTTTGATTTTGCCATCGCGTCCATGACATGACCGCCTAGATTTTCGCTATCAACACCTATGGCTTTATTCCCCCCTGCCCCAAGCAGTATTACTGATCCTTCGGCACCGCGAACAACCACATCTTCGCCCGGTTCAGCCTTGAAAGAGGCCTCCGTCATTGCCCTTGAAAGGGCGCCATTGAAAGTGTGATCCAGTGCCTCACCAGTCGCATCAAGTTCGGCCTTACCGTCTTTTGCCGATACAAGAAGCATAATCGGATAGGATGAGGCATCATCCTGAGAGACAAATTGGAGGGTCAATCGAGATGTCATAAAAAAATCCTTACTGTTTCTGTTGGTTTTTTGATAAGTTGCAATCATCTATATTGAGGATGAGAATAAAAAAAGCAACGGCAAGATCGCTTTCTGCCAAATAAACCGCCCCCTCGCAATGGCAAACGGGGTTTTAGGCTTTATAACACAACGGCCAAATCACAAAGGGCCAAATCAGGAGATGACACGGCACATGGTTTTAACCTGGTACATCCTAAAACAGTGTTTATCATCACTACTGCTGGCCAGTTTTTCGATCATTGGACTGGTCTGGCTTGGTCAAACATTACGGCTGGTTGAGCTATTGGTAAATAAAGGGGCGTTATTTATTGATTTCCTCTATGTCACACTTCTTGGTGTTCCGTTCTGGCTAGTGATTATCTTGCCGATCAGCACAACTATCGCGGCAACAAGCGTGATGTCAAAGATGCAACAGGATAAAGAGCTTCTCGCGATGAGCGCGGCTGGCATTTCCCCCTTTCGCATTGGTCTTGGCCCTATCATCTTGGGCTGCCTGATTTCTCTATTTCTGATGATCAATTCTACCTTTCTGATGCCTGCCACCTATTCGCAATATAAAACTTTTATGACAAATCTGCGTGCGTCAGCACCTATCATTATCCTGCAAGAAGGTGTCTTTATCGATATCACCAAAGGTCTAACGATCTATATCCATGACAAACAAAGCGACAATGTTTTTAAAGATATCTTTATCAGGGATAGCCGCAGTGATGATATGGTGGTTGAAATTCACGCCGAAAAGGCCACGGTCACAATAGATAATGAAAACCCATCTATTGTTTTATTTAATGGTATCCGCACACAATTCACCGAGACCTCAACAAAGGCTCAAATCCTAGAGTTTGAGAGTTATAAGCTTAATATGGCACAAGAATTCGTCACAAATGGTGATCGGCCACAAGATTATAATGAAATGGGTATTGGTGAACTGCTAACCAAAACCGCCAGTAATCAACACTATCAGGATGAAATGAGAGCCGAGGGGCATTTTCGGCTTTCGTCACCTTTCTTG
The DNA here is from genome assembly GCA_965661405.1 of Puniceispirillales bacterium (SeqCode). Lineage (GTDB taxonomy): Bacteria > Pseudomonadota > Alphaproteobacteria > Puniceispirillales > UBA1172 > UBA12202. Next base: position 6,773 of record CBFIDH010000004.1, read on the forward strand.
GCGATATCGCTTGTCATTATCGTGATATCTGTCTTTCTTCGCAGTCGGTTTCAACGTGGGCATTACTGGCAACAGATCAGTATAGTGGCAGGCCTTACCATTTTTATTGAACTGGCACATTTGACGTCACGAAGTTTGACCGTCAACATTCCCGAACTGTTTCCGTTGATGTATTTGGTGGTGATCTTTCCATTGGTTGTTGGAATTCTATTGCTATGGCAACCTTGGCGAAAAGAAGCGGTGCTAGCATGAACCGATTTGGTTGGACACGCATATTAACCCTTTATTTGTTTCGGCACACGCTCATCCATATTCTGTTGGCGGGGTTAATATTGATATTCATCGTCAATCTGATTGATATGGCAGAATTACTGCGCCGCAGTGCAAACAAAGACAGCATTTCCTCTTTTACGGCGTTAATCATGTCATTGCTTCGGATTCCGTCTAGCGTGCCTTTTATTCTGCCTTTCGCCGTGATGTTCGGGGCATTGGTCAGTTTCTATAAACTAAGCCAGCAGAATGAAATTATTGTCGCGCGGTCTAGCGGTCTTTCTATGTTGCAGATCATTTTCGGGCCTATTTTGTCGGTCATGCTGATAAGCGTTGTCATGCTGGTGGTCATTGACCCTATTTCTTCAGCAACCAATAGCCGTTTCATCATTATGGAAGAACAGAAATTTGGCTCAACTGGCCGTAATTTGACTGTCTCAACTGAGGGCATCTGGCTAAGAGATCGTGGCGCCTATCAAAACCTCATTATCAGTGGCAGTCGGCTTAAGCGATCCGATCTTAGCATTGCCGACGGTGAGGTTTATACCTTTGATAAAGATAACACATGGACTTCGCATTATTTGCCAGAAACCCTAATTTTTGATGATGGCAACTGGCAGTTAGAAGGTGGGCGTATTATGCGCCAAGACGGAACTATCGCCAATCTAGGTGTTCTCACCCTTCCTTCGGAGCTAAGCCGTTCTGATTTGACCAGTTCCAACAAAAAGCCTGAGACAATACCTCTTTATCGGTTATGGAGTTATATCACTGTGCTGGATCAAGCCGGACTAAGTAGCCTTGGGCATCGGTCTTATCTTTATTATCAGGCTTCTACACCTCTGGTCTTGGTTGGCATGACATTAATCGCTGGGTATTTCGGATTGGTTTATCGCGGCAGGAAAAAACGGATTAGATTAATTGCCTTTGCCATTTTTTCAGCACTTGGTTTTTATTTTTTCAAAGATATCATGTATGTATTAGGTTCATCCGGGCGTCTGCCACCGATTATCGCTGGTATTGCTCCGGGATTTATTGTCACTACGATTGGATTGGCAACATTAATCCGATCAGATCAGACCGCTTGAACAGGACAAATAATGACATTGTTTTCTTTCATGTTACGGGTTTCTGCCATTGTTATTTTCACCATGATGACCATGGCAACACCCGTGAAAGCTGCGAATATTGAGGTTATTGCCACGGTAGATGGGATTCCCATCACTAATCACGATCTGGAACAACGTCGCAATATGCTGATCAAGACCACAGGGATCAGATTGACGGCGGAAAACGAAAATCAGATTAATCGTGATGTGTTACAGATGCTGATTGATGACACGATTAAAATCAGCGAAGGCAACGCCATTCTAAGTGGCAATATTAACGCAATTAATCAGGGCGCGGATAGGCTGATTAACGCTACCTTTGCACAAAATAATGAAAACCCAGATGAAGTTCTGGCGTCACTAGACATCCCGCGTGAGGTTATTCATAAAAAATTCAAAGCTGACATTCTTTGGGCCAGCATCATTAATAACCGCTTCCAAGGCCAGTTTGCCAATGCTGAGGCTGAAGCCGAAATTGAATTAGAACGCCTTAAACAGAATCTGCAAGAACCTCATATCAATCTGGATGAGATTGTTTTGCTGCCTGAACCGAACCGCAACTACGCCGCGACCATTAACCTAGCTAGTCAGATGGTAAATGCTATCCGCAAAGGGGCAGATTTTGGGCGCATTGCACAGCAATATTCCGCCGCCGGAAGCGCCAGCAATGGCGGAAATATCGGCTGGATACTAGAAAGCCGGATTGAGTCTGATTTCAGAGATATTCTAACTTCTTTGAAGCCCGGAGATATCACAGACCCGATTGATCGTGACGGCGCAATCATTATCTATCGTGTTAAAGGTCGGCGTGATAGTGGTCATGCCAGCCCGCTTGAGGCTGAAGTGATTTTGACCCGCCTGCTTTATCCCATGACCACCATTGATGAGGCCAGCCGCCTTGAAGTGGCGGCCAAGCTAACGCGTGAGACAGAAGCCATCACCACCTGTCAAGATTTAGAGATATTAAACAATACTTATGGCGCGGGGTTGCCCTTTATGCTTGGCAGGATGCCACTTTACAACTTGGCCCCTAATCTGCGTGATCTGATTGCTCCGCTTGAGGCTGGCATGAAAACCGGCCCTGTTGCCTTTAACGAAGGTATGGCTATTTTTATGGTATGTGATAAATCCGTTCCCAACACCGATTTGCCAAGTCTTGAGACTTTAACCAAAACGATTCAGAACCGTTATTTTTCCATCCTTTCTCAACGTCATTTGAATCAATTGCGGCGTGAGGCGCTTGTTGATATCCGGACAAATTTCTAATGCTTGCATCGCCTTCGTCAAGACTGCCACGACTTCTGGTAACGCCGGGGGAACCTGCTGGCATTGGCGGTGAGTTACTCATTAAGGCCGTGGCGTCAGGTGAGCAAAATCTATGGACGATTGATGATCCTGATCGCCTAGAGGCACTGGCAAAACGCGGTAACCAGAAGATCACCATCACCACGATTGGCCCAACCAGAGCAGATACGCTTCCCCCACAGCATCTTGGGGTTATACCAATGATCTGGCCGAGTGAGATTACCGCCGGAAAGCCATCACCTGAAAATGCCGAAATGGTGATCCGTGCCATCGCAGATGCGGTTAGCATGGTCAAAAAAGGTGATGCTAATGCGTTGATCACCAATCCTATTCAAAAAGCCACATTGACTGAAGCTGGTTTTGCTTATCCCGGCCATACCGAATATCTGGCCGCGCTGGATAGTGAAGCGGACGGCGAAGAAAAATATCCAGTCATGATGTTGGCAAATGCAGAATTACGCGTCACTCCTCTGACGATTCATGTCCCGTTGAGAGATGTTTTCGCCCTGATTACGCCTGAGCGCATTATAAAAACGTTACGCCTGATGAGGGATGGCCTGATAAGGGATTTTGGCATCAAAGCCCCGCGCATCGCCGTCGCCGGGCTAAACCCCCATGCTGGCGAATCTGGCACCCTTGGGGATGAGGAAGAAAGGCTGATCGCACCAGCAATTCATCACCTAAAGGCAGAAGGCTTTGACATTTCCGGCCCACATTCGGCAGATACCTTATTTTTTGAAGACCGGCGCGGAGATTATGATGCGGTCTTGGCCATGTATCATGATCAAGCCCTGATCCCTCTAAAGACGCTGGATTTTCATCATGGCGTCAACATTACCATGGGGCTTAGCTTTATTCGCACCTCGCCTGATCATGGAACGGCGTTAGATCAAGCAGGGAATTTTACCGCGCGACCAGACAGTCTGATCGCGGCGATAACCATGGCACGGCAGATGGCAGAAAAAAGAGCAGAGAATATGGGCGGGTCTTATGACTCTCTCTGACCCTATTGCCGCCCTGCCGCCACTCAAAGAGGTGATCAAGCAATTCCGCCTTGATGCCAGACGCAAGCTAGGCCAAAACTTTTTGCTAGACCTTAATCTGACTGGCCGCATCGCGCGTGAAGCGAATATTCAGCCGCAACACACCGTCATTGAAATTGGCCCCGGCCCCGGTGGGCTGACACGTGCCATTCTGATGGCAGGGGCAGAACGAGTGATCGCTATTGAAAAAGATCGCCGAGCGATTGACGCCCTTCAGCCACTGGTTGAGGCAAGCCGTGGACGGCTCAGCATTATTGAAGGCGATGCCCTGACCATGCCAATACATGAGCTAGGCCCAGCCGATACCCCGCGCCAGATCATAGCCAATCTGCCCTATAATATCGCAACGCCGCTATTGTTTGGCTGGCTGGATCACCCCGATGCGTTTCAGTCCATGACATTAATGTTTCAACGCGAAGTCGCGGAACGCATTACCGCCCAACCCGGCGGTGGAAATTACGGGCGACTTAGCATTATTTGTCAGTGGCTGGCAGAAACAAAACATTGTTTTGATATCCCTCCTGCCGCCTTTGTTCCACCACCTAAAGTCACTTCAAGCGTGATCAGATTATTGCCGCGTCAAACCCCTGCTTTCCCTGCCCAACGAGGGATTCTGCAAGAGATTACCAAGACAGCTTTTAATCAGAGACGAAAAATGTTGCGGGCGTCTTTGCGCTCATTGGGCGGTTCAGCCTTATTGGATGAGGCAGGGATTGATGAACAGAGACGTCCCGAATCCCTCAGTCTGGAGGAGTTTTGTGTTCTTGCCCGTACCCTTGAGGCACAGAGGCGTCAATAGCCAGATTGAAGTTGCCTGACAAACTCCGTCAACCCATTCATGCGAAAACGTCGTTGACGCTCTGCCGCCAAGATCGCGTGAACATGACGAACCGATTCCGCCAAATCATGATTGATAATGATATAATCATATTCGGCATAGTGACTAAGCTCATCCGCCGCCTTGGACATCCGCTTAGCAACCTCCATATCGGTATCTTGGTTGCGTTTTTTCAGGCGTGTTTCCAATTCCCGATAAGATGGCGGCAAAATAAATACAGAAATCAGGTCATCCCGCGCCTTGGCTTTGAGTTGCTGAGTGCCTTGCCAGTCAATATCAAATAACACATCACTACCAGCCTCAATTTTCGCCATCACCTGATCAGATGGCGTGCCATAATAGTGATCAAATACCTTAGCGTGTTCAAGAAATCTGTCCTCGTTGATCATGAACTGAAACTCTTGAGGTTTGACAAAATGATAGTCTTTCCCCTCAACCTCACCCGGACGGCGCTTGCGGCTGGTCACGGAAATAGAAAGACTGATATTATCATCTTGTTCCAACAGCTTGCGCGAAATAGATGATTTCCCTGCCCCCGACGGTGAAGACAATACTAGCATAAGGCCGCGGCGAGAAAGTGAAGATGGCATGGTTGAGTCAAAATCTGTCATCAATCAGAGCGTCTTTCTGTTCTAAATTTCCCTAACTCTACAACAGGCAAGCCGTGGGAAACAATGACCTATTCACAAAATAGAGGTTAATTCTGATTGGCAGAATCTTTCCAAAGTTTGATATTGGCTTTATGGTCTTCATAGGTTTTGGCAAAACGATGCCCACCCTTACCATCCGCGACGAAATAAAAATAATCTGACCTTTCGGGCTTAACAACCGCAATAAAGCTAGCCAAGCCCGGATTGCTGATCGGGCTAGGCGGCAGAGCCTTAATGCGATAGGTATTCCATGGTGAGTCATGCTTGAGATGTGAGCGCAGAAGCCTATCCACAACAATCCCGTCTTTTTCAAGCCCATAGAGAACCGTAGGGTCAGATTGAAGTTTCATGCTGTTCTGGATACGGTTAAGAAACACCGACGCCACTAACCCGCGCTCGCCCACAATGCCAGTTTCCTTTTCAACGATTGATGCCAATATGACCGCGTCTTGCATCTTTTTCAAAAGATGATCAGGATCACGGCTTGCCCAAATTTCAGCAAATTTAATTTCACGCGATTGCTGCATTCTGCGGATCAAGGCATTGCGGTCGGTATGACGCGAAAACGCATAGGTTTCGGGTAATAAACTGCCTTCTTCTGGTATTTTCGTAATCTCGCCAGTGAGCCTGTCATCCCCCCGAAGCAGATCAACGACTTGCTGAGAGCTTAAACCTTCTGAAATGGTGAGATCATGCTGAATAGGCACGCCTTTATGGATGATATCCATGGCTTCGGAGAGCGTACCATCTGCGGCAAACTGATATTCACCAGCCTTCGGCAGATAGCCTTTGCCGCGGCGCCATTCCTCAATCCGATAAATCAACGGATGATGTGGCAGACCAATCTGATTGAGGCGCTGGCTAATAACCACCCGTCCATCACCAGGTTTGATTTCCAATATGATATCTTTTGTCGCCAGAGAAGGACGATCAAGAACCGCACTAACCCAGATAAAACCAACAACAAAAACAAATACCGCACCCACAGACGCAGCAAGCGTGAGTTTAATCAGCCAGCGATAAAATTGAGAGGGCCGTGGAGAAGGCGTGTTATCGGAGCCGCGCTCAGACACCATCTAGTTAATCCAACTTGCCAACAATCAGTGAGGCATTAGTGCCGCCAAAACCAAATGAATTGGAAAGCGCGTTTCGAACAGGTTTCTGCTGTGCCTCAAACGGAACCAGATTAATCGGCCCCACATCATCTGACGGGTCTTCCAAATTAAGCGTTGGAGGCAAGGTATCGTGATAAACCGCCATGATTGAAAAAATAGCCTCAATCGCACCAGCCGCGCCCAGCAAATGCCCTGTCGCACTCTTGGTGGAGGACATATTGATTGCGCCTTTATCACCATTATAGAGCTTAGATACCGCGTTAAGTTCAATCATATCACCCAGTGGCGTTGAAGTGCCGTGAGCATTAATATAATCCACTTGATCAATATTAAGACCTGCGTTCTTTAGCGCCGCCGACATAGACCTGAACCCACCATCACCATCTTCTGCTGGTGCAGTGATGTGATAGGCATCACCCGAAAGGCCATAACCTTTAATCTCAGCGTAGATTTTAGCACCACGCGCCTTGGCGTGTTCATATTCTTCAAGCACTAACACCCCGGCGCCTTCACCCATAACAAAACCATCCCGCCCCTTATCCCACGGACGCGATGCTTTTTCAGGGGTATCATTATAACCTGATGATAAGGCTTTGAGGGCACAGAATCCTGCGATACCAAGACGGCAAACCGCGGCCTCTGCCCCGCCTGCAATCATGACATCTGCATCACCATATTTGATCAATCTGCTGGCGTCACCAATAGCGTGCGCCCCAGTTGAACAGGCCGTCACAACCGCATGGTTAGGCCCTTTAAGGCCATGACGAATAGATACCTGTCCTGAAATGAGATTAATAAGTGATGAGGGGATAAAAAATGGGCTAAGCCGTCTAGGGCCACGCTCATTTAGAAGAATACTAGCATCATAGATGGTTTCTAACCCGCCTATGCCAGAACCGATCTTCACCCCGGCACGGTGGGCCTTATCATCATTATCAGCCACAAAACCAGAATCACGGATAGCCTGATCAGCGGCAATAATACCATAGACAATAAAACGGTCTAATTTCCGCTGATCTTTCGGGTCAATCAATTCATCAAGATTAATGGCGTTGTCACGAGTGTCATCAACAGGGACTTGGCCTGCCACTTTGCAAGGCAGGTCAGACACATCAAAATTTTTGATACCTGATAACCCACTTTTCCCAGAGGTAAGGGCATTCCAAGTATTATCAACCCCTAGACCAAGCGGATTGATAATACCCATACCTGTGACAACAACGCGTCTCATATCATGACCACTATGGTTAATGCTTAAGAGGTCGCGCTACTAACGAAATCAACAGCATCCTTAATAGTTTGAATTTTTTCAGCAGCAGTATCAGGAATTTCAATGCTGAATTCTTCTTCAAAAGCAAGAACAAGTTCAACAGTATCAAGGCTATCGGCACCAAGATCTTCAACAAAGTTTGCGGTTTCCGTTACCTTATCATCATCAACCCCAAGATGATCAACAACGATGGATTTAATACGGTCAAAAGTATCGCTCATGGATGTGTCTCCCAATATTTGGTTTAGCCCTTCATAGGCTGGAAAGTGGTCGGTTGTTACCATATAAATTTGCTGAAAACCAGCCCAATTAATCAATTACTATAATGAGTTGATCAGAATTATACTAGCCTAATTCATAATGGGCCTAATTTATAATGGTTTTTTTTCAATCTGCTTTTTAGCGTAAATTATAGCATTGCCATACCGCCATTAATGTGAAGTGTCGCTCCTGTCATATAACCTGCCTCTGGGCTGGCAAGAAAGACAACGGCGGCGGCAATGTCTTCGGGAGTACCCATGGCGCCTGCTGGCACTCTCTTTAGCAATTCGTCCTTGACCTCATCGGTTAGCACATCTGTCATTGCGGTTTGAATAAATCCGGGGGCAATAACATTCGCCGTTACCCCGCGTGAGGCAACCTCAATCGCTAATGATTTGGTGAAGCCTGTCATTCCTGCCTTTGAGGCAGCGTAATTTGTTTGGCCCGGATTGCCTGTATAGCCGACAACCGAAGAAATCTGAATAATACGCCCCCAGCGTGATTTCATCATTCCGCGCAAAACGGCCTTACTCAATCGCATGACGGCTGTCAGGTTGACTTCCATTACGGTTTGCCAATCCTCTTCTTTCATCCTCATCAAAAGCCCGTCACGCGTCAAACCTGCGTTATTTACTAGAATATCAACTGGCCCGACCGCCGCCTCGGTATCCGCGATCAATTGTGTTGCCGCCTCTGCCTCAGAAAGATTAGCGGTGATGATCTCAGCCTTTTGATCAGATTTAAGATCAAGGGAAGCGGCGACCTCCTTGAGGATATTTTCACGCGTTCCCGTCAGCACCAGATTTGCTCCACGCGCCGCCAATGCGGTAACAATCGCTGATCCAATACCTCCACTAGCCCCGGTGACTAGCGCGGTCTTACCGGTAAGATCAAACATTTGTGTGACTCCTTTTATATGTCATTAGTTATGTGTTTTTTAAGTGATGATAATCAAAACTTATCTGCCGCCATCTCAAGATCTTCGGCCGTTTCGATATTAAAGGTTTCGGCGTCAGGAATAGTGCGTTTGACCAAACCACTTAACACTTTGCCCGTTCCCACCTCAACAAATCGGCTGACACCTTGTTCAGCCATATTTAGCAGAGTTTCACGCCAACGCACCCGACTTGTCACCTGATGCACCAAAAGATCACGCAATATTACCGGATTACTTTCTGGCATAGCGGTGACATTGGTAAAGATAGGCAAACTGGGCTGATGCAATGTCGTATCAGCCAAGATTTTTGCCATTGCATCGGCGGCTGGTGCCATCAAACGGCAATGAAATGGTGCGCTAACAGGTAAAAGCATGGCGCGCCTAACCCCTGCCTCTTTGGCGGCGGCAATGGCGGCATCCACCGACGCGGCAGAGCCACTGATCACCACCTGACCTGAGCTGTTGTCGTTGGCAATCTCAACATCCCCAACAATCTTTACCAGTAAGGCTTCTACCTCTGCAATCTCAACCCCAAGCAAGGCCGCCATAGCGCCCTCACCCACTGGCACGGCGTTTTGCATCGCATCACCCCGGTGGCGCAACAATCGCGCCGTGACATCGGTATCAAACACATGAACCGCCGCCATCGCGGCGTATTCCCCTAACGAGTGTCCAGCGACATAGCTCGCCATATCAGATATCGCCTTACCTGTTGCGTCTTCCAGCGCCCTGATCGTAGCAAGCGCCGTTGCCATCAGTGCAGGTTGAGCATTGCGGGTTAGTTTCAGCGCCTCATCAGGGCCGTCACGCATAATCGGTAACAACTCCCCATCAAGGGCGGCGTCAACTTGTTCAATGATGGATTTCGCCACAGGGCTGGCGGCCATCATGGACGCGCCCATGCCAACGCTTTGTGATCCTTGACCCGGAAAGAGAAAGGCTGTTTTCGTCATAAAATCTGCTCACATTATGGTTTGATATGATTGTGCTATCGTCATGAAAACTGACAAACTGTTATAACTTGTCATGATTTCACGCAAGATAGCAAAATTACCTTTTCCGGGCAAACTTTCATCGGATAGGACTAATCAGATTGGGTTTCTGCCCTTGTCATCATCACTCCGCCCCATAGATTGATGGCAGAGGGAAGTAACCATGACCAGTTTGCGCGTGATATTAGGTGACCAGCTTAGCGACGATATCTCATCACTTCGTGATATTACCCCCGGTGATAGTATTCTGATGGCCGAAGTCATGGCAGAAGCCAGTTATGTTCCGCATCACAAAAAGAAACTGATCTTCATATTTTCAGCAATGCGCCATTTTGCCGATACTCTACGCCAACGCAATATCCAAGTGTTTTACACCCAGCTAGATGACCCCGAAAACACCAATTCTATTTTGGGAGAGATCACGCGCCATATAGACAGGGCAAAGGCCGAACAGGTGATCGTTACCAAAGCCGGGGAATATCGGCTGACAAAAGAGATGAAAACATGGTCAAACCATTTAGGCTTACCCGTAGAATGCCGCGAAGATGATCGCTTTCTTGCCAGCCAAGATGATTTTAGCCATTGGGCAGAGGGGCGAAAAAGCCTCCGCATGGAATATTTTTATCGCGAGATGCGGCGGCGTTATGATGTGCTGATGGAACATGGCAAACCTGTGGGCGGTGAATGGAATTATGACAGCGAAAACCGCGCCCCACCTAAACAAGGGTTAACCCTGCCACCGCCATTTTCGGTTTCACCTGATGCTATCACTACTGAGATTATGGCCATGGTGACACAGCGTTTTCCAAATAACATGGGCGTAGCCGATGGGTTTTCCTATGCCGTCACACGAACAGATGCCTTAGCCGCGTGTGAGCAATTTCTTGATGAACGCCTGCCGCTTTTCGGCACTTATCAGGATGCCATGATTGATGATCAGCCATGGATGTATCATGCCCATATCGGGCTTTATCTTAATATTGGCCTGTTATCCCCGCGTGAGGTGATTAGCAAGGCGCAAGAACGCTGGCAAAATGGTGACGCACCCCTTAACGCGGTGGAAGGCTTTATCCGCCAAATCCTCGGCTGGCGTGAGTATGTTCGCGGCATTTATTGGTATCGTATGCCGGAATATGCCCAAAAAAATGCTCTCATGGCTGAACGCCCCTTGCCAGATTTTTTCTGGACGGCTGATACCAAAATGCGCTGTCTTCACATCTCCATCCAGAACACCATTGATCATGCCTATGCCCATCATATCCAGCGGCTGATGGTGATCGGCAATTTTTCGCTCTTGGCAGGGTTAGACCCGGTGGTGGTTAATGAATGGTATCTGGCGGTCTATGCCGATGCTTATGAATGGGTGGAATTGCCAAATGTTCATGGCATGACGCTTTATGCGGATGGCGGTGATTTAGCTAGCAAACCCTATGCCGCTAGTGGGGCTTATATCAACCGAATGTCAAATTACTGCAAAGGTTGCCATTATTCCGTTAAGAGCAAAAGCGGCGCGGATGCCTGCCCATTTAATCTGCTGTATTGGGATTTTCTCATGCGAAATGAGGATAAGCTGGCAAGCAATCCGCGCATGGGAATGCCTTACCGTAATCTGGCGCGGATGGATGCGGCGCGCAAAGATCAGATTAGCGAAGACACCGCTAAATGGCTTCACTCCATCTGATGATCAGAAGTCATGAAACCTAATCAATTATAAAAAACAATTATAAAAAAGTGGTATAAACAGAAAGTGGCGACCCGTACGGGATTCGAACCCGTGTTGTCGGCGTGAAAGGCCGATGTCCTAGGCCTCTAGACGAACGGGTCATAAAGGCAAGAACATGACTACCCAAAAGCGACCAGCAAATCAAGCGAATTAATCACCATTCATGCGACAAATCGAATATCACTGATCATCAACTGAACTTTGTCTTCGCCGCGGAAACGATTGCGGCTCATCCGGCCGATAATATCGGCGCTCCGGCCATCCTTCATCTGGCTAAGCGCCTGCCCTAATGGTGTCCCGGCTACCCGGAACGCTACCGCGTCCACCTGACCAAGCCCATCATCCAGCCGCAACGCCATATGCTCTTCGGATTTGCCCATCACCCGAACAGATTTTGCCTGAACCCTAGTGACCATAAAAATAGGTTCGGGAAAACCAGAGCCAAAAGGCCCGGCGCGATCAAGCCAGTCCAAAGTCGATACCGTCATCTGCGTAAGCGGAATCTCAGCATCAATACGCCATGCTTTCGCTAACTCAACCGAGGCTAAGTCCATTTCAGCCCGGCTGTTGATAAAGGCGCAGAACGCCTCAAAATTCTGCATATCAAGGCTAAACCCTGCCGCCATGTCATGACCGCCTCCTGCCAAGAGAAGCCCTTGCTGTTTCGCGGCAATAATCGCAGACCCCAACCTAAATCCAGCAATAGATCGCCCGGACCCCTTGCCAATAAGACTGCCATCTGAACTGGTTGAGACGCTGATCACGCAAGCTGGCCTGTCAAAAGCTTCTTTGATACGACCAGCGGAAATACCGATAACCCCCTCATGCCAGCCTTCACCAGACAAGCAAAGCACCAAATCATCCTTGCCCTCAGCCTGACGCATAGCCGCCTCAGTGGTTTCGCGTTCAACCTGTTGGCGGCGGGTATTCAACTGATCAAGGGCGGTGGCATATTCCAGTGCCTGTTGTGGGTCACGGGTGGTCAGCAGACCAACACCAAGATCAGATAAGCCAAACCGCCCACCAGCATTGATCCTAGGCCCCAAGACAAAGCCAAGTGAGCCACTATCCGGCGCGGCGTTCAGTCTAGCGATATCCGCCAGCATCTTAAGCCCCGGACGCTCCCTTCTGGCCATAACTTTTAATCCTGAACGAACAAACGCCCGGTTAAGTCCATGCAAAGGCACAACATCCGCTATCGTGGCAAGGGCAACACAATCCAGACCTTGCATCAAATTTGGCTCAGGCTGATTTTTTTCGGTGAACCAATCGCGCTCGCGCAATTCCCTCACTAAGGCAACCGTTAACATAAAAACCACCCCAGCGGCGCCCATATAGCCAAGCCCGCTTTCGTCATCCAGTCGGTTCGGGTTAACCACCGCATCCGCAGGCGGTAAATCTGGCCCCGGCAAATGATGATCAACAATGATCACCTCAACCCCTGCCTCAACTGTGGCAGCAATAGGGGCATTGGCGGTAATACCGCAATCCACCGTTAGGATCAGATGACACCCTGCCTCTTTCAGCCCCAATAAGGCTGGCAGATTAGGTCCATAGCCTTCATTAAACCGATGGGGAATATGAATGGAAACCTCAAGCCCTAAATTGGTCAGAACATCATGAAGCAAGGCCGAGGCGGATGCCCCATCAACATCATAGTCACCAAAAATGCCAATCTTTTCCCCGGCGATCACGGCATCGGCAAGACGCCCAGCCGCTATATCCATATCTGCAAGGTCAGAAGGGTTAGGCCTCAGGTCACGCAATTTTGGCTCAAGCCAGTGATCTATCTCTTCTTTGGTGATTTGCCGTGAGGCCAGCATCGCCGCAACTGGGCGCGGCATATTAGTAGCATCAACCAGCCCCTTAATATAATGCTCTGGCGGTTTTAACAAAGTCCAAATAGCATCGGTAGAGGAACGACCCTCACCGCGATTTTCCTGATCACTCATCGCTTAGTCATGCCCGATGCTTAACACAACCGGTTCTGCCAATACCGTTGACAGATTTGTAATCTCGGCAATAGCCGCGGATAATGCTGATGGCGTGGTTTCGTGGGTAGTGAGGATAACAGGCACATCACCATTAACGCCATCCTCAGACCGGGACGGCTGATTAATACTCTCAACCGAAATATCATGCTGGCGCAGAATAGCTGTCACATCCGCAAGTACACCGGGACGATCATAGACTTTCAGCCTGATAAAATGCCGCTCTGGGCGATTGTTCTTAGCTTGACCTTGAGCAGGTTTAAGCGCTGACGCTGGCACACCAAAAAACGGGGCGATACGGGCTTGGGCAACATCAATCACATCTGCCAAGACGGCTGAGGCGGTGGCGCCCGCGCCTGCGCCGGGGCCAATCGCGGTCACTCCGCCAATAGGTTCACCAGTAAAGGCCACAGCATTAAGGGGGCCGTCAATTTTGGCGAGACTATTATCGCGCGGCAGTAAAACTGGCCGCACCATAGCCGCTACCTGCCCATCACTGTTGAGTTCAGCCTCACCCAGAAGCCGAATAGTAAAGCCGAGATGCAGAGCATTTTGCATATCGGTTAGGGTAATGTGACGAATGCCGGTGATGCTGACCTCATCAATAGCTGGCGCATAGCCAAAGCCAATCGACGCCAGAATAGCAAGCTTATGGGCGGCATCAACACCATCAATATCAAAACTGGGATCAGCCTCAGCATAGCCAAGTGCCTGCGCCTCTGCCAGAACATCATCAAAATCACGGCTTTCATGTTGCATCACCGAGAGGATATAATTACAAGTGCCGTTCAGAATTCCTGTGATGCGGGTAATCTGATTACCTGCCAAACTTTCTTTCAGCATCTTTACAACAGGTATCCCCCCTGCCACCGATGCTTCGCCCGCAAGGGCAAGGCCAGAGGTTTCCGCCAATGCCGCTAATTCCAATCCATGATGGGCCAGCAGTGCTTTATTCGCTGTGACGACATGGCGGCCTTGTTTCAGCGCCGCCGCGACCAGATCAAAGGCAACACCTTCAGAGCCGCCAATCAACTCAATGACCATATCGACATCTTTTCTTGCCGCCAGATCAAGAGGGTTCTGGCAAAAATCAATGCCATCCATGGAAAACCCACGATCCTTATTGGCATCACGGGCAGACACCGCCACCACATTGACTGGCCTTCCGGCCTTGCGCGTAAAATGATCCTGATTGGTGGTCAGTTGGCGAGCAACCTCCGCCCCAACAGTGCCAAGACCAGCGATAGCGATATTCAGACTTTTGTTCATGTTTCCAACTTCCGATCTTTCGGATGATTGATGCCATCATGGATGGCAACATTGTTATAATCTTGCATATTGATATGATCAAAACAGGTGATGTTCACGCCAAACTCTGAGGTGTCACTGCGGCGCCGATGATGCGTATAAATCCCGCAATGGCGGCAGAAAAAATGCTCTGCCTTCTTGGTATTAAACTGATAGAGGGTCAGCATTTCTGCGCCCTTGATCACCTCAATATTATCGGCATCAACGCCAGCCGTAGGCACCCACCGACGACGGCAATAAGAACAATCACAGCGCCTAGCCACAGAAAAATCAGTATCCGCAGGGATAGCGATTTCCACCGCCCCACAATGACACCTTCCGATCATGCGTTTATCCGTTTCCATGGCACCTATCATGCCTTTTTCACCCCATCATGGCAATAAGGCTAATGCCAAGAATGGCGATTTCTGACATAAAATGGGCGCGAGATACAGATTAAGCGCATGGCAGAGGGCATGATTTCAAGCCACACAAAAAAGGGCCCGCCATGGCGAGCCCTTTTACATAAATCATTCGGGTTTTGCTTAACGCTTTGAGAACTGGAAGCTCTTACGCGCCTTAGCACGGCCGTACTTCTTACGTTCCACCGTCCGGCTATCACGTGTCAGGAAGCCGCCAGCCTTCAGCACTGGACGAAGGCCCGGCTCAAAGCGGATTAACGCATGGCTAATGCCATGGCGAACCGCGCCAGCTTGACCGGAAAGCCCACCACCCTTGACCGTGGCGATAACATCAAACTCACCTGTTCTGGCGGCAACCTCAAATGGTTGTGCCAAGAGCATTTGCAAAACAGGGCGCGCAAAATAAGCACTGATATCTTTGCCATTGACCTGAACTCGGCCTGATCCACGCTTGAGCCATACCCGTGCCGACGCATCTTTACGGCGGCCAGTGGCATAAGAACGACCTAATGCATCAATCTTGGGTTCGACATCGGCGGTATCTGCCACAGCAGGTGTTCCGCCATCGGTTTTCAATGCCTCAAGTGCGGCCATGCCTTCGGGCTGATCCGCAGTTGCAGCAGCGTTTTCATTCTGGTTTTCATCAGCCATAGTTTATCTCGCTGTATTCTTAGGGTTCATCGCGGCAACATCCAGCTTTTGTGGCTGTTGTGGATCGTGGGGATGCTTATCACCTGCATAGACGTGCAAATGTTTCATGCAACGGCGACCAAGTGGGCCACGCGGGATCATGCGCTCCACGGCCTTGATCAAGACACGCTCAGGAAAACGACCATCAAGCAGTTTTTCAGCCGTGCGGGATTTGATCCCCCCCGGATAGCCCGTGTGCCAGTAATATGTTTTTTGACTGCGCTTGTTGCCTTTAAGCAAAACCTTTTCTGCATTAACAACAATAACATTATCACCGCAATCCATATGCGGCGTATAGCTGGGCTTGTGTTTGCCGCGTAATCGGTTAGCAATAAGCGACGCAAGCCGCCCAAGAACCAGACCTTCGGCATCAACAACACACCAGTCTTTCTTGATATCGGCAGGAGTCGCCGTATATGTTTTGAATTGAGACATAGGTATATTCCAATGAATGATGTTGAACTCTGGACGTGTTTATAAAGAGACCATACCGAACCGTCAACGCTTAAATTCTTATATAATTATAAAAAATCATTATTTATCAATGCTTTATTTTTACGGTTATATTTTACCACATTATAGACCTGTCAAATCTGACCGATATGGATATGAAAACGGGCATTGCCCTAATCGGCGAAACTGCGCTAGAACAATTGGTATAAGTTTATCTATGGGGCTGTGCCATGATCCTTCTGATCGACAATTACGACAGTTTTACTTGGAATCTGTGGCATTTTCTCTCTGATCTGGGGGCGGAGGTTAAAACCATCCGCAATGATGAGCTGACCATAGCCGAGGTTATGGCGATGAAAGCTGATGGCATTGTCATCTCGCCCGGCCCTGCTACTCCGGATAAGGCAGGAATATGTATCCCGCTTATTCAAGAGGCCGCTGGCGTTGTTCCCATTCTTGGTGTTTGTCTTGGGCATCAGGCCATTGGGGCGGCGTTTGGTGCGACTATTGCCAGAATTGATCCGCCTGTTCATGGCAAACTTTCCTTTGTCACGCATGAGGGCAAAGGGGTTTTTGCTGGATGTGATGCGAAATTTGCAGTGTCACGCTATCATTCTCTGGTTATCAACCCCGATACGATGCCCGATGATTTAATGGTCACGGCAAGCACCGCGCATGGCGTGATCATGGGCGTTGAACATAAAACCCATCCGATTTTCGGAGTCCAATTTCATCCAGAATCTATTGCTTCCGAGAACGGTTACCGTATTCTTGCCAACTTCCTTAGTGTGACAGGCTTATCGCATCCTGTTAGCAATGATTATATTACCCAACTAGAAAGCCAATTGCTCAACCTGTCAAAAACCCATCCAGAACATATCCATGACTGATCTCAACAAAACTGCCCCTGATATGAAAACCCTGCTGGCAAAGCTTGTTCGCCAAAGACTGACCCGCGATGAGATGCAAGAGGCCTTTGCCATTTTGCTTAGTGGTGAGGCTGACCCTGAACATATTGCCGGATTTATTTGCACCCTAGCCACCAGAGGCGAAGGCGTAGACGATGTTATTGCCGGAGTTAAGGTTCTGCTCAGCCATGCTAACACGATTTCCGCCCCCCAAGACGCCGTGGATATTGTCGGCACTGGCGGTGATGGTGTCGGCACATGGAACATTTCTACCGCCGCCGCGTTCACCGTGGCCGGAGCAGGCTTTCCGGTGGCTAAACATGGAAATGTTGCGGTTTCTTCTAAAAGTGGCGCGGCAGAGGTTTTGTCCCAGCTTGGCGTTAATCTCAACACAGATTTGGCGAATGTTCAGGCCGCCATTGACGAAGCCGGAGTGTGTTTTTTGATGGCACCGCGCCACCATCAGGTGATGCGCCATGTCGGGCCAGTTCGCGCCGCGCTAGGGTTTCGTTCCATCTTTAACATGATGGGGCCATTATCCAATCCGGCCTTGGTCAAACGGTTTATGATCGGCGTGTTTTCACCTGATTTGGTCGCTCCTTATGGTGAGATGCTAAGAGAGCTTGGCGCCACTCATGCCATGGTAGTTCATGGCAGTGATGGCCTTGATGAAGTGACAACCACTGGTGCAACAACCGCGATACGGCTCCATGAAGGGCGGCTAGAAAACATAACCCGGCATCCGTCGGATATCGGCCTTAATACGGCTAAGACTGCGGATTTGATCGGCGGCACACCAGAAGAAAACGCCGCCGCCATGCGGGATATTCTAAACGGGGCAAAAAACCCATATCGGGATATCGTTATTTTCAACGCCGCGGTTGCCATGTTTGGTGCTGGTCATGCTCATGATCTTTCCTCTGCGGCAACAATGGCGGCGTCATCCCTTGATCAAGGACTGGCCCTAGACAAGCTTGATCAACTGGTCGCCATCACAAATCGGGGTGAATGATATGACGGATGTATTAAAGACCATTATTCGTGACAAGATTGATGAGGTCAAAACCCTCAAAGCCAGCCCAGAAAGCCGTGATTTTGCCGCAATGATAAGGGATTTACCGCCAGCCCGCGGTTTTGCCTCCGCGCTCAAGAAAGCCTCTGCCCAAGGCTACGGGCTGATTGCTGAGTTTAAACGCGCCTCACCTTCGCGCGGGGTGATCAACGCCAATGCCATACCAGAAACCATTGCCCCATCCTATGAGGCCGGGGGCGCGACCTGTCTTTCTGTTCTGACAGATGAAAAATATTTTCACGGTCACTTGCAGGATATGATCACCGCACGTGCCACGACCTTATTGCCTGTTCTGCGAAAAGATTTCATGGTTGATCCGATCCAGATTTTTGAAGCAAGAGCAAATGGGGCGGATGCTATTCTGTTGATCATGTCTGCGCTTGACGATAACCAAGCGAATGAGCTTGAGGACGCGGCGCTATCATGCGGATGTGATGTTCTTATCGAAACCCATGACGCGGATGAAATTGAACGCGCGCTGAAACTACGCTCCCCTATGATTGGTATCAATAACCGCAATTTGCGAACGATGACAACTGATCTGGAAACAGGCGAGGCACTCATGCAGGGCATTCCTTCTGATCGTATTGCTATTGCCGAAAGCGGCCTTCGTTCCAGTGATGATTTGGCGCGGATGGCGCGAGCCGGGGCAAGATGCTTTTTAATCGGTGAGTTTCTGATGGAACAAGATGATATTGCCATGGCCACCAGCACCTTGCTTTCAAACCCTCTACCAGCAAACTGGAAGGATATGGAATGAGCAAGCTGACCCATTTCGACGATAAGGGCAAACCCCATATGGTCGATGTTTCGGGCAAATCGGAAACTGACCGCATAGCGATAGCAGAAGGCCATATCACGATGGCAGATGATACGCTTGCTCTGATCCGTGAAAAAGGCCACAAAAAAGGCGATGTGCTTAGCATTGCTGAACTCGCAGGCATCATGGCGGCAAAACAAACCTCGCAACTGATCCCCTTATGTCATCCTTTGAGCCTGAGTCATGTATCGGTTCGGCTAATTTGTGGGGATGACCGTGTGCATATTACCGCCGAATGTCGTCTGACTGGTCAAACCGGGGTAGAAATGGAGGCATTAACCGCCGTATCTGTTGCCGCCCTTACGGTTTATGACATGGTGAAGGCGGTTGATAAATCCATGGTTATTGGCGGCATTAGGTTAATTGAGAAAAGCGGGGGTAAATCTGGCCCTTATAAGGCAGATGGTTAAGCCACTTATCTCTGTCAAATACGCCATTGCCCGCATTGCTGGCGCAATGACATTAATGCCGCATGAAGACATTGCCCTATCAGTAGCGTCAGGCCGGATATTGGCTGAAGATGCTATCGCTGGCTTAACCAATCCTCCCGCGGATCAATCTGCCATGGATGGATACGCCGCCAGAAGCGAAGACATCAAAGCCTTGCCATGTGTTCTGGAATTAGCAGGAGAAAGCGCGGCAGGGTATCCGTGGGATACCCCCCTAGCTTCCGGAACCTGCATCCGCATTTCTACCGGCGCGAATATCCCGGTTGGGGCAGATTGCATTGTGATTATCGAAAACACTCGCGCAGACCCCGGCAGTGACCATATCGAAGTGCTAAAAGCCCCAGACCAAGGGCAATTCATCCGCCGCATGGGACAGGATTTTAAGGCAGGTGAAAAGTTGATCAAAGCCGGAACGCGTCTTAACAGCAGGCATATCGGCTTGCTTGCCGCCGCGGGATGTAACCGCGTTATTGTTCGACGCCAACCCATCGTTGCCATTGCCTCAACCGGAAGTGAGTTGGTTGAACCCGGCACGATCCCCGGCGCGGCACAGATTATTTCCAGCAACAGTATTATGATCACAGAAATGGTGACGGCAATGGGGGCAACGGCCCTACCTCTGCCGCCTATCCCTGATGATGAAAATGCCCTTTTTGCCGCGCTTAGCCGCATCACCAATGCTGATCTGCTGGTGCTGACTGGCGGAGCCTCCATTGGCAAACATGACCTAGTAGCTGGCATGATGCAGGATCATGACGGGCTTGATTTCTGGCGCATTGCCATGCGCCCCGGCAAGCCCATGATTTTTGGTCATATTAATATCGGCGCCAAGACATCCGAAAAGGCAGAAACGCCAATGCTGGGGCTTCCGGGCAATCCGGTTTCCTCTGGCGTATGCACATTGATTTTTGTTCGTGCCGCTATTCGCGCTATGCTTGGACTTTCGCCTGCACCGATGACCCGAAAGGCGATGCTCACCACTGATCTGCCTGCTAATGATCAGCGTGAAGAATATATGCGCGGGATGATCACAAATGGCGCCTCTACCGAAATTGATCAGTTCACCCCCCTAACATCCCAAGACAGTGGCAAAATGAAAGACTTTGCCCTAGCTGATGCGTTGATGATCCGTCCGGCCCATGCCGCCGCCTTATCCGCAGGAAGCATGGTTGATATCATCTGCCTTGACCCCGCGGATTAGCAAATCAAGCTTGACAATTAAGATTATATCAGATCAAATCATGAACAAATAGTGATCATAAGGGCATCATACGCCTGATCGCGCCACATATCACCGCCACCCGATTTGTTAATAACTGGGGGCAAAGGAACTGGTTATGCTGACCCGTAAACAACGCGATATTCTGACCTTGCTCATAAAACATATTGAACAACATGGCGTCGCCCCTAGCTTTGATGAGTTATGTGAAGCCGCAGGATTAAAATCCAAATCTGGCATCCACCGACTGATGTCCGGGCTGGAGGAACGCGGCTATATCGCGCGACTACACAATCGGGCGAGGGCTGTTTCTATTCTGCGTTATGCCGATGGGTCATCATATTCTGATAACAGGGATGCCCGAACCGCCATGTCTTCGGATCATTCATCCCCGGCAACATATGATCATGTTGTTGAGATACCGTTACTTGGCAAAATCGCCGCCGGATCACCCATTGCCGCCCTTGAAGATCATTCCAATCTCATGCCTGTGCCGCAACACATGATAGGCCGGGGTGAATATTTTGCCCTGACGATTGAGGGGGATTCCATGATTGATGCTGGCATTCTTGATGGGGATACGGTGTTGATTGAACGATCAGACACGGCCCAAACTGGTGATATTGTAGTTGCCCTGATTGATCATGAAGAAGCCACCCTCAAACGTCTTCGCCGCCGGGCGCAGAGCATCGCGCTTGAGCCTGCGAACGCGCGTTATGAAACACGTATTTTTGGCCCTGACCAGGTTAAGATTCAAGGCAAGCTCAAAGGTCTTATTCGGGAATATTAACCATGTTGATGCGATAAGATTTCTCATCATCGGTGGCATAAACTAATAACCCACCACTATCGTATATGACGGACCTGTCTATTAGCTCCGCCCCATTGGCGCAAGGATAGCTTGCTTCAACTAACGCCAGCACCAGATCCGCAACCTGACAGGCTTTGGTCAAACCACGGCGTTCCCACACCATAGCAATCACCCGGCTATCCGCAGATAACATGGTGCAAAACCCATCACCGCAATGGCTGTCCTCATGATGGCGAATATAAAGCGGACGTGACACTCCAAAAGGTGTTGCCAGCAGTCTTGCGGCAAAGCCATCATCACGAATTGTGCTAATGACTAATCTGCCATCATGCGAGGCGGCGGCAAGGACAGGCTTACCATAATCAAGGATTACCCCTGCTATTGGGCGCGGCTGTATCATCCAAAACACCAATGCCATGACAGCCACAGGCACGCCAAGCCAACGCCATTTCTGTTGCACCAAGAAAATCATCATCAGCGCCGATGCCAACAGAAGTGTGACCAATGCCGAAGGCGGTATCACCGTCAATCTGGCACCTTGCCATTCCGACACCCGACTGGCGACATGGGACAGCATCAATATGCCCCCATTCATCAGGCTTAGCGGTAAAGCCTCTGCCCCCAATGGAGCAAGCGCCACAGCGGCCGCGCCCATGGGCATAATCACAAAACCCATTAATGGCATCCCCACCATATTAGCAAGGATCGACCACATGGTCGTAATCCCAAAATGATGCAGAGCAAACGGCATTGATGCCAGCGTGGCAATCATTGAGGACAAAGCAATAGCCAGAAAATATCGCATCAGTCTAAACGGCCAGCTTAGTGGACGAAATGGCCGATATTTTTGCCAATAGGTCCACGCCGCCACCAACCCGAACACCGCCGAGAAAGACATCTGAAAGGCTGGCCCGAAAAGGCTGGACGGATCAAATAACAGGATGATAATCGCCGCCATTTGAACATGGTGAAGCGTGATGCCGCGCCTTGATACCAACACCGCAATCAGCGATAACCCCAGCATAAGAAATGCTCGCAAAGCACTGACCGGAACGCCAGCAAAAAACAAATAGAAAAAGCAGAGTGGCAAGGCCAGTAACGCCGATAACTTTAGCGGATTAAAACGACTGGAAAAGATAGGAAAAAGCGCCAGCGATGATCTCACCAACAGCATGATGACACCGCAAATTAGCATCATATGAAGCCCAGAGATTGCTAGCAGATGCGCTAATCCTGCGCCGCGCCATGCCTCACGCAGATCATGGGGGATCGCCGCGCGATAACCTATCAACAAGGCCGAGGCCACAGGCGCCCCCCATTCCTTATCCATATGTTGAAATAATCTGTCCTGAAAACTTCGTCTGGCTTTGGCAAGTGACCATCCCTCACCGGGTGTGATCTCTAATATCTCACGGACAAAGCCGCCAGCCAGAATACCGCGTCTGAGAGCATGACCTTCAAAATCATACCCACCCGGCAATAATTGCGGCAATAGCGATTGAAAACTCACCTGCATAACCACGATATCTCCGGGCAAAAGTGGCGGCTCACCTGATGATACGATCAGTCTGGCCCTGCCCTCACCGAATGGTTCCGCCAGAGGGTCTTCATCAAGAATACGAATGATGATGCGCTGCCGCTCGCCTCGATACCTCTCGCTTTCCATCACCATTGCCTTAACCGTAACCTCATCTGCTGGTATGGCGGCAGGTGTTGGCACAGTGCGAAGATCATGGAATATAACAACCTGACCAGTGATCACCACCGCAACCGCCCCGATGAGCAACGCCAGACGCCAAAACCCGCGCAAGGCCATTGCCGCTATCATCACCAACAGAAAAAAGAATGATCACCACAGCCCAAAACAACACCCATGAAGATGATACGGTAACAAAATCGGCAACAAGACCATGATGAAACATCACTTGACCTGATATCACCCCACCCATGAGAAACAGCATGATAGCAAGTGACCAGCCCCCACGTTGTGATGTGGGAGGAGGCAAGGTTTCCATCTCCCATGACGCCTTTTGCTGGAAATCATGCTCAGGCGCTGGTGATTTATCTGTCATCGTGCTATCCCTCTCTATCATCAATCTATTATGCCCTTAAAAGGTTAATTTTTAATGAGCGTCGTCACAAGATTTGCACCATCCCCTACTGGCTTCCTTCATATTGGCGGTGCGCGCACCGCTTTATTCAACTTTCTGTTTGCCCGTCACCATGGCGGCACATATCTTTTGCGTATAGAAGACACGGACAGAGAACGCTCAACGGATGCGGCCATCGCCGCTATTCACGAAGGGTTGGGCTGGCTTGATCTGGCAGGAGACGGTGAGGCTACCTATCAGTTTAGCCGGATGGAACGCCATGCCGAGATTGCCCATACATTGCTGGAAAAAGGTCTGGCCTATCGTTGTTATCTGACGGCAGATGAATTGCAGGATATGCGTGAGGAAGCCCGTAAAATCGGTCATCCTATTCGCTCACCTTGGCGTGATAAGCCGACCTCAGCCGCGCCAGACGCGCCGTTTGTTGTCCGGCTTCGTATGCCGGAAACTGGCGCAACGACGATTGCTGACGCCGTTCAAGGTGATGTCACCGTTCAGCATCAGCAACTTGATGATCTGATTATGTTACGCAGTGACGGCACACCTACCTATATGCTGGCGGTGGTTGTGGATGATCATGACATGGGGGTAAGCCATGTTATTCGCGGTGATGACCACCTCAACAACGCATTTCGGCAACAACAAATTATTGCGGCTATGGACTGGCCTCAACCCATTTATGCCCATATTCCCCTGATCCATGGATCAGACGGCGCGAAATTATCTAAACGCCATGGCGCCTTATCCGTGATGGAATATCAAGGCATGGGGTTTTTGCCTGAGGCTGTGAATAACTACCTGTTGCGCTTAGGCTGGAGTCATGGCGATGATGAAGTAATTAGCCGCGACGAGGCGATTTCATGGTTTGATCTTGGCGGGATTGGAAAGTCACCGGCGCGATTTGATATGGATAAACTGACCGCTATCAATAGCCATTATATATCTGCGGCATCAGATGATCACATCATAAAAATGATCACAAATGCCCCGTTATCGCCAGAAATCGAAACCAGATTGCGTTTGCTTGCCCCTGCGCTCAAGGAAAGAGCGCAACTGGTCACTGATTTACCAGCTATGGCAAACTTTGCGCTTAGCACGGAACCTCCCGAAATTGAAGAAGATGCCAAATCTATGTTAGATGAGGATATGCTTGGGAAATTGAAAAATTTTGCCGATGCCTATTACCTAAATAACACCTCCATCCAGAAGATGAACCAAGACGAGCTTAAAGCATGGTTGAATGGCTGGCTTGAAGACCAAGGCATGAAAATGCGCGATCTTGGCCCCGGATTACGGGTTGCCTTAACCGGCAAAAAACAAGCCCCTGATATTATTTTGATTCTAGAAACTCTAGGCCCAGAAGAAGTCAAAAACAGAATTGAGACTGTTTGCAATAAATAATGCCTGCGGTTATAGTGAGTTTTCAAAATATTAATAGGAATCGATCATATCATGACCAAGAAAACAGTAACCGTTACCGATAATAGTACAGGAAAATCTATTGAACTTCCCGTTCTTGACGGAACACTTGGTCAACCAGTCATCGATATCCGCGGTATTCATTCTGAACTGGATATGTTCACCTTTGATCCCGGTTTTATGGCGACCGCGTCTTGTAAATCACGCCTCACCTATATTGATGGCGATAAAGGCCAGTTGATGCATGGCGGGTACAGCATAGATGAGCTTGCAGAAAAAAGTGATTTTCTTGAAGTATGCTATCTGCTTCTGAATGGTGAATTGCCAAACGCCGAAGAAAAAAGTGAGTTTGATTACGCCATTACGCATCACACCATGGTGCATGAGCAGATCAACTCTTTCTTCCGTGGGTTTCGCCGTGACGCTCACCCTATGGCTATTTTATGTGGTGTTACCGGGGCGCTTTCGGCGTTTTATCACGACTCAACCGATATCAGCGACCCGATACAGCGTATGGTGGCCTCACGCCGCCTGATTGCAAAAATGCCTACCTTAGCCGCTATGGCCTTCAAATATTCATCAGGCCAGCCCTTTAATTATCCGCGCAATAGCCTCAATTATGCTGAGAACTTCCTGCATATGTGTTTCGCTGTGCCGACCGAAGACTATGAGATTAATCCCGTGCTGGCTTCTGCTATGGATAAGATTTTGATCTTACACGCGGATCATGAACAAAATGCTTCCACCTCAACCGTCAGGCTTGCGGGGTCATCTGGGGCTAATCCTTTTGCCTGTATTGCGGCAGGAATTGCAGCATTATGGGGGCCGGCGCATGGCGGTGCTAATGAAGCCGTGCTAGATATGCTAAGTGAGATTGGCAGCACCTCTCAAATCCCAAAATATGTTGAACGTGCGCGTGACAAAAATGATCCGTTCCGTCTCTTTGGTTTCGGTCATCGGGTTTATAAAAACTTTGATCCACGCGCTAAAGTGATGCGTGAGGAATGTCATAAGGTTCTAAAGCAACTTGGTGTTAAAAGTGATCCCCTGCTTGAAATTGCCCTTGAACTTGAAGAAATTGCTTTGAAAGACAGTTATTTCATTGAGAAAAAGCTCTACCCCAATGTGGATTTTTATTCTGGCATTATCCTTAAAGCCATGGGCTTCCCTACCTCAATGTTCACGGTGCTGTTTGCGGTTGCCCGAACCGTTGGCTGGGTATCTCAATGGAAAGAGATGATCGAAGACCCGATGCAGAGAATTGGCAGACCTCGCCAACTTTATACCGGGTCTTCTCCAAAAACCTATATCCCTATTGATAAAAGAAGCTAAAGATCAGTTTTCCGAAAGCGTGTCTTTGATCACCGCCGCCGATGCTTCGGCAAAACTTGTATGCAAGAGGTGATGATGAGATGGCCTCGCCGCTGAGTTAATGATAGCGGCAATGTTTGCCCCTTGTTTCGGGTCTGACAACGCGGACAACACATGATGCCCTATCGCCTCCGACGTCACCTTTTTGCCTAGCAAAAAGGGATATAGCCTTTGTTCTGCCAAAACATTAGCCAAGACCACTTTGTTGATATCTATGACCAAGCGGCCCAAATACAGCGAAAACCAATCCGCATCATAGATGATGACACCTGGCAATCCTGCCAAGCCTGCCTCTAGGGTTGCCGTTCCTGAACAAATGATACCCGCATCACCTGCGGCAAACGCGGTCATCGTTTGCTCATCACCTGCGACCAGTTGGATATCCTCACGCTCAGCCAGAATAGTTTTAATTAATGGCTGAACATAAGCTGACGCAGGTAAGATTGCCTTTAACGAAGGTGCTTTAGATTTAAGATCATCATAAGCCGTAATCATTCGCGGCAATAACCGTCTGACCTCACCTTTTCGGCTTCCGGGGGCAAGCACCAGAATTGTACTCTTGCTGTCACATTTTAGGGTTTTTCTCGCCTCTGCCTTTGTAGGGACATTACGATCAAAAAGAGGATGCCCAACATAATCTGATTTCAGCCCATGCGGAGTGAAATATGGCGGCTCAAAAGGAAACAGGCATAAAAGCCGATCAAAGACTGCGGCAAAACGCTTGGCTCTGCCTCGGCCCCATGCCCATACCGTAGGCGCAACCAGATGCATAATCGGGGCTTGCCAATCCGCCTTTGCCATCGCCTTTTTCAGACGCCGGGCAAAGCGCAGAGAAAACCCCTTGCTATCAATCGTCAGGATTGCGTCTGGACGCCGTGCTATAATCTCAACAATCAGATCATCAGCTAATCGTGACAAACGCGGCCATGCCTTAATCGCTTGACCAAAACCAATGACGGTTAAGGCATCTTGTTCTGCGATCAGCTCAAGGCCTGCCTCTTGCATCGCATTGCCCCCAATACCAAAGCAACGCAGTGATGGGCCAAGCTCACGCATGATAGCACCGCCCAACACATCAGCAGAAGGCTCACCTGCCAAAATAAAAAGTGATTGAGGGCGACTCACCTCTCAACCCCGATAATGGTGATCTGATGCTCTTTTGCCGCCGCCAGTGTTTTATCGCGGTCTGCGATCAGCACCTCACCTGCGCCAATGGCAATGATAGCAATCTTTGCCGACGCTGCAATGGTCACGGTATCAGGACCAATCACAGGCGGATCAAGACTTTGGTCTTGGCCAGCTTTTTCTGTTTTCACCAGTACAGGCGGCGCCAAAGAAGGATTAAGCAATGTGCCTGCACGCCTTATCATGGCATCTGTGCCTTCCGCCGCCTCAACAGCCAAGACGCGGCCTTCTTGAACAACAATTGATTGACCAATATCAGAATATCCAAGCAGATTGAGAACAGAAAGCCCTTTTTCAATCGCCTTTTGTTCATTCTTGTTTGGTTTTTTTCCAGCTAACAACCCGCTTCCGGCATAAAGCGACCCCAGAATATCTTTCATATTAGCAATGTTAAGCCCGTGACTGCTAAAGGTATCTTTTATCAATCTCAACGCGTTGTCATCACTAGCCATCAGTGCCTTAATCGCCAGATGAGAGGCAGCAAAATCAGGTCTGATAGAGGCCAAAGATGGACGAACAAAACGCCCTGTCATTAAAATCTCATGGCAATCATTTGCCTTAAAATATTTAATAATTTTAGACAAAGCGCCAACGCGAATATGCTCAACCGCAATGGGAAAATCAGCATCAGCAATACCATCAAGCGCGATAATCACAGGATCATAATCAAGCATCAGTAATTGTTCGGTGACAATAACAGGCATATGACCAGCGGCGGCGATAAGGCCAATTTTCTTTTTAAGATTGGTTGCCATTGCCGTTAGCTTGCATAATCGGGCGGTCATGATCAGATTCGATAAACTCTAAAATCATCCTAACATTTTCATCTTGCCCATAGCTTTCTTTGACCTTGTGAAAACGCTCTCTAAAGGTCCCGTTTTTGTCGCGGAATATGGCTTTATAGGCCGAACGAATAGTATTGATTTGCTGCTTAGTGAACCCGTTTCGCTCAAGCCCGATAAGATTAATCCCATCTAAAAAGCATCGGTTTCCCATCGCCTTTGCAAAGGGAATCACATCATTATCCACCTTTGACATTCCGCCAATCACCACATTTCGGCCGATACGCACAAAAGGCTGAACCCCTGTCATACCGCCGAGATAGGTATGATCATCAATCATCACATGGCCACCCACCATCACGTGATTAACCAGAATAACATGATCTCCGACATGACAATCATGGGCAATATGTGAACCCACCATAAACATACCATGAGACCCGATTACTGTTCGCATTCCCCCACCGGCGGTTCCTCGGTGCATAGTGACGTGTTCTCTGATCTGATTACGGTCACCAATTTCAAGAGTTGAGGCCTCGCCGTCATATTTCATATGCTGGGGCGCAGTCCCTAGCACAGCATAGGGGAAAACCTGATTTTCTTTACCGAGACTGGTATGCCCTTCAATAATTACATTCTGATGGATATTGGTATCATCACCTATTTTGACGTGAGGCCCGATAAAACAATATGCTCCGATGCTGACATTCTCACCAATTTCAGCCTTGTCATCAACGGTAGCAGTAGGATGAATAAATGTTGGCATGAATACTCTATGATTTTGGCGGAACGACCATGGCGGAAAAAGTGGCGGTGGCGACCTTGACACCATTATTCATGGTCGTGCCTTCGAATTTATGCAAAGTAGATTTTCCACCTATACGCTTAACATGAAGCTCAAGCACATCACCGGGATGCGAAGGCGCACGAAAACGAGCATTTTCGATTGTTGTAAAATAAACAAGCATCCCTTTCAATTCGTCTCCTGCACTATGGGATATCAGCGCCGCCGCTGTTTGGGCCATCGCCTCAATAATCAGGACACCGGGCATAATAGGGAAACCGGGGAAATGCCCATTTAGGTAAGGCTCTGTGCTGGTAATAGCTTTAATACCTACCGCCTCTTCCCAAGGCACGATATCTTTAACCTTATCAACAAGCAAAAACGGATAACGGTGCGGTATCAGTTCTAAAATATCACTATGAGTTAAAATCAATTCTTGTTTATCCATTACGCTCTGCCTTTCACCTTTTGTTTGAACTCACTAACAAGGCGGCGCAAGACCACCACTTGATATCTGAATTCCGATACAGGTACCGCCGGAAAACCGCCCATGACCTGATTATCGCCAACATTTTTTGTTACCCCGGTTAGGCCAACAAATAAATTCTTATCCCCAATAATGACATGATCAGCCACCTTAACAGCAGGCCCAAAGATATTGTTAACACCTATCTGGACAGACCCAGCTATCCCAGAACGTGCGCACATGATCGTGCCATCACCAACGATAACATTATGGGCAATGTTACAATGGCTATCAAGCATCACTCGCGCGCCAATGACCGTATCATCCAACATACCCCGATCAATATTATTCATTGGGCCAATGTAACTATGATCACCAATCCTGACCCTACCTATATGTGTCACGAGGTGATTTTGCCCATCATCGGTAAGGCCAAATCCAGCTTGGCCGATTACCACGCCTGAACTGATCAGAACATGATGACCAATGTGAGCATTCATAATATTAGCATTAGACATGATAACCGTATCATGACCAATAACAACATGATCAGCGATCACAGCCCCAGAATTGATAATCGTGTTATCACCGATAGTCACACCACGACCAATATGGACAAAACTGTCAATCTGAACATTCTGACCTAATGTTGCATCCTTACTGATCTCTGCCATAGGGCTGATCTGGCCTGTGGATGCAACGGCTGGATACATCATCACCAGCAAGGCCGCAAATCGGTTTTTCGGATGATCAACAACGATATAGATTGGCCCCGAAGGTGCATCTGCCACCAAATCTTCACTAATCAGGCAGACCACGCCAGAGGTATTGGCTAAATGCTTCAACGCTTTAGCCTTATTAGCAAAACAGACGCATCCAGCGTCTGCGTTATCCAGTGACGAGGCCTTGGTAATCAGGTGATCCTTATGGTCTGATGCCTCATCACGCGGCAACAAATAGCCAGAAACGATAGTAACAGCCTCAGCCACCGACAGAGATATGTTAGCGACTTTCGTTTTCGCATTGGTATTAGGCATTAATTTTCCTTGTTAGAAAACGTGATCTTCATGTCTTTGGTACGCTCATTTAATCTGCTTAAGGCTTCGGCGGAAATATCAATATCCGTTTCAAAAATCACAACATTCTGTTTTTGCATGACGAGTGCATAGCCTTCTTCGGCGGCAATTTCCGTAATAATCTTAAACAGCAACTGACGAAGCTGATCGTTGGCTTCTTTTAATGCGACATCAAAGCTTTGCTTCTGCCTCTGAACTTTCTGTTGAAGCACAATGACTCGATTTTCAAACGCTTTCATGCGCCGATTGAACTCCTGCTCATCAAGAACGGAACGCTGGGCATTCAGGTCTTCTTCGGCTGTTCGCAATTCGTTTTGTTCTGCCTCAATCGTTTTCTGAAACTTTTGGTTTTCTTCATCAATGACAGCTCTGATTTTAATAATCGCCGTTGATTGACCAAGCACCCCATTAATATCCACCACTCCAATTTTAATTGGTTGAACGGTGGTATCATCTTGGGCTGAGGCGGTATGACTGGCTATCATCAGCATAGCCATTATCATCACTGAAACCAGAAAGAAAAAGCCACGTTGCCTGAACTGATACGCCATGTGCTGAAATGGTCTCAATAAACAAGAAGCCTTTGTCATGGTGATATCTTCAGACATTAGAAGCGGCCCCCAAAGCTGAATTGAAAGCTTTGTGTTTCATCGTAGCTTTCTTCAGAGATTGGCACTGTCCAAGAAAAGGTTAATGGCCCAATCGCTGTATCCCAGAAAAACCCGTAACCAAAAGTTGACCGCATCATATCATCATCAGCCCCGGTTACGCCTGAAGTATTATCAACACCCCAAAGTGAGCCAAAGTCATAAAAGACTGTCCATCTGACAGACAAATCTGGATCAAGCCCAATATCCGAGACAATGTTAACACTGCCAGAATAATATTGATTTCCGCCTACCGCCGAGTCATCGCCAGTATCGCGTGGGCCGATACCATCACTTTCAAAGCCACGAATATCACGCCCACCTATAACAAATCGGTTTGACCGCGATACATCTTCGCCAAGCCCATCAACAACACCAATTTTACCATCAAAACCCAATACGGCGCGTTTGAATGCGAAAGGCATGAAATACTGCCCTCTTGCCGTTGATTTAATATACTGCACGTCACCGCCAATGCCTGAGAAGCTGTTGGATAGTCTCCAATAATACCCTTCCCTTGGGTCAAAACGGTTATCACGCTTATCCTGTGACAGGGTGTACCCAAGCTCGGATATAATTTTACCGCCATCATCGCCACTGGTTGAGGTCGCAGTGGTGGAGCTAGTAGAAGTTTGCGTTTCGGCTATAAGATAACTAATCCGATGATAGTAATTGTCACGGGCACGAAACCCTACGGCGGTATCTAATCCTAGCCTTTCAATGGTAACATCCGAATATTTATTTTCATCACGGAAGGCATCTATGCTTCCCAGCAATTCCCTATCCCAAAGATAAGGCTCTGTGATACCTAGGCGAAAATTAGTCTTGTTTGATGATACGGCGGCGCTTGCCCGAACACCCCGACCTGTGCCAAGGAAATTGCTTTCCTCAATACCAATCTGGACGGAGGCATCATCCAATGAGGAATAGCCAAACCCAAGCGAAAATGTGCCTGTGGATTTTTCTTCTACGGTGATATCTATGATAGATTGGTCAGATTGTGATCCGGGCAGAACATTACTCTGGACATTAGAAAAATATCCAAGATTACGAATATTACGAATGGAATTGCTCAGCCGTAACTGATTAAAACTATCGCCCTCAACAATTTCAAACCTGCGGCGGATGACGCGATCAAGCGTTCTATCATTGCCATTAATACGAATTTCTTCAACAAAGTTTCGCTGTGCGCGGTCAATATTGATGATCACCTGAAGAGAAGCATTTTCCTTATCCAGCTCAAAATCAGGCTCAACATTGACAAAAGCGTAACCAAACTCCCCTAACTTATCTGTTAGTTTAGACAGGGTTTCATCAAGGTAGCGGACATCATAAATATCACCCACCGAAATGGTGCTTTCTTTGAGCAGGGTGTCGGCATCAACATTTTCAATGCCTGAGTTAATGACCACATCTGAAACGGTATATTGCTGGCCTTCATCAATAAGGAAAGTTAGGACAAAACCACTGCGGTCTGGCAATAACTCACCTGATGATCGCAAGACGCCGAAATCTGCAAAACCATTCTGGAGATAAAACTCACGCAGTTGCTGTTCATCAAGGGCAAGCCGGGCGGCATCGTATTTGTCATTTCTGGAGAGAAAGATGTACCATTTTCTTTCACGTGATGTGATGACATTGCGCAAGGCTCGGTCACTGAATTGCTGGTTGCCAATGAACTTGATTTTACTAATCTTGATCAACGGGCCTTCATCAACCTCAAAGATCAGATCAACACGCTTATCCGGCAACTCAATAATCTTAGGCTCAATCGTCGCGGCGTAGCGTCCATTTTGGCGATAGACTTCCATCAGAACAGCCTTGCCATCAAGGGCAATTTTACGCGTAAAAACTCGTCTGGGGCGAATGTTTAAAATTTCCAATAGCCGTTCGTCATCTATGACATCATTGCCTTCAATATTGACGCGATTGATAATGGGGTTTTCATCAACCACAACCACCAATTTATCGCCATCTAAACGCAAGGAAACATCATGAAAAAGGTCGGTTGCAAATAGCGAACTGATAATCCCATTCAACTGGTCTTGAGATATTTTATCACCGGCACTGACAGGCATATAAGAAAGGATGGTAGATGGGCTTACCCGCTTGGCGCCTTCGATATTAATCTCAGAGATTGTAATATCGCCATCCTGCGCGCGGACAGGCGTTACCAACAAAACATGAGCCAGAAAAACAATGGCGACGCATCGGATCAGGGTGGACATCTCAAACCTCATCAATCTTTCTTATTTATTATAAGCCAACTGGCCTGCCAGTCAAAGAACTAAGAGTTTTCTATCTGATGATAACAAAGATGATCAGCTAGCAGGGTGAGGTCACCCAACTAAAGATATCAAAAACAGTCACCAACAGGATAAGGCTAAGAAGAAAGGCGATACCAATTCGCATAATCCATTCTTGAAGCGCAGGAGTAAGAGGTCGCCGCATCACGGCCTCTAGCCCAAAAAAGGTGAGATGACCACCATCTAGGGCCGGAACTGGCAACAGATTAATAAATCCCAGATTAATTGATAGCGCCGCAATCAGCAGGAAAAACCGAACCATTCCGCGTTCTTCCACAGCCTGTTTTGCCGCCGCGCCCGTAATCTCAGCAATCTTAACAGGGCCGCCCATTTCCCCTTTATTAGCCTGACCTGTCACTAAGCGGCCAAGACCGCGCAACATCGCCATAGATAACAACTAACTTTCCTTGCCCGCGGCGACGACAGATTGTCCAAATCCTAATTGGTTAATCTCACCACTGGTATTGATCACCCCAAGTTGACCATATTGTGCGCCACTACATTCTTCGGTAATCACCCGCGGCGTTACCAGAATATTCATCTCACTGCCATCCCGGCGAACTAACATCGTCAATTCGCGTCCCGGATTTTCTGCCACCAACATACGCAGATCATTAAAATCCGTAACAGCGTAAGAATTGATGCTAAGGATACGGTCACCGGGGATCAAGCCTGCCTGTTCTGCGGCCCCGCCTTCGATCAAATCATCGACAATGGGCGGCGCAATAGGTTTTCCTATGGTCATGAAAATGATCGCAAAAATGGCAATACCAAGAATAAAATTTGCAACTGGCCCCATGGCAACAATGAAAGCACGCCGACCTAGTGATGCTCCCATAAAACTGCCGTCCTCATGGCTTTTATCCGGGTCAGGAATACCAGTTGGGTCTTTATCACCGCGCATCCGGACATAGCCACCAAGGGGGATCGCCGAAAACCGCCAGCGCGTGCCATTACGGTCATACCATCCGAACAATTCCTTGCCAAAACCAATGGAAAACACCTCAACATAAACACCTGATCGGCGCGCCGCCCAGAAATGCCCATATTCATGAACAAAGACAATCAATGTCAGAACAAACAAAAATCCAGTGATATAAATCACAATATCCAGCATTTATTTTTCCTTTTGGGCTATCCATGATCGGGTAATCGCCATGGCTTTTTCGTTTGTTTCCAAGACGGCATCTAAACTAACATCATCACCTTCTGACATAACAGAAAGCGTATGTTCAATGCCAGCGATGATATCAGTAAATCTAATGTGGTGATTAAGAAAAGCATCCACCGCGACTTCATTTGCCGCGTTCATGATACATGGGGCAAGACCGCCATGTCGCCATGCTTGCCGTGCCAATTCCACCGCCGGAAAGCGCACCGGATCAAGAGGCAAAAAATCTAATTGTGAGAAATCCAGTAATGGCTCATCGGCCGGGCGCACGTCTTCTGCCAGCCACGGCAACCGATCAGGCCAAGCCAGAACATAAGACAATGGCACCCGCATATCTGCCGGGCCAAGTTGTGCCACCATGCTGCCATCATCATAACTGATCATGCCATGAACAACAGATTGCGGATGAACCTTTACCTCAACCTTATCTTCGGGCAAATCAAAAAGGACACAAGCCTCAATAATCTCAAGGCCTTTGTTCATCATCGTGGCGGAATCAACGCTAATTTTGGGGCCCATTGACCATCGGGGATGACGCAACGCCTGCGCCGCCGTAATCTGGGGAAACTCGCTTATCGGGGTATTAAGAAACGGCCCACCGGATGCCGTCAGAATGATGCTTCTTATGGCCTTAACATGACGATCAGACCATACCTGAAAAATAGCGTTATGTTCAGAATCGGTGGGCAGAATAACGCCGTTATGACGACGACAAGTCTCTTTTAGAAGCGCGCCAGCCGCCACTAGCGATTCCTTATTTGCAATGGCAAGAGTGCCGCCATTCTCAAGCACCCGCAGGCTAGGTAAAAGCCCGGCAACACCACTAATCCCATTTATCGTCA
Organism: Puniceispirillales bacterium (SeqCode); assembly: GCA_965661405.1. Classification (GTDB taxonomy): domain Bacteria; phylum Pseudomonadota; class Alphaproteobacteria; order Puniceispirillales; family UBA1172; genus UBA12202. Next base: position 42,565 of record CBFIDH010000004.1, read on the forward strand.
GATCAACATCTTCATCAAGACAAGCTAATAATCCCTCAACTCCCTGATGGATGATGATATCAGTTTCTGATAGGCGTGATTGTAACAATCCGAACGCGTCTGGGTCGATTAAAACCACATGACGTGGGCGATGACGCAAGGCCAATTCTGCCAACATCTCCGCATTATGATGGGCGGCGAGAACCGTGATCGAAAACTGATCATCATAACGCCCAACAATATCTAACACCGAACGCCCGATTGAGCCTGTGGCCCCCAATATCGCAAGCGTTTTCTTATGCTCCCCGTTCATATCATCCACCCCATCACCAATAGGGCATAAAGCAAAGGAACAGCCAAAACAGAGCCATCAAAACGATCAAGAAGCCCGCCATGGCCCGGTAAAATATGGCCAATATCTTTGATATGATGGCAACGCTTAAACCACGATTCCATTAAATCCCCAAGAATGGATATCGCCCCAATGCCAAGAGCAAACCACACAGGAAGCAAGGGCTTATCATACCAAAGGTGATAAGCTAAAAGTGGCAGAGGGCTAAATATGATCCCCGCAATAGCACCGCTCCATGTTTTTGCCGGACTGATCGCCGGACATAATTTTGGCCCGCCGAATTTGCGCCCGGCAAGATATCCCATCGTATCCACCACCGCCACCGTCACTAGACATAGCGCCAGCCAAATGCCGCCATCCGCAAGTGACAACAACTGAACCAGTGACCAACCCAAAAGCGAGAGGCCAAGCAGCATTATGATGCCAGAAATATGACGAAATACAAAAATTCCACCTATCACGAGAGCAGACCAAGCAAGGGTTTGCATCATAGCAAGGGCAGAGCTTTGCCACCCCAACTCAATACCAAGAAAGGCAATAAGTGCCGGTAATCCGGTAGCAATCAAGGCGCATAGGAAACGCCCATTGATGCGGCCATTTGTGACCGATATTAGCAATTCCCCCGACATAAAAAGAACAAACCCCAAGGCCAAAATCATAGCGGGAATGCCGCCCATGATCAGCACCCACAGAAGGGGGAGCAGAATAATAGCGGTGATGAGGCGGCTAAAGGTTTCTTTCTGATAAAATGCCATTATTGCCATTATCTAAAACACTCTGCTGTCATCCTGATACTATCCTGTTGATCCTGTCTTAGTATCACTCATGATGACATCGCCGCCAAAACGCCTCTCTCTGTCGCTATAATCTAGCAGCACTTTATCTAATTCTGCTGGCGTGAAATCTGGCCAGAACGGTTCAACAAAACTCATCTCAGCATAGGCTAATTCCCAAAGTATGAAGTTGGAAATGCGCCTCTCATTGCTGGTTCTGACCAAAAGATCCACTGGTGGAAGTGATGCGGTTTCAAGGTTAGCTTTTAAGAGATCATCGGTAATATCGGCATGGGTCAATTCCCCGGCTTGAACTTGGGCGGTGATGTGGCGTGTTGCTTTTACCATATCGGCCATGCCGCCATAATTAAGCGCCACGGTCAAATTAATGCCTGTATTTTCTTTTGACCGATGGACTAAATCATTAACAGAACGCTGAATTCGGCTTGGAAAGCGCGTAATATCACCAATCACACGCAACCTAACATTCTTATCAATAAGCGCTTGTCCCTTTCGGTCGAGAAAATAACGGAATACACTAAAGATATCCGTGACTTCTCTTTCTGGTCGCTTCCAATTTTCCGTAGAAAAGGCAAATAGGGTCAACCAAGAAATACCGCAGTTATGGGCGTGTTCTGTAATGCCCTCAACACCCATTGCCCCCTGCATATGGCCTGCCTTCGCTGGGAGACCACGATCACTGGCCCAGCGCCGATTTCCATCCATGATGATAGCCAGATGATGAGGAACGTTGGATTGCATTACTATCTCAATTATACAGTCTTGATATCTTTTTCTTTATTCGCCAGCAATTCATCTACTTTGCTGACTTTCTCATCGGTCAGTTTTTGTATTTTTGCCTCTAGGCCATGGCGTTCATCCTCGCCATAATCCCCATCCTTTTCGCCTTTGCGAACTTGCTCAATAGCATCGCGGCGCACATTGCGGATGGAAACCCTTGCCGCTTCGGCATATTTCCCGGCAACCTTGGCTAATTCTTCTCGCCGTTCTGATGATAAATCCGGAACTGGTATCCGAATGAGGCTTCCTTCTGATTGCGGGTTAAGCCCCAAATCAGATTCCCTAATGGCCTTTTCAACCGCAGGGGTCATAGACTGATCCCATACCTGAACCGTCAGCAAGCGTGCTTCGGGAACTGAAATATTGCCAACTTGATTAATCGGCATCCGCGCGCCATAGGCATCGACTGTAATTGGCTCAAGCATTCCGGCAGAAGCCCGACCTGTTCTCAATCCTTGAAACTCTGTTTCCAATGAAGCAATGGCGCCCTGCATACGTTTTTTTGTATCATCCAGATCTAAGCTCATCCATTTGTCTCCTTATTCATCTGTAATCAGCGTAAATTTGTCTTCATGCCGCAAGACGCGCCCAAAACTGCCTTGTTTCTCAATGGAAAAGACAATCATTGGGATTTCATTTTCCCGTGCCAACGAAATGGCTGAGGCATCCATCACTCCAAGATCACGCGACAACACATCCATATAGGTTAATTGTGGATGATGTATGGCATTCGGATCTTTTTCTGGGTCTGCCGAATAGACGCCATCCACGCGAGTTCCTTTGAGAATCAAATCGCAATTCATTTCCGTGGCGCGCAACGCGGCGGCGGTATCGGTGGTAAAAAATGGGTTGCCTGTTCCGGCGGCAAAAATAACCACACGTCCTTTTTCAATGTGGCGTTTGGCGCGGCGACGAATATAAGGCTCACAAACCGCGCTGATAGGAAGCGCGGATAGCACACGTGTGTTCACACCAATATCTTCAAGGGCGTTTTGCATCGCCAGCGCGTTCATGACAGTGGCCAGCATCCCCATATAATCGCCAGTGGCGCGTTCCATCCCAGATGCCGCGCCCGAAATACCACGGAAAATATTACCGCCGCCAATGACAAGGCAGATTTCAATCCCCTGTTCGCGAACAGCTTTAATTTCTTCTGCGGTGCGGGAAACCATTTTTGGATCAATGCCGTAGCTTTGATCACCCATCAGCGACTCTCCAGAAATCTTTAACAAAACACGCTGATAATTATGAACAGCAAGATTTCCAGTCATTATTTTCCCCTTTACTTGTGAGGCACCCTTTACTTATAAGGCGCCCTTACTTGTGAGGCACAAAGATAAAGTCGCACCTTAAAAAGCACCAGCGCAACATATTTACGCTGATGCCAAAGATTAACGCATTTCACCCTGTGATGGCTAGGGAGAAATCAACGCCCAAGCTGTTCAGCGACTTCGGCGGCGAAGTCTTTTTCTTCCTTTTCGATACCATCACCTAATTTGAACCGAACAAAATTTGTCAAAGTGATAGCTGTACCAGCTTCTTTAGCCGCGTTTTCAATCACTTGGCTAACAACCGTTTCCCCATCCATGACAAAAACCTGTTCTAACAAGACCACTTCTTTCATGAATTTCTTCATGCGGCCTTCAACCATCTTTTCAGCAATTTCAGGTGTCTTGCCAGACTGCACCGCCTGATCAACCAAGACCTGCCGTTCACGCGCGACATATTCGGGATCAAGGTCATCTTCGCTAAGGCTTGCAGGGGCGGTGGCGGCGATATGCATCGCAATTTGCTTACCAAGCCCTTGCAGAACATCTTCACCAGCAGATGACGATAGCGCTACCAAAACGCCAATCTTACCCATACCATCAGTGATGGCGTTATGGACATAAGATACTACCGTACCTTGATCAACCTCTAGTTTAGCAACCCGGCGCACAGACATATTCTCACCAATACGGGCAATTTTTGCTGTTAGCTCATCGGCAACGGAATGATCAGAGCCAGGATAAGGTGTTGCCATCAGCGCATCAACATCACCAGCGTTTGTGCCGAGAGATGCCAATGTTCTGGCAAAATCTTGAAACTCCTCATTCCGTGAAACGAAATCTGTTTCTGAGTTGACCTCAACCACAGCCCCTATGGTGCCATCTGTTTTCACCGCAACCAGACCTTCGCTGGCGACACGGCTGGATTTCTTAGCGGCGGCGGCAAGACCTTTCTTGCGCAACCAATCAATAGCGGCATCAATATCGCCGCCAGTTTCATCGAGAGCTTTCTTACAATCCATCATCCCTGCACCAGTTGAGGTGCGAAGCTCTTTAACCATTTCTGAAGTAATTGCCATCATTCTGTCCTTAACATCATGTTGATTTGATATCGGGTTGCTTGGTGATAATCCGTGCCAAAATATGACACGGATATCTGAAATGACATCCGAAGCAACAGCCCTTGCGTTACGCTTTAGCTTCGTCTGCCGGAGTTTCCGCTGGAGTTTCTGCCGAAGTTTCAACTGGAGCTTCTACTGGGGCATCTACCGCAGGTGCAGCTTCAACTTCAGGGGTAGCTTCAGGTGCAGCAGGAGCTTCAGTAGCAATGACATCTTCAACAGGGGCAATATCTTCGCCCATATCACCGCCATCACGGATGATTTCCTTTTTCAGCCCTTCAATAACCGAACCAGCCACCAGATCACAATAGAGACTAATAGCGCGCAAGGCATCATCATTGCCCGGAATAACATAATCCACCCCATCCGGGTCAGCGTTACTATCAACCACCGCTACCACTGGAATTTTGAGGACATTGGCCTCTTTTACCGCGATATCTTCTTTGTTGGTATCAATAACGAAAATCAGATCTGGCAAACCGCCCATTTCCTTAATACCGCCAAGAGTTTTTTCAAGCTTGTCGCGCTCACGAGTGAGTTGAAGCTTCTCTTTTTTGGTAAGTGAATTGGCTTCTTCGCTATCAAGGCGCTCTTCCATCTCACGCAGACGGCGAATAGATTGGGATACCGTTGACCAGTTGGTCAACATCCCGCCAAGCCAGCGGTGATTAACAAAATACTGACCACAAGAACGCGCGGCTTCTGCCACAACCTCTGCCGCAGAAGACTTAGTGCCGACAAAAAGAATGCGGCCCCCATTAGCGGCAACCTGACTCACCGCCTCAAGCGCTTGGTAAAGCATTGGCACGGTCTGTTGCAGGTTAAGAATATGAATATTGTTACGATCACCAAAGATGAACGGCTTCATCTTAGGGTTCCAACGGCGGGTGTGGTGACCGAAATGAACGCCTGCTTCAAGCAATTGGCGCATAGTAAAACTTGGCATAGACATAGGATGCTCCTTCTCCGGTTAGCCTCCATGAAGTGTAAGGGCGTTAGCCCACCAGAGGGTCATATCCGGCTTTCTCGCCTGATATCACCTACTTCATGTGTGAATTCCGGCACAACGCCGGTTGGCATTACCTAGACTAGCAGAGAGATTTTTGCAAGCAGTTTTGTATGCTTTTTGGCCATTCCAACAACATATCCATCATGACATCCGCGCATATCGCTTGAATGTTGTGAATTTTGATCTTTTTACAGGAAAACGCTGGTGATCGACCCAACGCCATCCAGTGACTTGATATGCTGGCGACACCCTTGGCTTAGCTTATAATTGCCGGGCAGTTTAATCACGACCTCATGCGTTTGAACGTGCATTTTCAATAACAATTTTTGTCGCCCTTCACCATCACGCTTCACCCCACTGGCGATGCCTTCTAGCGCTGATGGTTCCATGACATGAACAACCATCGCCAGAGTTTTGCTTTCAATAGCCGTATCCAGTGGCAGGACTTCTTTTGCTAGCAATTTGATACGATCATCTTCACGGCGGGCATCAGCCTTAATATAAATGGGGGTATTTTCGATCAAATGCGCTTCAGAGGCGGATAAAATATCGCTAAATAGCGTGAACTCAATCATGCCTGTTGGGTCGGTTACCTGAACAAACGCGTAGCGGTTATTGCTTTGTGAAGTTCTGATCTGGCGCGACGATACCATACCTGCAAAATGAAGTGTCGTGGCCTCACTGCCATGGGCCAGTTTTTCGTTTATTTGGCTGGCAAGCGTAATATTGAGAGAGGCCAATTGATCCTTATAATCATCGAGAGGATGCGCGCTGAGATAAAGGCCCAAAGCCTCCATTTCAAAGTTTAGTTTATCTTTGGAATCCCATTCTGGTTGTTTTTTTAGGTGGATATCCAGATTCACGCCTTCGACGGCGTTAAAAAGATTATCTTGTGAGGTTTCTGCCTCACGTTTTGCTATCTGGGCATGGGACAGAATACGCTCAATAGCTTCAAACAAAGTCGCTCGCGGATATCCAAAATCATCCAATGCCCCCGCCTTGATCAGATTCTCCAGCATACGCCGATTGAGATTGCCGCCGCCGCGACTGGCAAAATCCTCTAATGTGGTAAAGGTTCCGCCACGCTCGCGTTCCATAACGATAGCCTTCATTACCTCATAGCCAACATTGCGGATGGCCCCAAGCCCATAGCGAAGCGCGTCACCTTTATCCGTTTTTTCCACCGTGAAATTCGCCTCCGAGTGATTAACCGAAGGCGGCAACATGGAAATGTTGTAATGATGGCAATCTTGTCGAAAGATTGCGAGTTTATCGGTGTTCCCCATATCCAGCGTCATGAGGGCGGCGAGAAACTCAGCGGTATGATGCCGTTTCAGCCACGAAGTCTGCCAAGCAATCAAGGCATAAGCGGCGGCGTGTGATTTGTTGAAACCATATCCGGCAAAGGCGCTAATCTGATCAAAAATCTGACCTGACAGCTTTTCATCAATGTTATTGGCGGCGACGCCACCAGCAACAAACTCATCACGCTGGGCGGCCATTTCAGATTCGATTTTCTTACCCATCGCCCGGCGCAAGATATCCGCCTTACCAAGGCTATATCCAGATAAAACCTGCGCCGCCCTTTGAACTTGTTCCTGATAGATCATGATGCCGTAAGTTTCATCCAGCACAGGTTCAAGCAGAGGGTGCATATAGCTCACCTCCTCGCGGCCATGCTTACGGGCGATATATTTCGGGATATTCTCCATCGGGCCGGGGCGGTAAAGCGCAACAACGGCAATGATATCTTCGAAACGGTCAGGCTTTAGCCCTTTTAGCACCTCACGCATTCCGCTAGATTCTAACTGAAAGAGACCAACGGTATCACCCTCACCTAACATCGCGAAAGTGGCTTCGTCTTCAAGCGGAATATCATCCAGACTTAGCGTAACGCCTTTGCGTTTAATCAAATCTAGGGCAACTTGCAGCACGGTTAGGGTTTTCAGACCTAAAAAGTCAAACTTCACCAAACCTGCGTCTTCTACCGATTTCATATTGAATTGGGTGACAGGTAATTCTGAACGCGGGTCTTGTGTCAGAGGAACCAGTTCAGCAAGAGGCCGATCCCCGATCACCAAGCCTGCCGCATGGGTGGAAGAATGCCTCAACAAACCTTCGATTTGGATAGATACTTTCATCAGCTCAGTGACTTGTTCATCGGCGGCAACCGCCTCTTTTAAGTCTTTTTCGCTTTTGAGAGCTTCTGCCAATTTCACAGGCTTTGCCGGATTGCTTGGGACTAATTTAGCGATGCGGTCAACCTGACTATATGGCATCCCCATGACCCGGCCAGCGTCACGCAACGCGGCGCGTGCCTGCAAACTTCCAAAAGTAATGATCTGTGCCACCCGATCTGTGCCGTATTTCTGTTGAACATAGGCGATCACTTCTTCGCGGCGATCCTGACAGAAATCAATATCAAAATCAGGCATGGATATGCGTTCAGGGTTAAGGAATCTTTCAAACAAAAGCCCCCAACGAATAGGATCAAGGTCCGTAATACCAAGAGCATATCCAGCAAGTGATCCCGCACCTGATCCGCGTCCGGGGCCAACGGGGATGCCTTGCTGTTTTGCCCAATTAATGAAATCGGCCACAATCAAGAAATACCCGGCGAAACCCATCTGAGTAATGATACCCAACTCCAGATCAAGACGCTGTTGATAATCTGTTCGCATCTGATCCGTGTTCTGATTTTCGTAACCTTTGCTGGTTGCCAGTGTTTTTAGCCGATCTTCTAGTCCCTGTTGCGCCAGTTTTTTAAGCCAACTTTCTTCATCACTGCCATCTGGTGTGGCGAAAGGCGGCAATAGGGGTTTGCGTTTCCTGACGGCAAATGCACAACGGCGAGCAATCACAGAGGTATTGGAGAACGCTTCGGGTAAATCCGCAAACAAGGTCATCATTTCTGCCCCTGATTTCAGATAATGATGTTCTGTTTCTTGTCGGCGATCCTCATGATAGATGGTTTTGCCTTCTGATATACACAGCAACACATCATGGGCAGGGGCATCTGATCGCTTGCCGAAATAACAGTCATTAGTGGCAACAAGCGGCAAGTTCCGCGCATAAGCTAATTCCAGCAACTTCGGCTCAATCATGGCCTCGCGTTCAGTTCCATGTCGTTGAAGTTCAACATAAAGCCTATCAGGGAATATTGCCGCCAGATCAGACAAGCGGCGCGATGCCAAATCACCCTGATTTTCGGCCAAAGGCCCCGCCACAAAACCGCGCCTAGCCCCACCAGATAACGCTATAAGCCCAGCGCTATGTTGCCGCAAATCATCCATATCAATAGCAGGTTCATGATCCCCTGCCAGCAGAGCCTTCGACATCATAAAAGAAAGGTTAATCCAGCCTTTTTCGTTTTGAACAAGCAAGACAATCTCACCATCAGGATTATCACTTGCCTTATCACGCAAAGTGACTTGGGCGCCGATGATCGGTTGCATCCCTTTGCTGATAGCCTCCTGCGAGAACTCCAGCGCACCATAACTGTTAAAACTGTCAGTCAAGGCAAGTGCGGGTTGATCCATCGCTGCCACTTGAGCGACTAGCGCTTTTACTGGCAACATCCCCTCAGCCAAAGAGTATGAGGAATGGGCGCGAAGATGAACAAAAGGAGATGATGTGGGCATGGACATAGCAACACTATCACTCATGGGTGATAATCCTGACAAGCGTTATAAGGTTATCCTTATGAAACCGCCAGCATGATGGTTCATGCAAAGGGTTTATTCCACCAACTCACCATTGCGAATCGTCAACACCCGATCCATGTATTTTGCTAGCTCCATGTTATGCGTCACCATCAGCGCCGCGGTATCGGTTGACCTCAAAATTGCTACCAGATGCTGAAACACATCTGCTGCGGTTTCCGGATCAAGATTGCCCGTAGGCTCATCCGCTAATAACACTGAGGGGATATTTGCCACTGCCCTTGCGATAGCAACGCGCTGTTGCTCCCCACCAGACAGTTGCCCCGGACGATGCCCACGCCTATCGGCAAGTCCGATCATCTCTAGCAATTGATCAGCGCGTTCTTCGGCTATTGATCGTGACAATCGGTTCATAATCTGGGGAATCACGATATTCTCTGCCGCCGAAAACTCTGGTAACAGCCTATGAAACTGAAAGACAAACCCCAAAGATTTTCGCCGCAAAGCGGAGGTTTCGCGGTCATTCAGCCGATGCGTTGCCTTGCCATTTATCGTGACCTGACCTGTATCAGGTCGTTCCAGTAATCCTGCGATATTCAGTAAAGTGGTTTTCCCTGATCCGCTTGGCCCGACCAGCGCGACCAGCTCTCCTTTTTGCAAGGATAGCGAGACATCATTCAGCACATTGACCTTGCGGTCACCCTGAAGAAACGACTTTGAGACGCCGTTAAGGATAAGCACTGAGCCAGCGTTTCCAGATGGTGTGGTCTGATCAGCCATATCGCAATGCCTCAGCCGGGGCAATACGCGAAGCCCGCCACGCCGGATAAACCGACGATAGAAATGACAACACAATCGCCATAATAATCACATTGATCACCTCATGCGGGTCAACTTTCGCTGGCAAGGTAGAAAGAAAATAAATCTCAGCCGCGAATAATTCTGTCCCCGTCAAGCTTTCTAGTGCATTTTTGATGGTGTCGATATTCCAACAAAACGTTAGCCCTAATAAAGTGCCGACCACCGTTCCAATAAGGCCAATACTGGACCCTGTCATCATGAACACACGCATGATTGATCCCTTGGTTGCGCCCATGGCTCGCAACACTGCGATATCGTTATTTTTTGATCGCACCAGCATGATCATAGATGAAATAATGTTAAAGGCCGCGACCAGAATAATCAGCGACAAGATAATAAACATCACATTGCGTTCCACATTAAGCGCATTGAGAAACCCTTTATTGCGTTGCCGCCAATCAAAGACCCGCAACCCATCGCCAGTGGTCTGATCAATATTCTGGCGAATAATATCAGTATCATTCACATCACGGGCATAAACCTCAAGTGCCGTGACCCGATTATCCATGTCAAAAAAGGATTGCGCATCATCAAGGGGCATAAAAATAAAGGCCTTGTCATATTCGTGCATCCCAACATCAAAGATTCCGGCGATACGAAAGGATCGGCGTTCCGGAATAGTGCCAAATGGGGTGGTTTTGCCGCGAGGTGATAAGAGAGATAGGCTATCGCCTGATTTTACCGCAAGAACTCGTGCCAGTTCATGACCTATCAAAATAGACTGGCCTTTTTTTATGCCCTCGATACTGGCCTCATCCAGCGCATCCCATAACGGTTGCCGCGCCGCCAAATCTTCCCAGCGCACACCGCGAACAACCGCGCCGGAGGCATAGCTATTGGCGGATGCCATCACCTGACCTTCAATTTGCGGCGTTACTGCCATGATGCCCGGAATGCCAGCGATACGCCCTGCTAGGGTGTCATATTGTTCAACCCCTTGCTGGCTATTGCTGTAAATCACAAGATGACCGTTTAGCCCAAGGATGCGGCCTACCAGCTCATCACGAAACCCGTTCATCACCGACATGACGATAATCAGCGTTGCCACACCAAGGCTGATCCCCAACAGTGAGAACCATGCAATGACCGAAATAAAGCCTTCGGATCGCCTAGAGCGCATATACCGCAAGGCGAGCATTCTCTCAAAATGGCTAAATACTCCGCCCATCTAGCGTGTTTCCATGATAGCGTTAAAGGCGGCATCAGGTGACAGAGTCTGGCTGGCGCCTGTTTTGCGAATTTTGAACTCTACCTCGCCATTAGCCATGCTTCTTGGGCCAATGATAATCTGGCGCGGGATACCGATCAAATCCATGGTGTTGAGCTTTGCGCCTGCGCTATCCGCGCTGTCATCCATCAAAACATCAAAGCCGCTGTTCTGAAGGCGATTATATAAATCCTCAACCGCGGCATCACATTCGTCATGACCTGGTTTCAAATTGACAACCGCAACATCAAACGGGGCAACCGATTCCGGCCAGATAATCCCCTTATCATCGTGGCTGGCTTCAATAATTCCACCAACCAGACGCGAGACACCAATACCATAAGACCCCATGTGAACCGCAGATGATTTGCCTTTATCATCAGTAACCATAGCCCCCATTGGCGCAGAGTATTTATCGCCAAAATAAAAGATATGCCCCACTTCAATGCCGCGTGTCGTTACCAGATCATCGGCCTTAACAGGACAGGTGCTGGCATCATGCTTTTCATCGGTGACGGCATAGAGCGAGGTGAAGCGATCCACAATCGGTTGGAGGTCAGCTTGATAATCCACTTCACCAGCATCAAGGCTATAATTCAACCAGTCTTTATGACAGAACACCTCACTTTCACCAGTATCTGCCAGAATAACGAACTCATGGCTCATATCACCGCCAATGGGGCCAGTATCCGCTTCCATGGGAATAGCGGTTAGGCCAAGGCGCTTAAAAGTGAGCAAATATGAGACAAACATCTTGTTATATTCTGTGCGCGCCGCCTCTGCGTTAAGAGCAAAAGAATAGGCATCTTTCATCAAAAACTCTCGTCCACGCATAATCCCAAAACGAGGCCGCACCTCATCACGGAACTTCCACTGGATATGATAGAGATTAAGCGGCAACGCCCGATAGCTTTTCACATGAGTGCGAAAAATATCTGTGATCTGTTCCTCATTAGTGGGGCCAAACAGCATATCGCGGTCATGGCGATCTTTTATGCGTAACATTTCCAGACCATAATCATCATAACGACCAGATTCCTGCCATAACTCTGCTGGCTGAATAGTCGGCATCAGCAATTCCACCGCGCCTGCACGGTTCTGTTCTTCTCTGACGATCTGTTCGATCTTGCGCATGACTTTTAGCCCCAGAGGAAGCCAGCTATAAATCCCGGCGCTGGATTGCTGTATCATCCCTGCCCGAAGCATCAGCCGATGCGATACAATCTGAGCCTCTTTCGGAGTCTCACGCAGGGTCGGTAAAAAATATTGGCTTAAGCGCATAATGACGTTCCTTATCAGGTTGGCGCGTGTTGCAATGATGCGAGGACCAAAGGCGGTATCGGAAACTGAGGTCTATTGTCTGGCGAAAATAGATCATCAAGCATGGTGTCGTCTACCTCCTCAAGCTTTTGGTGTGACCAAGTCGGGTTTTGATCCTTATCAATCACCGCCGCCCGAACGCCCTCGCTAAAATCCGGATATGCCATCATACGCATCGCTAAGGCATAATCCAGCAATAAGGCAGAAATATAGCTATCAGATGGCGATCCTGTCAGAAGTCTTTGTGTCAGTTTGAGCGATAACGGACAGCGTGTTGTTAACGCCTCATAGAGTTTTGGGGCAAGGGGATGATCAGATGCCGCCGCCGCGTTGCGAATATCCTCAAGCCGATGATGCGAAAGCGTATCATTAATCCAGTCAATATGCGGCATAATCACAGCCCCCTCCGCATCATGACAAAGAAAGCGTTCGATGACCGCGTTAATATCACCGCTATCTGCCTCCGCCTTTAACGCTGCCATAACCGCGCCCATATCTGTGCTGGCGATAAACCCCGGCAAAAGCCCCGACGCCAGCATATCTGCATGACCGATTCGCGTTCCCGTTAAGCCGATATAAAGACCAAGTAACCCTGTCGCCCGCCGTAAAAATAGCGATGCCGCCACATCAGGAAAAAGCCCAATGCCTGTTTCCGGCATGGTAAAATCAATATTTTCCGTCACCAAAGCGTGCGACGCGTTGAACAACAACCCCGCACCGCCCCCCATGGTCAGGCCATCAGCAATGGTAATGATCGGCTTGGGATAAGCCGATATCAGCATATCCATGCCATATTCACCGGCAAAATAATCAGGTTGGGATTTATCACCAGCCTCTAAAGCCTGCATCATCATAAGAGCTTCGCGAATGTCACCGCCAGCGCAAAAAGCGCGGCCCGGCGATGCTGTCAGCAAAACCAGATGGATATCATCATCATGCCACCATTGCGAAAGGGCATCATAAATTCCATGACACATAGACGTAGTCAAAGCGTGCAGGGCCTTTGGCCTGTCAAGGGTGATGCAGGCGGTACCGTTCTCAACCGTTATCAGCAAGTTTTCTTTATCCATGATCATGTCTGATCTATACGCGATATGCTAAGAATTGAGAAGACTTGGTCACGAAAAATCATCCTACCGATGCGGCAATCTGAATCATAAGAATGGTGATTACAATTTGCACCCTGCCGGGGGTGTGGTTATATAAGCTATGACCAGAACACATGATCTTATGCCCAATTTTCCTGTCACCCGTTTGCGCCGCGCACGGATGAAACCTTTTGGCCGCCAGATGACACAAGAACATCATCTTACCGCCGCGGATTTTATCTGGCCTGTTTTCGTGACCGAAGGCAACAATCTAGCCGAAGCCATTGAAGGTCTGGACGGGGTTAGACGTTATAGTCTTGACCAACTTGCAGAACAGGCAAAAACAGCCTTGGCACTTGGTATTCCAGCCATGGCCATTTTTCCGCGTATTGATACAGCCCTTAAAGATGCAGACGGCAATAACGCCCTTGCCGCAGATAATCTGGTTTGCCGGGCCATCGCGGTGATCAAAACCGCCGCCCCTGACATGGGGGTAGTGGTGGATATAGCCCTTGATCCCTTTACCACCCATGGTCATGATGGGCTGATCCGAGATGGCGAGGTGGATAACGACGCCACGCTTGAAGTATTAAAGGCACAGGCCCTTAATTATGCCGCCGCAGGCGCCGATATTGTTGCCCCATCAGATATGATGGATGGCCGTGTCGGGGCCATTCGCGCCGCGTTGGATGCCGGGGGCTATCGTGATGTGATGATCATGTCCTATGCCGCGAAATATGCCTCAACCCTCTATGCGCCTTTTCGAAATGCGGTTAGCGCAAATGCCCTGTCAGAGCTTGATGACAAATCCAGCTACCAGATGAACCCCGCCAATAGCGATGAGGCGATGCGTGAGATCGCCCTTGATATTCGTGAAGGTGCCGATTTTATCATGATTAAGCCGGGGATGCCGTATCTGGATATTATTCGCCGTGCTACCGATGCGTTTAATATTCCCGTCTTTGCGTATCAGGTCAGCGGTGAATATCAGATGATCAACAGCCTGATGAAAACGCTACCTGAACCAAAACAAAAAGCGCTCGTCATAGAAATGTTGCTGGCCTTTAAGCGTGCTGGATGCACAGGCATATTGACTTATTTTGCCTGTGATGTTGCCGAATGGCTAAACAGACCATAAATTATCAACTAACAACTACAAAGAAGATGTAAAACATGACGGTTACACCAGAGGCGATCCGCCAAGCTCATCAAGATATGGCAAATGCCGTGATCCGAACCCCAAATGTGTTTTCCCCGGCGATTAGTAGCCTAACCGGAGCCGACACTTGGCTGAAATTGGAAAACCAGCAAATCACCTCATCCTTTAAGCCGCGTGGAGCCTTTACCCGGATCAGCGCGCTTAGCGCGGATGAAGCCAAGCGCGGTGTTATTACCATGTCTGCTGGAAATCACGCGCAAGCGGTGGCTTACCATGCTCACAAAATGGGTATTCCGGCGGTTATCGTGATGCCATCACAAACGCCTTTTGCAAAGATCAACCGAACGCGCGCTTGGGGAGCCGAAGTGATTTTAGAAGGCCGCAATCTCAATGAATGTGAAGGTGTGGTGCAATCGGTTATCGCTGAACGCGGCATGACGCTTATTCACCCTTATAATGATGAGCTGGTGATGACAGGTCAGGGGTCTGTCGGGATTGAAATGCTTGAAGACACACCTGATCTTGACACCTTGGTAGTCCCAATCGGTGGCGGCGGGCTTATTTCCGGCATCGCGATTATCGCTAAATCCATTAATCCGGATATTCGCATTATTGGTGTTGAGGCTGAATTATGGCCGACCATGACCGATATGGTCGCTGGTGCAAATATTCGCGGCGGCGGCGAAACGCTGGCTGAGGGCATTGCCGTGAAAAAACCCGGTGATTTAACCATGCCAGTGGTGCGTGATCTGGTTGATGACATCTTGCTGGTGAATGAGGTCATGATTGAGCAAGCTATTGGCCTGCTTGTTGAACAACAGCGTCTGGTATCGGAAGGCGCAGGGGCCGCAGGCGTTGCCGCGTTGTTACAGCATCCTGAGGTCTTTAAGGGGCATAAATGCGGCGTTGTTATCTGTGGCGGCAATATTGATCCGCGCCTGTTATCGGCGGTGCTGACCCGCAACATGGCACGCGATGGCCGTATTGCCAGACTGCGCATTGATATCACGGATGAACCAGGAATGTTGGCCGGGATTACAGATGCGATCAGCAGTTGCAAAGCCAATATCATTGAGATTTTCCACCAGAGGATGTTTCAAGATGTCCCGCCAAAACTAGCCAAAATTGATGCGGTCATCGAAACCCGTGGTGGGGATCATCTGGATGAGATTATTAAAGCTATTAAAGAAAAGGGATTTTCGGTAACGGTGCTATCGGAAATGTCAAAATAGTTAGCGTGTCAGGATAGGGGCGAGAAGGCTTGGATAACCGGAATAATATTGCTTTCAGCAACCCACTTGTGATGCGAGTAACGCGCCCGGCCCCATGTTCCTATATCCGGGGCATGGTGGAACAGAGATTGGCATCAGATATCTCATCCCGGCCAGAATGTCATGATGATCTTGCCAGCGCAGGCTTCCGGCGCGTGGAGAACTGGGTATATCGGCCGATTTGCTCACATTGTCAGGCTTGCCAACCTCTTCGCATCCCATCCGGAAATACCATGGATGGTCATCTGATACCGAGCCGGAGCGATAAACGCATCCTCAAAAAAAATAGCCATATTACCCGACATATTCAGCCTAATCAGGCCACACACGAACATTACGCTTTGTTTCAAAGATATTTGCATAGCCGTCATGGTAATGGTCAGATGGCGGATATGGATTTAGATAGCTATACCACCATGGTAGAAAGCAGCCCGATTGATACTGTTCTGGTTGAATACCGTGAGGGGGAAGACCTGTTCGGGGTCATTCTTGTTGACTTGCAAAAAGATGGGGTATCCCTCGTTTATAGTTTTTTTGACCCTGAGAAATCTGCGGTTTCACCCGGACGTTTTATGATCCTTGATTGCGCCGCTATCGCGCATCAGTTGAGTTTGCCTTATGTCTATCTTGGCTATTACATCCGCGACTGCAACAAGATGAACTACAAGGCCCAATTCAAACAGGCGGAAGTGTTTCTCCATGGCAACTGGACGCTATTAAACCCTGCTGGCACTTCAGCCGAATAAACAGATCAGGTAAAGCGTGGTGGTTTCGGAAAGCCCACAGGTACCATTTTACCGGCTCCGCCGCGCTTACCCATCCAAGGCATAACATCCTTTTCTGTTCGTGTGCGGCCGCCAGATTGTGTCCAGCTCAACCCATCTTCGCTAACAAAACTTGTCACATCCGCTAGCCAAGCATCCTTATGACGCTGAAGGATCACACCTCTCCCTTTAGCCATGACGGGAATCTCATCACCGCGGATAATGAGCATTTTCCGGTTACTTCCCACCAAGGCCACCAGATCACCATCTAGCGGTTTAGCGGCGATCATTCGCGCCTTATCCATGATGCTCATCACTTGCCGACCTGTTTTTGTTTGCGCGACCAATTGCATCATATCTGTTACAAATCCATGCCCAGAAGATGACGCCAATAACACGGGGCCAGATTTAGCCACCATAATTGCCACAATCGGTTGATCTGCTGGTATATCCATCATCAGGGCCAAAGGTTCACCAAAACCGCGCCCACCCGGCAGACGATCCGCCGCCAGCGTAAAGAAGCGGCCATTTTCAAGCCCAATGATCAAACGGTCAGTGCTATCGGCGTGGAGCACGAATTGCGGGCCATCACCCTCTTTAAATCGAATATCGGCGTTTTCATCCAATCTGCCTTTCATGCTTCTGATCCAGCCATTCTGTGAGCAAACAACCGTAATCGCCTCTTTTTCCACCAGCAAATCCGCAGGGTCACTCTCTAGTTGCGGCAAAGCCTCAATCCGAGTCAAACGCCGTTCTGTTTTCGCAAACTTTGCCTTCATGGTTTTGATGTTGCTGGCAATCGTGGCGCGCTGTTCGTCTTCGCTATTCATCAGGGCAGTGAGTTGCGCCTGTTCTTCGCTAAGGCTTTCTTGTTCGCGCCGCAATTCCATTTCTTCAAGCTTGCGCAATGACCTAAGCCGCATATCAAGAATAGCATTTGCCTGATTTTCACTAAGCGAAAAGCGTTCCATCAGCTTTTCTTTAGGGTGGTCTTCCTCACGGATAATAGCAATCACCTCATCAAGATTAAGAAAAACAATCAGATATCCGCCCAGCACCTCAAGCCGGGAGGCGATTTTTCCAAGCCGATGATTGGTACGCCGCCGCAACACTTCCAACTGATGATCAATCCACGCCAGCAAAGCATCACGAATAGACAACACGCCAGGGGTTCCCGTGGCATCAAGCACATTCAGGTTTAGCGACACACGATATTCCAAATCCGTAAGCCGGAACAGGTTTTCCATCACCATACCGGGGTCAATGCGGCGTGATTTTGGTTCAATCACAAGCCGGATATCTTCTGCGGATTCGTCCAGAATATCGGCGATGAAAGGCAGTTTTTTTACCTGCATCAATTCTGCCATTTTTTCAATCAGCCGCGTTTTTTGCACTTGATACGGGATAGCGGTAACGATAATTTTCCAGCCGCCGCCGCGTTCAGTTTCCACTTCCCATGCCGCCCGCAAACGAAACGATCCGCGTCCTGTGGCATAGGCTTCGGCCAGTTGATCAGGGGCATCTATCAAAACACCTCCTGTTGGAAAATCCGGCCCTTTAATGAAATCCAGCATCTTGGCATGGGTGGCGTTAGGATATTTGATCAGGTGCAAAGATGCCTCAATCAGCTCAAGCACATTATGTGGCGGAACAGATGTTGCCATACCCACGGCAATGCCTTGGGCGCCATTTGCCAACAAATTAGGAAAGGCGGCTGGCAGTATCACCGGCTCCTCGCCCTCACCATCATAGGTCTGGCGAAAATCAACAGCGTCTTCGTCAATACCATCTAGTAAAAGCTGGGCCACTAAGGTTAATCGCGCCTCGGTATAACGCATGGCGGCGGCATTATCGCCATCTATATTACCGAAATTGCCTTGCCCATCCACCAACCGATAGCGCATGGCGAACTCTTGCGCCAACCGCACCATGGCATCATAAATCGCGGCGTCACCATGGGGATGGAACTTACCCATCACATCACCAACCACACGTGCTGATTTCTTAAATGCCAGACCGGGATCAAGTTTAAGCTGGCGCATGGCAAATAATAGCCGACGATGAACTGGCTTTAGGCCATCACGCACATCTGGCAATGATCGTGAAGTGATGGTCGATAGCGCATAGGCCAAATAACGCTGGCTTAATTCTGATGAGAAATCTGTTTTGATCAATTCATTATCAGCCATTATTTTTGTCCTCAGCCAGATTACCCATGATCGGCGTGTCGTCCTGATCAATATGTTCTAAATCAAACTCTGTCATTACCAAATCTTCTAACCGTTGGCGTGCCTCTGCCATGGGCAGATGATGAACGCCGAAAATCTGGCGACCAATAAAATGCCCGGTCATACGAATACCATTGATAACATCTTCTTCAAGTGATTTTCTTGCCCCACCAAGAAAGCCCGGCAAAACCAAAAGCCGCGGAGCATGATCCCCTGCCGCGGTCGCGGTTACAGCACCGCCACTTCGGGGACTAACATATTCTAGCCCTTGGTTATCGCCACTAACAACACAGCGGTCTAGTTCAAGACCAAACCCTGCCACCGACAACAGACCAATTTCCCACCGGATATAGGCCGCCAGCCATAACGCCGCCTCAACATCAGAAGCGAGCAGGTTAATCATGGCTAGGCTGGCATCATAAACCGTATCTGCTGGCTCACGCTCTGCCAACGCCCCTTGAACCAAGGCACATAGCGATGACAACGCCGATAGCCGTAAGCGGTCATCCAGAATACGGGCCGCGTTTGCCGTTAGCAATTCGACCCCCATATTGCCCAAATGCTCATCTAGCCTTGCCCGCCACGCAATGCTGACCTCATTCCCAGGTTGTAAAACTGGCCGCATCTTTCGGGATTGCCCACCACGCACTAATCCAGCGTGGCGGCCATGATGCTCGGTCAAAACCTGCACCACGGCGGCGTCCTCACCAAACGGGCGGCTGGAAATAATGATCGCGTTATCCGTCCATTCAGGCATGATCAGGCATTAAAATCCAAATCCCAATCCCGATATCGGGCGGGATCATCTATCCAGTTGCGGCGAAACTTAACATGGGTGAACAGATGCACGCGGCGACCTAGCATATGCTCAAGCTCATGGCGTGCGGCCTTGCCAATGCGTCCAATCGTCTTTCCCCCTTGCCCAAGGATAATGCCGCGATGGCCTTCTCTTGCGACATAGATTGAACAACGCACCTCAGCGCTGTCATCGCTGCGTTCTTCCCAACTTTCAGTTTCCACGGTCAACTGGTAAGGCAATTCTTCATGAAGGTTCAGAAATAGTTTTTCGCGCAGAATTTCCGCCGCCAGTAATCGTTGCGGCAAGTCTGATAAATCATCCGGATCATAAAGATATGGCCCTTCTGGCATTTGTTCAGCAAGCCAAGCCAAGATATCCTCTGTGCCTCTGGCTTTTTCCGCTGATACCATGAACACCTTTTCAAAAGCATAAAAATCAGACAATTCCTTGGTGCGCTTGATGACTTGCTCTGGGGTGGTGAGATCAATTTTATTTAGCACCAGCACAGCTTTGATCTGTTTTTCCTTAATACTGGCAAGGATGCGTTTGGTATCATCGTCAATCTGGCTACGGGCACAATCATGAACTAACATGATCACATCACTATCACCAGCACCCTGCCACGCGGCGCTAACCATGGCACGATCCAGCCGCCGTTTTGGTTGAAAAATGCCGGGGGTATCAACAAAAATCACCTGACTCTCGTCATGCATGGCAATACCGCGAATACAACTGCGGGTGGTTTGAACTTTAGGCGTAACAATGCTGACCTTATGACCAACAAAGGTGTTCATTAAAGTGGATTTGCCCGCATTAGGGGCACCGATCAGGGATACAAACCCGGCTCTAGTCATCAGGATTTATCCTTGCTTTGAGATTGCTGGTTACTGGTTTTCGTCTCGTCACTCGCCTTAACCTTTGTTTCAACAGACATCACATCAAGTATTTTCTGCGCCGCCGCCTGTTCAGCATGACGCCGTGAGCTGCCTTGAGCGCTAACAGACTGGCCTGCTAGGGATACTTCTACTGTTAATTCAGGGGCGTGGTCAGGCCCTGAGCGCTCAATGATAACATATTCTGGCAAGACCGCGTGATGCGCTAACGCATATTCTTGCAGACGTGTTTTTGCATCTTTCTCTGTCATGGCAAAATGGATCAATCTATTGCCCCAGATGTGATGCGTTACCTTTTTAGCCGCCTCAAGCCCACCATCGCGCCAGATCGCACCAAGCAAGGCTTCAAGGGCATCGGCAAGCCCCTTATTTGATGCGGTTAGTGCCGTATCCTGTGCCTCCATCGCATCACCAAGTCCGATCCCTCTTGCCAGTTCTGCCATGGTGGAATTATCGACACAATCAGCATAAAGCCGGGTCAACACACCTTCGCGGGCTTTCGTCACTTCCTCAAAAATAGCATCAGCAATGATCAGGTTGATGACGCGGTCACCCAAAAACTCTAGCCGCTGATTATTAGCGCGGTTGGCGGTGATGCTGGGGTGAGTCATCGCCTCGTTAAGCCATTGGTCATCATTAAAGTGATAGCCAATCTTTTCCTGAAGCCGATTGCGTGCTTCCACAAGATGATCTGGTAATGCTGGCCCGGTTTTACCCATGCTAGTCTATACCCATCCCGATCCGGCTAAAGCGAATGGCAAAAGGCCATTTCCATACCTGCCAAAATCTAGCGGTGCCATCATGCGAAAAGAACAAAAACTCTGCCCGGCCAATCAGATTTCGTTCAGGAACAGGCCCAACATCTATACGGCTATCATTAGATCGGTCACGATTATCACCCATAAAGAAATAATGACCTGTTGGTACCATTTGTTCAGGCATATTATCGGCGGCGCTATTGGCGGCGTCCAAACTGCGTTCCAGCACAATATATTCCACCCCGTTTGGCATCGTTTCCTTAAACGGCATCACCCGTGGGTCTTGCCCTGCCGGGTCTTCGGGGTCAAGAGCCGTCAACTTGCGTTCAACCTCAACCCCATTGATAAACAGCACACTATCAACAACCGCGATCCTATCCCCCGGCTTACCAACCAAGCGTTTAATGAAATCAACGCTTTCATTTCCGGGGCGGCGGAACACCACGACATCACCATATTCGGGCTCACCACGCCAGATACGACCATCAAACGGCACCAGTGCAAAAGGGAAAGAATACCGAGAATATCCATAGGAATATTTAGATACAAAAAGATAATCCCCCACCCTTAAGGTCGGGATCATTGACCCTGATGGGATGCTAAATGGCTCAAATAAAAACGAGCGAAAGACGATGGCAATAACCACCGCCCATAAAATAGTCTTGGCAAACTCTAACCATGATGATGATTTTTTTTCCATCTTTTTGCTTCTCTAAACTCAGACTACACCGAGACTTCTAAACCTAATGATGTTTTTGTTTTTTCCATATTGGGGTTATCGCGCAGAAAACACTACAAATGCAAGCGCCATCCCCGCATCATCTGATAAAGACAGGTCCATTTTCCATGTTTTGCCAGCTTTTTTGTCCGCTGCGATTAGTGCGCTTTTATGCAAATGCACCACTGGCGCACCTTTGTCATCGGCTAGAATTTCAATATCCGGCAAGGCAATATTTTCCTTACGCTCACGGTTTAATGCCTTCCATATCGCCTCCTTCGCGGCAAAACGGGTGGCAAAGAAACGGGCTTCGCCTGTGTTGCGTTGCTTGGCCTGCTGACGTTCGCCTGTGCTATATATTCGCTTTATAAACGCCTCACCATGGCGTTCTAAGCTTTGCTTGATGCGATCAATGCTGACAATATCGGTGCCGACAGCGACGATCATCATGCCCTCGCCTCATCCATCAGTCGCCGCATGGTCGTAATGGCGTTGCCTAATCCGCACATAATCGCCTCACCAATGAGGAAATGCCCGATATTCAGCTCAACCACTTGTGGGATTGCCGCAATTGGCCCGACATTATCAAAACGCAGACCATGACCTGCATGACATTCCAGCCCTAGTTGATCTGTTATCTCGGCGGCGGCGGCAATCCGCTTTAATTCCGCGTCATGTTCATCACCTGCTGGCAATTCGCAATAGCGCCCGGTATGCAATTCAACAATATCTGCCCCTAGATCAGCGGCGGCGTTGAGTTGATCTCTATCAGCTTCAACAAACAGCGAAAGCCGTATGCCTTGGTCTTTGAGAGTGGTCATGATGGGGGCTAGACGGCGGCGCTGACCCACAACATCCAACCCGCCTTCGGTTGTAATTTCCATCCGATTTTCCGGCACAATACACGCCGCGTTAGGATTGGTGGCAAGGGCGATATCGCGCATGGCTTCGGTCGCGGCCAATTCAAGGTTTAATGGCAAGGTGATCTTTTCTTTGAGGGCAACCAAATCCACCTCACGAATATGCCGCCGGTCTTCGCGCAGATGGGCAGTAATGCCATCCGCCCCTGCCTGTTCAGCAACCAAGGCCGCGTTCACCGGGTCAGGGTGCAAGCCGCCACGAGCATTTCGGATCGTTGCCACATGGTCAATATTTACCCCTAACCGCAACTGGCTAACATAAGAAGATGATTGAGCCATACTATATTTTTTCCCGTTCGACACTTTCAACAAACTTGTTTGATCGCATTGCTGCCAAGATCGCGTTCAGATGCCGGATATGCGTAACCTCAACATCCAATTGAAAGCGAAAGAAATCACTAGAGCGTTCCAGCAAGTGAATATTGCTGATATTACCGTCATATTGGCTAATCAGCATGGTGATAGAGGCAAGGCTTCCCGGTTCGTTAAGCAGAACAACAATGATGCGTCCTGTCACCCTTGCCGGGCCTTCTTTATTCCATTCAATATCCAGCCATAACTCCGGCATAGTATTAAACTTCTCCAGAACAGAACAATCCACCCGATGCACGGTAATGCCCTTACCTGTGGTGATAATACCGACAATGCGTTCACCCGGTAGAGGGTAACAACAACTGCCATGATGCACCGCCATGCCCGGCACAAGCCCCTTAATATCAAGGGCCGGGTCAGATTTCTTTTTTGATCGCATGGTGGATTTCGACACAGGTCGCAATTCCGGATAAAGTTTTGCCAAAACATCAATAGGCTTTACCCCGCCCTCGCCAATCAAGGCATAGAGATGCTGAATACTCTCTGCCTCAAAGCTGAGCAAACATGGCTCCAGCGTCTCATCAACAAGTTCAATGCCATGCTGGCGACTTGCTTTGGAAAACAGCGCTCGTCCCAGCCGCGAAAACTCTGCCTCTCTTTTAAGACGAAGAAACCGCCTCAACGCTGATCTGGCTCGACCAGTGACCATAAAATCTTCCCATTCGGCGCTAGGGATCGCACTGTTGCTGGTGATGATTTCCACCTGATCTCCATTGCTTAGTGTTGTCGCAAGCTGGCGGTGCTTGCCATTTATCCGAACGCCAACACAAGTGTTGCCAATATCCGAATGAACAGCATAGGCAAAATCAATCGCAGTGGCATCTCGCGGCAGAGGAATAATCTTGCCCTTTGGGGTAAAACAAAACACCTGATCGCTATACATCTCAAGCTCGGTGTTTTCCAAAAACTCCTCCGCCGTGTCAGATCTGCTAGAGATATCCAGCAAGTCATTGAGCCAGTTAAAGCCTTTAATCTCACGATGATCAATATGGCTCTGCTTGGATTTATAACGCCAATGCGCGGCGACCCCATCTTCAGCGATGCGGTGCATATCCTCCGTGCGAATCTGGATTTCAATTTTTTTCTTAAAAGGCCCGATGATCGAGGTATGAAGGGATTGATATTTGTTAGGTTTGGGCGTTGAAATATAATCTTTGAACCGCCCCATTACCGTAGGGTAATGAACATGAATGAAACCCAGAGCGCGGTAGCAGGTAGGAATATCCTCAACCAGAATACGAAACGCCATCACATCTGACAATTCTTCCATATCCACATTTTTATTCTGGGTTTTGCGCCAGATCGAAAATAGCGTCTTAGCCCGGCCAGTCACCTGACAAGAAATGCCAGAAGCCTTAAGATGCGAGCTTAATTCACCAATAATCTTTTCAATAATATCCTTTGAGCTTTCGGTCAGATATTCCAGACGAGATTGAATAGACTCCCGTGACAGGGGGTGTAGCACCTCAAAAGCCCTGTCTTCGAGTTCATGCTGAAGACTGGTAAGACCAATGCGTTCGGCCAAGGGAGCAAAAATAGTCAGGGTTTCGCGA
Source organism: Puniceispirillales bacterium (SeqCode) (assembly GCA_965661405.1). Lineage (GTDB taxonomy): Bacteria > Pseudomonadota > Alphaproteobacteria > Puniceispirillales > UBA1172 > UBA12202. The sequence continues at coordinate 67,441 of CBFIDH010000004.1, forward strand.
GCAATGCGGTCGCGTTTTTCCGCATTCTGAATGGCAAAAATTGTCCGCATATTATGGGTGCGATCTGCCAGTTTTACCAATAAAACCCGGATATCGTTACTCATCGCCATGACAAGTTTGCGGACATTTTCTGCCTGCTTATTGTCACTTTGCATTTCCATTTTGGTGAGTTTCGTGACGCCATCAACCAATGCTGCGATTTCCGGGGAAAACCCGGTATTGATCTGCTCTAGCGTGATATCGGTATCTTCAACAACATCATGCAAAAGCGCGGTGATAATTGTCGATGGGTCCAAATGCATATCTGCCAGAATAGCGGCCACTTGAACGGGATGAGTATAATAAGGCTCACCAGAAGACCTTTTCTGGCCTTCATGAGCTTGCTGACAGAACTTGTAGGCACGGTCAATCATATCGACATCAAGACTAGGATAAAAAGGCTTGATCCGGTCAGAAAGCTCAGTTGCAGATACAATAGTTGTCATACGATCAGAATCGCACTAAATCACGCCATCTGCAAAACAAAAATGGCTTAATTTGAATAATTTATAAAGAGACTTGAAACAGCGATTAAAGGTCTGCTTTGCTGGCGCTTTCGTCGGTGTCACCAAATCCGCCTTCATCAGCAAAACTGCCTTCATCAGAGAACGCAGGGCTGGCGATATCCTCACCAGTGGCTGAGGCAGTATCAGTATCAGTGCTATCGCTGGTTTTAATCTGCATACCCGTGGCATCATCCATATTAGAATCCGCATCAGAGGAAAACGCCGCCATATCGTCTTGAGCGATGCTCGCGGCTTCGTCATTGCTGGTTTGCTCTTCTTCGCGGCGGCTGATCTGTTGCAGGCTTTTGACCAATTCTTCTTGAATCTCTTCGGTAGAAATGGATACATTCGCAATTTCACGCAAAGCAACCACAGGGTTCTTGTCGTTATCGCGATCCACCGTCAGGGGGTCGCCAGAAGAAATGCCGCGAGCCCTCTGGGCGGCGGTCAAAACAAGCTCAAAACGGTTACTGATTTTTTCGATGCAATCTTCAACGGTGACGCGGGCCATAACGATGTCTCCAGTTTTCTAGGAATGAAACGCTTATAATGAATTTATCCACAAAAGACAACACTTGAGATCATTTCTCCATGCGGTGCCATTCTCGTATGATGTGATGGGGGGATTATTCGGGCTGAATATTCTGATCCCCTAACTCTGTGATCAGATCGTCAATGCCAATTCCACTATGCGGATGCACCCAATCACCAGCCAGATCACGCAACGGATAAAGCACAAAGGCACGCAAATGCATTCGTGGATGTGGCAGGATAGGATCACTTTCCCTAACCTGACCAGCGTAATCAATAATATCAATATCAATAACGCGTGCCTCGTTTCGCACCATCCGAACACGTCCCATTTCAGTTTCAACATTATGGATGCGGTTGATCAAATCACTTGGGCTAAGATCGGTTTTTATCTTTACCACGGCGTTATAAAACCACGGCTGATCTGATACAGGGACAGGTTCAGTGCGATACCACGGTGAGATAGCATCTACCGTAATCATCCCATCGGCAGTAAGATAATCAATCGCCGCCAGACAACCTGATTTTGGATTGTCATGACCAGATATTGACAAATTAGCCCCTATGCCTAAGAATATGTGATGATGTTTTGACATTATTATTTACCAGATTGATGAACATTTTTTATATTAAAGATCAGCCAAAGAGCTAATGTTAAATTTAGCCATTGGTATAAAGATTATTCGATGATGATCAATATGGAGCATCAACATTTATTATCATTTGCATAAAACACAAAACATTATTTCAAAAAAGATCAACAACCACATTCTAGATAAGAAAAGACCATGATAAACATTAAACCTGATGAACGCTTCGCCGTTTTTATCGACGGATCGAATTTCCACGCCACGACCAAAGCCCTAAACTTTGATGTTGACTTTGAACGCTTGCTAAAAGAATTGCGGCAAAGCGGGCAATTAATCCGAGCGTATTATTATACTGCCCTGCCAGATAATAATGAGTATTCACCTATCAAGCGGATTGCAGATTGGCTTGATTATAATGGTTATACCGTGGTCTCTAAACCATGGCGAGATTTCACCAATGCCGAAACCGGACACCGCCGGATCAAGGGCAATATGGATATGGAATTGGCACTGGATATGATCAAGCTTGCGGATCATGTCAATCATGTGGTGCTGTTTTCTGGGGATGGTGATTTTTGCCGTCTTTTGCAAGAGGTACAGGATAAAGGCGTGCGTGTGACGGTGATTTCTTCGATGAAACCACGACCATCCCTGATCGCCGACACCCTGCGCCGACAGGCAGATGACTTTATTGAAGTCGATGATATCCGCGATTTGATCGCCCGCGATAGTTTCCATGATAATGAGGATAATAACGATCTTGGAGACAATGATATCGGCGAAGCTGTCATGCTGAAATAGCAGATGCGGATATCATAATGTCTGATCCTATTAATCCCCCACAAAACTGCCAATTATGCCCAAGGCTGGCTGATTTCCGGCGGCAACAACAAGAAAAATACCCTGATTGGTATAATGCCCCCGTGCATGGATTTGGTGCGTTGGACGCGGCGGTGGCTATCGTTGGCTTAGCACCGGGGCTGAAGGGGGCAAACCGCACTGGCCGCCCCTTTACTGGTGATTTTGCCGGGGATTTGCTGTTTAAGATGATGCTTAAACATGGCTGGGCCAGTGGCGAATATAAAGCCAGAACAGATGATGGCCTCACCCTGACAACGGCACGGGTGATCAACGCGGTGCGTTGCCTGCCGCCACAAAACAAACCTAATCCGGATGAAATCAAAAACTGCCGCCCTTTTCTTACCCGTGATCTTGATCGGATGACAGGGATTAAAGTCTATTTCACGCTTGGCCAGATTGCCCATCATACCCTGCTGGATATGCTGGGGTTAAAACGGCGAGATTATCCGTTTCAACATCATGGGGAATGGCGGCTGGATAGCGGACAAACATTGATCTCATCCTATCATTGCTCGCGGTATAACACCCAGACTGGTCGCCTGACCGAGGAAATGTTTGATCAAGTGTTCAACCGCATTAACGCGGTTATTACTCACCCTTAAGAACGCGAGCTTTTTGCCGATCCCAATCACGTTTTTTGATGGCTTCGCGTTTGTCATGTTTCTTGCGGCCTTTCGCCAAACCAAGCGCGACCTTAGCCAAACCGCGATCATTGAAATAAAGGCTTAATGGCACAATGGTCATACCATCACGATTGATATGGCCTAATAATCTGTTCTGTTCTTTTTTGTTAAGCAATAATGGGCGATGGCGCTTAGGCTCATGATTGTCTCTGGCACCTTCGTATTCAGGGATATTTGCATTGATGAGGATAAGCCTTCCCCGTTCTTCACCGGCATAGGCCTCAGTGATGCTGGCCCTGCCGCGGCGGAGTGACTTGACCTCACTGCCGAACAACACTAGCCCGGCCTCAATAGTCTCAATAATGTCATAATCGTGGCGTGCTTTTCGGTTTTCCGCAACACGTCCCACAGAAATGGTTGAGGCCATTACCCCCCCTAACAAATGGGTTATCCGTTGATCAGACCTGCCTCTTGCAGAGCCTGTTTTACTTTTGCTTTAGAGCTAGCATCAATCTCTGTCATGGGCAGGCGCATCTCAGCACCGCATAACCCCATCAGACTAGCAGCATATTTCACCGGGCCAGGGCTGGATTCGCAGAACATGGCGGCGTGCAATGGCATCAGCCGTGCATTAATCGCCATCGCGGTAGCAATGTCACCAGATTGCCACGCGGCGTGCATTTCCGACAGCATCCGAGGGGCGATATTAGCCGTCACAGAAATACAGCCATGCCCACCCGCGGCGCGAAAAGGCAGAGCTGTGCCATCCTCACCCGAAAGCATACTAAAGCCATTGCCAATACGGTTGCCAAGTTCGGTTGGTCTTGACAAATCCTGTGAGCTGTCCTTAACGCCAGTGATATTAGGATGCTCCGCCAACGCGGTCATTGTATCCACAGCCATGCTGACAACAGATCGGCCCGGAATATCATAGATAACAACCGGAACATCAGAGGCATCGGCAACCGTTTCATAATGCCGCATTAAACCAGCTTGAGTCGGCTTATTATAATAGGGTGTCACCACCAGCACCGCGTCTGCCCCGGCTTTGCTGGCATGACGAACAAAATCAACCGCTTCATCAGTGGAATTAGACCCTGCACCAGCGATAACAGGAACACGTCCTGCCGCCTCATCAACGCACCACTCCACAACCATTTTATGTTCATCATGGCTAAGGGTTGGGGATTCGCCTGTGGTTCCGACAGGGATCAGACCATTCGTGCCTTCGGCTATCTGCCAAGAAACCAGTTTTCGAAACGCGGCTTCGTCAAGCGCACCATTACTGAATGGCGTCATTAGGGCAACATAGGAACCTTGAAAAAGCGGTTGTCCGGACATCATGGGCTCTTCCTCAATCTGTAAAGCAATGTTTAGCATCCAAGCTAGGTTTGAATATCATACATTCAGGTCAATATATTCTGGCGGAGAATAGGGCTATCTGCTTGAGACTTCAAGGTTTCGTTTTAGCCCCTTTAATTCTTGCCCGCAAAATATATAATGCCTTACAGAAATGGGCGCAACAGAGGAACTATGCCAAATGAATTTGCCAAATTATGCAGATATTGCCGCGGCGGTTGAAAGAACCTCAGGCGTTATTGTCAAAACCCCTTTACTGGAATCACCCCTGTTAAATCAGCGTATTGGTGGACGTGTGCTGATCAAGGCGGAACCTTTACAGAAAACGGGGTCATTTAAATTTCGCGGCGCATCAAACGCGATCATGGCTCTTCCAAATGGCGTTGATCATGTTGTTGCCTATTCTTCGGGCAATCACGCGGCGGCGGTCGCGGCGGCGGCAAGCCTTAAAGGTATCAAATCCACGATCATCATGCCCAAAGACGCCCCCAAGATGAAAATCGCTAACACCAAAGCCTTTGGCGGTGACGTTGTGCTTTATGACCGCTATCAAGAAAGCCGCGAAGCGATTGGTCAGAAACTGGCAGATGAATATGGCGCCGCGTTAATTCCGCCCTATGAATACGCGCCTGTTATCGCCGGACAAGGCACGATAGGTGTGGAAATTGCCCAAGAACTGAAAGCCAATGGCATTACACCAGATCAGTTGGTCTGTTGTACTGGCGGCGGCGGCTTGCTGGCTGGCATCGCCCTTGCCATGCATGAGCATTATCCAACACTTGATCTGATGGCGGCAGAACCTGATGGTTTTGATGACTTCCGGCGTTCACTGGAAGCAGGGGAACGTGTTAGCAATGATCCTTCGGCGAGGTCTATTTGTGATGCGATTATCACCCCTACCCCCGGTGAGATGACCTTTGCTATCAACCGTGAACATATTTCTCAAGGGTTGCAGGTCACTGATGATGAGGTGCTGGATGCCATGGCCTTAGCGTGGCAATACCTCAAACTAGTCATTGAACCCGGCGGCGCTGTTGCGCTGACCTCAGTCTTAACAGGAAAATGTGACGGTAAGGGCAAAACCACCATTGTCATCGCGTCCGGCGGAAATGTTGACCCCGCTATCTTTCAACAGGCGCTAGAGAGACTCCCTGCCAATTAATTAGCCGCGCCCCCGATAGCCCGCGACACCTTGATCAGGTATCCAGACCCCGTCAGGGCTTTGCCCATATTGCCAAAACACATCAATGGGCATACCTCCGCGAGGGTACCAATAGCCACCAATCCTAAGCCAATGAGGGCTTAACAGATCAGCTAACCGCTTGCCAATATCGACGGTACACGCCTCATGAAACGCCTGATGATTGCGAAAACTGTTCAGATAGACTTTCAATGATTTGGATTCCACCATCCAGTCTTGGGGAATATAGTCAATCACCAGATGCGCGAAATCTGGCTGTGCCGTTACTGGACAAAGTGAAGTGAACTCTGGCTGGGTGAAACGAGCCACAAATTTAGTATCCGGATGGGGGTTTGGCACCCTATCTAGCACCGCTTCTTCGGGTGATGCTGGCAAGGCTGTGGGTTTGCCTAAATGTGTCAGGTTTTCCATGTTTCGCGCTCCTCATCTGTTGTAATGCCGCCAGCCAAATACGCCGTGTTTGCATAGCACGGCATATCGTCCAAAACAATTCCTGAAATCGCGGAAGTTTATTCCACCACCTGCGTTAACACCGCCGCGATCGGCACCCCATGATTGAGCAATTCTTCATGACCATGGGCATTCAGGCTAACGGTAATGGTATTCTCACCCTTTGGCAGGCTAGAAATATGAAACCAATGCCCATAAACACGAGCGATTTTTTCACCATTCACATAGAGATGGGCGTGGCCTTCGCCCATGCTATCGGTGTCTTCTGTGGCAGGAGGCACAAGATTAAAATGAGAGGTTTGAATATGCAAATTATACCCTGCCAAGGCATCGGGAATAAGCTTTGCCGTAACGCCGGGAACATGATCCCATTGGCTCGTTTCAATGCCTTCTGCATGATCATGTGATGAATGGTCATGCGAGGATGCATCAACAGAAGCGCTATCATACCCCCCGTGATCATGGTCATGATCATGACCATCATTGAGAATATTGCTCATGACGGTAAAGGTAAGGGCAGAACCGACGAGAATTCCTGTGATCAATAAAGCAAATGGGCGCATATTATATTTCCTTTGTCACAATATGACCTGATGATAAAAAGTGGTCAATGCGAATGACTATGTTTGTTTTTAGCTTCAAACAAAACGCTAACTGATCCTGCATTTTTGAAATTAAGCTCAATCTCAACATTGTCATTTTCATGAATTGGCTGACTTAATCCCATAAACATAACATGATAGCCGCCGGGTTTCAGCATGACTATCTCACCTGCTGGAATAACCATACCATCTGGTAATGGCCGCATTTGCATGACCTCACCACTCATCTTCATTTCATGAATTTCAGTCTTGTGAGAAAACTCCGCTGATGCCCCTAATAAGTAGTCATCGGCAGACCCGTTATTGCGAATAGTCAGATAACCGGCTGTCACTGGCTTGCCAGAATGTACGGCCTTTATCCATGGATCAATAATGGTGAGATCGCCAAAGCTTATCTCATCTGCTAAGACAGGTTTCAGGGATGTTTGAAAGAATATAAATCCTGTAAAAACAAAAAGAAAAAGAAAACATGGCGCTAAAAATAGTTTTTTCATTTTTGCTACTCTCATAGTAAAAATTAAACTTTAACTCTTCCAAATATCAATTGCCATGCGTCAAATTATCACTTCTGTCAGCACTACCAACATGACTATGAAGGGCCAGCCAGAATAACAACCATATCCGCTATATTCGTGCCACTTGCCCCCGGTAAAAACAATCCATCCGTTTGATCAAGGTAAGTCCAAGAATCATGTCGCCTAAGAGCATTTGCCATAGCATCAGCATAAAGCGGCATGGTGCTATCCAATATCGCACCGGCGGCGTTGGTAGGCCCATCTCTGCCATCTGTGCCTGCGGCAAGAATAACCCATGGAAAATCAACCTCCTTCATGCTGAGCGCAAAACTTAAAGCCAGTTCTTGTGATCGCCCGCCTTTGCCATGATCACTTGAAAGGGTAACTGTTGTCTCGCCGCCACTGACCCCGATGGAAACCCTATCACAAGGATGTTTCGTCATAGTGATCTCTGCAAGATGCCTCCCCATGTCAACCGCTTCACCTGATAGGCGCGGAAAACCCATCGTTTGATAGGATGTGATCCCCCCTGCCTTGGCGATAACGGGCAGAAGACCATCATGAACGAGCTGATTATTGCTGGCGACGATCTTTGTCGTCACCTGATCCAAACGAGCATCACCATGCCGAAGTGGCGGCACCGCCTGCCCATTGTGAAGACCATCAAGATATGCCCTTAGCCATCGAATATCCATCAAGCCAAGATGGTTTAAACTGTCCATCACCTGATCCATAGGCACCGGGTCTGCCGCCGCCGGGCCACTACCAATCGCCGCCAAGGTATCATTTTCAACATCAGAGATAATATGTTGGGTTATCCGCGCCGGGGCCGCCATTGCCGCAAGCCTCCCACCCTTAATTCCCGATACTAATCTGCGAATAGCGTTGATGTCATGAATATCCGCGCCACTGGCAAGAAGCCTCTCATTCAGCATCATTTTTTGGTCTAAGGTAATAGGTGGTTGCGGCAATACCATCATCGCCGATGCCCCGCCGCTTAAAAGCAACAGCAAGTGATTATCTTTTCCTAATGACGATACCAGTTCAGCCGCCGCCATACCGCCATCATAACTGCCCTGATCTGGAACAGGATGACCTGCCACAATGACAGGCCAATTTGCGTTCATATCCGCGTTAGGCGCAATGATTAACCCATGTTGTTTTGCTCTCTGGCTAAGTCCGGCGTGATATGCCGCCGCCGCCATACCATGTGCCGCCTTACCTACGGCAAGAACCGCGGTAATATCGCTAAGGTCACCTTCGGTTAGTGCTGTGGCCATGGCGTTCTGCGGCTGACCTGCGGAAACTACCGCCTTATAAGCCGCCTCAGCACCCAGCCGCCACGCTTTGAGATCGTCACACCCACCACATTGCATAACTAGGACGGCCGCATTCCCAATGTTTTCGCCATATCCACAACATTGCGTGCCATGCGTGTTGAAGCGGCATCAATCATCTGCCCTTGATAAAGGGCGGCCCCTGCCCCTGATGCCTCTGATTCTTCTAATGCCTTAATCATTTCCTCGGCGCGTGTAATCTCATCATCCTTGGGGGTAAAAACATCATTAGCAAGAGGTATCTGTGACGGATGGATAGCCCATTTTCCAGCCATGCCAAGTGCCCGCGCTCGTTTTGCCACCGCCATAAAACCATCAGGATCGTTGAAGTCGCCAAATGCGCTATCCATGGGAACAACCCCATTCGCATGACACGCCGCAACCATAGATGCCAAGGGATAATGCCAAATATCCCCCGGATAATCTGCAATTCCGCCACCAATAGAGGTTGTTGGCGCCCTAACACTGGCGGCATAATCACCTGCGCCAAAATGAAGTGCCTCTAGCCGGAGGCTTCCAATAAACCTGTTATATTCCGTGATTTGAGGAAGATTAACCACACCTGAAGCGGTTTCAATCAAGCCTTCGATTGAGATGAGGTTTTTCTGGCCTCTGGCGCGGCAGAGTTGGGTGATGAGCGCATCGACAGCGTAAATATCCTCACGGCATCCCACTTTTGGCAAGATAATGGTGTCAATATGCTCTCCTGCCCCTTCAACAACAGTCATGATATCCTGATAAGTCCAAACCGTATCCAGTGCATTGACCCGAATGGATACAGATTTACCCGCGCCCTTCCAATCATGGATTTTCAAGGCTTCAACAGCTAAGGTTCTGGCCTCTTGCTTGGCGTTTGCGGCAACGGAATCCTCAAGGTCAAAAAACACAGCGTCAGCATCAGATGATACCCCTTTTGCCATCATCTTTGCAGATGAAGCCGGAATAGAAAGCAAACACCGACGAAGCCGGGGGCTAGAGGCAGGGATAGGGCGATGAGTCATGAGATTAGTCCTGTCATGATGGTCTGTTATCGTCCTCATCATGACAGGAATGATATGATCTAGGCAAGTGTTGAGAGACTAAATCAGCATAATATGAACGGTGCTTTACCAGCCTGTCTTGTTAATGATGCGCTGTGCCGTTGGCGCATGACGCGCAATATCGGTAATGGGCAGATCATCAGCCCGGAAATGGCCCCATGATCTGATCTCAGCATCTGGTATCACTGCCGGATTGACAGGATATTCATAATTGATGCTGGAATAGATGCTCTGTCCCTTTGGCCCGCTAAGCCATTCTAAAAACTGAACTGATGCCTCATAATTCTGACTGCTTTTAAGAATTCCTGCCCCAGAGATATTAACGTGCTGACCGCGATCACCGTCACCCTGATTAAGAAAAACAATACGGGTGGCTTTAGCCCAATCCTGTTGTTCCGTTTTCTCAAGGTTATTTGCCATCAGCCCATAATAATAAGTGTTCATTAAAGCGACATCACAGCGCCCAGCATAAATTGCGCTGGCCTGCGCGCGATCATTTCCTTGCGGCTTTCGCGCCATATTAGCAACTAGCCCGGTCGCCCATTCCAACGCCGCCTCCTCGCCCAGATGGGCAACCATTGAGGCCAGCAATGCCCGATTATAGGGATGGCTTCCCATGCGAGTACAAATCCGCCCTTTCCAATGCTCATCGTTTAAATCTTCTAATCGGGTTAATTTACTAGCATCAACACGGTCAATAGAGATCACCGCCACACGCGCGCGGGTGGTTAGACCAATCCATTGATCATCATCATCACGCCACTTGGCAGGGATATTCGCCATGAGGACAGGCGAGTTTAGTTTTGCAAAAACACCCATTTCATCAAGCTCTGACAATCTGGAAATATCGACCGTCAAAACAATATCAGCGGGCGAGGCTTCGCGTTCTGCCGCCAGTCTCTGTGCCATGCCCTTTGCCAGGTAGAGGATATTAAAACTCACTCCAGTTTCTGCGCTATATGCATCCAACACAGGTTGCACCAATTCTGGTGAGCGTGAAGAATAGATATTGATCTCTGTTGCTCCTGCCGTGGCAGATGACCCTATAAGACCAACCACAACCGACAGCAAAAGAATAAGCTGAAACTTAGCATTCCGATATTGTGCATAAGCGATACCTGTCATCACGATCTCTTTCTTCTGTCTTTTGGCTTCTGGCTTCTGGCTTCTGGCTTTCTGGCTTTTGGCTTTTGGCTCTAGTTAATAATGAGAATGATTATCAATAACAATATCAAAAATCAAGCCAAAAAACACCTTTCCAACGCTATATCTCTCTCACCAAAATTAAAAAATCAGGGGTAAAAAATCAGGGGAATGTTAGAACATAAAACCAGGCTGAAAGCTTTGCGGTGCCAACTCAAAACTATCAAAAACAAATCCGGGCGAAGTCACACAAGTCACCAGAACATAGCCATTTTTTGCCGTGGCGGTTTGCCAGTCTCCGGCCTTAACAACTAATTGTGGCGTCTCACCAGAGGCCAGATCCATACCAATTTTAAACCGATCCACAGATTTCCCATCACTGGTGCTGGAAAACGCAAGACTGGCACCCGCGATCCATGACCAAACTTCATCCGCGTCGGTCACACGATGCCAATGTGATGTTTCACCATCTTTCAACAAAAAATAAATCGCTGTCATTGTGCCTCGCGCGTTATCGTCAGGGCGATTGTTGAAAGTTTCCTTATACCATCCCCCTTCCGGATGTTGTTGCAACTCAAGGGCTTCGATTAGGTCTTCTGCAGTCATCGTCATGTTATCAGCTCTCTCACTCTCATAGCTCAATCCTCATCATTGCAAGATGACCTAAAATGATGCTGGATGCAAGATCAGGACTCATTCCTCTGACATGAAAATAAATTCTGGCAAGTTAACTAAAAATTAATCTTTTTAAGAGATAATCCCAAGTTCCGTTTTGATCAATTTCGCCAGAAAAATTAAACTAGAAAGATGGTATTGATGTTAGATAGTGAGAGTGAAATCCGTTATTTTACAGCGGGTGAAGATGATGATTTTGTCTCTGGCTGGTACAGAGTCGAGGATGGCAAGCGGTCTGGCAGCCCAATTGATCTGCCAGTACCTCATTCGATCCCTCCTCTACCGCCTCTGGCGTTTAGCCCTGCCGCATCTGCTCCTGTCCCCCCTGCCACTCCTGTCACACCTTCAATTCCTAGCTTTTCGGGTGAATTCGCAGGCGGTGTATATGCCGACCCAACGAAATTTTTATCACCATATGATGCCGCCGAAGATGAAGTGATTGAAATCAAAAACGAGGTTAGCATCCTCAATCCGGTCGTTAGTTCCGGCGAAGACACTGTGATCACCATCAAAGGCGGTAGTGTCAATCGTGTGATTGACGAAAGTGCTGTTACTTTCGGGCCTTTAGCTCCTGTAACATATATTGATGATCCCACTGGTGCGGTAATTAAAACGGGCAGTTATGGTTCACTTTTGTTCATTCCTGACGACCCCGGAGGATCATCATCCGGGGAATGGGTTTATAAACTGTTCAGAAGAAAAGGCAGTGTTCTGGCTTTGGATGAAGATGAGGTCGTAACCGATGTCTTCACTTTAGTTTATGGTGACATTGAACAAACAATCACTGTCACCGTTACAGGTGCCAATGATCCCTTTATGCCTAGTCAATTAGATGGTTTTCTATTCAGCGCCGTCGAAGGTGTAGCGGTAGGTACGGTTCTAGGCAAAGTAACAGGACGTGACCCAGATGGTGATACTCCAATCTTTAGCATTGCCTCAGGCAATGTGGGTAACAAGTTTTCTATCAATTCCGCCAGTGGGGTCATTACCATTATTGGCGAGCTTGATTATGAAACCGCACCATTTAAGACCCTTAACTACGAAAATGGGGATCAGTATAAAATACCAAGGTACGATCTGATAATTGCGGTTAATGACGGGATATCTCCCCCCGCTCTCATCAAGGTGAACGTACCAATTCACGATATTGATGATACACCGCCAGTGATTGCCAGTAGCAGCACCTCTACCTCAATCCCCGGAGAGGCGCCAGGTTATGTATCGGACCTTGAGTTCACCTTTACAGATACAGATACCATTTTTGATGGGATAAACGATATTGCATGGAGGATTTCTGGGGAACAGGCAGACAAATTTGTCATTTATCGTGATCCTCTTGCCTATGGGGATGGTTACCGCCTCAAATTGAAATATACTAGGGCTGGTGAATATGCAAAACTAAATCATAATGGTGACCGAGAACTGCACCTGCAAATCCGCGGCGTGGATTTAGAAGGCAATATTTCTGACCCTATTTCTGTCATTGTTTATGTGACAGCACCCAATATAAATGTGCCAAGCCTGACCACCGTCGGAACAGGCGGTATTACAGAACATCTGTCCGGGCAAGAAACCGGGGTCACCTTTACCATCACTGATCTGGACGCGGATGACGTTAATCAATTTCAATTCATCGTCAATGATTCCCGGTTTGAAGTTGTGGATATTGGCGGCGTATGGACATTAAAAGCAAAAAATGGGGTATCCTTTAACAGCAACATTGTTTCTAGCATCAAAATTCAGGTTAGCGTTTCTGATGGGGTCAACACCTCTGCCAAAGAGAAGCTAGAAATTGCGATCATACCAGTTGATGATGGCGATGCTAAATTTTTCATCAGCAACGAAAAAGGGATCAGGAATGCTCCTGAAGTTGGTACCATTCTTACAGTGGTACAGGGCAAAGAAGACCCAGACGGTCATATCGCTGGCACAATAATTTTTGAATGGTTTCATGTCGGCAGCCCAGATGTGGTGATTGGTCGAGGCAATTACTATACCGTCACAGAGGATGATATCGGCTTTCAAATTCACTTTCGCGCTATTTATAAAGATGGCGGCGGAATGGTTGAAACGGTTACGGCTAATGCCGGTTCTGTCACCGGGGTTGTCACAGCGGCTGATGAAACAGGTAATAATGCCGACAGTGGCAAAGCACGTGTCTTTATCGGCAATGCCAATGGGATTAGGGAAAACCCTGAAACAGGCACAGTGTTATCAGCGTTTCGCGGTAAAGATGACCCCGACGGCCACATGGATGATCCAACATCCGTCCAGTGGTTTCATCTCAACACCCCAGAAGTGATCATAGGCACAGAAAACACCTATACCGTCACAGATGATGATATCGGCCACCGGATTATGTTCCGTGCCTTTTATATCGATGGTGATGGCAGGATAGAAACCGTCCTAACAAATCTCCCTGCAATCAGCGGTGTGGTCAACCCCCGTTCGGGTGTGAAAAATAAAATTATAGCTTCTGGTACGGCGGTAAGCATTACCGAAGGTGAAGAAGGTTTCACCACAGATATCACGATTAGGGTTCAAGATTTCTATCGCGACTATCTTACTTTCAAGGATGAAAATTTCATCATTACGATGAAGGGCCTCATCACAGACCTTAGCAAAAGCAAAGCCGCAGAGCTGTTTGAGGTCGTTACCATTGATGGTAAATGGAAACTTAAACTCAAAGATGGGGTTTCGCTCGACTACGAAGAAGGCGCCTCATTTTCTATCAGCATTGGTATCAAGAATGTCCCGAACAGCAGAGGAAATATTCAACCCTCAAACCCGATCACCATTGATGTGACAGTTGTTGATGTTAATGAACTCGCCCAAATCCAGATTAGCGCGCCTGACCTGTCCATCATTGATATTGGCGATGAGTTAACCGTTAAGGTTATCGAAGAAGATGACGATGGCCTTCATGCAACGCCAAACATTGCCTATAAATGGTTCCATGCTAGTGACCCTGATACCGCTATTGGTACGGGCACCAGCTATTATATCAAGGCAACCGATCATGGTAAGCAAATTGGTGTAGAACGCACCTATACGGATATCAACGGCAATCAAGATAAAGTCGTGGAAATGATGGATGCCAGCATCATCTTGACCGATGCAAATAAAGCGCGATTTATCATCACCAATAAGCATGGCATAGCAGATGCCCCCAAAGTTGGCACCGTTCTGACGGCGTTGCGTATTCTTGATGATCCTGATGGTCATCGCCCCGGATCAACCATTTTTGAATGGTATCATGTCGGCACCCCTGATGAGGTGATCGGAAGGGGGAACTCCTATACCGTGGTTGAGGGCGATATCGGCTTTCAGATCAGGTTTCGCGCCATTTACACCGATGGTAATGGACAGGTCGAGACCATCAATGCCAATACAGGGTCTATCACCGGAATTGTCGCGGCGGCGGATGAAACCGGAAATAATGGTGATGAGGGCGATGCCAAGTTTTTCATCAGCAACGAAAATCAAATCAGAGAAGCCCCCACCATTGGCACAGTTCTTACAGCGTTAAGCGGCAAAGCCGATCCGGATGGTAACGGAAATGGGCCAATAGAAATTCAATGGTTTCATATCAACGCCCCAGAAGTAGTGATAGGAACAAAAAACACCTATACCGTGACCGCCGATGATGTCGGTCACAGGTTGATGTTCCGCGCCTTTTATATTGATGGCGATGGAAAAATTGAAAGCGTGCTGGCGAACACCCCATCAATCAGTGGCGTTGTTACCGCCCCCACAGGCACGACAAATACGTTATTGGCCTCTAGCACGACGGCCAGCATTACCGAAAATGAGGATGGGTTTGTCACCAGTCTCACCTTGAGAGTGCAAGATTCGGCTAATAATTTTCTCACCCTAGAAAAAGACAAGTTCATCATCACGATGAACAACAGAATCTCTGATCTTGGGAAAAGCAACGCCGCAGAAATGTTTGAAGTGATCAACGATAACGGCGTATGGAAGCTAAAACTCAAAGACGGGCTTTCCTTTAATTTTGAGAAAGACACTTCGTTTTCTATTAGCATTACCGTCAACGATATTGAGAATAGCGCAGGCGTGGTTGTGCCATCAAATACGATCACCATCACCATTACGATAGCTAATGCCAATGAGTTCGCCGACATCCAGATTGTCGCGCCCGATCCTTCTGAAATTGATATCGGCGACAAGCTAACCGTTACCGTTATCAAAGAAGACGAAGACGGACTTCATGCAACACCAAGCATCACCTTTAAGTGGTTCTATGCTAGTGACCCTGATACCGTTATTGGCACCGGCGATAGCTATATTGTCAAAGCCGCCGACCGAGGTGAGAAAATTGGCGTTGAACGCACCTATACTGACATTTACGGCAATCAAGATAAGGTCGTAGATATTCTGGATATAGAGGTGCTAAGGGTTGAAGTTACTGCACCGCCACCGCCGCCAACCACCTCACCTACACCATCTGCGCCGCCGCCAGTGGATACCACTGTAACCGTAGAACCCGAAACCGCGTCTAAGGTTAAGGCAGGTGACGGATCAGACACCATCACCGATGGCAACCGGAACGATATTATTATCGGCGGTAAAGGTGATGATGTTATTGATTTAGGCCATGACGAAGAGGGCAAGGATCAAGACCAAGTGGTTTATGGTATTGGGGATCAATCGGCAAAAGATGGCGGAGACACGATTACAAACTTTAATCGTGGACGTGACAGTTTTATCTTTTCGCTGGAGGCAAACAGTGACACCAACGCCATTGATAGTCTGGATGATTTTCTTGACTATGTGATCGGCGGCACCCCAAATGATCTGAGTGATGATCAATTGCTGGTTGGGCTGAATTTCAATTTTAACAGCCTTGGCAGTGTTGAGCTAACAGGAATATCCTTTCATTTCCATGATAGCGTTTCTTTTGGTGGAGGCCGAGTTGCTATTCCTATCGTCACCGTGCATTTTTCAGAAACACTAGACCAGCAAGCCATCATCAATGCGCTTGGCGGCGATTTATCAACCGCCCTATCATCGTTCAACTCAGATGGTATTCTTACCAATATTGATTTTCTTGATGATTTGATGGGGGGCGTGGGCTCAATCGGGTATCAGATTGACACCCTCTAATCACGCTACCGCCTGCCCATTATTGTGATGGGAATAGCCAGTCCAGACCCATAAAGGTTAACGCCCCGGCAAGCACCGCCAAAAGGGTGTTTCCTGACCGTATCATAATAACCATAGTCAAAAGTAACGCAGGCAATCTGGTGATCAATCCGGATGAGGCGACAATCCCCGATGGATGAATAACTACCAAAACCATAACGCCGCAAACCATGGCATAAGCAACCGCATTGATCCATTTCATCATCAGGCTTTCGGGTGAGATACGATTAGCCAGCAAAACCCCAAACCAACGCCAAATATCGGTTGCCAGAAAAGCAAGCAAAACCAGCATCCAGAGATATAACGGATGATCAGGTGTCATGACTTGTTCCTCTTATCCAGACGGCGGCGGCGCACTTGACGCGCGGTCATAAAGCGAGGAAGCATAATCAGCGTACCGCCGACTACCCCTGCGACCAAAATAGCCCATTCGCCCAACACCGGATAAAGAAGCGGGGCAAGGATACCGCCCAGCAAACC
>CBFIDH010000005.1:0-83641 GCA_965661405.1 Puniceispirillales bacterium (SeqCode)
TTTCACCCTCTATACCGCGGGCTATCTGGTTGGGTTTATTGGCGCCGCCTATGTCACAGGTCTTTTGGCTGAACGCGGCTGGGACCGCAGTGCTATTGGTACCGCGTTGGCTATGGTGATTGGTAACGCTGTGATTTATGTGCCGGGAATGCTTTGGTTAGGTTATATGTTGGCACCTGCCCCTGTCACCGATGTGATGTATAAGGGTATGGTCGTTTTCATGACCGGTGACGTGCTAAAGATTATCGTCGCGGTTGTGCTTTTCCCGACTGTTTGGAAAATGCTTAATCGCCGTTAAAATGCCAAATAACGCCAAGATGATTTTTGAAGGATAGCAGGGGAAACCCTGCTATTTTTTTATTGTCATGATCTGTTTGTTAGGATGGTTGCGGCGTCGGGGCTGGTACAGGAAAAGCACGTTCCCTAATCATCAGATGAATGACGAAAGCCCCAAAACCTGCTACTAGATTAATGTTCCACATCAGATCATAACTGCCTGTGCTGTCGTATATTTTCCCGCCAAGCCATGCGCCGATGAATGAGCCAAGCTGATGCGATAAAAACACAAAGCCATAAAGCGTAGCCATATAACGTGGCCCAAAAAATGTTCCGATCAGCCCGCTGGTCAATGGGATGGTTCCTAACCAGAAAAATCCCATAGCCATCCCAAAAAGAATAGCCGAAGTTGCCGTCACAGGCATGGTAATGAAAAGCCCAATGATAATCGTCCGCGCCAGATAAATCAGCGCGAGGGGCAGTTTTTTGGACATTACACCACCAATCCAGCCGAAAAATATCGCCCCAAAAATATTGAATAGCCCGATCAAGGATAAAGCCCATGAAGCAATAGATTCGCTAATTCCACGATCCTGAAGATAAACTGGCAGATGGGTGGTAATAAAAACCAGATGCAGACCGCAGACAAAAAATCCGATTAACAGCATAATATAATCGCGTGAAACAAAGGCGTGTTTCAAGGTTGGCACAAGACCAGATTCAACAACCATGCTAGTGGTGGTGCCATCTGCGCCTTTTAACCCATAGCCCACCGCGATCATTGTGCTTCCGATCATGGAGAGGCTAATCATTGCAAAATGCCAACCGTAACCAAGGATGATCAGTTGCGTGATAGGAACCAGCATAAATTGACCAAATGATCCAAGAGAAGTGACAAGACCAATAGCCAAGGTTCGCTTGCTCTCTGGAACTGCACGGCTAACGGAACCGATAGCCACTGCCATACCTGCACTGCCCAACCCTAAACCAAAGAGGAAATTACCAAGGATAAGTCCGCCGGGGGTGACCATATATGCCATGACCAACAGGCCAACAAAATAAAATAGACCACCAAGAGATGCTACTTTCCAGCCGCCAATACGGTCGCTGATGGCCCCAAATAACGGCGATGACAACCCCCATAGAATATTCTGTATTGCTATGGCAAAAGAAAACAATTCCCTGCCTGTCCCCATCTCAAGGCTGATAGGCGTGAGGAAAAGCCCCATGGTCTGCCGGATGCCAAGACTAACCGTCACAAGGATGGATGCAGAAAATAGAATGATTAACCAGCGATTGTTCATGATGATCTTTCGGAATAGTTTAACCGACTGTAAGTCAGTCCTTTGTTCTCTGCAAGTTAAGGTAGGGACAATTATATGATCACAAGTGTTGAAAACCTTACCCATAGACGCTAAGACGTTATAAAATGAAGCCACAGGAGAGCATTGGTGAAAATTACGGTTATTGGAACAGGTTATGTAGGGTTGGTTTCAGGAACCTGTTTTTCAGAGTTTGGTTTCCATGTGACTTGTGTTGATAAAGACGCGAGCAAAATCTCACAACTGCAACATGGCAAGATTCCAATTTATGAACCGGGGCTTGATGATATTGTTCAGCGCAATATGGCGGCAAAGCGATTAAGCTTTACCACTGAGATACACGATGCCGTCAAAGACGCTGATGCTGTTTTTATTGCTGTTGGAACACCTGAGCGCAGGGGCGATGGTCACGCAGATTTGAGCTATGTTTATGCCGCCGCCGAGGAAATCGCCTCGCATCTTAACAGTTATACGCTGATCGTGACAAAATCTACCGTGCCAGTGGGAACAGGTCGTGAGGTTGAGAGGATCATCAAAAAATCTAACCCTGATGCTGATTTTGATGTTGCCTCAAATCCAGAGTTTCTGCGTGAGGGGTCTGCGATCACCGATTTTATGCGTCCAGACAGGGTCGTGGTTGGCGCGGAAACACAAAGAGCGCAAGATATGATGAAAGCGCTATATCGGCCGCTATTCTTGCTTGAGACGCCTATTCTCTTTACCAATCTTGAAACCTCTGAGCTGATCAAATATGCCTCAAATGCTTTTCTAGCAGTAAAAATCTCCTTTATTAATCAGATGGCAGATTTATGTGAAAAAATTGGCGCCGATGTTCATGATGTTGCCAAGGGCATGGGGTTGGATAAACGTATTGGGCCAAAGTTTCTTCATCCAGGGCCGGGTTATGGCGGCTCATGCTTTCCCAAAGATACACAAGCTCTGGTGCGTACCGCCAGCCAATTTGGCGCCCCGGTCAGTATTGTTGAAGATGTGGTGAGATACAACGCCGCCCGCAAGCTGAGTATGGGCCAGCGTATCATTGACGCGGCAGGCGGTGATATCACTGGCAAAACGGTTGCTATTTTGGGATTGGCGTTCAAACCGGAAACCGATGATATGCGGGATAGCCCCGTGCTTGATATCATCCCACAACTTCTTGCTCAAAAGGCTACGATAAAGGCATATGATCCTGCCGCCATGGAGCAAGCGGCAAAACTTCTGCCAGATGAGGTGGAATATTGCGACCTTGCCGAAACAGCGATCACCGGCGCAGATATCGTGGTCATTGTCACCGAATGGAATGAGTTTCGCGCCATCACCCCAAGTAGCCTAGCCGCAAAAATGTCAGGACGCGTGCTGGTCGATCTGCGTAATATTTATGATCCTGTGGCGGTGCTAGGGGCAGGGCTTGATTTGGTCAATATCGGCCGCATGAAACAACCATGATATGATTGGCATGAAAGCATACCAACAAAAGATAGGGGCGTGAGTATGAATATTCGTGATCACCTTATGGCGTCTGCTGCCGTCAAAGAAAAAACTGCTGATATCTGCGCCGAGGCAACAGAAAAAGCAGCTATGGCAATCGCTTCCAGTTTGCGATCTGGCGGTAAGGTTATGCTTTGCGGTAATGGTGGTTCAGCCGGGGACGCCCAGCATCTCGCGGCAGAGTTTGTGGCCACGCTTGATCATCGTCGTCCGCGTCCGGGATTAGCCGCCTTGGCACTGACCACGGATAGCTCATTTCTCACCGCCTATGCCAATGATTTTGGTTTTGATGGTGTCTTTGAAAGACAAGTCGAAGCTTTAGGAAAAGCTGGTGATGTTTTGATTGGGATTTCTACCAGTGGCAATTCAGCAAATGTTGAAAAAGCTATGTCCTATGCTCGTGCTAATGATATCACGACTATCGCCATGACCGGCGAAGGCGGTGGCAAACTTGCCGCTATCGCAGATATCCTTATTGCAGTACCTCGCTTTTCCACCATGCATATTCAGGAATGTCATATTGCCCTTGGTCATGCTTTCACCGCCAAGGTTGAAATATTATTGCAATCCTAGATAGGCATCCAGCCGCCAGATGAGGTTAGGCCCATTTCCGGCGATCTTTGAGCATTTCACGTGCCGCGTTGCGTCCGGGCAGGCCAGAGACGCCGCCACCGGGATGGGCGCCAGACCCCCCAAGGTATAACCCCTTAATCGGCATCCGGTAATTCGCCGCGCCAACCACAGGCCGCATGGAATAGAGTTGGTCAGCATGAAGCGCGCCATGAAAGATATCGCCGCCAATCATGTTGAGTTTTCTCTCAATATCAAGCGGTGAGTTAATCTGTTTGGCGATAATGCTCTTTGAAAAGCCGGGGGCGTGGCGCTCAACCGTTGCGATCACGGTATCCGCCGCTTCATCTCTGGCGTCGTCCCAGCTTCTTCCATCGGGAAGCTCACGGCGGAAATGCTGACAGAACAGGCTCATCACATGATGGCCTTCGGGGGCAAGACTGTCATCAAGAAGGCTAGGGATACACATCTCAATCACAGGCTCGCGGGCCCAGCCAAAATCCATGGCATCGCGCCATGCTTTTTCGATATAGCCAACCGAAGACATCACATTGACAGAACCATTAAGCATGAGTTCAGGAGGTGTTTTGCTATCTTTGAGGGCGGTAAAGCGTGGCAGGTCTTTGAGTGCTAGATTCATCCGGAAACTGCCAGACTCGGAACGGTATCCTTTAATTCTGCGGCTGAAATCGGGGGTTAGCGCATCATGATTAATAATCCGCCCGAACAAAATCTGTGGGTGGCAATTTGCCAATACAGCCTTGGCTTTAATCTCCTCCCCATTGCTAAGCCGAAGACCAGTGATGCGATCACCATCGAGAATAGCCCCTGAAACCTCACTGCTGGTTTTGATCTCAACGCCGCGATCACGCGCGGAATCCGCCATCGCCTTGGTGATCGCCCCCATTCCTCCACGGGCGTGCCCCCATGCACCATTTTTGCCATTGGCCTGACCAAAATGGTGATGAAGCAAGACATAGGCGGTGCTAGGATGATAGGGCGAGGCAAAATTGCCAACACTGCCGCTATAAGCCATGGTGCCTTTGAGGATATCACTTTCAAACCAGCCATCAAGATAATCGGCGACAGATTTCGTCATCAGCTCGGTCAGATGGGCGCGCAAATCAAGAGGAAGCTTTGACAGGATGCGACCAGATTTCCACAGATCACCAAGCTGGCTAAACAAAGATTGCGACAGGTTATAGGGCGTTGAACGCATCAGGCTCCGCACGCTATCGGTGATGGCGTCTAGGATATCGTCAAGGCGTTCATATTGCTTGGCGTCATGGCTTGAGAACTTGGCAATTTCACGCACGGTATCTTGGGTCTCATTAGGCATCCATAGAGCCTGATCACCATCAACAGTGATAGATGACCCCTCACGGGTGATAACATCAAGCCCAAAGCGTTTGAGATCAAGGTCTTTAATGACCAGTTGATCCAGCAGGCTGACCACATAAGAAAACTCAGAATTGCGAAAACCGGGGCTGAACTCGGTGGTCACGGCGGCGCCGCCAATGACATCACGACGTTCTAGCATAATGACTTTAAGACCTTTGGCCGCCAGATACCCTGCGGCGGTTAACCCATTATGCCCGGCACCAATAATCGCAACATCATATGACATGGTCTCTGTTCCTTTCGCATCTGCTCGCATCTGCTTCATAAGAGAATTATAAAGAAACTTAGGATAAGGGCAATGCCTGGCTCAGAATTAATGTTCCATCCAACCCCTAGCGGTACCAGCTCCATTCCAAGGAGGTGACATTCGCGGCAAAGGTGTTGCGCTCATATTCTTTGGTGGCGGCATAGACTTTGGTATATTCTTGCCCAAGCCATGACTTAACAAAATCACTGTTGCGGAACAACTGAATAGCCTCAGCCCAAGTGTTTGGTAGCCCGTCCCGATTAGGCGTATCATAGGCGTTAGCAATGGTCATTTCTGGTGGGGCAATCTGATTTTTGATGCCTTCCGCCATCGCCGCAAGAATGAGAGCAATAGTCAAATAAGGGTTAATATCCGAACTTGACGCCCGATGTTCTAGTCGCCGTGATTTTGCACTACCCGAAGGCACACGGAAATTCACGGTGCGGTTATTGATACCCCAACTGCAATCAACAGGGGCGTAATGACCCGGTAACATCCGCCGCCACGCATTCGCATTGGGGGCAAAGACCGCAAAACTATCGGCCAGATGCTGTGCCATGCCGCCAACAGCATAACGCAACATAGGATTAGAGGTCGGGTCTTCGCCGTCCTTTTCCGCCATCAGATTATTGCCCTTGTCGTCCCATAAGCTGACATGGAGATGAAACCCACTGCCGGTATCATTGGCAAAAGGCTTGCCCATAAAGGTGGTATCCAGACCATGACGCCGGGCAATCCGCCGCGCGTGATAGCGCAACAAAGCCGCTTCATCAGCGGCGCGCAAAGCATCTTCGTTATGCAGAATATTGATCTCATACTGGCCGCGCCCATATTCGGTGATCGCGGTATCTGCCCGAACCCCAGCCATCAAACAGGTGCGGCGAATATCACTAACAACATCGGCAAACTCGTCAAACGCCTCAATACCATAGATCTGGTTCGTTGGCTGTGTTTCACCAGAAATTGGGATGCGCGCATATTGCCCCTTGCCCTGATCATCAAGTTGCCGATCAATCAAATAAAACTCTAATTCCGGGGCGATCACCGGATGCAAGCCCATCTCTTTCAGACGATCAATCACCGACCCCAGAATACTCCTTGGGTCGAGGTGATGAGGCGTTCCATCATTATTCATCATCTGGATAAGGCACGCGGCGTCGGTGCCGTTCCCATCACTTAAATCATGGAAACTGTCCTTGACCATATGAAAGGGGAAATCTTCATCCCCGGTATCCCAGACTAAGCCTGTTTCAGCAACAGATTCGCCAGTGGCATCTGTGCCATACACACTTGCAGGCAAGAGTACCCCTTCGGTGATGAGTTTCTCAAGCGCATCCGCAGGCAGAACCTTGCCGCGCATGATGCCGTTTGAATCTGCAAACATCGCGGTGATGGTATCAAGATTGGGAAAATTTTTGGTGAGTGTTTTGATGAACTGTGTCATGATGGTATTTCCGGTTTGATGCCCTTTAAATTGGCAACACTATAAATTATGTTTAGCTATCATCTTCATAGCACAAATGAGTCACATTAGGTAAATAACATAAGGTGAAAAGTATGGAAAATCAGCATTTTGATCCTCTCGTCGCAACCGATATTGCCCATCATATGCATCCTTTTACTGATTATGCTCAGATGCAAACCGAAGGAACGCGCATCATCACCCATGCCGACGGCCATTATATCTATGACAGTAATGGCAACCGTATTCTTGATGGAATGGCGGGATTGTGGTGTGTGAATGTGGGTTATGGGCGTAAAGAGTTGATTGATGCCGCTATCGATCAGCTTAACAAATTGCCGTATTACAACACCTTTTTCAAAACCAGTAATGAACCTGCGGCGAAATTATCAAAACGGCTGACCGATATTGCCCCTGATGGCATTAATCATGTGTTTTATGCAAACTCCGGGTCTGAAGCCAATGACACGATTGTTCGCATGGTTCGGCATTTTTGGGCATTAGAAGGTCAGCCGCAAAAACGCATCATTATTAGCCGCGAATATGGTTATCACGGAAGCACCATGATCGCCGCCAGCATGGGCGGGATGAGTGGAATGCATGAACAGGCCTGCCGTCTGCCAGATTTTTCACATATCCGGCCTCCTTATGGGTTCCTTTATCAGGGTAATATGGATGAACAGACTTTTGCCGATGTTTCTTCAGGTTGGCTAGAAGACCGCATCCTTGAACTTGGCGCTGATAATGTTGCTGCCTTTATCGCTGAGCCTATTCAAGGGGCAGGTGGGGTGATTATTCCCCCGGCAGGCTATTTTGATCGTATTCAAGAGATCTGCCGGAAGCATAATATTCTTTTCATCGCGGATGAGGTGATCACAGGCTATGGCAGAACAGGCCAATGGTTTGCCAGCGAAACCTATAACCTCAAGCCAGACCTAATGGCGACAGCAAAGGGATTAACATCTGGTTATCAGCCTATGTCAGCGGTGCTGGTAGGTGACCGTGTAGCTGATCGTTTGATTACCGATGGCGGTGAGTTCTATCACGGCTTCACCTATTCAGGACATCCGGTGGCGGCGGCGGTTGCGCTGGCTAATCTCAACCTGATTGAAAGCGAAGGCATGATTGATCGGGTGCGGACAGATACTGGCCCTTATTTCAATCAGGCTCTTCAGCGTTTGGCAGATCACCCTATGGTTGGCGAGGTCAGAAGTATGGGCTTGCTGGCGGCGGTTGAGTTGGTGGAAAACCGCGAAGGCCCCAAGCATTTTTCTAATCAAGGTCATGCAGGGTCTGTCGTTCGTGATCATGCCATTGCCCGTGGATTAATGGTTCGGGCGGTGCGTGATGGGATGATTTTGTCACCTCCTCTCACCTTTATGCGGGATGATATTGATGAAATGATCCGTATTTTGGGGGACGCGCTAGATGACGCCCTTAAGACACTCAACCTCTCCTAACTGTTTGCTGACACGACGGGAATATTGCTATGGATTATAATGATTCTGATCAGGCTTTTTTAAAAGACAACATCAAAGGCACCAAGCATGAAATGACTTATGCTGGCGCTTTAAGCTTTCTGCGCCGGAAATATAGCCGTGATCTGGATGGTGTTGATCTGGTGGTTAGTGGTATTCCTTTTGACGGGGCGGTGACCAACAGACCGGGGACTCGATTTGGCCCAAGGGCTATTCGCGCGGCGTCAACGGAATTGGCTAGTTTGGATGCTTTTCCTTTTGGCTTTAATCCCTTTGATACGCTGGCGGTGGTGGATTATGGTGATTGCCCCCTTGATCCCCATAACCCACAAAGCATCCCAGAGACGATCACCAATCATGCGCGATCAATCCTGTCCCATGGGTGCAAAATGCTAACCTTTGGTGGTGATCATTTTGTTGCCTTGCCATTGATCCGCGCCCATGCCGAAAAACATGGGCCAGTGGCGCTAGTCCAATTTGATGCCCATTCGGACACTTGGGATGATGGCGGCGCGCTGCTTAATCATGGTTCTATGTTCTTGCAAGGATTAAACGAAGGTGTGATTGACGCCTCGCGTTCAATACAGGTTGGCTTGCGAACATGGAACGAGTCTGCGCATGGCATCGAAATATTGACCAGCCCATGGGTTCATCGCAATGGTATCGACGCCACGCTTGCGGCTATTATGGAACGGGTAGGTGATCATCCTGCTTATATCAGCTTTGATATTGACTGTCTTGATCCGGCCTATGCTCCGGGCACGGGAACACCTGCTCCGGGGGGATTAGCAAGCTGGCAAGCGCTGGAATTGGTGCGCGGGCTAACGCCTCTTAATATGATTGGCATGGATTTGGTTGAAGTATCGCCAGCCTATGACCACGCTGACATCACGGCCATGGCGGCGGCGAATATCGCGCATGACTGGATTTGTGTGATGGCAGAAAAGGCGGGGGCTAAGCGCAAAGTGGTTGGCCGCATCTGATCCTTCTGTTGTTCCTATGAAGGCATTGATCAGGATAAAGCCAAGATATCTTGATAGCAATTTGGGCGACGATCACGGAACAGGCCCCAACTGGCTCTATCTAAACGCATCGCATCCACATCGACATCCGCCGTGGCGACGACATTGGTCTTGTCGGTACATTCGGCAATCATCTTACCTGTATGATCCGCGATAAAAGATTGACCATAAAAGCTCATATCAATCTCACCAATCGTTTCCTTGCCTATGCGATTGCTGGCCGCCAGTGTGACCATGTTTGCGGCGGCGTGCCCTTGCATGGTGCGTTGCCAGTGACCACTGGAATCTAAAGATGGGTCATTAGGCTCTGATCCAATGGCGGTGGGATAAAGCAGAATATCTGCTCCTTGTAAGGCCATAATCCTTGCGGCTTCTGGGAACCATTGATCCCAACAGATCGCCACACCAACCTTACCAAAGGCGGTATCCCAAACACGAAAACCTAGATCACCGGGGTTGAAATAAAACTTTTCTTCATAACCGGGGCCTTGCGGTAAATGTGTCTTTCGGTAAAGCCCCATTTGAGTGCCGTCGGCATCAATCATCATCACAGAATTGAAATAGGCGTTTTGGCTTTTCTCAAAAAAACTAATGGGGCAAACAACGCCTAGCTCTTTGGCAAGGTCGCTAAACCGACCCAAAAAAGGATGATCATCGGCGCTATGGGCATAGGTGAAATAATCCTTTTTCTGCTCTGGACAGAAATAAACACTGGCAAACAGCTCTTGCAAAAGGATGATATTTGCACCTTTAGCCGCCGCCTCACGCACCAACCCCTCGGCGCGATCCAGATTAGCAGCGCTATCCCAGCCACATTCCATTTGCGTAATAGCGATGCGTGTCATGACCGATCTTCCATTCCAATAAGAAAGTTAACTGTGTTTGTGCCAATATCCCGAACCGCATAACCGCCTTCCATCACGATCAGGGTTGGCAGACCTAAGGCGGTGATGCGCTTACCCATATCAATATAATCAAGGCTTTTCAGCTTAAAGAAACTGATCGGATCATGTTCAAAAGTATCCGCGCCAAACGAGACAATCAGACTATCCGGAGCATAATCGCTAATAGCCTTAATGGCGTGATCTAATGCTTCACCCCAAACGGAATAAGGTGTTTTGGGCGGCATGGGATAATTGATATTAAAGCCTTCACCTGCGCCATCTCCGGTTTCGGTTTTATGACCTAGGAAATGGGGAAAGGCGTCATTAGGATCACCATGGAGAGATAAGAAAAGTACATCTTCGCGGTCATAGAAAATCGCCTGTGTACCGTTGCCGTGATGAAAATCAACATCCAGAATAGCAACGCGGCTAGCGCCTTGATCACGCATATGCTGTGCCGCGATGGCGGCGTTATTAATAAAGCAGTATCCGCCGAACTGATCGCTTGAGGCATGATGCCCAGGAGGGCGGCAAAGTGAGAACGCGAGTTGATTTTTACCAGATGCAATCATTTCTGCGCCGGTTAGCGCCACTTGGGCAGAGGCATAGGCGGCCTCAACCGTGGTTTTGGCGATAGAGGTTTCGCACGACAGCGCATAATAGCCTAGCTTGCCTTCGATAAAATCAGGAATATGTGGTGATGGCATAGACCGCGATGGCCAAACGGTGGGTATCATCTCACCTTTCATGCCAATAGCTTCCCATTCCTGCCACGCCGTATCAAGAAAAGCCAAATAGCCAGCATCATGAATAGCGGCAATCGCATCAGCACCTAATTTAGGGTTTTCATCAGGCGCTATGATAGGGCCAAGGGATTTGTCGGCAATTGCCTCAAGGATATAATCCATGCGTTCTGGACATTCAAATGGTGGTACCAATTCCCCGCCATAGAGTTCTGTTTTTGCCGCCCGAAGCCTGTGTTTTTCTGTATAGATAATATCCATGATCTTCCTCTTTCACATCCTTTAGCTATTTTCAATCTGGGCGACTTCACGGCGAAAGACAGGATCATCACCTTTATCAGAAGGCGTGTCCATTTCCATAGCATAGCGATGCCCGGCATAGGTAGCCCAAGCAATAGGCGCGGGCGCGGCGGCATCCCCGATCAATTTGATAGATTTGATACCTGCCCCCTGCCATTCGTCTTGTCGCTGTTTCAGGTCTTCCCATAATGTCGTTTCGCCATCTCTGGCGGTTACCATCAGCACAGCATCAGCGCGATATTCCTTTTCTTGGCCTGTATAGGCACAGGCCGTCACAACATGATCTCTATTCACGGCGTTAAGCGCGTGTGAGGTCATAATGGTGATGCCCAATTCCATCAACCGCTGTTGGATTTTCTCTTGTTCCAATGTGTTCACTGTCCATTCTGACACTTTGGTGGCTGGGGTGATTAAAGTCACACGGCATCCAGCTTGGTGCAGTTTTTCGGCTAGAATTCCTCCCATATAGTAATGATCATCATCATAAATCACGACATGACCGTCGGGCATTTTGCTAGCCATAATATCGTCTGGGGTAAAGATTGGCATATCCTTATCAATATCAAGGGGGATAAGCCGCGCCCGCGCCGTACCATCGCGCCGCCAATGTGATCCTGTGGCAAGGCAAATATGCTCAAAGCCAAAACTCATAACATCTTCGGCGGTTAAGGCACTTTCCCGATAGATGGAAACATTTGTTAATGGTTCAATCTGACCTATCCGATAATCCATCACTCGTCCCCACGCGGACAGATTTGGCAGCAGGCGTTCTTTTGCCACGCGCCCACCTAAATCACCACTTGCCTCGGCCAACGCGACCTCATAACCACGACCACCAAGCATTCGCGCCGCTTCTAGACCAGCAGGGCCAGAGCCAATAATTAGCACCGATTGGCTGTCACCTTTATGAGGTTTGTTTTCAGGATGCCATCCTTTGCGCCATTCTTCCATAAAGCTAGGGTTTTGGGTACAGCGTGAGATGGACATGGTGAAATCACCAGTGACGCAAATGTTACAGCCAATACATTCGCGGATATCCTCAATTCGGCCTTCTGCCACTTTTTTCGGCAAGAAAGGATCAGCAATAGAGGGGCGAGCCGCGCCAATAAAATCCAGTACACCAGATTTAATTTGGCGCACCATGGCATCGGGTGAGGTAAAACGCCCAACCCCGACCACAGGTTTGCTTGTCAGGTCTTTGATTCCCCTGATCAGGTCTTCTTGTGTGCCTTCATCCTTAAAGCGTGAGGTCGCAGAGCAGTTTTCCCATGTGCCATGCGCCAAATCCCAGAGATCAGGTAAATCGCCGTTCATATCAATACATTCGCGTACTTCGCTGTTGGAAAAGCTAAGCTCGTCAAAGGCTTCATCCAAAGAAAGCCGAATGGTAATACCCATGGTGTCGCCTACCGCCTCGCGGATATCTTCGACCAGTTCACGCATGAACCGGCTTCGGTTTTCCAGACTGCCGCCATATTCATCATCGCGTTTGTTTGTCGTGCGAGAAAGGAAATGCTGAATAATCCCAAAGCCATGCGCACCATAAAGGCAGAGCAGATCATAGCCGCAATCTCGTGAGCGTTTCGCCGCGTTGACATACCACCGCCGCACATCACGGATTTCAGATTTATCCAATGTCCTTGCATTGACGGGATCAGAAGTAAAAGTCAGGATCGGCCCGCCAGTTACGGCTAAGGGCACTTCCTTGGAGTAAAGGTTAGGCCCATTTATCCCTGAATACGCCAATTCAATCCCTGCCAGCGCATCATAGCTATGGATGGCTTCAGCCATTTTTGTCAGCATGGGCATATCTTTATCTTCCCACAGCCGCAATTCAATAAATGGCGCGATTTCACTGGTTTGGTGAATCTCTACTTGTTCGGTGAATATCACACCCCAGCCACCTTCAGCCTTAACACGGCGCATTTCTGCAACGGCTGATGGGTCACGATAGCCGCCACCATTGCAATGCGGCACTTGATAAAAACGGTTTTTTGCAACCACAGGGCCAATTGGCATCGGCTCGAACAGAATATCATAACGATTTTTTGATTTATTTTCTGGATCAAGTGGCATGAATTTCTCCAAACATCTGTGGTGATCAATTACGCATCTATCAATGTCATGTTAAGTTTTTCAAGACTAGGCATCCAAGGGCGGAGCTGTTCCAAGACACGCGCGGCGCGCAAAGGGGTAGCATCATCAAATCTTCGTCCAACCAGTTGAATGGCTGTTGGCAATCCTGCCGCCGTCAACCCGTTAGGTACGCTTAACGCTGGGCATTGGCCGATGGAATTAAACAGACAAGTCATATCCAGACCATGCAGTTTTCCATCTGCACCAACATTGGTATAATCAGCTTCTTTGTCTGTGATTGGTGGTGTCGGCAAAGCCATAGTAGGGCAGGCCAATAGGTCTTGTCCGGTCATTGCCGTCACAAAGGCGTGCCATTGCCGGGTGCGGATTTCATCAAGTCGGCGAAAGGTAATGGCATTCATCGCGAGGCCGCGATCTACCAGTTCCAGAAAATCAGGGTCCATTTTTTCCCTGTGCTGATCGAGCAAATCTTCGACCGCCGCCGCCAGATATACGCACCAATAATCATACCACGCATCCACCATGGCTGGGGTAAAGCCAACTTCAACAGGCGTGATGATAGCTCCTGCCTCTGCTAGCGCATCAAGGCTGGCTTGAAAGTTTCGGGCAATTTCTGGATCAACATGAAAGCATCCTAAATCAACACTTGCGGCGATGCGAAGCCCCTTGACCTCAGCTTTATCCCCAAGTGGTAAAGGTGTCATCTGGCTTAAAATATCGGCATCATCAGGACCTTCGACGGCCTGCATAAAAAGCGTCAGGTCATCCATGCTGCGGGCCAATGGCCCAAAATGTGAAATGGTATCAAACACCGTGGATATAATATCCATGGGAATACGGCCTAGGCTAGGTTTTAACCCTAAGACACCGCAAAAAGCAGCAGGAATACGAACCGATCCGCCCATATCTGTCCCTTCAGCGATGGGGACGCATCCCGTAGCGACGGCAACCCCTGCACCGCCAGATGATCCCCCGCTAGACCGTTCAGGGTCAAAAGGATTTCGGGTATGCCCAAATAACGGTGAACGAGTGAAACTGGAATGGGCAAACTCTGGCGTGGTGGTTCGGGCGACAATAATGGCGCCTGCCTCAATCAGTCTTTTGACCAACACAGGTTGATGATCAGCGACATGATGTTCAAGCGCGGCAGACCCGCGAGTTGTGCGCTTGCCCTTAATTGGTGTGAACTCTTTGATAGCAACAGGAATGCCTTCCATGAGACGCGGCTTGGCGCCAGAATTAAGGCGCGCTTTCACAGCCTCGGCTTGCGCTAGCGCATCATCATGATAAATCGCAGTAAAGGGATTGAGTTTGGCTTGAACCTGCTCACATCGCTTTAGGCATTGGGTGATAAGTGAAACGGGGTCAAGACTGGCATTAATGATACCGGCTTTGATTTCAACAGCAGACATGAAAGGAAAGGTTTTTGTCATAACAGCCCCGATAAGGGTGAGGAAGGCTCTGTTGCCAGAGCCTTCCAAAAGATTATTTTTTCAGTTGTGTCCAGATGGCGTCATAAAGAGCCTGTGTTTCTGGGGCGCAAACCTCAATAAAGGTTCCTGAAGGCGCATCAGCAGGAGGATTGTTTTCAGGTGAGGTTACCAATTCTGGATCAAGGAAAGCCTCAACACCTTTAACACCTGCGGTATAACGCGCATAATTGGTAACAGCGGCGGCGTTCTCTGGCTCAAGCAGGAAGTCCATAAACTTCAACGCAGCCTCACGATTAGGGGCATCTTTTAACAGCACCACGTTATCCATCCATACAATGTAACCTTGATCAGGATAAGAATACTCTAGGCTTCCGCGTTCGGCTCTCGCTTTGGCGCCAAACCCGTTCCAGATCATGCCTGCGGCGGCATCACCAGATGCCAACACATCCTTAGCACCATCAGAATTGAAAGACGCCCAATCTGCCTTTGCTGTTTCTAGCATCTTGCTAAGTTCTTTCAGCTGGGCACGGTCATTAGAACATTGTGGGAAGCCCATATGAAGTGAAGCAAAAGCCAAGGTCTCTCCAGCAGTGTCAAGGATATTGATTTTGCCTTTTAATTCGCTAGGAGGATTAAAGATAATGTCTGTGGTGCGGATATTTCCGGAATAGACATCACGGTCCACCATAAAGCTGGTTGATCCCCACTGATAAGGAATGGAGCTTTGGCGTCCCATATCAAAATCAACATTCACCCATTGATCCATAATGTTGCCAAAGTTTTTCAATTCTGACGGAGAAAAGGTATCTAGCATACCTTCATCATTCATGATTTTGACCATGTAGTCACCGGGCACAGCAACATCATAGCTGCCTAGCCCACCAGCCTTAAGATTAGCAAATAAAGCCTCGTTGGAATCATAGGTATCCATAACCACTTCAATGCCTGTTTCGGCAGTGAACTCATTAAGCAATTCTTGTGGAATATATTCAAACCAATGATAGACGGTCAGTTTTTCTGCCGCCGCTGATTGGGCAAAGGACATGGCTAATGCCGCGGCCCCTAGTGTCATTGTAATTTTACGCATTACTTCCTCCATAATTAGATTTTGGGGTGGCAGATAGAATATCGACCCCCAATGTCACATCTTACCTTATCTGAATGTCAGATTTGAAAAAAGAAAATTTAATTAAGCACTGATTAGGTATCGTCTAATTAGTGTTTTTTTAATTAATAATTTCTACTTAATCGCGGTTGTTACCGATGCGGCTGATCAGATAAGAAATCGATACCAACAAAATAGAGGCCGCCAGCATAAGGGTTGAGATCGCCATAATGTTAGGCTTGATCCCTTGCTTGACGGCACCAAAAATAGCTGTTGGTAGAGTTTCCACCCCTGCGCCTTTAACAAAATTAGTAATAATAAAATCATCAAGCGAAATGATAAAGGCCAGCAAAAATCCAGATAAAATCCCCGGTAACATCATCGGAAATAAGATCAGCCGGAAGGTTTGCCCCGGTGTCGCGTAAAGATCACGCGCCGCTTGTTCATAAACATTGGATATGCCTTGCAGACGGGCAGCAATCGGTAAATAAGCAAACGGAATACAGAATACGATATGGGCCAGCAAAATACTGAGCAAACCTCTTTCAAACCCGATAGAGGCAAAAAAGATCAAGGTAGCCACGGCGGTCACAATTTCCGGCACCATCAGTGGCAAATTGATCAAGCCAAAGGTAACCGCTTGCCCCCGAAAAGCACGGCCCCTTATCATGGCGAGCGCGGATAGGGTGGCAATCACGGTTGAAGTCACTGCCGCTAAAATGGCAATGGTTAGCGAGTTGACGGTTGCTTGTTTGAACTTTGCGGCTTCAGGCCCGAAAAACACCTCATGATACCAGACCAGACTAAAGCCTTTCCAGATGGTGATAGAAGGCGAATTATTAAACGAATAGACCGTTACAATAATCAGTGGCGCATAGAGGATGATCAGGCAAAGCCAAGCAATTTCCCTAAAACCGGGATACCAACTGATGCGTTGTGAAGTGTTAGCCATCCTAATGCCCCCCGGAATTGTCGCGGCTTTGGGCGCGAGCATAAAACAGAAGGATGATCATAATAATAGTCAGAAGGATCATGGATACCGCCGCCCCAAATGGCCAGTCCCCGGCTTGGCCTTTGAATTGTTCCTCCACCAATGAGCCGATCATAAAATTCTTTGCCCCGCCCAAGAGATCAGGGGCCAGAAACGCACCAAGGCTAGGAATAAACACTAAGATACAACCTGCGATGATGCCGGGCTTGACGGCAGGAATGACAACTTTGAACAGTGTCGTCCAGCGATTAGAATAAAGATCGGCCGCCGCCTCGGACAAGGCAAAATTATAACGTTCTATGGAGGCGTATATCGGTAGAACCATAAACGGCAGATAGGAATAAAATAACCCTAACTGAATAGCAAAATTGGTGTTGATCATACTAATCGGATCATCAATCACCCCCCATGACATCAGCCAATTATTAAGAGGGCCGGTATCACGGATCAGAAATTTCATCGACACGGTGCGAATCAAAAGATTAACCCAATAAGGGATGGTAATTAAAAAGAGCCAAAATGACCGTGAACGGGGCGCTCGTGTCGCAATAAAATAAGCAGTGGGAAATCCGATAAGAAAGCAGAACACCATGGCAAAGAGAGCTTGCAGAAATGATCGCCAGAAAATGCCAATATAAGTCCATTCAATGCTAGGGGGTTCATCACCAAACAGACCACGATCAATAAAAAATTGGTCATAGGCCTCAAGAGAAAACTCCCATATTACGCCGCCCCGAAAATCTTGCGTTAAAAAGGAATAGGTCAGCATCACCAGAACGGGAATGACCAATAAAATGCCAATCACTAACCATGCTGGCATCAACAATATATGTTGCTTGCCATCAACGATTGAGGTTTGGGCACCTTTACCGCCACCTTTGGTGATCAACCCTGCCATTATTCTGCCAGCGCCCTGATAGCAATCTCTGGAATCGTGACATCCACCTTATTGCCGACAGCAAAGCTAGAACTAGCGTCGATGGTATTCTGTAATCTTGCCAATAGGCTTTCCCCATCATCAAGCATCAGCTGAATCTGCGTATCCGTGCCAAGATAAGAAATACTTTTGACCGTGCCGCGAATAGAATTGGCGTTGCGCCGGCCTTTTGCGAGAGGCGTAATCTGTACTCGCTCTGGCCTGATCATGACATCAATATGTTGTCCTTTTTTGAACTCAGCTTGGGAGATGATATTCAATCCTTTGATGCCAGAATCCAGATCAACACGAAGTGACGGTTTTGTTTGGAGTTTTGATGTTGCCTTGGGGTTCTTAGCCTCAGTTTTCTTTGTGGCAGGCCCTGTGACCTTTGCTTTGAGGATATTCGCCTCACCAATGAAATTGGCGACAAAGCTATTGATGGGATTGTCATAAATCTCTTTAGGTGAGCCAATTTGCTGAACTTGACCATTGCTCATCACTGCGATGCGGTCAGACATGGTCAGGGCTTCCTCTTGGTCATGGGTGACAAAAATAAAGGTGATGCCAGTATGTTTTTGGATCTCTTTTAATTCTTCACGCATGGCTTGGCGAAGTTTTAGATCAAGCGCGGATAAAGGTTCATCCAGCAGCAACACTTTAGGCTGCGGTGCCAGCGCCCGTGCCAAAGCAACCCTTTGCTGTTGGCCCCCTGAAAGTTGTGAAGGCTTGCGTTCAGCAAACTCAGCCATACGTATCAATTCCAGCATGGCGGTGGTCTGGCTTTTGATAAAATCTGCGTCACGCCCAAGTCTTTTAAGGCCAAAGGCAACATTTTCAAATACGGTCAGATGTGGGAACAGGGCATATTGTTGAAACACCGTATTCACTGGCCTCTGGTTGGATTGAAGCCGACTGATATCATCACCAAACAACAGAATCTGGCCTTTGGTTATATCCTCAAACCCGCCAATCATGCGAAGTAAGGTGGTCTTGCCGCAACCTGAAGGCCCTAAGAGAGTAAAAAACTCATTATCGCCAATGGAAAAACTGATATCATCCAACGCCAGCACGGGATCTGTGCGATGGGGATATACTTTGGTAACGGAAACAATATCAATAGCGTGAGTGTCTGTCATAAGCCTGCCTTAGTTCATATTTGCCATGGTGCATAAAAGTGATGAGGATGGCAAGAGTGGGTTCCAACAGAAAAAATATTTTAATTTTTTTTTATTAAAAACTAATTTCAATGCTTGTAAATTAGGTTTAATCTAATCAATGGATTGAATAATCATGCTTGCCTAATAGTGAGTCTTTAAGAAAATGAGACTTAGAACGACTTCTGTAATGGGAACGAGACAATGATCAGAACTGGCAATGAATATAAAGATTCTATTCGCGGTAATCGCGACGTCTATATGGATGGGCAACGTGTCAAAGATGTGACTTCCCACGCCATGTTTAAGCCATTGGTTGATATTAGGGCGCGGATTTACGATATGGCGCATGAAGACGCCACCCGCGATATTATGACCACCCGTGATGGTGATGAGGTTAACGCGATCGGAAACGCCTTGCCGTTCACACAGCAAGATTGGTGGGACAAACGCCGTGCTACTGATACGGTTCTCGAAGATGTTGGCGGTGTTGTTACACGTGTTGGCGATGAAACCGTGGGGGAGATGTGGTCTCTTTATGATGGTCAGGATGTTCTGAATGAGGTTGATCCCCAATTCTCAAAGAATATTGAAAACCATATCTTCAAAGTGTTAAGAGAAGACCCATTTCATGTGTCGGCTAATACAGACCCTAAAGGTGATCGTTCATTAGCACCCCAAGATCAAGACCCGGATATGTTGCTTCATGTGGTTAAGGAAACCGATGCCGGAATTATTGTGCGCGGGGCCAAATACGAAACCGCGGCGGCTTATGCTAATCAGGCCTTTACGAAGCCAACGATTGCGAATTGGGGTGATAGCGCATTGTCTGATTATGCGGTTGGTTTTATTTGTGACCTGAACTCACCTAATCTCAAATTTATATGCCGCACTGGTTTTGCCGGGGCAAGAGGTGGTTGTCCGCGCTCAGATCACCGTGATTATCCTTTATCAAATAAATTTGATGAGGTGGATACGCTGGTGATTTTTGACAATGTTCTGGTGCCTTGGGAAAATGTTTTGTTCTATCGTCACACCAAGGCGGCTAGTTTTATTCGTGCTACATTGCACCGATATTCGGCTTTTGCCTTTGTTCAGCGAACCTTAAAACAGGCGGATCAAATGATTGGTACGGCCATGTTCAATATTCGCCAGACTGGGCTTGAGAAGATACCTGCCGTTCAGGAAAAAATGTCTAAACTAGCCGTATGGCGTGAAGGTATTAACGCGCATCTTACCGCGGCGATTGCCCTAGGCGAGAAATCACCAGCCGGGCTGTTGATGCCTAACCAGTCCCTTTTGATGACTGGTCGTTATCACGCCATGTCTAATTTGCCGACAATGATCCATCTCACCCGTGAGCTTTGTGGCGGTCAGATTTGTGTGACACCTAATGTGGCGTCATTTGAATCCGAAGAAACGCGTCCATGGATGGAAAAATTCTATACCATTAATGAGAAATGGATAGCTGAAGATCGCCGTAAGCTTCTGGCCTATGCCCGTGATCTGCTAAACTCTGATTACGCTGGCCACCGTTTGACCTTTCAGTTGTTTGCCCAAAGCCCACCTACCGCGCATTTGGGCGCTGTCTATCGCAATTTTGATTGGGATAGCCCGCTTAGCTTTGTCAAGGATGGGGCAGACCTGTCAGACCGTGTGCTTGACGAAGCAGAAATTAAAAATGGTGACAGCGCGGTTAGACAATGGTTTGATCACCCCAAAGGTATGGCGGCAGAATAACAATCGCCTGCTCATACCAATTGGCTAAGCAATAAGGATTGTTGTCATGAAAGAAATACGCGACCAGTTCCTGACAGCTATGTCCGCGGCTGGAACAACGGTTTATGTTGTGACCACAGATGGTAAAGGCGGGCGCAATGGGGTGACGGTATCTGCTATGTCATCGGTATCTGCGGATATGGATGATCCTACTTTGCTGGTTTGTATCCATCATCTCAGCCCGGCGGCGGATGCTATTAAGGTGAATGGCGCTTTTGCTGTTAATATGTTGCGCTCGAACCAGTCGCATATTTCCGATGTTTTTGCAGGCCGCGCTAACACGGGCGAAGATAAGTTTAGTCATGTGAACTGGCATAATATGGTAACTGGCGCGCCCATGTTATCAGATGCGCTCGTTTCCTTTGATTGCCGATTGCATCAGGTGGAACGCGTGGGAACACATTTTATTATGATTGGTGCTGTGGTGGCTATTCATCACCCGGAAGAAGGCGACGCGCTGGTTTATTCCAGACGCAGTTATGGCCGGTTTGAGAAAATCGCCTAAGGCAAATGGCTAACCGTTTGGCCTTGGTATTGGTATTGGTCTGTTGTACCAACCGCAGAAACTAAAGGCAAAGGGGGGGAAGCCATGTCAACTCATAACTATTCAGAATGGAAAGCTTTAGCCGCAGGATTAACGCCTCGGCATCAGATGTTTATCAATGGGCGCTTTGAAGATGCCGCCTCTGGTAAGACTTTCGCCTCAATTAATCCGGCTACTGACGCTGTGATAGCTCATGTTAGCGAAGGTGACGCGGCAGATATTGATCGCGCCGTTAATGCCGCCAGAACAGCTTTTGACAATGGGGCATGGTCACGGGAAAGCCCGCAACACAGAAAAGCCGTGCTGTTGCGCTTGGCAGATTTAATTCGGGCTAATCTGGATGAATTGGCCTTGCTTGACAGTATGGATATGGGCAAGCCAGTTGAAGACGCGGCTAATGTTGATGTGCCGGGTTCGGCGATGTTTTTTCAATGGTACGCTGAGGCAATTGATAAAATCTATGACGAAGTCGCACCAACAGGTGAGGGCGATTTAGCCTTGATAAGGCGTGAACCGCTAGGCGTTGTTGGGGCAGTGGTGCCATGGAACTTTCCTCTTGATATGGCGACATGGAAAGCGGCGGCGGCACTGGCAGTTGGCAATTCAATGGTCTTAAAACCTGCTGAGCAGTCCCCATTATCGGCGTTACGACTAGCAGAATTAATGATGGAAGCAGGCTTGCCCGAAGGTGTCTTTAATGTGGTTCCCGGTTATGGGGAAACCGCGGGTAAGGCACTTGGACTGCATCAGGATGTGGATTGTCTGGCTTTCACAGGTTCCACCGCAGTGGGTAAGATGTTTCAGCAATATGCCGGCCTATCCAATATGAAACAGGTTTGGCTTGAGACTGGCGGGAAAAGCCCAAATCTCATCTTTGCTGACAGTAAAGATCTGGACGCCGCCGCCGCCATGGCAGCGTTTGGCATTTTCTTTAATCAAGGTGAGGTATGTTCCGCGAACTCTCGCTTGCTGGTTGAGCGCTCTATCCATCAGGAGTTTGTCGCGCGCATGATTGAACACGCCAAAGCGCACCAACCCGGTGATCCGCTTAACCCCGATACTAAAATGGGGGCAATCGTCAGCCAAGAGCAACTGAACCGGATGACCGCAATGGTAAATGAGGGCAAAGGTTACGCGGATTGTGTCGTTGGGGGTGAGACGCTGAAAATTGACGGCAAAGGATGTTTTATCCAGCCGACTATTTTCGATCAGGTGCCGCCATCAAGTGCGCTCGCAAAGGATGAGATTTTTGGCCCTGTGTTGTCGGTTATTCCATTTGATACCGAAGATGAGGCGGTGGCGATTGCTAATGACAGTATTTACGGTCTTGCCGCATCGCTTTGGACAGGTGATTTATCACGGGCGCACCGTGTCTCAAGGCGTCTTCAGGCCGGGACAGTATCAGTCAATACGGTGGATGCTCTTAGCCCGATGACGCCATTTGGCGGGTTTAAGCAATCGGGTTATGGGCGCGATTTATCGCTTCATGCGATTGATAAATACACCGCCCTCAAGACTACTTGGATCAAGTATTAAAAGACAAAATGAAGCTATCAATATTTGAGGGTGGTCATGACAGGGCGAAGCCGCAGTATTAATCAACGCATAACTCTGCGGCAATTAGAATATGTGGTGGCTGTGGGGGAGTTAGGTAGTATCACCGCCGCGTCGGATAAAGTGAATGTATCGTCACCATC
Organism: Puniceispirillales bacterium (SeqCode); assembly: GCA_965661405.1. Taxonomy (GTDB): domain Bacteria; phylum Pseudomonadota; class Alphaproteobacteria; order Puniceispirillales; family UBA1172; genus UBA12202. The sequence goes on from CBFIDH010000005.1 coordinate 22,913, forward strand.
AATTTCTGCCGCTATCTCGCAACTTGAAATGGATATGGGGGTGCAAATCTTTGTTCGCCGCCATGCACAGGGGCTCTCGCTGACCAGCAGTGGTCGCAGACTTTTTGATGAAGCCAAGGTCATTCTTAATAAAGTGCAAAATCTCGGTGCTGTGGCGGATGACACCGAAGGCAAATTGCGCGGCACGCTTAAACTGGGATGCCTGATTACCATCGCCCCTATTCTTAGCGCCAATATTCGCCGCCGTTTTGAAGAAATTTACCCAGAGACAGAGATTATCCTTTATGAAGCTCATCAGGCCGATTTATTGGCGATGCTTGCCCGTGCAGAAATCGATATCGCGGTGACCTATGATTTGGGAATTGGCGCGGATACGGTGTTTGTTGATGTGGCAACTTTGCCGCCTTATGTGCTGTTGGGGAGTAATCATCCCTTGGCATCAGCTTCAGAAATTAAAATTGAAGAATTGGTTGATCTGCCCATGGTGTTGCTGGATTTGCCTTTGAGTGGTGATTATTTTCTCTCAATGTTTCATCGGCTTGGTTTGACGCCACAAATCGCTGTCCGCACAAAAGAGCTTCCTGTCTTGCGGAGTCTGGTAGCTAATGGTTATGGCTATGGGTTGCTGAATGTTCGCACCCGTGCCGCGGTTGCCCCTGATGGCTTGCCATTGGTGTTTTGCCCACTGAAAGGTGATCATCAACCGATGCAGTTAGGCATTGCCCATAAGTTCATGGCTGTACCGCCGCGGTTGGTGTCAGAGTTTATTGATCATGTGGCAGAACGGGCGGCACAAGGCGATTTGCCGGGAATCTTAATGCAAAAGGAAACCTAGCGATCCAGCCCCATCAGACGCCGCATCTGGCCCATCAATAATGGCGTCAGATAAAGCGGAAACTGATAAAGCGCGGTGAACATTGAAAACACCGGATCAGGCGGTAACGCCCCATAATACAATCCCACATTACGATTTCCGCCAACCACCGCCATGACCGAGGCCAGTTCTGCCAACGAAGCCGAAGTCGTCAATCGTGCCAATAGCATCAACACGAGCTGAGTCGAAAAATTAAGGATTGTTGCCAAAATTAATAGTGATAAGGCCAGCCAAGGATTTAAGATGATCTGATCTGTCATGCCGTTAAAAATAGGGATCAGAAACAACAGCATAGCCAACGCCGCTAAGCCATTAAAACTGTCTGTATTTCGGGCAATTCTGGCTGGCCCTAATATGATCTGACCAATCAGCGCAACAACCACCCCGACAAAAATCATCATGGCCAGATTGATAAACATATCCAATGACGACAGCCCGGTGGCGTCACCAAAAACCATGCTACCGATAAATGGCCCTGTAAATGGTGCCAACAGGCTAGTCATAATAATAATTCGCATAGCCACAGGCAGGCTTAATCCCATAAGACTGCAAATCCATGCGGTTGAGGCGATAGGCGGTGCTACCGCGTACCAGACCGCGGATGGCATCAAGATGGCATCAAGCCCGCAAAGATAGCAAATCCCAATCAGGATGATAGGCATGACGATGAGGATAACCGCAGAGATCATCAACTGCTGAAAAAGATGCGCCGCCGACAGCGTCTCACGCAACATTGCCATCAAGTCCATGCGGATAAAGGTAACGGCATAAATCATCATGATTAATGGCGGTACGATCACGGTGATATCGGCCTCAGTTTTGGGCAAACAAAGGGCAAAAAGGATACCTAATGGCAAAATAAGCTTAGCGTTCTGTCCAAGCAAGTTAAGAATGGTCAGCATTAGAGCCCAGCCTTATTTGTGATTATGATGGGGAAAGCGGGGTGGAGCAAGACTCGCCTGAAACCAGGTCACAAACTGATAAATAGAAAATACGGGTAGGCCGGTGGCATGGCGAATATCCGCGGCATAGGGAATCATATTGGTACATTCCAGAATAATAGCACCGATATTGGGGTCTGCTGCCAGTTCCATAGCGGCGTCAATATTATCTGCCCGTGCCAGATCAATATTCATTTCAGACTCGTTATCCAGAATGGCGCGGCTAAACTCACGCCTGCCTTCGGTGGTGGTAATGCTGGCATCAGTAGGGATTCCGGCGGCGATAAGATGATCAGGGCTTAGGCTAGAGGCGTTCACCGTCATAATGCCGGGTCGCTTACCAGCAGGCAAAAGCCGCGCCACCATATCCCACTGCATCAAGGAAGATGTCAAAACAGGCACAGGAACCGCCGCCGCTAATTCAGCTTGAAACAGGGCAAGAAAGCCGCAATTTGTGGTGATTCCATCCACGCCATCAGCAACCAGTTCACGTGCCGCATCAATAAATGGGTTCAGCATATTTTCGGCGCGTCGCCTTACCACCAGATCAGGCGATGCCCCCCGAACCACCTTATAGTGAACAGGAAAAGGCCAGCTTAAAGCATTGCCCATATCACCCGGAATACGGGGGAAACGCGCTTCCAGCATAAGGATGCCGACAGCCGCGCCATAAATGGATTTGCCGCCTTGGGCAATGGGGTCATAATCGGTCATGACCGAATGATGCGCGATATCAAAGCAGGCGGCAAGATGTTATTTTCTGGCTGATCAATAATAAAACGTCTTGAGAAAACCCTGATCATGAGGAAAGATAAAGCGATAAAAGGGAGGCAATCATGAAAAACCAAATGACCGGAGCTGAGGCTATGGTGCGTATGCTTGAAGCTTATCAAGTTCAGCATATCTTCGGTCTTTGCGGGGATACCACATTGCCGTTTTATGATGCGATGGCGCGGCTCGATCATGGCATCACCCATATTCTGACACGTGATGAACGCCATGCTGGATATATGGCGGATGGTTATGCGAGGGTGACGGGAAAGCCGGGCATCTGTGAGGGGCCGTCCGGTGGCGGGGCAACCTATATTCTGCCCGCGTTGGTTGAGGCAGGGGAAAGTTCTATTCCTATTCTGGCGATCACAACGGATGTTGCTACCACTTCACGCGGGAAATACCCGCTGACAGAACTAGATCAGGTCGGGTTATTTAAACCAGTGACAAAATGGAATGCGTCATTGGATCAGGTGAACCAGTTGCCGGGACAAATCCGCGCCGCGTTTCGGGCAATGACTACTGGTCGTCCGGGTTCGGCGCATCTGGCCCTTCCTTTTGACACTCAGAAAGCTTCGATTGATCCTGATCTGATATGGGCAGACCCTCATCACGGGCAATTTCCAGCGTCGCGCCAAGCGGCGGATAAAGGTGATTTGGAACGCTTGGCTGAATTGCTCTTATCTGCTAAACGCCCGGTGATGATTTGTGGCGGTGGGCCGCTTTTGGCTGGTGCGATGGGTTCAATAGCATGGCTGGCTGAAACGCTGAATATGCCGATTGCCACAACCGTATCAGGGCAGGGGGTCATTGCGGAAACGCACCCTTGCGCGGTAGGTGTTGTTGGCTCAAACGGCGGCGTGAAATCAACACGTGCCTTAGTGGATGAGGCTGATGTCGTTCTTTTTGTGGGTTGCCGGGCAGGGTCTGTAACAACCGAACGCTGGCGCAGTCCAGCGCATGATAAAACTATTCTTCATATTGATAGTGACCCCATGGTACCGGGGGCCAATTATCATACCGCCGCGACGGTAATTGCGGATGCCGCGCTGGCGCTGGCGGCGCTGGTTGATCTGATCAAAGACAAAGATAGCGATTACCCTGATTTTGATGGAAAGGCACGCGCCGCCGCCGCTTGGGCTGGTAAATTGGCAGATTTTGAACCTTTGGCGCAATCTCATCAGCGCCCTATCACGCCAGAGGCGGTGATCCATCACCTCGCCGCGCAACTAGATGATGACGGAATTGTTGTGGCAGACCCGGGAACGCCATGCCCTTATGTGTCGGCGCATTACCGGTGGCGACAAGCCGGGCGGCATTTCATCACCAATCGGGCGCATGGCGCGCTTGGGTTTGGTATGGCGGCGGCAATGGGGGCGCATATCGGGCGACCTTCGGCAAAAACAGTGGCATTGATGGGTGATGGTTCCTTTGGGTTTTGTTGTGGTGAGTTTGAAACAATGACGCGGTATCGGATGCCTATCACCTCAATCGTCTTTTCCAATGCAACCTATGGCTGGATTAAAGCAGGGCAGAAATCAGGTTTCGGAGAACGCTATCACAATGTGGATTTTAACCGGACAGATCACGCCGCGGTGGCTAGCGCTTTTGGCGTAAAGAGCTGGCGTGTAGAAGACCCGGACGAATTGCCCGTTGTGATGCGTCAGGCCCTTGATTATGATGGCCCAACCTTGATTGATATCATCAGCCAACCTTTGCATGAGGCGGCGGCGCCTGTGTCGGAATGGGTGGCTTAATTATGGTCAGGCCAACGGATGATATCATTACTCGGATGACAGTCTGGCATCTCCAGTTGCCAGTATTATCGGCGCGAGATCACGGCATTGGACGTGTGGATCAAAAGATTGATATCGCCGTGGTTGAGTTGCAAACAGCTGGTGGTCATAAAGGTTATGGTGAGGCGTCGCCATGGTCGGTGTTCACAGGCTCGGTTGAAGCAAGCCTTGGCGCTTTGTCGCGCTATGCGCCGCCATGTGTTCTGGGGCGAAAACTGGCAGATCGTCAGGCGATCATGCGTGATGTTAATCATGTGGTCGCGCATTGCACCGAGGCAAAGGCGGCTCTGGAAACGGCACTGTTGGATGCCACAGGATTAGCACTAGGGGTCAGCGTGGCGGAGCTTTTGGGAGGTGCTGTTCGTGACAGGATACCTTTGTCTTGTTCTCTGGCTAATCCCAATTTTGATGAAGATATAGCACTGGTAGATCGCCTTCAGGCTGATCAGGTGAATATCGTTAAATTAAAAACAGGATTTGCCGATCACAGTTTTGATATGATGCGGCTTGAAGAATTGCGCAAACGCTATCCTGATCTTCAGGTCAGGGTTGATTACAATCAAGGATTATCGCCATTTGGGGCAGAGGAAAAACTGCGTGATGTGGCAGGGTTTAAGCCTGATTTTATCGAACAACCTGTTCCTGCCCGACATTTTGATATCATGCGACGTCTGCGCGAAGGGTTAGATGTGCCGTTGCTGGCGGATGAATCGGTTTTTAGTTTGGCAGATATGCACCGCGCCATCGCCGAGGAAATATGTGATGGGGTTTCCATCAAGATCATGAAATCTGGCGGATTGACCACCGCGCAAGATATCGCGGCACTGGCAGAAGCAAAGGGGCTTGCCGCCTATGGTGGAGATATGTTTGAGGCAGGTTTGGCGCATCTGGCAGGAACGCATATGATCGCCGCCAGCCCAAACATTACCCTAGGATGTGAGTTTTATCAGGCAAAATATTATGTGAAAGAAGATATTCTTTCGCTTCCTTTCCCGATTGCGGATGGGGCGGTTGTTGTTCCTAATACAGCAGGGCTTGGCATCGTGCCTAATCTGGATAAAATTGCCCATTATGCTGTTCATTCTGTCAGCATGGAGCCGTGACTATGACCTCATCTTCATCAGCGTCACCTTTATCTGTTATCGTCATTGGTGCAGGAATGGTCGGGGTATCCGCGGCGCTTCAGCTTCAGCGATCTGGACATCATGTTACATTGATTGACCGCGAAGGCCCGGCAGGTGGCACCAGTTTTGGTAATGCCGGAATTCTCGCATCATCTTCGGTGATACCAGTGACAACGCCGGGGATTATTAAAAAAGCCCCCGGAATGGTCTTTAATCCGTTACAGCCTCTGTTTTTGAGATGGCGGTATTTGCCGCGGTTATTGCCATGGCTGGTGCCATATTTGCGCCACGCCAATATTGATGATGTTAATCGCATCGCTGAAGCTATGTCACCTATCATCAGTGCGTCGCTTCAAGACCATCAGGATTTGGCGGCAGGAACATCAGCAGAACGCTGGATTAAGCCTTGCGAATATACCTATATGTTTAAGGATCGCTCTTATTTTGATGCTGATAAAACCATGTGGGATATTCGCCGCCGTCTGGGGTTTCGCTGGCTGGAATATGCCGGGGAAGAATTGGCAAAAAGAGAACCCTTTTTGTCCGATAGCCATCATTTCGCCGTGGCACTTCAGGATCACGGGATGATTCTTAGCCCCGGAGACTACATTGCCGATTTGGTAAAAGCCTTTGAGGGCAAAGGCGGCATTTTTCGTAAAGCTGAGGTTGAGGCTATCCTCCATGAAAATGGGAGATCAACTGGCGTCAGGGCAGGCGGCGATACCATGACCGCAGACCGCGTGATTGTTGCCATGGGGGCATGGTCTGGGCAACTGGCAAAACAACTTGGCGTTAAGGTCCCGCTTGAGGCTGAACGCGGTTATCATATTGAATTATGGCATCCTAACAAGATGCCCCAACATCCGCTTATGGTGGCGGCGGGTAAGTTTGTTGTTACCCCGATGAAAGACCGTATCAGACTAGCCGGGGTGGTTGAGTTTGGTGGCCTTGAGGCTGGCCCATCTGAGGCACCGTTCAAACTCTTGATGCATAATGTTGGGGCGTATATGCCTGATTTGACATGGAAAGAGGAAACGCGCTGGATGGGGCATCGGCCCGCGCCAACAGATTCGATCCCGATTATTAGTGATGTTCCTAATATCAAGGGGGTTTATATGGGATTTGGGCATCATCATGTTGGTTTGACTGGCGGCCCGAAAACAGGGAAATTACTAGCCATGATGGCAACGGACACCGCCCCTAACCTTGATATGTCTGCTTACGATATTAGGCGCTTTACAAATTAGGGCTGTTCCTGTTCAATTTGATCACGATTTGACTGAAACACAAAACATATTGGAGTTGACCTATGCGCTTGCTAAAGCCGATGACGGCGATAGCAGCCTGCGCCTTAGTGTTGAGTTTTGTGGCGCAGGCTGTTGCCGAAACATGGGATATGCCAACCGCTTATAGCGGCTTGAATTATCAGACACAAACTGCCCAAGCTTTTGCGAATTGCGTTACCACCGGGACAGGTGGCGACATTACTATCGCGGTTCATCCGGGCGGGTCATTGTTCAAAGGGACGGATATCAAACGCGCTGTTCAGTCAGGGCAAGTTCAAATTGGTGAGCGTCTGTTATCGGCGCATCAAAATGAAAACCCACTCTTTGGCATGGATAGCATTCCTTTTCTTGCCACTAATTTTGAAGACGCTGAGAAATTATGGCAAGTGACAAAGCCGACCTATCACAGAATTCTCGGTGAGCAGAATCTGGTTCTGCTGTATTCTGTGGCTTGGCCACCGCAAGGAATGTATTTCAAGGAAGAAATCACTAGCATTGAACAGTTAAAGGGCAAACGCTTCCGCGCCACTAACAACACCACAATCCGGATGGCCCAACTTCTTGAAATGGCACCAGTCATGATTGAGATGGTTGAGATAGGGCCAGCCTTTGCCACAGGTGTTGTGGAAACAATGATATCGTCAGGTGCTAGCGGTTATGATACCCATATTTGGCATAGTTTATCGCATTTCTATGAGCTTAATTTTGCCCTTCCGCGTAACTATATGCTCATCAACAAAGAGGTTTGGGATGGCACGAGCGCGCATCATCAGAATGTCATCATGGGATGCGCAGGTTTGGCAGAATACGCTGGAAACTGGCGCACCCGTGAATATACAACATTAACCCTCAATGGTCTTCGGGCGGGCGGGATGTCGGTTACGCCTCCTAACCCTGATTTTGAACAAGAGTTGCGGCAAATCAGCCAGATTCTCATTGATGAATGGCTAGAGGAAGTGGGGGACGAAGGTGTTATGCTGGTCAATCGCTTTCGCAATTTGCCATAAATAGTTCCGCATGAGAAGACCATGAGAAGGCCATCAGAAGACCATGAGAAGATAGGGGGGTTGAATTTACTTGCCCCATAGATGCAAATCAGGTCAAATATTTTCCATGAAAAACTTCGTCAATAACAAACAGGAGGAAATCTTATGAAAATTAGTAAAACGCTAACATCGGTAATCATGGCCGCGGGCATGACGGCAGGGTTGGCCCATGTCGCTAAGGCTGAAGTCTGGGATATGCCATTGGCATATAGTGGCTCAAACTTTCATTCCGTAACGGCGGCTGAGTTTGGTCAATGTGTTACTACTGGAACTGGCGGTGAGATTGAGATTGTCACGCATCCATCAGGGTCACTGATTAAGGGTGCGGATATTAAGCGCGCTGTCCAAACCGGGCAGGTGCCAATTGGTGAGAGATTGCTCTCAGGTCACCAGAATGAAAATGCTATTTTTGGCTTTGACTCTGTTCCGTTTCTTGCCACTTCTTTTGATGACGCTGATCGGCTTTGGAAAGCTGCTAAGCCATCTGTTGAGGAGATCTTGGCAGATCAGAATCTTACCCTGCTTTATGCTGTGCCATGGCCGCCACAGGGTCTCTACTTTGATCGTGAGATTACATCAGTGGCCGATATGGATGGGATTAAATTCCGTTCTTATAACAACACCACCACGCGTCTTGCTGAATTGACAGGAATGTTGCCGGTGGTGATTGAGGCGGCGGAAATCTCACAGGCGTTTGCAACAGGTGTTGTTGAATCTATGGTGTCTTCTGGTGCCACAGGTTATGACCGTAAGATTTGGGAATCTTTGACCCATTTCTATGAGGTGGATGCGTGGCTTCCGCGTAACTACATCATCGTCAATTCTGATAGCTGGAATAGCACCAGTAAGGCCAATCAAAATGTGATTCGCGGTTGTGCAGAATTAGCAGAATACGCAGGCACTTGGCGTTCTAAGGAATATACTGGCTTTACCCTCGCAGGTCTTCGTGCGGGCGGGATGACAGTAGAACCTGCTGGCGATAAACTTAAAGGTGAACTTCAGAACATTGGTGTGACGATGACTGACGACTGGCTGAAAGCTGCTGGTGCCGAAGGTCAGGCGATTGTCGATCGCTACAACGCAATGCAATAAACCTTAAACCATCTGATCCGGGGTTTTACCCCGGATCAGTTTTTATTTATCAGAAACTGATAGGTATTCAGACAACCGCCACCGGCAGAACAGCAATCCAAAACCCTTAAATCAGGTTTTCGCTTTCTTTCGTGATCAGGCTAGTCAATAGGGGGATTTTAGAATTGTTTATTGATATATTCACAAATGTCTTTTTTCAGTTTTGTCTTGGGCTGGCGGCATTAACGGTCATTGCTTCATTCGCGCTTTCTCCTGTTGGGGTCAGAAAGATTTATAACGGCCTTTATCTGGCCTCTGGCATCGCGGCGGCAGGCTTTCTTATTGCTATCCTCACTCTCATTGTTGTGCAAATGGTGGCGCGCTGGACAGGTGAGATTTTTCCGGGCGCGCCTGAATACGCTGGTTATTCCATGGCGGCGGCTAGTTTTCTGGCTTTTGCCAATGCGCTGAATAACGGCTCGCATATTCGGGTTTCGATTTTGATTAACGCTGTGCCTGAGCGTATTCGCTGGTTTTTGAATATCTGGTGTTTTGGCATCGGCGCGGCGGTGGGTTGGTATGTGTCTTACTATGCTTGGCAATTTACCTATTGGTCGTGGAAGTTTAGCGAGATCTCCCAAGGTCAGGACGCTACAATGTTATGGATACCGCAATCTGCTATGGTGATAGGGTCTATTATCCTTGCCATAGCCTTAACCGATAACTTTCTGCACGTGATCTTAACGGGCCGTGACCGGATGAAATCCGCTGCCTTTGAGCAAAGTGAATAGGGGCGAATAGGGGACAATCATGGAAAATATATCAATCATCATTCTCTTTCTCTTTGTCATGTTCACCTTGTTGGGAACAGGGGTGTGGGTTGGGCTTTCGCTAGTTGGCGTTGCATGGGTAGGGATGGAGTTGTTCACCACTCGCCCGGTTGGTGATGTGATGATGACAACGATTTGGTCGGCCTCATCTTCATGGACATTGACCGCGCTTCCACTCTTTATCTGGATGGGGGAGATTCTTTATCGCACTCGGCTTTCCGAAGATATGTTCCGTGGGCTAGCACCATGGATGGCGCGGTTTCCCGGAGGACTTGTTCATACTAATATTGTTGGCTGTACGGTGTTTGCGGCGGTGTCGGGATCGTCTGCGGCGACCCTCACCACTGTTGGGAAAATGTCGATCCCGGAATTGCGGCGGCGAAATTATCCTGAACATATGGTGATCGGAACGCTGGCAGGGGCGGCGACGCTGGGGTTAATGATTCCGCCGTCACTAACGCTGATTGTCTATGGTGTGACGATTAACGAATCTATCAAGAAACTGTTTTTTGCCGGGGTCTTTCCGGGTCTGGTTCTGGCCATGATGTTTATGGCCTATGTTGCCATTTACTCCAAGCTTGCAAAAAAATGGAATCCCATCATGGATGACCGGATGAGCTTTATGGATAAACTGCGTAATTCGCGGTTTTTGATACCTGTGATCTGTCTCATTCTCGTGGTTATTGGCTCTATGTTCTTTGGCTTTGCCACCGCCACTGAGGCGGCAGCCTTTGGTGTGATCGGGGCATTGCTCCTTGCCGGGATTCAAGGCACTTTGAACTGGACAAGCTTTAGCTCTAGCCTGATGGGGGCAACACGCACCTCTGCTATGATTGCGCTTATTCTTGCAGGGGCGGCGTTTCTGTCGCTTTCCATGGGCTTTACCGGATTACCGCGTGGATTGGCCAATCTTATCGCCGGATGGGATTTGAGCCGCTTTGAATTGCTGATGGTGTTGTTGATCTTTTATATCATTCTGGGGATGTTCCTTGACGGCATTTCTTCGGTGGTTTTGACAATGGCTGTGGTGGAACCCATGATCCGGGACGCTGGCATTGATCTGATCTGGTTTGGCATCTTTATTGTGGTGGTTGTGGAGATGGCACAAATTACCCCGCCAATCGGCTTTAATTTATTTGTCTTACAAGGTATGACCGGACATGAGATGAGCTTTATTGCCAAAGCAGGGTTGCCGATGTTCTTTATCATGGTGCTGATGGTATTTGTCCTGATCATGTTTCCAGAACTGGCGACATGGCTACCTGATAATATTCGACAATCTGGGGCGGGATAGCGACATTCGCTACTGCCATATGAATTGTGTTGTTTAGTTTAATTGGGGGGAAAGATGGTCAGTAACGGTGATCAGTCCTATTTGATGGAAAACCTGCCCTTTACCTCGCAAATGGTAATTGGGGAAAAGGCGCGTATTGGTTTGGTTGTGTTGGCAACGGATTATACGGTTGAGCATGAGTTTCGCCAGATCATTACCATGCCAGGCGTTGATGTATTTGCCGCCCGTGTTGCCAATGATGTTACGATTACCCCGGAAACGCTGGCGGCAATGGGGCCACGTCTGACCGAAACGGCATCTATCATTCTGCCTGATGACAGGCTGGATGTTCTTGCTTATGGCTGTACCTCTGCCTCTATGGTCATGGGTGAAGACGCGGTTCATGGGTATTTGCGGGCGGCGAAGCCAATGGCAGCTTTAACAACCCCGATCACGGCAGGTTTTGCGGCGTTTCGGGCAATGGGGGCATCGCGTATTGCCGTGCTGACACCTTATCGCAGAGATGTTAACGCGATTGTCTATCGTTATATCACCGATCATGGGTTTGAAATACCAGTGTTCGGGTCTTTCAACGAAGAACAAGACCCTGTGGTAGCAAGCATTGATGCGGAGAGTCTGACCTCAGCCATTGAAACCATTAAGCATAAGGCAGAAAAAGATGGTCAGGGCATTGATATGGTTTTTGTCTCATGCACCTCAATTCGGCTGGCTGAACACGTGGCAAAGATTGAGGCGGATATCGGCTTGCCCGTGACCTCATCTAATCATGCTATGGCTTGGCATTGCCTAAGGCTTGCTGGCATAGATACACCGATGCCGCATCTTGGACAGCTTTATACCAAAGGGATTTAATCTCTGATCGGTCATCTGTGGGGGTATCTTAGCCCAATGGGACTGGCAGAAAATCCTCATGCTCGGCGTCATAGACATGAAGCTGACCAGAGCCGATATCATGCCACAACCCATGCAGGGTGAGTTGTTCCGCCTTCACGGCAGAGCTGACAAACGGAAAGCCCATCAGATTGTTGAGCGAATGCACAATACTGCGCTGTTCCAGATCATGAATGCGTTCCTCATCACTACCTAATGTTGTTCCGTCTGCAAAGGCTGGTTTCAGGATTTCCAGCCATTTAGCAATAAAGTTGGATTGTTCTAACACATCATGACTTTTGCCCATGCAAGCGTGATAGCCAGTCATGATGCCGCCGCAACCCGAATGCCCCAAAACGATCATATGTGAAACTTTAAGAACCATAACCGCAAACTCAATCGCCGAAGATGTGCCGTGATGATCTCCATCAGGGCTAAACGGCGGGATGAGATTGGCGATATTGCGGTGAATAAAGAAATCTCCATCTTCACCACCGAAAAGGGACATGGCGTTGACCCGGCTGTCGCAACACGAAATGATCATGGCACGAGGATGCTGTCCGAAATTAGCAAGGTTTTGATACCAGCTTTTGTTGTTTTGATAATTGGTGCTATGCCAAGCGGAATAACGCTTGCCTAAATAATCTGGTAAGGGGCTGATGTTATTGGTGGTAAGTTGATCTAATGCTTTTTTTTTGGTCATGATGCCCTCACTTTAGCCATGCTCACACTTCTGAAGTTTTTTAACAATTGACAATATCCTTGCTGAAGATTTAACGGCAGATTAAGGTCATGTAAAGTTATGATACAACATAAATGGGAATAGAGTAATGTCTGATGTAATAATTCGTGCTGTTCGTGATGAGGATTTTGACCAATGGTTACGCCTTTATCATGGCTATGCTGACCATTATAAAGTGACCTTGACCGAAGCGATCATTTCTAACACTTGGGGATGGCTAATGGATGCCTCACACCCGGTCACTGGCCTAGTGGCAGAATCAGGTGGAACATTAGTCGGATTGGCACATATCCGCGCCATGCCAAGTCCTTTACGGGGGCAGGAAGTTGGTTTCCTTGATGATATGTTTGTTGACCCGGATCAACGCGGCGGAGGGGTGGTTGATGCACTATTCGACCGCATTCATGCCATGGGTAAAGACAAAGGCTGGGGCGTCATTCGCTGGATTACCCGTGACAACAATTACCGTGCGCGCGGGGTTTATGACAAGGTTGCTAGCAAGACGGATTGGAATCTTTATGAGATGCCGTGCTAATCACTCATCCCCTGGCACACCATAGCTTGGTGCTGATGATGGGTTGACCGCCCGTGTCAGATAATCATTCATCTGTGGTTCATACTGTTTCCATAATGCTAGCATAGTTTGTCCGGGGCAATCCTCTGTCCAGTCACACCGAAGATCAACCAAAGGCCAAGGCTTTTCATGGGCAACAATAAGCGCGGCAGAATGGGTTGGGCCTTCTTCGCCGCCAGCATCCAGCGCGGCGATCAGCGCACGTGTTAGGCGTTCTGCCAGATGCAGGTCTGCGCCATTTTCAAAGGCGGCGGTCATGGCGGGAATAACCTCAACCCGTGACAACAAATTACCTGCCCCAACACAATCCTTACCCTGATTGGTGGCATTATTGCCAAGGATGTTTCCTCCGGTAAAAACCCCGGTTCCGCCTTTTAAATCTACTGCCGCCACTTGTCGATAATCGGCATGGGGGCGATCTTTCATAGCGGTAGAAATGGCAGCCTCGGCGCTATGACCATCTGCCATAAGCGCCAATACTTCAGGCCCGATGGTAGGGTCGGTGACATTTTGGGTCGTAACGGCACCTGCCCCTGCCAGCGCATAGGGGCAACGGCTACCAACCGCGATGCTTGATGTGGTGATAGCAACACCAGCCATATTTGTTCTGGCACAGCGCCCTACGATTGCTATGGTCATTAGATTTTCTCCCTATGGATGGCATAAGCGGCCAGCAAGATAGGCCGTAAATTCATGATTTTCGCGTTCTAGCCAGCTTAACGGGCCAGAAGTGGACAAAGGTGCTTTGGCTCCTTTGAATATGCCCTCAACGACAAAACGATCTTCTTCTTGGACATCATCCAGAAATGCTTTGGTTTCGGCGATGAACTTGTCTTTATTTTCCACGCTATCCAGAACTTCGGGGGCCATAGCCGCGCCATAACGGATCTGGACATGATCAGTTCCGTCAGGCAAGAGGGAAAGATACCAGAGATGATCTGGCGCCAAGACATACATATGTGATGGAAAGACCGTCGGCATGATTGATGTACTTCGCCATTTGCCCTCAAGTGAGGTGTTCGAGGGATGCGCCGTCCCCACCGGGGCAGACCCTTTTTTGGTGAAATACTGATAGGTGAAATGGTCAAACCGCCCGCGATCATCAAACTCCGTATCAGTGAGATTGAAATGTGCGCCAACCGTGCCTTGATGCGCGACTGGCAGATGATACCCTTCCATAAAGTTTTCTGTCAGGCATTTCCAGTTGGTGTTCCAGCGATGCTGTTCTTCAAAAATACTGACATAATTCTCCATCTTATAGGGTGCCAGAAGCGGGGTTAGTGAAGCCAAACATTCATGAACAGGTTTTGTATCAGGGTCAAGATTGACATAAATCCAGCCAAGGTAATTCTCACATCTGGCTTGCGGCAGGCGCATATTGGATTTATCAAAACACGCGGTTTTATCCATATACGCCGCGCTAACTAATTGCCCATCCGGACGATAAGTCCAAGCGTGATAAGGGCAGGTAAAGCGTTTGGCATTGCCGCGTCCTTTGGCCAGAATCATCATGCGATGCAGACAGATATTCGACATGGCGGTAATCTGATTATCCTTACCCCTGATCACAATTAGCGGCTGATCGGCGATTTCGACGGTCATGTAATCGCCTTCGTTTGGCAAACTGTCGGCGCGGCCAACACAAATCCATTCTTTCATGAAAATCTGTTGATATTCATGATTTAAGACTTCGGGTTCGGTATAAATCTGCTTTGGCATGGCTGTTGCCATTTCCAATGGTGCAGATGCCAGTTCATCAAGTTGTTTAAGCCATGTGGTCAGCATGATGTGATACTCTAATCAGGAATAACGGCGGTGACTTCTATTTCCACAACCCATTCCGGGCGTGCTAGGGCGGGGACAACCAATCCAGTTGAACAAGGGAAAACCCCCTTTAACCATGTTCCCATTTCCTGATACACCGCCTCGCGGTAACGAATATCGGTAACATAGACGACAATCCGGCAAATGCTTTCCATAGTGGTGCCAGCTTCTTCAAGCAGCATCTTGATATTTTCCATGGTCTTTGCCGTTTGCTTGGCGGCATCAGAAGCATGAAGGCTTTCGCGAGTGTCTAGGTCCTGTGATACCTGACCACGCAAAAAAACCATGGTGCCTTTGGCGACAACACCCTGACTTAAATCATTATCTAGTTTTTGTTCAGGATAGGTTTCTTTTGTGTTGAAAGGGCGGATGCGCTTATGCATAACCATGGATTTCCTCGCTTTGATAGATAATTTACAATCTAATCATTGAACGAAAAAACGAAAAGATGTCAAGCAATGATCCTACCAATTACGGCAGGCATCCAAATTGCTGGCGGCGCGCCCAAACCCGCCGTAATGATCAGCCGAACCATAGCGGCTTTCAAAGCGCGCTTTCATGCGGTCAATAATGCCAGGGTTAAAGTCTGCTCGCAAAGGGTTATCCAGCAATTGTATGGTCATCATTTCATTCATTGGCTTTGTGCTGACATCCAATGCGCCAATCAAACAGTTGTAATATTCGGGCAAATTAATACCCTTTTCCCGCATACGAGATGAAAAATCCGAAACCGATGTGATACCAAGTGGGCGAGCCATGCCCATTTCGATATGCGCGAAGACCGCGCGTTCGTTATCGTTAAGAAAGGCATCTGTTTCTGGCAAGATTGAAGCAGGTTGTGAGGTCGTACTACCAAACCCGAACAGAATGTAGCCAATCAAGATGGTTACGATCATAGTCGCGATACTAATAAGCCGCCGCCTAAGACGAGGCTTTGATGCAGGCTTCTGGTGATAAATCAATTTGTCATCAGAGGAATGATGATCAGGTGCTGTATGAACACCTGGCGCTGGCTTTATCATGCGATCAAGTGTCATGATATCGTCATCTGCCTTGACCGCGCTCTGTTTTATGGGGCTTTGCGTTGTCTCAAGGACAGTGCGTTCAGTCTGATGGAGGGTTTTGACATCTTCACCTTGCTGTATCAATCGGCCCACTGATCGGTTAAGCGTTAAAATCATATCTTGGGTTTTTTTCAACCGACCTTCTAATATCTCCATACGGAGTGCCAACTGGTCAATCTGTCCTTTGGCGGCTAGGGTCTCAAAACGGTCATCATCCAAGGCAGATAAAGCGGCAGAGAGATTGCTGGCGATCCGCGATGATGATTTATCTACGGAGGCTTCGGACTCGGTGCTAGTGCTAGTATTGTTGTCAGCATTAGATTTGGCGTTGGTATCGGTATCCTTGGCCGAAGTGTCGCTGGCTTGATCTTTTGGCTCAAGCTCCAGAACAAAAACCTCATCATCATCTGCTTGTTGTGATGGATGTTGTGATGAATGTTGAGATGGATTCTCATCCACCTGATCCTGATCCTCTGCCTTGGCCGCATTAACGCGTGCCTTATCAGAGGTGGCAGCATCAGCAGGCACTTCATCAAAAGAGGTTGCTTGGGCAGGACTTTCAACCCGCTCGCGCAACGAGCGAATGCGATCAATTAAATCTGCGGTATCCATATCAAAATTTTTCAAACTACTAAAACCAAACATCCGCAAATGATATTCGGACGCTAATACTAAACGACCAAATGCCAACTTCTATTAATCATGAGGCAGTGTCAGGCGCGCGCGTCCATCGTGTCGGCCAGTTTATCAAGCATGATTAAGCATTGATCCATCTGATCTGCCGCAACATATTCATCGGCTTTGTGCGCCTGTTCAATGGAACCGGGACCGCAAATCACGCAATCCGTACCCAAGGACTGAAAAATACCGGCTTCGGTACAAAACGCCACAACACCGCTGGAATTCGAACCTGTCAATTCTTGTACTAACTGTCTTGCCTCATTCTCTGGCATGATATCAAATCCAGCCACTTCAGCAACGGCTTCGCTCCAAATCTTGGCGTCTGGATAAATATTCTGCATCATCGGCAGCAATTCACGTTGGCAATAATCGTGCAAATCGGCCTTCACTTGATCAGCGTCAGAGGTTTGAACAGGTCGCATTTCCCAGTCTATCTGGGCTTTTTCGGCGATCACATTATGGGCAATGCCGCTTTCAATGCGTCCGATATTGATAGTTGTATGCGGCGGATCATAGGGGCTGTCTTTTGGCGGCGCGGATTTTAACTTTTCACGCCATTCAAGCAATCTGCTAACGAATCGCGTGGCATATTCGGCGGCATTGACCCCTAAATCGGGGGCTGATCCATGCCCGGCGAGGCCTTGGATAAAGGTAGAATACTCATAACAGCCTTTATGCCCCTCAATGACACGCATCTCGGTAGGCTCACCAATAATAGCCAGACGCGGGGCGATACCGTGTTTTTTAAGAGTTTCTGCCAAGTGGCTAGCACCAAGGCATCCGGTTTCTTCATCATAGGTAAAGGCAAAATGCACAGGCTCATGCGCGGATACCTCGGCAAAGCGATCTGCTAGTGCCAATGTCGCCGCAATAAAACCCTTCATATCACAACTGCCCCGACCATAGATCAGACCATCTTGTTCGGTCATCTTGAACGGGTCATAACTCCAATCCTGATTGGTGACTGGCACAACATCGGTATGACCAGACAACATGATGCCGCCTGTCTTTTTTGCGCCAAGCGTGGCAAATAAATTAGCTTTATTTCCACATGGGCTTTCATCAATGATGATATCAGCACCTTGTTTTTCAAGCCTTTCAGCCAGATAGGTAATCATGGCCTTATTGCTGTCGGATGAAACTGTCTCAAAGCTTAGCAAATCGCCTAGCGTGCTGATCATCTGGTCAAAAGCATGATGTCTCATAGTTTTACCGTCAATTCGCGTGGCAGATTAGTGAACAGGGTAGGGCCGCCTTGCTCATTGATCAGGATGGTTTCTGTGGTCTCAATCCCCCAGTCATCCATCCATAGCCCCGGCATAAAATGAAAAGTCATGCCGGGTTCTAATACGGTTTCATCATTGGCACGAAGGGAAATGGTTCTTTCGCCCCAATCTGGCGGATAAGACAGCCCAATGGGATACCCACATCGCCCGGTTCTATCAATTCCAGCCCGCGCCAAAGATGCGGTGAGGGCATTAGCGATATCACAAGCGCGGCGACCTGCCACCGCTTGCTCCAGCCCCATTTCCAGACCCTCGGTCAGGGCCTTGGCAGCGTCCAGAATATGTTGCGGGGCAGGGCCGAGATATACCGTCCGGCATAGCGGAACATGATAACGCCGATAGCATCCTGCCAATTCAAAAAAGGTAATCTCACCCTTTTTCATAGGCTCACCATTCCAGGTCAGATGCGCGGCGCTGGCATCCTTTCCAGAGGGAAGCATGGGGACAATCGCGGGATAATCCCCCCAGATATCATCAACGCCGCTGATCATGCTCTGATAAATCTCGCTCACCAGTTGGTTTTTTGGCAATCCGGGTTCGGCTCGCTCAAGCGCCAATGAGACAATCTTTTCTGATATTTTTGCCGCCTTATGCATAAAGGCAATTTCCTCATCAGACTTGACGCCTCTTTGCCAATTCACCACGCCAGTGGCATCAACAATCTTTGCCTGTCCTAGTGCTGCTACTATGACTTCGTGGGCGCGGGCGGAGTAGTAATAATTTTCCATCTCAACGCCAATTCTTGCTTTTGCGTGACCAAGTTCGGTCAGCAGGCTGGCAAGGTCGTCCATCGCGTGTTGTGTTACCGACATCACATAATCATCAGAATAGGAATGAACATGGTCGTCATCCATCCATACGGTGCGATAAGCACCATTGGCATCCATCCGCCGTCCCCACCAACGCGGCGCATCCTCATGGGTTACGATAACGGCTTGATGAACATAGAATGACCAACCATCATACCCCGTCAACCATGCCTGATTTGACGGGTCTGTCACGATGATGACATCCAATCCTTTTTCTTCCATAGCTTTGCGGGTTTTTGCCAAACGGCGCTGATATTCTTTTTCGCTGAAAGGCGCGCGTTTCATAGTCATTCTGTGGCCCCCATTATCCTAACTGATTAATTGATAGCATGATCAAGATTGCATTTCCAATCACAGATATTAAAGTTAAGGTCATAAATTAAAATGATACCAGAGTATATTTCATGACAAATGATCTTAACCTTCACGCGATCAACAACGCTCGTCAGGTGATACGAGACTATCTCATTGAAACGCCTGTTTTGCCCCTGAAAAGCAGTAAAATTGCGCCGTTCTTACCAGAGGAAGCGGAGCTTTTTCTCAAGCTCGAATTGTTTCAGCACACAGGCAGTTTTAAGGCTCGCGGTGCTTTTCTTGGGGTGATGTCTCTTGATGATGATGGCGCGCGGCGCGGCGTTGTCACGGTAAGTGGCGGCAATCATGCGCTGGCTTTATCTTGGGCGGCACAGGCACGCGGTGTTCCCATAAAAGTTGTGATGAAGGAAAGCGCAGACCCTATGCGTATCCAAGGATGCCGTGATATGGGCGCCGAAGTCGTGCTGAAACAGGATATGATTGATTGTTTTGATGCTGTGGCGCGTATTCGTGATGAGGAAGGCCGCCGTTATCTGCATCCTTTTAATGATCCTACCATGATACTTGGTTCTGCCACTTGCGGGGGAGAGTATATGGATCAGGTCAAGCACCTTGATGTGGTGGTTTTGCCTGTTGGTGGTGGAGGTCTGATTTCTGGCATGGCATCAGCTATTAAACTGATCCAGCCTCAGATTGTGGTCATCGGCGTTGAGCCTGAAGGATGCGATAATATGAGCCGGGGATTAGCGGCAGGTCAGGCTATTGTCATGGATCATATTGATACTATCGCCGATAGTTTAGGTTCACCAGAAACCCTTGATTACAGCCTTAATATCGTGCGTCAGATGGTGGATGAGGTGATTACCATTCCCGATGCTGCTCTTGCGGCGATGATGTTGCGTATGCGGGACAGCTTATCAATGATGGTTGAACCTGCTTGTGCCGCGTCACTTGCGGCGGCCTTGGGGCCATTGCGAGATCGGCTCAAAGGGAAGCGCGTTGGCGTGCTGGCTTGTGGGTCAAATACCAGCCCTGATCGCTGGCATGAGAACACCAAGGGGCATCAGCCGTTTTCGCTGAACTAATCAAGACAAAATCGTTAAGGCAAAATCGTCTGGCCTGTTAGCGTAATTGATCCAGCCAAAAAGGATTAGACCAAGCCATCTGACCATTTGTTCCGATGACAGTGACCCGGAAATAAGGCGAGGCAAGATCGTTAAGATCAAAATCAGCATAAGTCATGTTGTTGCCATGGGCAGAAAGCGCGGCGTATCCTATTCCGGACACCACGATATGATGGGATGGGCTGCAAGCGACATGAAGCTCATCACCTTCCATCAGAAGCGCGTGGATTTCGGCACCTGTCGAAGAATAATGGCGACCGTCTTTGATAGCATTGACCAGTGACGATGGCGTCAGATCATCTGCACCTACCATAATCCAGCCACCGCCAAAATCTTGACTGCGAAAATGCGAATCATCAGTTGCGGTAAAGGATATTCTTTTGCCTTCATGCAACAGAATATCTGCGGTTCCGATACCGTATCCCCGGCCACTTTCGATTGCGGTAGAATAGTTAAACACTTCAACCGCGTGTGCCGATGATGCCATTAGTGCCTCATCCGTGGTCACGCCATGCCATTCTGGATGCGCGATAGAAACATAGGCCCCTGCCTCACGCGCGCGGGCAATCATTGTGGTGATTGTTTCCTCACGGCTGGCGATTTTAAAATCAAGCGGCAGGCCGTTAGCAACAATATGCCATAATCCGTCTTGGTCATAACGCTTGCCCAAACAATGCAATTCCGCCGAAGGAATGGTGATAAAATCGGCGCTGTCCATATCACTGGCATCAGTCACAGTTGTAGATGCAAAACTAGGGTCATCCCATAAATGATCTGAGATGGCGATAAAATCATAACCAAGCCCCTGATAGGCATTAATGACCTCGGCGCAGGTTTTCTGACCATCAGAAAGGTTAGAATGTCCATGCAGATTGCCGCGATAAAGGGGGGTGTCTTGATCAAATGGGGGTAAGAGCATAGGCATTGGCTTTGACTCGTGCTTGTTATAAATAAATAAACCTAGCATAATCTAGCACCAGAAGATGAAAAGAATATTAAAATAATATTGCGTTTCTTTGTGCCTAGAATAGCCTAGAATAGTAGGAGATCAGATCAAGATGAAGATAGCAAAACGCCAACTTGGGCAAAACGGGCCAGCAGTTTTTCCGATCGGCATTGGGGCAATGTCTTTCAGCAATTTTTATGGCGAGGCCACGCGTGATGATGCCATGGCCTTGTTGACAATGGCGGTAGATCACGGCGTTGATCATATCGACACAGCCGATATTTATGGCATGGGGGTATCTGAAACTGCTATTGGCGCGTTCCTTGCCAAGCAAGGCAGGCAGGCGCAGGATTTTTTCCATATCGCCACCAAAGCAGGTATTGAGCGCGACGAGACAGGAAGCGGAATTAACAATGATCCAGATTACCTTAGACAAAGTCTGGAAGGGTCTTTGAAACGCCTTGGTGTTGATTATGTTGATCTTTTCTATGTTCATCGTCGGCAAGAAAATGTCCAGATTGAGGAAGTCACAGAAACGCTAGCCGGGTTTGTCCGCGAGGGATTAATCGGATCATTTGGGTTTTCAGAAATCGCCCCCACGACATTGCGGCGGGCGGCGGCGGTTCATCCGGTGGCAGCGGTGCAGTCTGAATATTCTTTGCAAACGCGCGGCCCTGAATTAGGGCTGGTTCAGGCAACCCGCGATCTTGGTACCGCGATGGTTGCCTTCTCACCGGTCGGTCGTGGCTTGCTGACAGATCGGCCGCATACGGCAGAACGCATCACCGAAATCCCATTTCTTGCGGTTAATCCGCGCTTTATGGGGGATGATCTGCAACGCAATATCGCCGCGACGGATGCGTTTCGTGATCTGGCAAAAGATATGGGTATGGCGGCTTCTACACTGGCTATTGCTTGGCTGTTGCATCAGGATGATCATGTCATCCCTATTCCCGGAACACGATCGGTAAAACATTTTGCCGAACTGATTGCCGCCGCCGAGGTCAAATTACATGATGAGGATATGGCAAGAATAGATGCCATTCTGCCCCCTGGTTGGTGTCATGGAGACAGGTATTCCGATGGCCAATGGCGCGCCATTGAGAGATACTGCTAGGCCCATATTGACAAGGAGATAAATGTGACACATCCCGATGTTCTCAGCGATCAGTTTTTTGATATCGCGGCACGCTATCCGGCACGACCATGTCTTTATGAAAAAACCAATGGCATTTGGCAGGGACTGACTTATGCGGAGGCGGCATCTCAAGTTTTGCGTGCCGCCGCGTTTCTGAAATCACAAGGTGTTGCCAAGGGCGACCGGGTGGTTATTGCCTCTGAAAACCGGATAGATTGGGCCATTGCTGATCTTGCTATCATGACGCTAGGGGCGTTAGTTGTGCCGTCTTACAACACAAATACCAGCGAAGATCATCATCATGTGTTAGCAGATTCTGGCGCGGTGCTTGCGATCACTTCATCAGGAACGCTAGCAGAAAATCTAGCGGCGGCGGCGGAAAAATCATCAGCCTGTCAGACTTTGGTTTTGTTTGACCGGTATGATCTCCAAACCCCGATTAAGCGTCTCAAACAAACAGGCTGGCAAGATGGTTTGGCATCGGCGGAACATGATGCAACAGGTGATGGTATCCGCGCTAATCTGAACCCTGATGATCTGGCTTGCCTTATCTATACCTCTGGCACTGGCGGTCTGCCCAAAGGGGTGATGCTGTCACATGGCTCTATCAGCGCGAATATTAAAGGCGTTAAGAAGATGCTGAGTAAAGTTAGGCTTGATGATCAGCAACGGTTCTTGTCACTTTTGCCACTTTCCCATTCTTATGAACATACTGGAGGTCTTCATCTGCCAATCCGGATGGCGTCAGAAATCTGGTATTGTGAGAGTGTTGAGCAAGTCGCAAAAAATCTTCAGGAAGCGAAACCGACACTGATGATCGCGGTTCCTAGGCTTTATGAAGTGTTGCATGACCGCATCGAAAATGGCCTAAAGGCGAAAGGTGGATTGAGCGAAAAACTGTTTCGCAAAGCGGTGGCATTAGGGCTTAAAAAACTGGATGGGGAGAGGCTGTCATTTATTGAGGCATTATGGGATCGTCTGCTTGAACGGCTGGTGCGGGCCAAGGTAAGGCGGCGACTAGGGGGGCGGCTGCAATATTTCTGTTCAGGAGGCGCGCCGTTAAATCCCGACATCGGCAGGTTTTTTTTGGCGATTGGTGTTGGCATTTTGCAAGGCTATGGTCAAACCGAAGCCTCACCAGTTATTTCCGTTAATCCGCCGGGTGATATTCGTATTTCTACCGTGGGCACGGCGGTGCCGGGGGTTGAGATAAAAATTGATCTCACCGGAGAGATATTGGTTCGCGGTGATATGATGATGCAAGGCTATTGGAACAATCCCGCCGCAACGGATGAGGCTATTCATGACGGCTGGCTTCATACAGGTGATCTGGGTTCCATAAGTGATGATGGGTTTCTTAGCATCACAGGCCGAAAAAAAGAGATTATAGTCAATTCCGGCGGTGATAATATTGCCCCTGCCCGAATTGAGGCGATGATAACCATGCAGGCTGATATTGAACAGGTGATGATCACAGGTGATCAGCGTCCTTGGCTGGCGGCGGTGATAGTCCCATCCCATGAAGTGAGACAGCGCCCAAAACCAGAACAAGAAAAGGCTATCAAAACAGCGCTAGATGCGGTTAATGCCAATCTGTCCATGTTGGAAAAAGTGAGACGATTTGTGCTGGCAGATGAACCTTTCAGTATCGAAAACAGTGAGATGACTCCAACGCTGAAAGTCCGCAGGCATATTGTTTCGGCGCGATATCAAGATGCGCTAGATAAGCTCTATTCACGCTAATATTGCCGATATTCTATCGGGATTTGTCCTAGGCCGGAATAATCTGACCGTCCCACGCCATAACGCATCCGGTATGATCAGGATTGATCCCATCTATGACCGCCAGCAAATGTCCTGCCGCCTCATCAGGGGTAAAAAGCGTATGCCGCAAGCCAGATTGAAAGGGGGCTGATAATCCGGTGTCGGTGGTGCCGGGATGAAGTCCAATGACGGCGGTTTCTGGATTTTTACGCTTCATTTCCAGCGCAAACCCCTTGATCATCATATTTAACGCGGCCTTTGCCGCCCGGTAACTGTGCCAACCACCTAGCTGATTGTCGCTGATGCTGCCAACTCGCGCTGAGATAGCGGCAAAGATGGTTTTGCCCTCCTTAGCAAGCAGAGGCAGGGTATATTTACCAATAAGCGCAGGGCCAATCGTGTTGACAAGAAAGGCGGCACTCATGCCTTCATGACTGAGTTGCTTGAGGGATTTCTCCGGGCTGATCTGCTGATTTTGGTCATGCAATAATCCGGTGGCGACGATCACCATATTTAAGGGAGCTTTGGAGGCTGAGGGGGCTTGATCTGCCAATATCTCGCCAATACGGGCTATGCTGTCCTCATCACGGAAATCAAAACGACGTGCGGGGTCAGGGTGGCGGCGCGAAAACCCCTCTACCTTGGCAACCCTAGGATGCGCGATCAGACGTTCTGTCAACGCCGCGCCAATACCGCCGCTTGAACCAAATACCGCCACTCGCATGGCTTCTGGAAGGGACGTTAGCTGATCACTGCCCTTTACGCTGGTGTTCATATCACTCATGGTTAACACTTAGAGCATTACCTTAAAATAACTAGCCGTCTAGCGATCAATCCATGTCATGAGATGATCCAGATCATCGGCTTCATCCGCGGGTTTGTCCCAACGAATGCGAAGAAACCGGGGAAAGCGCATGGCAACACCTGATTTATGACGGCTAGACAGGCTGATAGCATCAAATGCGACCTCAGCGACCAGTGTTTTTGCTAATTCACGCACCGGGCCAAATCGCTGAAGTGTATTGGCGCGAACAAAGGCATCTAGTTTTTTCAATTCATCATCGGTGAAACCAGAATAAGCCTTGCCAACGGGAACCAGCACGCGGCCATCATCGGTGTTCATCCATGCGGCAAAAGTATAATCGGAAAAAAGCGAAGACCTCTTACCATGACCACGCTGAGCGTAAATCAGCACCACATCCGCCGTTAAGGGGTCGCGTTTCCATTTATACCACATCCCTTTGACCCGACCTTGGGTATAAGAACTGCCTCTGGCTTTGATCATCAGCCCTTCAATCAAACCGCCATCACGGCATTGCTGTCGCCAGTCGTCTAGCTGTTCGGCTGTGGTGAAATCTAATTGCGGCGATACATCCAGCACATCAGAGTTGATGGTTTTTATTGTCCTCTCAAGCTGCTTTCGCCGCATCTCAATAGGATATTGTCGCAGGTCAGTTTTGCCATCATAAAGCATATCATAACACCGCAGAAAGACAGGTGTTTTTGCCATCATGGCAGGGCTAGGTTTTTTCCGGTTGAGACGTTGTTGAAGCATCTGAAACGGGGCAATATCATCGGGGCGTCCAGCCAGCAATTCCCCATCTAGGCTACCTTGCCAAGATAGGGGTTTTACCAGTTCAGGAAAGCCTGATGAAATATCATCGCCAGAGCGTGAAAACAGGCGCACCCCATCATCACCTGATGCCAGTTGAACACGGGCGCCATCCCATTTCCATTCTACCAGCCAATCTTCAGGCGTAATGGTTTCAATATCGCTATCCTTGAGGGGATGAGCCAGCATTAGCGGCTTAAAAACAGCCTTGCCTTCGGCATTGGGGCGCGAGGCTTTATCATTAAGCCAATCAAAGAGAGCGTCATAAGGCGGGGTAAGGAGGGGCCATATTTCCTCAATATCCTCAACAGGTTTATTATAGGCACTTGCCAGTGCCAGTCGCACCAAGCGCGCTGATGCGCCTACCCGTAATCCCCCGGTGATGAGTTTAAGTAACCCCCAGCGCGTTGTTGCATCCGAGGCGTCAAGCCAGTTAATAATCAGGGATTTAGTAGCCTCAACACCAGGTGATGTTCCGGCTTTTGCCCTTCCCGTCTTTGCCTTTCCAGTCTCTGCCAGATCATTAGCGATATCAGACAAGCTAGGCGGCGGCGTGTTAATCCTTTTTTCCTCAATATTATCCTTGGGCCAGATCAACGCCGCCGTTTCCGCCATATCCCCGACAAAGTCATAGGACAGGGCAAACAGTTCTGCGTCAACACGGCTTTCGACCAACTGCCGGATTAATGCAGGTTTAGCCTTGTGGCTATCAAACTCACCAACCAGAGCCGCCAGCCCCCATCCACGATCAGGCATGGGGGTTTCATGAAACCAATTCACCAGATGCTTAATCTTGGTGTTGCGCCCGGGGGCATAAAGCAGGTTTTCCAGCAAGGCGGCAAATTGGATCATTCGGCATCATCCTCATATCCGATCAGATGAAGCGCTTTGCCTGTTATCCCCCGTAACGCTAATGCTCGGATCAGGGCATCTTCACGTCCATGGGTAACCCAGACTTCTTTTGGTGAAACCTCATCAATCGTGGCCAGTAAATCTCCCCAATCCGCGTGATCTGACAAAACCAGTGGCAATTCTACAACGGATTGCTTGGCTCTTTGCCGCACTTGCATCCAGCCAGAGGCCATGATGATTAATGGGTCTGGCAGGCGTTTTGACCATGGCCCGGATAGCGCCGATGGCGGGGCAATAACGATTTGCCCGGATAAATCCTTTTGCGGCTGACCCTTTTTTCCGGCAGTGGCAGGATAGAGAGGCCCAAGGGTGACGCCGTGGTCTTCATATAATTGGCAAAGTTTAGCCAACGCCCCATGAATATAAATGGGCAGCGTGTATCCTGACTGCCGCAACAACGCTATCACACGCTGAGCTTTGCCAAGGGAATAAGCACCAATAACATGAGCGCGATTGGGAAACATCTCAACAGATGCCAAAAGACGATTAATTTCTGCCGCCGGATCAGGGTGATGAAATACGGGCAAGGCAAAAGTCGCCTCAGTAATAAAAACATCACATTTCACTGGCTCAAACGCCGCGCAAGTGGGATCAGGCTTGCGCTTATAATCACCTGATACAACCACGCGACTGCCATGATGATCTATCACGATTTGGGCGCTACCAAGCACATGACCAGCAGGCTTGAGACAAATCTCAAATGGCCCTAACCTCATGGATTGATGATACGGTAAGGGCGTTGTTTTTTCGGCAAAATGATCACCATATCGCGCCGCCATGATTGCCAAAGTTTCCGGTGTGGCGATGACATGGTTATGACCGTGTCTGGCATGATCCGCATGACCATGGGTCACGACAACCGTGTCCAATGCGCGGGTTGCATCAATATGAAATATAGGCTCCCCATCCTCTCCAATGATGCCAAGGCCGTATCGAAGCGGCCTGATCCACTGGGACGGATGGGGCGCTGTCATCATGTTGCCTTTGGATTGACTCCGAACAGTTTAACCCATTCGGCTGGATTCAAATTAGTCAGGTCTTCACGCAAATCCTTACCCACTACCATGCCTTTCTGAACAGCCTCACGCGATGCTAAAACTCGGCGCCAACGGGCAACATTAGGGTAATCATTGATATCAACATTTTGGCGTTCATAGGTGCGTGTCCATGGGAAAATCGCCATGTCGGCAATGCTATAATCATCCGCCACAAACTCACGGTCAGCAAGCCTGCGATCTAGCACACCATAAAGCCGGTTGGCTTCGGTGCTGTACCGTTCCATGGCATAAGGCAATTTTTCCGCCGCGTAATAATTGAAATGATGCGCCTGTCCAAGCATAGGGCCAAAGCCGCCCATCTGCCACATAAGCCATTCTAGCGTGGTGATACGTTGGCGAGGGTCGCTAGCCATAAACTGGCCTGTTTTTTCTGCCAGATAAAGCAAAATAGCACCGGATTCAAATACGGTTTGCGGCTTACCATCTGGGGTGTCAAAATCAATAATGGCAGGCATACGGTTATTAGGGCTAAAGGCCAGAAATTCGGGTTTAAACTGATCGCCCTTGCCAATGTTGACGGACTTGATTGTATATTCCAGCCCCATTTCTTCAAGTGCAATGGTGATTTTGTGGCCATTTGGAGTGGGCCAGTAATAGAGTTCAATCATTAATGAAATTTCCTGATTATTGTTGTTAAGGCTTATCAAAAGATTTTTTCGGCATACATCACAAATAGAAATAAAGAACTAATCATAGATATAATGATGAGTGGGTATCAATTTCAACCCCGGCCATTGCCGGATCGATTTGCGCGGTGGTTTTCCGAGCGTGGCTGGCAGTTGCATCGCCATCAACAGGCTATGCTTGAGGCGGCGGCGAAACAGAAAACTTGTCTTTTGCTTGCCCCGACTGGTGGCGGTAAAACCTTGGCGGGCTTTCTGCCTAGCCTGATGGCTCTTGATGAGAATGACCATAAAGGGCTTCATACCCTTTATCTGTCGCCTCTAAAGGCGCTGGCGACCGATATTGAACGCAATCTGATGTTGCCAATAACAGAAATGGATTTGCCTATCAGGGCAGAGGTACGCACCGGCGATACCAGTCCAGCGGATCGTCAACGTCAGAAAGATCATCCCCCACAATTGCTGATGACAACGCCGGAATCCTTGGCACTGATGCTGGCATGGGATGAAGCAGAACCAATTTTTGGCACAACTCACACGGTGATTATTGATGAGCTTCATGCGTTTATTGGCACCAAGCGAGGAGATCAGCTGGCCTTAGCATTAGCCCGATTGCGGCGATTTCAGCCGCGTCTAAGAGTGGTTGGCCTGTCTGCAACTGTTGCTGATCCCATGCGGCTTCGCGGATGGCTGAGCCCGTGTTCTGATCAGGTTGAGGTGATCCACGCAAATCCGGGGCCGAGATCAGAAATCACACTTTTTGATCAGCCTGATGCCATCCCATGGGCAGGTCATTCTGCCGCTTACGCCGTTAAAGATATCTATCAGATGGTTTGCAGCAACAACAATACCCTGATTTTTGTCAACACAAGGGCGCAGGCCGAAATGTTGTTTCAACATATCTGGCGCATTAATGACGACAATTTGCCTATTGGCCTTCATCACGGGTCACTTTCCAAAGAACAGCGTCAGCGTATCGAAGACCATATGGCAAGGGGTGTGTTGCGAGCAGTGATCGCCACCTCGTCGCTTGATTTGGGTATCGACTGGGCAGATGTTGATCTGGTTATTCAGGTTGGAGCGCCAAAAGGCACCTCGCGTCTGGTTCAGCGCATAGGCCGCGCCGGGCATCGTTATGATCAGGCCAGCCGTGCGACTCTCATCCCTAGTAACCGATTTGAAGTGCTGGAATGTCTTGCCGTCATGCATGATATTGAGGCCGGATTGCTGGATGATGCCCCGGATCATGATGGCGGTTTAGATGTCTTGGCACAGCATCTGGTTGGTCTTGCTATTCACGCGCCTTTTAATCCTGATGAGATTTTTGATGAGGTGAGGCAAGCGTGGCCTTACCGGCATCTCTCACGAGAGGATTTTGATGATACGCTCGTGTTCTTGACAACTGGCGGCTATGCGTTGAGAGCGTATGAGAAGTTTCATAAACTCAAACCCGGCCGGGATGGACTTTACCGCATCGCTAGCCGTCAGGTGGCATTACAATGGCGACTTAATGCCGGAACGATTGTTGAAACCCAAACCTTGAAAGTGGATTTGCGCGGCGTCGGCAGACTTGGTGAGATTGAGGAATATTTTATCAACTCCCTTACCCCCGGGGATAGTTTTATGTTCGCTGGGCGGATTGTTCAGTATCAGGGCATGAAGCGTGGCGGCAGTGTTGATGTCATCATGGCAAGTGATCCAGAACCTAAAGTTCCGGCCTATGCAGGGGGGCGATTACCTCTGACTAGCAATCTGGCTAATCGTATTCGCGCCATGCTAGGGGATGAGACCATCTGGGCTGGTTTTCCGGATAATTTACAGCAATGGGTGCATATGCAACGCCGCAAGTCATTGGTGCCGGATGCTGATACATTACTTGTTGAGACCTTTCCACGAGGCGGCAAATTCTATCTGGTGATCTATGGGTTTGAAGGTCGCAACGCCCATCAGACACTGGGAATGCTGTTGACGCGGCGCATGGAACGTCTGCGTCTAAAGCCTATCGGATTTGTGGCTACTGATTATGCTATCGCCATCTGGTCACTGGAACGTGTTGATGATCCTGATCAGCTGTTATCGCCAGATATAATGGGGGATGACCTTGAGGAATGGATGTTGGAAAGCACCATGCTAAAACGTGCTTTTCGTATCGTTGCAACAATAGCCGGGGTGCTGGAAAAGCGATTGCCGGGATTAAAGAAAACTGGCCGCCAGATGACCATTAATTCTGATCTGATTTATGATGTTTTGTTGCGGCATCAACCTGACCATATTTTGATGCGCGCCACCAGACAAGAAGCGGCGCGAGGCTTGACCGATATTCGGCGCTTGTCTGATCTGCTGACACGGTTTTCTGGCTTGATTAAGGTCAAACATTTGCCGCGCGTATCACCTCTTGCTTTGCCCTTGATGCTTGAAGTTGGTCGTGAGGCCGTGACTTCATCTGCGGTTGAGGATGCGCTGGCGGAATTGGAACAAGAGCTATTGTCTGAAGCCATGCAAGATGATAGCGATATCCAATCTTTGCAACCACATTTGTTGTTTTAATCATGACCGCAATGTACCAATTTACCCGTGGGGGTGTGGCTTTTACGGCCTATGCTGATGGCTCGCTTCTGGTGGATCATGAACGATTGCTCGTGTTTTCAGATTTGCATTTGGAAAAGGGCAGGGCGATGGCTGGAACCGCCCCTTTGCCAGAAATGGATACGGACACAACACTTGAACATATGACCAAGGCTATCCAGCGTGACAATCCGGGGGCGGTACTATTTCTTGGCGATAGTTTCCACCGAAGCCAGATGGCGAGCAGTTTGCCAGATCGTCATCGTCATGCGCTTGACGCGGCGCTCACCGGACGTCAAGTCATCTGGATCACTGGAAATCATGATCCAGAATTACCGGATTTTCTGACAGGGACAACAAGACAGGAATTAACACTTGGTAAATTAGTCTTTCGTCATGAGGCAGGGCGCTTGCCGCGCGGCGGCATTGAAAT
Source organism: Puniceispirillales bacterium (SeqCode) (assembly GCA_965661405.1). Taxonomy (GTDB): domain Bacteria; phylum Pseudomonadota; class Alphaproteobacteria; order Puniceispirillales; family UBA1172; genus UBA12202. The sequence continues at coordinate 54,286 of CBFIDH010000005.1, forward strand.
ATCCGGTCATTATCATCCAAAGATACGCTTGGCAACAAGGGCTAGGCGCGTCACAGGACGCTGTTTTCTGGTAACAGAAAGGCGGATGATCATGCCTGCCTTTGGTGCTTATGCTGGCGGATTATCGGTGCATGACCCGGTTTTGCGGCGGTTTCATGATGCTGAGACAGAAATATTATTCTGTCATGCTTGTCGGATCTACCGTTACCCCTATTCTCAATTACAAGATATCAATTGAGGAGTTCATCATGACAGCGGTGATATGCTGGTTTCATCAAGATTTAAGGCTTTCAGATCATCCGGCCTTAACGGCGGCGCTGGCAAGTGGGCATCCTGTTATTCCGCTTTATGTTTATGATCGCGGCAATGCTGCTGAATGGGCGCCGGGCGGCGCAAGCCAGTGGTGGCTGGATCAATCCTTGCGTGCGCTGGATGAGGATTTGCGGCAGCTTGGCTCAAAGCTAATCATTGCCAGTGGACGCGCTGATGATGTGATTGCGGATATGGCAGAAAAGCATCAGATATCTGCGGTTTATAGTCATGATCATCATGAGCCATGGGCGCGTGACCGTCAGTCAAGATTGCAAAAGCGGTTATCGGCAAGTGATATCCATTTTTATAAAAGCGAAGGGGTGTTGTTATGGCCGCCCGGATCGGTACTGTCTAAGACAGGTGGCAGGATGCGGGTTTTCACACCTTTTAAGAGAAATCTCTACGCCATGGGGCGATATCGTGATATCTGCCCGCGTCCCCATCATATGCCTGTGCCTGATCATTGGCCGGATAGTTTGGTGGTGGATGAATTGGCGTTGATTGATCATCGCATTGGCTGGCATAAAACTTTGGCAGAGCATTGGCGCCCCGGTGAGGCTAATGCCATGGCTATGCTGGATGATTTTTTGGATGGGCATCTTGATGACTATAAAACTTTGCGTGACTTTCCGTCATTGAAATCCACCTCGCGGCTTTCGCCTTGTCTGCATTTTGGCGAGATATCACCGTTGCAAATTCTTGACGCTGTTGAACGCATATGCACGCTTTCATCAAATAAAGGTGCTGAACATTTCATCTCAGAAGTGGTGTGGCGCGAGTTTTCTTATGAGTTGCTAGACCAGTTGCCAGATATGCCACAAGTGCCTTTGCGTCAAAACTTTGCCGCCTTTCCTTGGATTGATCACTATGATGATTTGTTAAATGCTTGGCAGAAAGGCCAGACAGGGTATCCGTTGGTTGATGCCGGAATGCGAGAGCTTTATTCAACTGGATGGATGCATAACCGCATCCGTATGGTGACCGCGTCATTTCTGACCAAGCATTTGATGATACCATGGCAAGAAGGGGAAGCCTGGTTTTTTGATACTCTGGTAGATGCGGATTTGGCGTCAAATAGTTCGGGCTGGCAATGGGTGGCTGGATGCGGTGCCGATGCTTCACCGTATTTTCGTATCTTTAATCCGATCACGCAAGGCCATAAGTTCGACGCTGGCGCCTATGTTCGCCAATGGGTGCCGGAATTAGCTGGATTAAGTGATGATATGCTGTTTGATCCTAGTTCTGCACCGCCTGCCTTACTGGCGGCGGCTGGCGTTAGGCTTGGCGAGAATTATCCTTGGCGTCTGGTTGATCATCCTGTCGCCAGACAGAGGGCGCTTGATGCTTATGAGCAAATAAAACAAGTCAGCTAATATTGATATTGCAATTAATGATCTATTTTTAGAAGTCAGATGGGAATAGTAGTAGTAGAATGAGAATTGCGATCATCGGGACGGGTATTTCCGGCCTTGCCTCGGCGCTTCTTCTTGATAGATACATTGATATTGATGTCTATGAAAAAGACGCGCGAATTGGCGGTCATAGCAACACCGTTGATGTCAAAACAGATGTGGGGCCGATACCGGTTGATACCGGATTTATCGTTTTTAATCCGAAACGCTATCCTAATCTGGTTGGGATGCTGGATTATCTCAATGTTGCTACCGAAGAAAGCGATATGTCTTTTGCTTTGTCCCTTAATGGCGGCCAGATGGAATATGAAGGCTCGCTGCCCGGACTTTTGGGTCAACCGTCTAATCTGTTATCGCCATCTTATTGGCGCATGATCAGTGATCTGGTGAAGTTTTATCGCACTGGCATGGCGGCGGTTCATGCCGGGGAGGAGGATGAAAGTTTAGGTGATTTTATCTCACGGATGAGGTATTCCGACGCTTTTGTTGAATATCATTTGTTGCCTCTTGGCGCGGCGATCTGGTCATGCCCGGCTGAGGCGATGTTAAAGTTTCCAGCACGATCCTTTATGGCGTTTATGGATAACCATCAATTAATGGATTTCTCTGGTCGCCCACGTTGGCGAACGGTAAGTGGCGGGTCACGCCAATATATTAATCAGATTATCAGGCGTCTGAAAAAGCCAATTAAAAACCAAACGCATATCAATGGATTGAGGCGCATCAATGGCGGCGTTATGCTGGCGGTAGAGGGTGAGGGTGAGATCTGGTACGATAGGGTGATCATGGCGGCTCATGCGGATCAATCGCTTCGCCTGATCCATGATGCCTCACCGTTAGAAAATGACATTTTGGGAGCCTTTGATTTTGAACCTAATAACGCCGTGCTTCACAGCGATAGCAATCAGATGCCGCGCCGCCGCCGGTTATGGGCGTCATGGAATTATCAGACTTCGGGGCGCGCCGATAAAGATCGCAATGCCCAGTTACAGGTCACTTACTGGATGAACCGATTGCAGAACATCAGAAAAGATCAGCCGCTTTTTGTTACCCTTAATCCGGTCGAAGCTGTGGCAGAGGAAAAATGCCATGCCCAGTTTTCCTATGATCATCCTGTGTTTGATCAAAAAGCTCTGAAGGCGCAATCGCGTTTGCATGAAATACAAGGCCAGAACGGGCTATATTTCTGTGGAGCATGGACAGGTTATGGCTTTCACGAAGATGGTCTGATTTCAGCCGTTCGCGCAACCCGCGCTCTTGGCTATGATGTGCCATGGTTTAGCCCAACCAAAGCCCATTTCATGGACAGAGACTTGGAACGCCTGAGCAAGGTTCCAGCCCAATGATGGCGGCAGTTATGCTGTTACCATCATGGATTTCCCATATGCGTTATGGCAAGCCGTCCCATTTCCTCAAACGCAAAGGGTTATCAATCTGGATTGATCTGGACAGGCTAAAGGAAGCGAGCCAGCAAAGCCGTCTGTTTTCTGTTGGGCGGTTTAATCTGTTATCATTTCACGAAAAGGATTATGGCGCTAATTTTCACGCTGGCAAATATGTCATGCCGCTTCATGCCTATATTCGTGAATTGGCGGCGGATATTCTGCCGGATACCCCGATTTCGGGTATTAGGATGCTGACCTTCCCGCGCATTTGCGGTGTTGCCTTTAATCCCTTATCTGTTTATGAAGCCAGCGATGCCAATGGCAAAGTCGTTATGACCGTCTATGAAGTCAGCAACACTTTTGGTCAGAAACATAGTTATGTCGCCATGTATGATGGGAATATTCGTCCTGTTCATGCGGTGGAAAAACAGTTTTATGTATCCCCATTTTTTCCTGTTAAAGGGGAATATCAGTTATTAACGCGATGCCAAGATCAGACGATGAAAGTCATGGTCGGTTATAAAATTGATGGCAAGCCAGCTTTGTTAGCGACTTTGCGCGGGGTATTAAAACCAATGACCAGCCGAGATATGATAAAGCAATTATGCTTGACCATGCAGTGGCCTATGCGACCTCTATTCTCTATTCACATGGAGGCCTTGAAACTTTTTCTCAAGCGTGCCAAATTCCATTCACGGCCAGAAGCGCCAAGTAGCTTTTGGTCAAAAACACGCCAAAGAATGCGGAAAGAATAATGCTGATTTGAGAAGTTTACCGAAGCAGTTGAGGGTGAAAGGTTAAGAATATATCAGGACATAGGTCAAAAAAATGATAACGAAAATAAAACATTACCTTTTCCTAGCTTTATGCCGAAGGATTCGTGCCGGGTCTCTAAGGCTGGTGATGCCAGATGGCACTTGTCATGATTTTAAGGGGGATTTGCCCGGCACTGAGGCAGAATTGATCTTGCATGATCCTCGCGCCATTAGCATGATTCTGCGTCATGCCCAGATGGGATTTTGCGAAGCTTTTATGCTGGAATATCTTTCCAGCCCCGATATTGTTCGCGTCATCGAATTAGCCACCCTTCAGCAAGATGTTATCGACAAAGGGGCAGGGTTTAGTTGGATGCGAAAGGTTATCCTCAAATTACAGCATCGCCGCAATCGTAATAACCGCGAAGGCTCACGCCGAAATATTGCCCATCATTATGATCTTGGTAATGCGTTCTATGACAAATGGCTTGATCCCTCCATGACTTATTCATCCGCGCTTTTTAACAAAAAAAGTGATGATCTTGAGACAGCGCAACGCAACAAATATGCTCGCGTTGCCGCCTTGGCTAATATTAAGACAGGAAGCCGAGTGCTGGAAATAGGATGTGGTTGGGGCGGTTTTGCTGAATACGCGGCGAGAGAACATGGCGCCGAAGTTACCGCTATCACCATCTCAACAGAACAATATAACTATGCCAAACAACGCATTGCGGCGGCGGGTTTGTCAAATCAGGTTGATATTCAGTTCATGGATTATCGGGATATAGAGGGAAGCTTTGACAGTGTTGTATCTATTGAGATGATTGAGGCGGTTGGCGAAGAATACTGGCAATCCTATTTTGATAAAATTGCTGATTGCCTTAAACTCAATGGCAAGGCTGTCATCCAGATGATCACCATGAATGACGATTCATATGAATATTATCGCTCAGGGGCAGATTTTATTCAGCGTTATATTTTTCCGGGCGGGATGTTGCCAGCCATGAAGGTGCTAACTCCGACCATTGAAAACGCAGGGCTAAACCTGTTGCGGGCAGATGGGTTTGGCCTTGATTATGCGCGGACGCTAGAAATTTGGCGGCAAAGGTTTTTAGATGCTTGGCCTCGCCTTTCTGAAATGGATTTTGACCAGCATTTCAAAAAAATGTGGGAACTTTACCTCGCTTATTGTGAGGGCGGTTTCCGTACCAATTACATTGATGTCAAACACGTTGTCTTGGGGGGAAAATGACCATTTTGGTTGATCCCCCTAGGGATAAATTTGGTGTATATTTTAATGGTCGGTTTCAGGCAAAAGGGATTTTCATTGATCGTAAAGGCGTAATCCGTCGCCGTTTTGATGTTGCGATTACCGCCACCCCATCTCCAGATGGCTTTATACTGGATGAGGATTTTCTCTATGATGATGGTGAGACCGAACAACGGCAATGGGTGGTAACGCGACTCGCGGATGGCGGTTATGAGGGCAGGGCTGACGGCGTTATCGGCATAGCGAAAGGCCGCGTTGAGGATGATATCCTGATCTGGCAATACCGTTTTGCCTTACCTGTTGGCAAAAGAAAAATAGCTATTCATTTTGATGATGTCATGATGTTGCAGGCCGATGGTGTCATGATCAATCGGGCGCGGCTGACGAAATGGGGAATCTGGGTTGGTGATGTTTTGATCAGTTTTCATGCGTTGCCATGAAAACACCTCTGCCCATTACTTCAGCCGAAACAGCCGCAGGATGCGGCGAGTGATCCAGCCAATATAGGGCAAATCAGATAACAACTGGCTGGCGCTATCCCAATGATCAATATGCTGGCTAATGGCGCCATTGGCGTCAAAATGGACTTCAGACAATCCTGTTAATGAAAATGCCTTGCCGCGCTTACCTTTGAATTGTCCTGTCATTTGCCAGCGCAGATAAGCTGCCTTTTCCCCTATCGCCGCGTCAGTAACAACAAAGCGTGGGTTGTCACAAGTGGCGAACATATGGGCAAAGATGCGGCGAAACTGATCACGTCCAGTAACATGATTAAAAGGGTCGCTAAAAACGATATTCTCAGCGACCAGATCTGTCAGGTCATCTAAGGTATCGGGGGTCAACCCCTCAAAAGCTTTGCGATAACGTTCTAGGCTTTGAGATATAGTCATTATCGGTATCCTGTCATGCGACCAGTTAGCCAGAAATACCAGCGATAGGGCAAGAGGCGAAGGATTTTCATCATGAGCTGAAACCGAAAAGGAAAGCTGATCAAAAACCGCTGACTTTGCATTCCCTTAATCAAGGCTTTTGCGGCATTTTCGGGTGACATAATCATGGGCATAGCAAAGGTGTTTTTTGCCGTGGCCTCAGTCTTAACAAAACCGGGGCAGGCGACTTGCATGGTGATACCTTTCTGGCGGCAGAAAAACCGTAAAGACTCCGCCAGTGCAATGCTTGCGGCTTTGGTCGGGGCATAAGCGGCGGCAAGGGGGAGGCCGCGCCATCCCGCGACTGATGCCATGATAACAATATGCCCGTTTTGGCGCTGTTCCATGCCTGGCAGAAGTGCCGCCAGCGCGTTGATCTGCCCCATGTAATTGATATCCATCTGTTGACGAAACATGGCTGGATCAATGTTCAAATCTGTTTGCGGTTCATAGACGCCAGCATTAAGGATCGCCTGATCAACAGGGCCAAAACGCATTTCGGCGGCGGTGATAGCGGCGGTCATAGCATCGGCATCGGTAATATCGGCAGGGATGCCAAGAAAATCAGGCCAGCGTGCTTCCATGTCTTTGAGATGTTGCCGCCGCCGGGCAACGCCAGAAACTTTATATCCAGCCGCCAGAAATGTTTCTGCTAACGCCCGACCAATGCCAGCAGATACGCCAGTGATAAAAACATGAACAGATAATGACGGATTTAAGGTTGTCATGACAACTGATATATATCATAGATAAAGATATTCCAGATGGCATTGTTGCACAGCTCCTAAATATCTTTCGGGGCGGTTGGTCAAGAGCTTGAGGGGTACATATGATTTGTCATTCGTGGCATTGTATGTTTTCGAGATATTTTAACTCGAGATATTTTAACTGAGGACATTGTTTGTCTGTCAACTTTTTTGATCTGAATGGTTAAGGAGCGATTCATGAAGATGACCACAGAAGAAGCCTTTGTAAAAGTTCTTCAAATGCACGGAATTGAACACGCTTTTGGTATTATTGGTTCTGCATTTATGCCGATTTCTGATCTGTTTCCAAGGGCGGGCATTACATTTTGGGATGTTGCGCATGAAAGCAATGGCGGCATTATGGCTGATGGCTATACGCGCGCAACTGGCAAAATGTCTATGTGTATTGCGCAAAATGGCCCCGGTATCACCAATTTTGTAACGGCGGTTAAGACCGCGTATTGGAACCACACGCCTCTTTTGTTGGTAACGCCGCAAGCCGCTAATAAAACCATTGGGCAGGGCGGCTTTCAAGAAGTCGAACAAATGGCGTTGTTTAAGGATATGGTCTGCTACCAAGAAGAAGTGCGTGATGCGTCTCGTGTGGCTGAGGTTCTAAATCGGGTCATTGAAAAAGCGCATCGCTCCAGCGCCCCAGCGCAAATTAATATGCCGCGGGATTACTGGACACAAGTGATTGATATTGAATTGCCGCCGATTGTTCGTTTTGAACGCCCATCTGGTGGTGACGAAGCTATTGCTGAAGCGGCAAAACTGCTTTCCAGCGCCGCTTTTCCAGTGATTTTGTCAGGGGCAGGCGTTGTTATTGGCGGTGCTATCCCTGAAACCGTTAAGCTGGCTGAACAACTGGATGCGCCTGTGGCCTCCGGCTATCAGCATAACGACAGCTTTCCGGGCAATCATGAACTTGGTGTTGGCCCCCCTGGTTATAATGGTTCACGGGCGGCGATGGAATTGATTGCCAAGGCTGATGTTGTTCTGGCGTTGGGTACGCGGCTAAATCCTTTCTCAACTCTGCCAGGTTACGGTATCGATTATTGGCCCAAGGATGCTAAGATCATTCAGGTGGATATCAACGCGGATCGTATTGGTCTGACCAAGAAAGTATCGGTTGGTATTTGCGGTGATGCAAAGATCGTGGCTACCAAATTGTTGAATGCGTTGTCTGATCAGGCTGGCGATAATGGCCGGGCTGACCGCAAGGCGGCTATTCATATGGCTAAATCATCTTGGCTACAAACACTTAGCTCACTTGATCATGAAGATGATGATCCGGGTACAAGCTGGAACGCTGATGCTCGCAAGACCGAACCTGATCGAATGTCACCGCGCATGGCATGGCGCGCTATTCAGGCTGGATTGCCGCGTGAGGCGATCATTTCCTCGGATATTGGAAACAACTGCGCTATTGGTAATGCCTATCCTAGTTTTGATGAGGGCAGAAAGTATCTGGCGCCGGGGCTGTTCGGGCCTTGTGGCTATGGGTTTCCTGCGGTATTAGGGGCAAAGATCGGTTGTCCAGATGTGCCTGTGGTTGGCTTTGCTGGTGACGGGGCATTCGGTATTTCAATGAACGAAATGACCGCCTGTGGCCGTGATGACTGGCCTGCTATCACCATGGTGATTTTCCGTAACTATCAGTGGGGCGCCGAAAAGCGGAACACAACGCTGTGGTATGACAATAATTGTGTCGGCTCGGAACTTGATCCGCATTTGAGCTATGCCAAAGTCGCTGAGGGATGCGGCCTCAAAGGTGTTAGCGTTACGACGATGGCAGAATTGACCGAGGCATTAAAGACCGCTGTTGATGAGCAGATGTCCTCAAAAACCACCACTTTTATTGAGGTGATTCTTAATCAGGAATTGGGTGAGCCTTTCCGCCGTGACGCTATGAAAAAACCTGTTGCGGTGGCAGGTATTGATCCGTCAGATATGAGGCCTCAGCAATCTGCATGACAGATCGGTTGACCATAAGGCGGCCTGATGACTGGCATCTTCATTTAAGGGACGGGGCGATGCTATCGGCGGTTGCCCCGCATACCGCTAGACATTTTGGCCGTGCGCTTATTATGCCAAATTTGGTGCCTCCGGTGACGGATATGGCGGCGGCGTTGGCCTATCGTCAACGTATTGAAGCGGCGACCGCTGGCTTTGATTTCACCCCCTACATGGCGCTATATCTGACCGAGGATACTTCACCTCAAACCATCCACGCCGCCGCTGGTGATGATGCGGTGATCGCGGTTAAGCTTTATCCCGCCGGGGCGACCACCAATTCCGCATCAGGTGTCCGCAATATTGATCGCGTTATGCCCACGCTTGAGGCCATGGCAGAAACAGGATTGCCCTTGGCCATCCATGGTGAGGTGACCACAGAAACGGTTGATATTTTTGACCGGGAAAAGCGGTTCATTGATGATGTGCTTGATCCTTTGCGCCAGAAACTGCCAGAACTGCGGGTGGTCATGGAACATATTACCACGTTGGATGCGGTTGATTATGTTGCTAGTGCTAAAACTGGCCTTGCGGCGACTATCACCGTGCATCATCTGATGATCACGCGAAATCATATCCTAGCAGGCGGTATCAGGCCGCATTATTACTGTCTGCCTGTTGCTAAGCGAAGCCGTCATCGTGATGATCTCATTAAGGCGGCGGTGTCTGGTGATCCGCGCTATTTTTTAGGAACGGATAGCGCTCCACATACAGATCATGCTAAACTAAGCCCATGCGGATGTGCCGGAATGTTCACCGCGCCAGTGGCAATGGCTTGTCTGGCAGAGGTGTTTTCCGCCCAAGGTCATCTTGATCGGCTTGAACATTTTACGAGTGTCTTTGGGGCGCGTTTTTATGGCTTTTCACCAAGCGAGCAAACGATTACCTTGATGCGACACGCTGACCCGGTAACGGTCGCGCCAATGATTGAGGCTGATGGTGATCAGGTGACGGTGTTTAACCCGATGTCCCCTGTGCATTGGTCCGTTGATGATGAGGCGCTGAAGTAGAGCAAAAGCAAGGCCAGAAGTAAGGCCAGAAGTAAGGATAAAACCCATGTTTGCCAATAGTTTTCCAGACCAATCCTTTATTGCAAAACAGACTGCCAGTATGTTGCTGGAGATTGAAGCCGTGCATCTTAGGCCAGATGAACCTTTCACCCTAACCTCTGGTGCAAAAAGTCCGGTTTATATTGACTGCCGTAAGCTGATTTCATTTCCGCGCATCCGTTCCGCGTTGATGGATTTTGGCTGTGCTACGGTGATGCGTGATGCAGGTTTTGAGGCCTTTGACGCTGTGGCTGGTGGTGAGACGGCAGGTATTCCATTTGCCGCTTGGTTTGCAGAACGGCTTGGTTTGCCGATGCAATATGTCCGCAAAAAACCCAAAGGCTTTGGCCGTGATGCCCGGATTGAGGGGCATCTTAACGCTGGTGATCGGGTGTTGCTGGTCGAAGATTTAGCCACGGATGGCGGCAGTAAGGTTAGTTTTATTGACGCCCTGCGTGAGGCGGATGCCAAGATTGAGCATTGCTTTGTGATTTTCTTTTATGACATTTTCCCTGCCGCAAGACAGATCATGGCAGATGCCGGTGTGACCTTACATTATCTGACCACTTGGCGAGATGTGCTGGCAGTGGCATCAGAACAGGGCCGCTTACCTAAGGCGCAAATCACGACGATTGAGGCATTTTTGAATGATCCTGCCGCGTGGTCTGCCAAACATGGCGGGACGGAATAGTTAAAGCGCTGTTCCTTTTAATGCGTTCTTAATTTCAGGAATTAACCTGACGGCATCAGGGCTGTAAGGATGAATGGTAAGCACTTCCTCATAGATGGAGAGGGCGGTAGGCAAATCTCCTTCAAAAAGCTTGATCATGCCAAGTCCGGATAGGGCGCCAAAATGCTTTGGCTCACGGCTTAACACTTCGGCGATATCGGCCTCAGACCCGCGCCAATTCTGGCGCATGAAGCGCACTGTTGCGCGCTTATTCCATGCCTCCGCGTAATCGGGATGATCATTAATAACCTTGGTAAAGATGCCTTCGGCTAATGATAGTTCCCCCATTTGCATATAATAGGTGCCGCGTTCCATCATTTCATTGGTGGTCGTATCGCCACTGGTGTTCATCCAGCGATTCCAAATCTGGCTAATCACCAGCTCAGCGGCATCAGAATCAGGCGCGGTTTCTAATTGGCTAAATAATTTTTGCAATTCCTGATCGTTTTGACTGGATACGCTTTCCGCCATGGCAGAGGATATCCCTGCCAGATAAGCCATACCCAGATAAACCATAGAAAGCATTGCCAATGACGCCATCACACGCCGAAAATTGATGTAATCAGTTGTGTTGTTCATAACTTAACATTAAGGCAATGTTGGCATGGGGCAAGAGGAAAAGATAACCTTTTTCAATGTACCGACCTTGCGATGTGTTTTGGTCCTTGCCATAGTGATGTTTTCAAAGCAACCTAAAGACCCAAATCATGACAAAGGATAAAGCATGAGTAATGGCGCACTTGATGGTATTCGTGTTCTTGATTTAACCAGAATTCTTGCCGGGCCAAGCGCAACCCAAATGCTAGGCGATATGGGGGCAGATGTGATTAAGATCGAACGCCCCCCCGGCGGCGATGATACAAGGAGTTGGGGGCCACCATATGTTAAAAATGAACAGGGCCAAGATTCCAGCGAAAGCGGCTATTACCTTTGTGCCAATCGCAACAAGCGATCTGTTGCCATTGATTTTACCACGGAGGAAGGCGCCGAAACGGTTAGAAAACTGGTGGCTAAAGCTGATATTCTTATCGAAAACTTTAAGGTTGGCGGTTTGGCAAAATATGGCCTTGATTATGAAAGCCTGCGCGAGATTAATCCAAGTCTGATATATTGTTCTATCACTGGTTTTGGTCAGACAGGGCCGAACGCCAAGCGTGCCGGATATGATGCCATGATCCAAGGTTATTCTGGCATCATGTCCCTAACAGGGCCGCCCAATGGTGAGCCATATAAGGTTGGTGTGGCTATCGTTGATGTGATGTGCGGGATGCACGCAACCACAGGGATTTTAGCGGCATTACATCATCGTCATCGCACAGGTGTGGGTCAACATATTGATATCGCGCTGGCAGATAGTCAGGTGTCATGGCTGGTTAATCAAGGTGCTAATTATCTGCTTAATGGCAAGGTGCCGCCTCGCTATGGCAATGCGCATCCGAACATTGTACCCTATCAGGTGTTCTCAACCAGTGATGGGCATATGATCGTATCGGTCGGAAATGATGAGCAATTTCGCCGTTTTGTAACAATCCTTGGTTGTCCGGAACTAGCGGAAGATGAACGGTTTTCCACAAATCCGGGGCGGGTAAAGCATCGTGAGGTCTTAATCCCTTTGTTAGAAGACGCTGTTGCTGGTTTTCAGAAATCAAAATTGATGGCGGAGATGGAAAGTCAAGGCGTTCCGGGTGGCCCGGTGCATACGCTTGATGAGGTGTTTGCCTCTGATCAGGTGGCCGCCCGTGATATGATTGTCAGAATGCCCTATGATCTGGCCCAAGATGGTGAGGTGCGGTTAATCGGTAATCCGATCAAGTTTTCCGAAACACCCGTGACATATCGTCAAGCCCCACCAAGATGCGGTGAACATACCGAAGCTGTCATGCGTGACTGGTTGGATGAGGACGGTTAGCGTAAAACCGTAAGATGCGCCGCCGCCGAATCTCTTAATCCATCGAGATCATAACCGCCTTCGAGGATAGAAACGATCCGCCCCCCTGCCAAATCTTCGGCCTGATCACGAATCATCCGGGTGATATTGGCGAAATCTTCGGCCTCCATATTAAGGCCGCCAAGGGGGTCGAGACGATGGGCATCAAAACCTGCAGAAATAATGATCAGCTCCGGTGCCATGGCGGCAACCTTTGGCAACAGATCATCTTGCCAAATCTGCGTGATAGTTTCGCCATTGGTGCCATGGGCAATAGGGGCATTAAAAATATTACCGACACCTGTTTCATCCTTGGCTCCAGTACCGGGATAAAGCGGCATCTGATGGCTTGAGGCAAAAATAGTGTGACTGTCTGACCAAAAGGCAGCTTGGGTGCCATTGCCATGATGGACATCAAAATCGACAACCGCGACCCGGTCCAGCCCATGAACATGGATGGCATATTTTGCAGCAATAGCGGCGTTGGAAAATAGGCAAAAGCCCATGGCTTGAGCAGGTTCAGCATGATGCCCCGGTGGGCGTGAGGCCACAAAAACCCGATTTGCCTCACCAGTTAGCACTTGCCGCGTTGCCTCAACCGCGCCGCCAGCGCCTGCTAATGCTGCCGCCAGACTGTTTGGAGACATAACGGTATCACTATCAAGATTAACCAACCCTTCGTCAGGGGCGCTATTAAAAATCATATCAATATATGACGTTTCATGAACCAGCCCCAGATGATCAGGATCAGCCGCAGGTGCTTCTGCCTGATCACAATCAGAAAACTGTTGATCAAGCATGGCATTAATCGTGCGGATACGATCAGGACGTTCCGGATGCCCTATCGGGACAATATGGTCGGCAAAACAAGTATGGCGCAGGATTTTTAATTCGGTCATGTTGTCTCTTTCCTCTAAGCTAATTTATGGTATCGTGATTGAAACATTAGGATCAAGTAGAATGACAGAAATTATTAGAAGCCATATTGCGGGAGCGCTGGTTGAAAGCGACGGCAATTATATTGATAAGCACTATCCGGCAACAGGTGAAGTGATCGCTAAGGTAGAAATTGCCAGTGATGCCATGCTTGATGAGGCAGTGGCAAAAGCCAGCGAAGCGCAACGCGAATGGGCCAAAACCTCTGTGCAAGAGCGCGGCCAGATTCTGATCAAAGCCGCCCATACCTTGCGTGAGGCTAATGCCGAATTATCACGGCTTGAAGTCATGGATGTTGGCAAAGTCTATTCTGAGGCGGTGAGTGGTGATGTCCCATCAGGGCCAGATGCGCTAGAGTTTTTTGGCGCCGCCATCATGACCTATACCGGAGTTCAACATCAGTGGCCGGGTGCTATTGGATATTCTCGGCGGGTGCCGTTGGGGGTATGTGCTGGCATTGGGGCATGGAATTATCCGGCTCAGATCGCCTTATGGAAATCGGCTCCGGCCTTGGCTATGGGCAATGCTTTTATTCTCAAGCCGTCTGAACTGACGCCACTGGTTTCGATGCGGATTGTTTCCATCATGGAAGACGCGGGTTTGCCGAAAGGTTTGATGAATATCATCAATGGTGACTATCGCATTGGTAGCGCGATTTGTCAGCATCCCGGCATTGCCAAGGTCTCTTTGACAGGTGGTGTGGATACTGGCAAGCTGATCATGAAGCAATCTGCCGATAGCCTGAAGCGTGTGACGCTGGAACTTGGCGGCAAAGCGCCTCTGATTATCTGTGAAGATGCTAATCTTGATAAAGCGGCAGATATCGCCATGTCGGCTAATTTTTACACCGCAGGCGAGGTATGTTCAAACGCAACACGTGTTTTTGTTCATCGGTCCATAGCGGATGAGTTGATTGCAATGATGGTAGAGCGCACATCACGGCTGAAAGTGGGCGATCCCATGGCAGATGATGTTGATATTGGTGCGCTGATTTCTGAAAAGCATCTTAATAAAGTCTCTGGCATGATTGCCAAAGGTGTTGATGAAGGCGCATCCCTTGCCGTTGGCGGTAATCGTGTGCATCCGCAAGGTTTTGAAGGTGGCTATTTCATTGAGCCGACCATCTTAACCTCATGTCAGGATCATATGACGGTGGTGAGAGATGAGATTTTTGGCCCGGTGATGAGTGTCTTGATCTTTGATGATGATGATGAAGCTATCAGCCGCGCCAATACCACTCATTTCGGACTTGGGGCTGGGTTAATAACACAAGATCTGGCACGGGCGCATCGCATGGGTGATCAACTCGAAGCTGGAAATGTCTGGATCAATACCTATAACCTGATCCCGCCTGACCTGCCTTTTGGCGGTGTTAAGCAATCCGGGTTTGGGAGAGAATCGTCGCTATTTGCTTTTGAGGCTTATAGCGATGTCAAAGCAACCTATATCGCATTAGATTAGTGAGGAAACTATGAAAAACGATCCTTTTTTTGAACCTGTATCAGGGGCTATTCTGCCTCGGTTTGCAGGAGTGCCAAGTTTTATGAGGCTTCCGGTGGTTGATGCCGGGCATGAACGTTTAGATGATGTCGATATCGGCCTCATCGGTGTGCCTTGGGATGGTGGAACAACCAATCGTCCTGGCGCGCGTCATGGCCCACGCCAGTTGCGCGATCTTTCCACCATGATCAGGGCCACCCATCCGGTGTCGTTTATCTCACCCTTTAAGATGGTGAACTGCGCTGATCTGGGGGATTGCCCGATTAATCCCGCGGATTTGGATGATACCATGAAGCGTGTTACTGATTTTTACGCGGATGTTAAATCTCGCGGCATCGTGCCAATGACCGCAGGTGGTGATCATCTGGTGTCTTTGCCTGTGTTGCGGGGATTGGCAAGTGATGGCCCTGTTGGCATGATTCACTTTGATGCTCATACCGATTTGTTTGATACCTATTTTGATGGCTTCCGCTACACCCATGGAACACCTTTCCGCCGTGCTATCGAAGAAGGGCTATTAGACCCTAAGCGTGTCGTTCAGATAGGTATTCGCGGAACGATGTATGATGGTGAAGATATTGAATGGGGCCGTGCTAACGGCGTCACCATCATCACTATGGATGAGTTTGCGGAGCGTAGCATCGCCGAAGTCATGGCGGAGGCTCGCGGCATTGTTGGGGATAAATCCACCTATGTCAGCTTTGATATTGACTGTATTGATCCTGCCTTTGCGCCCGGAACAGGGACACCAGAAATCGGCGGCTTTACCACGCGTGAGGCTCAGCTTCTGGTGCGTCAGCTCAAAGGTCTTAATCTGATTGGTGCCGATATGGTTGAGGTTTCACCCCCCTTTGATAATAGCGGCAACACCGCTTGGGTTGGTGTCTCAATGATGTTTGAATTGCTTTGTATGTTAGCGGTAGCGGCGGATCAACGCGGCTAATCATGGCATGACAACATCGGATGCGACACCTCCGGATATTAATACCAAAGCGACCCGTCATGTCCGAGCTTGCCTCACGGCGGCAGGGCTTGACGGGCAAGTTCTAACCTTATCCGAAACTTCACGAAGTGCCGAAGAAGCCGCCGCCGCCATTGGGGTAGCGGTAGGGGCGATTGTTAAGACGCTGATTTTCACCATAACGGAACATGACACTGGCAAGATTTGGCCTGTGGCGGCGCTGGTAAGTGGTGATCGCCAATGCCATATGAAAGCCTTGCCTGATTTGGCGGCGATTAATGGTAAGGCGGGGCGGCCAGACGCGGCGACCGTCAAGGATATTACCGGCTATTCTATCGGCGCCGTTTCCCCGATTGGTCTTGATGAAGATATCACTGTCCTGATTGACAGCTCGCTTTGCCGATTTGACCGCGTGTGGGCATCGGCAGGGCATACGCATCTGGTCGTGGGCCTCAGTTTCAATGATCTGACGCTTTTGACCTCAGGCCGCGTCACGCCAGATCTGGCGCATTAACGCCCCCTTACAGTCAGCTTGTTTTTGGCCCGGCCTCTACCAATGCCTTGCCAGCAGGGGTGTTGGTGAACTTGACAAAATTGTCGATAAATAGCCCTGCTAGGTGTTGAGCCTTTGCCGTCCAGTCTTCTTGCTTATCGTAACTGTTGCGCGGGTCAAGAATAGCGGTATTTACCCCCGGAATTTGTTGCGGCATCGCAAGGTTGAAAATAGGCAAGGTGATGGTTGGCTCATCATCCAGCTCACCTTCAAGCACGGCCTTAATGATAGCGCGTGTGTCACGAAGCGAGATACGCTCCGAACGCCCATTCCATCCTGTATTAATCAGATAAGCCTTAGCGCCTGCATCCTGCATTCGCTTATTCAATACCTCAGCATAAACAGTGGGATGTAAGCTAAGGAAAGCGGCGCCAAAGCACGCCGAAAAGGTTGGAATAGATTCGTTAATACCGCGTTCAGTTCCAGCCATCTTGGCGGTGAAACCAGACAGAAAATGATATTGCATCTGGGCGTTGCTAAGGACGCTAACAGGTGGGAATACCCCCGACGCATCGGCAGTCAGGAAGATGACTCTCTTGGGATGATCACCTCTTGATACAGGCTTAACCCGATTATTGATATGTTCTATCGGATAAGATACCCGGCCATTTGAAGTCAGGCTGTCGTCATCAAAATCAATCTTGCCATCATCAGTGACCATGACATTTTCAAGCAACGCATCACGCTTGACCGCGGCATAGATATCAGGCTCTTTTTCGGGATCAAGATTAATCGTCTTGGCGTAACAGCCGCCTTCAAAATTGAAAATGCCGCTATCATCCCAACCATGTTCATCATCCCCGATCAGCAAACGGTCTGGATCGGCAGAAAGCGTTGTTTTTCCAGTTCCTGAAAGTCCAAAAAACAGCGCGGTATCGCCATCATGACCCATATTCGCAGAACAGTGCATGGAGGCAATGCCTCGCCGCGGCAAGAGGTAATTCATGAGGGAGAACATTCCCTTTTTCATCTCACCCCCATACCAAGACCCGCCAATGATCTGCATATTTTCAGTTAGATTGAAAGCGATAAAGGTCTCAGAGTTAAGGCCATGGGCGGCGTAATCAGCAAATCCGGTTTTTGAAGCATTAACAACAACAAAATCAGGCGTGAAATCCGCAAGTTCTTCGGCGCTAGGCCGGATAAACATATTTTTGACGAAATGCGCCTGCCATGCGACTTCCATGACGAAACGCACATTGAGGCGCGTATCAGGGTTGGCCCCACAAAAGGCATCAATAACAAAAAGCCGCTTCCCGGTCAGTTGTTCGGTAGC
Source organism: Puniceispirillales bacterium (SeqCode) (assembly GCA_965661405.1). Lineage (GTDB taxonomy): Bacteria > Pseudomonadota > Alphaproteobacteria > Puniceispirillales > UBA1172 > UBA12202. Next base: position 72,043 of record CBFIDH010000005.1, read on the forward strand.
GGTCTGTTTTAGCTTATTCCATACTTCTGGTGTGATCGGTTTGTTGTCATTCTTAATCTCACCATTCCACCATAAGGTGTCACGTGTGATATCATCCATGGTGATGTATTTGTCTTTGGGTGAACGCCCTGTATATTCGCCAGTCAGCACATTGACGGCGCCAAGTTCGGTCACTACACCGCGTTCAAATCCAGTAAGCCCAGATGCAGTTTCTTCGGCATAAAGGGTATCATAATCTGGATTATGGATGACATCGGTAGGATTAGTGATACCGATAGAGGCAAGATAAGTGTGTATGGCAGTCATAAGTTCAATTCTAAAAGTGACGGAAGGAGTTAATATAGATAGCCTGTTATCAAATTGTAAAGACGTTATAGATGTTACAATTAAAAATTCTACGACTTGCCGTATCGAATAATCTGTATAATGCTAATGTAAGTTAAACAGATTGGAGATATCCAAATGAGCGCATCTGATCAGGTTTCCTTTACAAGAATGGATCAAGGCAGTTTTGAGGACTATAAGCTTCTTCATGATCTTGAAAATGATTATATCAAAGAAACGCCTCGCCGCATTATTGAACAATTAGCCTTACAGGGAAAAGAATCACTGTCGGGATATAAAATCAGCCGTCTTGAGCATGGCCTGCAATCAGCCAGCCGCGCCGAAAAGGATGGGGCTGATTTGGATTGGATTGTCGCCGCGTTAATCCATGATATTGGGGATGGCTTGTCACCACAGAATCATGACCGGATGGCGGCAGAGATCATTCGCCCCTTTGTTCGTGAAGAAGTGGCATGGGTGGTGGAAAAGCACGGTATCTTTCAGATGAAATATTATGCGCATCATTATGATTGGGACCCGGATAAACGTGATGAGTTCCGCGATCATCCCTATTGGCAGAGTTGCGCCGATTTCTGCGAGCGATGGGACCAGACTTCTTTTGACCCTGATTATCCCATGAAAGACCTTGATCACTTTGCGCCAATGGTTCATGAAGTCTTCAGCCGCAAGGCATGGGATGATGATGTCATTAAGGCCGGGATTGTGGTTGGATTGCCTGTGGATCGCCATTAATCATAAAGACGCCGCCAAAGACTACGGGCCAAAGACTACGGAAGGTAAAGGGCTGATTACCATCAGCCATTAGTATAGTAATATGGATAATATGCGGCTTGATGATTACCTGACCAACCGATGCGATGATAGCCGCATCTCTCAAGCTGAGGCGGCGGTGATGCGCCAGTTAGCGGCGGCGGCAATCGCCATCACTAGTTGTATTCGCGGCAGTGGGATAGATGCGGATTTAGGGGTGGAAACAGGCGGTGCTAATTCGGATGGTGATGATCAGAAAGCCCTAGATGTTCTGGCCGAAGAAATCATCATTGATCACCTCAAACATACCCCCACAGGTTATGTTTTGTCCGAAGAACAGGCCGACCCGATTGCTATTCACGCTGGTATGGAATCGCCTCCGCAAGATCAACAATCAGATCAGGTGATGGTTGCTATTGATCCTCTGGACGGGTCTTCAAATATTGCTGTCAATGTGACGGTAGGGACAATCTTTTCAATAATGCCTTGCGCAAATGGCCCCATCCCTTGCAGGGGGCGGGATCAACTGGCGGCGGGTTTCTTTGCTTATGGCCCGCAAACCACCCTCATTCTTGCTTTCGCTAATGATAGCGCCCCACAATGTTTTGTTTTGGATGAGCGTAATAACAGTTTTGTTGCCATGGGTGATCCTGTTCAGATACCAGATGACAGCAACGAATATGCCATTAACGCCGCCTATGCTTCGCATTGGTTCTCGCCAGTCAAGTCATGGATGGCTGAGGTGTTGGCAGGTAAAGATGGGGCTTATGCTAAGGGCTATCGGATGCGCTGGGTCGGGTCTATGGTGGCGGATGCTTGGCGTATTTTTAGACGTGGCGGCATCTTTCTTTATCCCGGTGATGACCGTCAAGGCTATGAAAATGGGCGTTTGCGGCTGGTTTATGAGGCTAACCCCATCAGCTTCCTGACCGAAAAGGCTGGCGGCCGTGCCGTCAATGGGGCAGACCGAATCCTAGATTTATTACCTCAAGATTTGCATCAGCGAACATCACTTATTTTCGGGTCTGCGGCTGAGGTTGATCGCGTCATTGCCTTTCACCTTAACGAATAGCTCATAACGCTGTTGAAGCATTGGCAAGGAGTTGCTAGAACAAGATCAGCGCTTCTGCCTCACATTTGATCAGGGAAACCATTATGCCTGAAAATTCGATTTCTCATGACCTCCATAACGACATGGCCAATGCGATACGCTTTCTTGCTATCGACGCGGTTCAGGCGGCAAATTCTGGGCATCCGGGGATGCCAATGGGAATGGCAGATGTAGCAAGTGTTCTCTTTGCTCGCCATATTAAGATCAATCCTGCTGATCCAACCTGGCCTGATCGGGATCGTTTTGTGTTATCCGCCGGGCATGGCTCAATGCTGCATTATGCGGTGAATCATCTGCTTGGATATGCCGATATGACAATGGATCAGTTGCGGCGATTCCGTCAAATGGGCGCTATCACCGCAGGTCATCCCGAATATGGCATGGCAAGCGGAATAGAAACAACCACTGGCCCATTGGGGCAGGGGTTAGCCACTGCCGTAGGGATGGCATTAGCGGAACGTATGATGGCGGCTCGCTTTAGCTCATCTCTGGTTGATCACCGGACTTGGGTTATTGTTGGTGATGGTTGCCTGCAAGAAGGCATCAGCCATGAAGCGATTGACCTTGCCGGACATTTGCGGCTTGATCGTTTGACCGTGCTTTGGGATGACAACAGCATATCCATTGATGGCGGCACAGAACTATCCACCTCGACTAATCAGATGACGCGGTTTCGTGCCGCAGGCTGGCACGTCCAATCGGTTGATGGTCATGATGCTGATGCGATTGATAAGGCTATTGCCGCCACGATGGAAACAAACCGCCCATCACTGATCGCCTGCAAAACTCAAATTGGTTATGGCTCGCCTAATCTGGCGGGAACATCAAAAACACATGGCGCCCCTCTTGGCGAAGATGAAATTGCCGCCACTCGTGCGGCTTTGGGCTGGTCGCATAAGCCATTCATCATCCCTGACCATGTCACCGCCGCATGGAAGGCCGCAGGCCAGCGCAGTTTAGGTGTCTATGATGATTGGAAGTCGCGTCATAGCACCTCACGCAAGATGAAGAGATTTGATGAGGCCTTGGCCGGGGCGCATCCCCAGAGATTATGGCGTGAGCTTAAAAACTTGCGGCAACAATTCAAATCAGAACAGCCAAAACTAGCAACCAGACAATCTTCGCAAAAAACGCTTGAGGTGATCAACGCGGCGACTCCCCTCACTATTGGCGGTTCGGCGGATTTAACAGGATCAAATCTCACCCGAACGACAAAAATGGATGCGGTCGCCGCGCGTAAGTTTAAAGGCCGCTATGTTTTTTTCGGGGTTCGTGAACATGGTATGGCGGCGGCGATGAATGGCATGGCGCTTCATGGCGGCATGGTGCCTTATGGTGGCACATTCCTGGTGTTTTCTGATTACGCCCGCGGCGCGATGCGCCTATCCGCCCTCATGGGCCAGCAAGTGATTTATGTCATGACCCATGATTCCATTGGCCTTGGCGAAGATGGGCCAACGCATCAACCTGTTGAACATTTGGCCATGTTACGGGCAACGCCTAATCTTTATGTCTTCCGCCCCGGTGACGCTGTTGAGGTGGCTGAGTCATGGGAAGCCGCGCTGACCATTACTGATGCCCCGTCTGTGCTGTCCTTGTCGCGTCAGGCTACGCCGACTTTGCGGCGGGAGAGTTCCACCCTGAACAAATCCATCAAGGGCGGTTATGTGCTGATCGAACCTGCAACTAAGCGTGATATCACTATCATTGCCACAGGAACCGAATTAGCGCTTGCGGTTGAGGCGGCCGAAAAATTAAAAACGGATCAAGGTATTCAGGCGGCGGTTGTTTCAATGCCATGCCAAGAGCTGTTTAACCAGCAAGACCAAAAATATCAGGAAATCGTTTTAGGGTTTGGGCCAAAAATGGCTGTCGAAGCCGCATCTGGATTTGGCTGGGAGCGCTACACTTCTGGAACAGATGCTTTTGTCGGCATGACTGGTTTTGGCGAATCAGCCCCGGCGAGTGAACTCTACCAGCATTTTGGAATCACCGTTGAAGCTGTGGTCGCCAAAGCATTAGATGTAATCAGTTAAACTGTTAGTTAATAGAAAAGGAATAAAGATGGCGCTTCGTCTGGCGATCAATGGGTTTGGCAGAATTGGCCGAAATGTGATGCGTGCCGTTATTGAACAAAACCGCACCGATGTTGAGGTTGTGGCGATTAATGTTTCGGGCAGCCTTGAAACAAACGCTCATCTTTTGCGGTATGACAGCGTACATGGACGCCTCAACAGCCCTGTTACGATTGACGGTGATACCATGGATGTCGGCTTTGGCCCTATGCGCATCACGTCTAGCCGAAATATCGAAGATTTGGATTGGGCGGCGGTAGGGGCAGATATCGTGCTGGAATGCACTGGCGCGTTCAACAGCCGTGATACCGCCATAAAACATACCGATATGGGGGCAAAAAAGGTGCTGATCTCAGCTCCGGCAAAGGCCGCCGATATGACGGTGGTTTATGGGGTTAACGAAGACACGCTGACCTCGGATCATATTGTCGTATCAAATGCCTCATGCACAACAAATTGTCTAGCTCCGGTGGCCGCGGTTCTGCATCAGAATATTGGGATCGAACAGGGCTTCATGACCACTATCCATAGTTATACAGGTGATCAGCGCATCCTTGATAACAACCACAAAGACCCCTATCGGGGGCGCGCGGCGGCGCAAAGTATCGTGCCAACAACCACCGGGGCGGCTAAAGCTGTTGGGTTGGTTCTGCCAGAGCTGAATGGTCGTCTTGACGGTGTTGCCATGCGTGTGCCGACCCCGAATGTATCGGCGGTGGATTTTAAGTTCATGGCATCACGCGATACCAGCGTTGATGAGATTAACGCCGCGTTCAAAACCGCCTCAACAGGTAAGCTTAGCGGCATTTTGGGTATAACGGACGAACCGCTGGTTTCCATTGATCTCAACCATGATCCCCATTCCGCCGTGGTGCCACTAGACCAGACAAAAGTCATGGGGCAGCGGTTTTGCCGTGTGATGGCGTGGTATGATAACGAGTGGGGTTTCTCGGTGCGGATGCTGGACACGGCGGCGGCGATGGGCAAATGCCTCTAGGCCATTGGGCTTTTCCGTGATGTTTTGATAATCATCAGAAATAATGATTAAGACACCAAAGCGTCACTAGCCCTATGACAATCGTAACCATGACATTGCGGAACAGTAACGCCGCCACCCCTGCAATGATGAGGGCGGGGATTTTTGGATTGTCGCTAAAGGTGATCACTTCATCCACGATCAGAACATCAGAAACGATGATGGCGGTCAGAACGGCTGTGCTGACATATCCTAGCATGGAACGGATAGGCGGCGGTATCTGCCGATGAGCCAAGCTGCCGATAAAGGCAAAGCGCATCATAAAGGTCAGTATTCCGGAAATGAGTATCGCTAACCAGATCATTTGCGGGCGGCCTTTTTTTGGTATTGTTCAGCCAGAAAGCCAGCCAGCATACCAGCCACAGAGGCGATAATCAGGTTAAGTTTCCACGGCAAATGTGAGGTCAGAATAGCAACTAAGCCAGAGGTCAGAATTGTCACCAGATAAGGGGCTTTCGTGATCTGTGGAATAATAATGGCCATAAAGGTAAGCGGAATAGCAAAGCCAAGTCCCAGACTTGGCGGTATTGCCGCCCCCAGCATAAGACCAATGAATGTTGTTAATTGCCACCCCATCCATAAAATCATCCCTGAACCAAGAAGATGATAATGCATAGCCGGATGCACGGGGCAGGTTTCGTATCGCCTGATGGTGACGGCAAACGCCTCATCCGTGAGCAAATAAGATAAGAGCAGTTTCCAGCGCCATGATAAATGCCGGAAATACACAGAAATACTTGCCGAATAGAGGGCATGGCGCAGGTTGATCACGCCCACCGTGCCACTAATCAAAAGGGGATTAGCCCCAGTGGCAAAAAGCTGAAGAAAGATGACCTGACTTGCTCCACCAAAAATGATAATCGACATGGCCATGATCTGAACAGGTGTGAGTCCCACCTCGGTGCCTAATGCGCCAAAAATTAACCCGAATGGCAAAATGCCAACCATCAATGGGGCTTCATCCCGGATTCCAAGGAAAAACTCATCTCTGCCGCGAAAAGGTGACTGTGTTTCTGTCATAGATTTTTGCCGGGTAGGATGCCAGATGTGGTTGAATATTTATGCTATTCTGTTTAGCAAGAAAGTCATAGTTATGCTAAGCCTGACGATCAATCAGTAAGTTCAGAATAGAGGTATCATGTCACAGCTTCCTAACCCTGTAAAGTTTGCTGAAATGCGGGATAAAACGGTTATGTTTCGGGTCGATCTAAACGCTCCGATGCAAGATGGCAAGGTCACGGATCTGACCCGGATCAAGAGGCCAGCCGCGGGTATCCTTGCCCTCGCAGAACATGGGGCAAAGGTTGTGGTCGTGTCCCATTTTGGCCGCCCAAAAGGTAAGCCATCCCCGGAATTAAGTCTTGCCCCTGTGGCAGAGGCGCTTAGCCAATGTCTTCGTCTGCCGGTACGCTTTGTGCCTGATCTTGTTGGCGGCTTGGCGGCGTCGGCCATTAAGGAAATGCAAAACGGTGAGGTGATTTTACTGGAAAACCTGCGCTTTGATCCTCGTGAGGAAGCCAATGACACCACCTTTGCTGAACAGTTGGTGGCTGAGGTAGATGTCTATATCAATGATGCCTTTTCATGCTCCCACCGTGAACACGCATCGATCAGCGCGGCGGCGCGGTTGCGTCCGGCTTTTGCAGGGCCGTTGATGATGGCTGAATTAGAGGCATTGGATCAGGTGCTTGGCAATCCTAAACGTCCTTTGGCGGCGGTGGTTGGCGGCGCTAAAGTATCTAGCAAACTGGACTTGCTAAGCAATCTGGTTAATCAGGCGGATGTTCTGGTTGTTGGCGGCGGCATGGCTAATACCTTTTTGCTGGCGGATGGAATTGAGATTGGCGCCTCTCTGGCAGAGGCGGATTTGCTGAATACCGCCAGAGAGATTAAGGCCGCGGCTAAGGCCAGTGGGTGTCAGCTTGTTCTGCCTCAAGACGGCGTCGTCGCCACGGCTTTTGCGGCCCATGCGCCTCACCGGACAGTGCGTTTTGCGGATAGCGATATCACCAGTGATGAGATGATACTAGACGCAGGGCCAGATGCGGTTGCCGCCGCGATGACGGCTATTACCCCTTGCCAGACGCTGATCTGGAATGGGCCAATGGGAGCATTTGAATTACCGCCATTTGATACCGCAACAACGTCGTTGGCGCGTCATGTGGCAAGTTTAAGCCAAAGCGGTCATATGATTTCTGTGGCTGGTGGCGGTGACACTATCGCGGCGCTAAATCATGCTGGTGTTGCGGATGATTTTTCCTATGTCAGCACGGCAGGCGGTGCGTTTCTGGAATGGCTAGAAGGAAAGCCATTGCCGGGGGTCGCTGTGTTGCTAACGTCATAAACAATGCGTTCAATCACATATTCGATTTCACTTCCAGTTTTGGGTATGATGTTCTGGCCTCTTGTCATCACATATGATGTTCACCATATCAATATGGTACAGAGCGATATGATGGAGCTTCGGTAATGTTCGGATCACTGTTTTCCAAACCTATGACTGTCCCTGCGGCGGACGAAGCCTTGCCAGGCCGTGATTTTCCTTTGCTTAATCCACAACCCCACGCGGTGCATGGTCGTCCTATTGTCGGGCCATTTCCTGATGGGATGGAAACGGTATTGGTTGGTATGGGTTGTTTTTGGGGCGCGGAGAGAATGTTCTGGGGGCTAGATGGGGTTTGGACGACATCGGTTGGTTACGCTGGCGGCGTCACACCAAACCCTAGCTATGAAGAAGTAAGTTCCGGATTAACAGGCCATACCGAGGCGGTGGAAATTGTCTATGACCCTAAGATTATCGCACTTGATGATATTCTGCGGTTGTTCTGGCAGGAACATAATCCTACCCAAGGGATGCGCCAAGGCAATGATAGAGGCACGCAATACCGATCTGCTATTTACTGTTCGACCGAGGAACAATTAGCTATCGCCAAAAATAGCAAAGCACGCTATGCCCAAAAACTGCTGGCGGCAGGGCATCCGGCTATCACGACAGAGCTTGGCCTGCGCGGTGAGTATTATCTGGCGGAAGATTACCATCAGCAATATCTCTATAAGAATCCCAATGGATATTGCGGCTTGGCAGGATGCGGTGTTAGTTTCTCATAGTCTGGGATAGCGGTTTTGGCATTAAATCCCTCAATAAATCCCTCTAGGACGGCTTTTCGGCTTGACCTTGCGGCATGGAAACGCTAGATACACCTGATTGAAAGAAGAAAGGCTAGGGCAATGAAGGTTGTTAGCTCACTGAAAACACTAAAATCACGCGACCGCAACTGTCAGGTTGTACGCCGTCGCGGACGTTTATATGTGATTAATAAGAAAAACCCACGCTTTAAGGCTCGCCAAGGGTAATCTCGGCGCCTTACTGAATATTTACTTACTCTTACGCTTAAAGCCCGGTTTCGCCGGGCTTCTGCTTTTTGTGGGAGGTGCTAGACCTCATCCCAGATTAAAGAAATCATTGCCTTTGTCATCAATGATGATGAAGGCGGGGAAGTTCTCAACCTCAATGCGCCAGACCGCTTCCATGCCAAGTTCTGGATATTCCAGCACCTCAACCTTACGGATAGCGTCAAGTGCCAGTTTTGCCGCCGCGCCGCCGATGGAACCCAGATAAAAACCGCCATATTCTTTACAGGCCTCACGCACCTCGCGCCCACGGTTGCCCTTGGCAAGCATCACCATTGATCCGCCTGCCGCTTGCATTTTCCGCACATAACTGTCCATGCGTCCGGCGGTGGTGGGGCCAAAACTTCCTGATGCCAGACCTTCTGGTGTCTTGGCAGGGCCAGCGTAATAAACCGGATGATTCTTAAAATAGTCAGGCAAGCTGCCTTCATCTTCTAGTCTTTCAAGCAATTTGGCATGGGCGCTGTCACGGGCAACGATAAGCGTTCCTGTTAGCTTAAGCCGTGTTTTCACAGGATATTGCGTCAGAAGCGCCCTGATCTGATCCATAGGCTGATTCAGATCAACGGCAACGGCGTCATCCTCTGCCATCTCAACCTCTGGCAAGAAGCGTGAGGGATCATGTTCAAGTTTTTCCAAGAAAAGCCCATCAGGGGTGATCTTTGCCATGGCTTGCCGATCAGCCGAACAAGACACGCCAATCCCAATAGGGCAGGATGCCCCATGCCTAGGCAAGCGAATCACACGCACATCATGACAGAAATACTTGCCGCCAAACTGTGCCCCAATGCCCAATACGCGTGTGATGCCAAGGATAATTTCCTCCCATTCGCGGTCACGATACGCGGCGCCAAGCCCGTCGCCTTTTTCTGGCAGATGATCAAGGCCGCGTGTTGAGGCCGCTTTCACCGTCTTTAGGTTGGCTTCCGCAGAAGTGCCGCCTATCACAATTGCGAGGTGATAAGGCGGGCAAGCCGCCGTTCCAAGGGTGCGTAAAGTCTCATCAATAAAGCTGGTCAGACTTTCAGGATTAAGAATGGCCTTGGTTTTTTGAAACAAAAAGGTTTTGTTAGCTGAACCGCCACCCTTTTGGATAAAATCAAAATGATATTCCATGCCCTTGCCAGCGTAGAGATCAATCTGGGCTGGCAGGTTGGTGTTGGTGTTCACCTCATCAAACATGGATAGGGGGGCGACTTGAGAATACCGCAAATTGCTAGTCTGATAGACTTGCCAAACTCCACGAGCCAACGCCTCACCCTCATCGCCATCCACCAGAACACGATCACCCCTAACGCCGCTAATAATGGCGGTTCCGGTATCTTGGCACATAGGCAACACCTGATCTGCGGCAACCACAGCATTTTTCAGCATCTCAAGAGCGACAAAATGATCATTATGTGAAGCTTCAGAATCATCCAGAATGGCGCGGAGCTGGCCTAGATGTGAGGCGCGTAAGAAGTGTGAGATTTCCTTAAAGGCGCGTTCAGACAACACACTTAACGCTTCAGCCGTCACCTTGAGAAACTTCTCACCATCCAGAGTCACCACTTTGACATGATCTGAAGTCAAGTGAACCCATTCGCAATCAGGACGTGTTTTTGGCAGAATTGGGCTATATTTGAAATCTGTCATAAATGTTGATCTCTAGCTTGCTCTTAGTTCTTTTTTCTGAAGGTATCTAAAGACACCACATCGGCGCTTTCTTTGGGCATGGCCTCATCCGTGTTGCCCATGCTGATATCAATATCAATGAGGTTTTCCTCGTCATCAATATCATCCAGTAAGGAAAACTGAAGCCCAAAGCCAACCGATGGGTCGTTGAACTCCGTAATAGCAGCAAAAGGAATGTTGAGATGCTCTTTTTGCCCGCCAAAAGACAGCGTGATTTCAAAATGTTCTGTATCTACTAACAGGTCCCAAAACTGATGCTGAATAATGATGGTCATTTTTTCCGGATGGCTTTCGCGCAAACGATCCGGAATCCTCACCCCATCATGATCAGTTAAAAAAGTAATAAAAAAATGGCATTCGCCGGGCAACCCGCTTTTTTGTGCGATGGTCAATGCTGACCTGACAACATCTTTAAGCGCGTTTTCCACCAATTGCTCATAATTTATCTGTGGCTTAATGCCGTCAGATCCGTTCATAAGCTTCCCCCCCAAAATATAACTTCAATCTAGCCAAGCTGAAACGGACAGCGCTGACACTATTGAAAGGCTATTATAATATTAAGTTGCGCCGATGTACAAATAGGGATTTTCAAAACTCGGCGCCTTATGTCCAAAAAGCGCTATTATGATGACAAGTCAAAAAAACGGCCCCCAAAAATGGCCCAAAAAAAACGCCAAAAAAAACGCCCAAAAAAAACGGCAGGGGAAAACCCCTGCCGCTGGATTATTCTGTTGCCAGGTCAAGCCAAACCCCGCCGCCAGAACTCAACCCGACGGACTTTAAGCGTGGTTTTTGTAACTGCTAAGCAGCAACAGCAACCGGAGCATAGTTGTCGTTTGCAACTACTGTTTTGGCCCGATATCGGTGGTACCATGCCGAGCGAAGACTTTGCCTTTACTACATGCGTCGATCCTGGCTCGCCCCCATAAACAGAAACTCATTACGATGTTCTGGTAAGTATGGTGGAGGCGCCGGGCACTGCCCCCGGGTCCGCTCTGCCTATTTCGCAACGCGTTTATCGCTATAGCTGTTGCCAGCACTCTCTATATAATCTGTTTCTAGCGTATTGCCAAGTAGCGCATTGCCAAGAAGCCAGCCGCGCCTTAACATAACCCTTGCAATGCTCTGTTGTGGGACACAACAAAAACAAAACTATTGGCATGGGGGCTGATATGCAGGCCTATCTGGATTTATTGC
>CBFIDH010000006.1:0-71185 GCA_965661405.1 Puniceispirillales bacterium (SeqCode)
ACTTTCAGGAAGCCGCAGACCTTACCAATACCGTTGGGATAAGCGCCCGCAGATTTGAAGAATCTCCCTTCATTGAACGCATAGATAGCCCATCCATGGTTCGCGGCGTTTATGCTGGTCGCTATTTCCCTATTTTTATGGGTGAGGACTTTCTCGATAAATACTGGTGCTTGAGACAAAAGGCATTGATCTTTGATGTGCCAGAAAAGCCTGTGGAAATATCGGGGCCTGATGTAGTTCCGTTTCTTGAGAAAGTGTTTGCACGCAAAATCGCAATAATGACCGAAGGACGCGGCTATTACGCCATTGCCTGCACTCCTCAAGGCGGCGTCTTTATGGATGGCGTTATGTTCAGATTGGCCGAAGACCGTTTCTGGTATGTTCAGGCAGATGGCCCATTTGAAACTTGGTTATTAGCCCATAGCGGCGGTTTTAATGTGACAATTTCAGACCCAAACAGCCGAGTTCTTCAGATTCAAGGGCCTGCATCTCTTGCTATCATGACTTCAGCCTCGGATGGCGCGATTGATGAGACCATGAAATATTTTCGCTCCGGTTATTTTGAGATTGGTGGTCAGAGGCTTTATGTTTCGCGCACAGGTTTCACCAATGAGCTGGGATTTGAGATTTACACCGATGGCGCTAATACAGATCACCTCGCCCTCTGGGATCATCTGATGGCCTGCGGTGAGCCGCATGGAATGGAGTTTTCGTCCACGCGCGCCCTCACCATCCGCCGCATTGAGGGGGGCATCTTGGGCAATCTGACTGATATGACACCTGACATGACACCGTATGAGGCAGGCTTGGCGAGATTTATCAATATGGATAAAGGTGATTTTATTGGCCGCGATGCCTTAGTAGGTAAGGATACGCGATCTTGCCTGTTTGGTCTGACCTGTGCCACCGAAACCCCTGTGGGGGGAAGCGTGGTGATGGATGGTGATGATGAGGTGGGATATATTACCGCGGGAATCCCCTCACCTACACTTGGCGTCGGTGTTGGCTATGTGCGTTTCCATGCACCCGGAGATTGGATTGGACGCAAGCTAAAGATGCGTTTGCCTGACAACAGTCTTCATGAAGGTGAGATCGTTGATCTGCCATTCTTTGACAAGGAAAAACACATTGTTCGCGGCATAGATCGCTCTATTCCAAACCGACCGGCAACGGAGACATCAGCATGAATAATCACATTGTCCGCTCGCGGCGTAGTTTCATTTTTGTGCCGGGGTTGCGGCCAGATATGTTTCCCAAAGCATTGGCAAGTGGTGTTGATATTGTTTGCGTTGAACTCGAAGACGGTATCGCACCCAAAGATAAAGCCGAGGCGCGGCAAAAGGCGCTGGCACTCTTTGCTGAACCGCAAGCTGATGATGGCGTGGAGCGTATTCTGCGGATCAATTCCATGCGCGAACGCTTTGGCATGGAAGATGTAAATGCCATTCTTGCCGCCTCAACCCCACCACCAGCCCTGATGATGCCAAAGGTACACACGCCTGATGAAGTAGTGATGCTAGACCAGCTTTTAACCGAAGCTCAGCATGAAACCCGCCTTCATGTCATCATTGAAACCAATGAGGGGCTAGAGGCGGCTCATGACATTGCACATTCAAGCCCACGCATAGATGCGTTGTTTTTTGGTGCCGTCGATATGGCACCTGAGCTGCGCTGTGAAAATTCGTGGGAGCCTCTGCTTTATGCGCGTTCTCGTGTCGTCCACGCGGCGGCAAGCGCCGGGCTGGATGTGATTGATGTTCCTCATCTTGATCTTGATGATATGGATGGGATGCGTGTCGCCGCCGAGCAGGCAAAATCACTTGGGTTTTCTGGTAAAGGGGCTGTCCACCCAAAACAGATCCCGGCATTAAACGAAGTTTTTACCCCATCGGCAGAGAAAATTGCCAGAGCAAGGCGCATCATCGCAGAGTTTGAGGCCGCGGATACAGGCCTTGTGGTGATTGACGGCAAGCTAATTGAGAAACCTGTTTTAAGAGATATGCACAGAATTGTTGCGATTGCCGACAGAATGGGACTTTAATGGAGATATGATGCGATCCTCCTCATTGATCAATGAACAAACCTAACCAAGGAAAGATGCAACACCATGCCACAATCTATTAAAAAATCAGCCGCATCCATGGTTAAAGAAGCCATGGCAGAGATTTCAGCCATCAGCGTTGAAGACGCCCTACCCCTAGTCAATAGCGAGAACCATGTGTTTGTTGATTTACGCGATAATAATGAACAAGCACGCGGTATGATTCATGGGGCTATTGCCTCATCACGGGGGTTGATGGAGTTTCATATTGATCCAGAAAGCCCTGTGCATAATCCGGCTTTCAATCAGGATAAAACTTATATCTTTTATTGTGCTTCTGGCGGTAGATCTGCTCTTGCGGCAAAGGTCGCCACTGATATGGGGCTTTCTCCTGTATTGAATCTCTCTGGCGGTGTCGCCGCGTGGAAAAAATCTGGCGGTGAGTTGGAATAGGATGATCAAAGGGTGACTTCCTCCAAACATGATATCGCGATCAAAGTTCTAAGGCAGCGCTTTGGTGACAGGCTTTCGACCTCGGAAAGTGTGCGTCAGCATCACAGCCACACGACGACCCAGATTGGGAGCCAATGGCCGGACGCAGTCGTCTTTGCCCATTCTACCGAGGATGTGGCAGAGATCGTATCCATCTGCCGTGAACATCGCTGTCCTATTATTCCTTTTGGTGTTGGCTCATCACTAGAAGGTCATGTGAACGCCCCGAAAGGCGGCGTTTCTATTGACATGAACGCCATGGATAAGGTGCTGGCGGTACATGAGGATGATCTGGACACCGTGGTTCAACCGGGGGTAACGCGCGAGGCGCTAAATACCCATCTTCGTGATAAAGGTCTGTTCTTTCCTATTGATCCGGGGGCTAATTCCAGCTTAGGCGGGATGGCGGCTACCCGTGCCTCTGGTACTAATGCGGTGCGCTACGGCACAATGAAGGATAACATCATTGCTATGGAAGCGGTCATGGCTGATGGCACCGTGGTTCGCACAGGTAGCCGAGCCAAGAAATCTTCCGCGGGATATGATTTGACAAGGCTTTTGATTGGCTCCGAAGGCACGCTCGGCATCATCACGGAATTGACAGTCAAGCTCCATGGTATCCCCGAAGCTATCGCCGGCGGCACCTGTTCTTTCCCTAGCATTGAGGATGCATGCAATGCGGTGATCAAAACCATCCAGTTTGGTATCCCAGTGGCACGGATCGAATTGCTTGACGCGGTGCAGGTAAGGGCCTGTAACCAATATTCGGGGTTGAACCTACCCGAAGCCCCCTTATTGCTGTTAGAGTTTCATGGCACCGAAAATAGCGTGCGTGAGCAATCAGAAATGTTTAGTGAGATCGCCGCCGAACATTCGCCGCATCCTTTCACTTGGACAACCGACCCCGAAGCACGCTCAAAACTATGGAAAGCGCGGCATGATGCGTTTTGGGCGGCAATGGCCCTGATGCCCGGCGGCGAGATTATTTCAACCGATGTCTGTGTGCCGATCTCACGTCTGGCAGAATGTGTTGAGGAAACCCGCCGAGATATCGAAGACATAGGGATTATCTCACCCATTGTTGGTCATGTCGGGGATGGCAATTTTCATACCCTTCCGATGGCGATGCCAGATGACGCCGAGGCTTGGGCAAAGATCAAAGGGTTTTCTGAACGGCTTTCCGAACGCGCCATTGCCATGGGCGGAACCTGTACAGGTGAACATGGAATTGGACAAGGCAAGATGACCTATCTGCGGCAGGAAATGGGCGCGGCGGTAGATGTCATGATGGCGATCAAAAAGGCACTAGACCCCGACGATATCCTCAACCCCGGAAAGTTGTTTTCAAGCTAGAATAAGCAGGGATATTTATCCGCGAGATTCTAACCCGAATAAATGCCCGGTTTTGACATAAATGACTGCCCCGTCATCTTTGGTATAGGGGGTGTGTTCGCTCATATGTGGGCTTCGTAACCAGCTTCCCGCAGGATAGACGCCATGCTCATCATAAAAAGTGCCTTTAAGAACAAAGATTTCCTCACCGCCCCAATGTTTATGAGGTTTGAATTGAGTGTTTGGCGCCCATCGGACAAGGGCAATATTCTCATCTCCATAGTGATGAAGCGGCATAACTGTTAACCCATCCACAAGCCCCGGTCGCCATGATTGGTTATTCGTATCCATGGTGAACTGGCTATCATCATCTTGATCAAATTGATGAAGTTTCACAAAGATGGTTGCCCCATCATCACCTATGACAGGCTGATGCTTTGTGCCAATAGGATTTCGGATATATGTTCCTTCTGGATACGCGCCATGCTCATCTCCAAAGACACCTTCCAGAACAAAAATCTCCTCACCGCCTGAATGTTCATGTGGTGAAAATGTGCTGTTAGGTTCATACCGTACCAATGAGGTCGCTCGCGCGATCTCATCCCCGATGCGGTCAAGTTTCATGCGCTCAACACCGGGCATTGGTGATGCTTCCCAGCTATAATCATCTGGCGTAACAACAACACGCTGAGAAAAATCAGCGTTAAGTTCAATAGATGTATCTATTTTGAACACTTTTGTATGGCTCCTTCATTCCAGCTTAATGATGCCAAAACGCTTTTATAGCATCACAATATAATGTATTTTTTCTCTGACTATTATTATAACTCTAATCCGTAGAACCATAATAAATATCATTTCAGAAAGAACCAAAATGCTTCTCAGGTTATATTATTTTTTGGCAAGAATTTTCAGGATAATGCCAAAAACAAAAACGTTATGTTTTCATAATATGAGAGGCAAGTTTTTTGTACCTGTTAATAATCACTATATTTGTGATGACCTTATTGATATCTCCAAACAACAAAGAGAACCGAAATTATACAAATGGTTAAATGATTTGGATGACGGTTCTGTTTTGTTTGATGTTGGCACAAGTTACGGACAAGAAGCAGTGTTAGCATCTTCTTTCAGCGATAAAAATATTTAAGTGTTTGGTTTTGATTGCAGCCTTTATCAAAGTCATTTCTGCGCTTTGAATAAGGCTCTCAATAAGGATAGCTTTAGATTTATCTTTGCGGCTGTTGGTCAAGAAAGCGGAAAACTCATCACCATGACCGCCAATTCGGATACTCATATCCCGTCACTTCATAAGAAAAATGTTCCTTATAACTATGAAGTGATGACGCTGGCGTTAGATGATTTTTCCCAAAGCCAATCATATCACCCCAACACATTTAAAAATTGATGTTGATGGGGCAGAATATGATGTGCTTAAGGGTGCAAGTCATATCCTAACCTCAAAAACTATCAAAGATGTGTTTATTGAAATTGACGATGACAATCTTGCGGTTATCGACTTCATGAAATCCCACCAATTTGATATCAATTGGCAGGTTAAGAAAAAGCATAATATTGATATCCTATTTTCAAAATCGTGATTAAAACATCGTGATTAAAATGGGCCTAGCGTTTAAGAAAACCAACCTTGCAAAAATAAAGGCCGCGATAAAGCGGCCAAGTTGAGGGAGGAACTTAATACTATGGTAATGCACAAATCAGGGCGAATATTGCGCCTATGTGTTTTGCTCGTTCCTCGCCTTTGGTCTGTTAGGCTTGCCTATCCATTTTCACTCAACATGATAATGCACCTCTTTAACGATCATTTCTTCACCATTGATTGGCACCATATCTTGAGGGCAGGTGGACATCACCACAATGACATCATGATGGGCGCGCAGACGAACCTGATCACCTGATTTTGACAAAGGCGGGCAAAACTCTGTCTTGCCATCAGAGTTAAAGGGAATGTTCATCCACAAGTTGAGTGGGGATGGGGTTTCCGCGATAGAGTGTCCGATTTCGGTCATAGCAGCGGCGAGATTATCAGTGCAATTATCGTGGTAATCCTCACACCCTAGCATTTGATAACGATAGATATCACAGGCGGCGAGCAAAGTATCGTGCCGCCCAGGTGAGGTATCTTCTTCTAAGGTCAAGAGGGGACGCCGATTGTTGCTGTATAGCGGTTGCCCAACTACCGGAAATACCGATTGCGAGACGCTTCTCTGGTGTTCCATCGACATGAACTCGCTAAGGTCATTGGCAAGAAAACACCATGTATCAACAACTTGCGTGCCATGGGTATTGATAATGGTAATGGCTTGATCTTTTTTAACATGAACCGCCTTGCCCTTTCTGGCAGGAACAGTGTGAAGGTCAGATGTTGTTTTGGTCATCACGGGGCCTCAATACAAATGAAAATATAAAACGACAGAGATGATCACCTCATGTGATCACTTCCCTTAAAGAATATTAACCGGAAATCTTATTTTTTGGGATTCAAATAATGCGGCTAGGGCATTTTGCGCTCTTAACACGCTTAGTCCTTTTCCATCACAGATTTACCAAGATAGGTTTATTAGGACGTAACCATCAGAATGTGGCGGTATCAACACCTAGGTTTTGCGCCAATTCAAGGATTTCCTGCCATGTCGCCGTGGGCAGACTGATTGGTTTATTCTGGTTGGCTTTCCGCGCCTCGCTCTCGCGCTCCCCCGGAACAAACACCCTATCAAAACCTTGTGCTGGTGGACATTCGCGCAACTCCAGCAAAATTTCTTCCGCAATGGATTGAAAGGTTGAAGGGGTTTGGTAGAGGCTACAATCCAAGGCCAAAATCAGCCAATGACATTCCACAGTAACCGGGCCTAGCATCGCTTCAGCGATCATTTCGGCGGCGACCGCCAAAGCATAACCCTTGGCCCCGCCAGCAGGCAAAATCGCACCGCCAGAAAAATAAGCCTCCGGGTCTGTTGAGGCATTACCATCTTTGTCAATCAATACACCTTCAGGCAAAGTGGCTCCGGCAATTTTTGCCCCATAAACCCAGCCTGCGGCGGCCGCCGAAGTCGCAAAATCAGCAATAACCGGGCCTTCTTTCCCGCCCGGAATTCCGATAGCATAAGGATTGGTGGACATCAGCGCTTTACTGCCGCCATAAGGGGCAACTAATCGCCAATCCTTTCTGCCGCCACCACCAATAATAATCGCCAAACAGCCCTGATCCGCGGCGTATTCCGCATAGGAACCTAGCCGCCCTGTGTGACCAGCGTTCTGAATGGCGATAGCCGCTAATCCCTTATCCTTGGCACGGCTAACAACATCCTTAATGGCTAGATTCATAGCTGGAATACCAATCCCGCCATGACCTTCAACAAGCCACGCGCCTTTTGCGTTTTGTTTCAACTCAGGTCGGCTTGCCGCCTTCATGTATCCGGATTGATAATATTTTGCATATTGGTGGATCCGCCAAATCCCATGAGATTCAACATCCGAGCAATCAGATTCCAGCAAGTGCAAAACCACATCTTGCGCGATATCAGAGGGAACAGACATGGCTTCTAGTATTTTAACAGCAACCTGTCTCGCTATGTTTTGATCTATCTCAAGGCGCGGCGTGTCTTTACTGTATTTGCTGGTCATCGGGTTTTCCTTGCGCCTGATCTTCCTTATCTAGTCAAGAATACGCCAGCCGATACCACTGTCAACCAATCACCATCAGTCTAATCATAAGTTATAAACATTGCATTAAGCCTGTGGGGGGGGAAGCCCCATGATATGAGCCTAATAAAGAGGCCATACACACCGCATAAGAGAGGTGACTTAAGAAAGGATACCGTCAACCGCGGCAATATCTTTATAAAGTGCTTTTTCTTCAGGGTTTTCAGGAGTGAACTTTCCAACAATAATTTTTTGTTTAGCAAAGCAAAGCAATTTTGCGTATCTGGCATAATGCTTGATAATGCGTTCAACTTCCTTACCTACCTTGGCGGCCTCTGGCCCGGCGATATATTCGTTACGAAGACCTGCCTGCACCTGTTGCACGGTTTGTGCCTTCACCATCATCAGGTTTTTTTCAAATCCCTTGCGCTTGGCGATAGTGGCATCGTTAAGCTCTAGTTTTTGATTCATGGTCATCGGCGGTAAAATGACAACAATCTTACTTTCGCTTGCCATATTTTTTACGTTCGTGAAACCTTTTTCCGTTTTAATGAGATTAATCAAACTTGCCGTAATATCTTCGTTCAAGGATACAATCTCAATCCGGTCAACAAATGTTTTCACCTCAATAAAATCAGAGAGGCGACGACTTTTGTTGTTAAGCAAGATGCGGTCAGCATGGAACATACTATCATATTCAGAATGACTGCCGAGATCATTAATCTCTTTAACATAAGTAATAAAACGATCTCTTGATCTCGATTCAAAAGAGTCGCTATAACTCAAAAGCTCTTCCGAAGTTTTAAAGAATAGTTTTTCTAAAGCAGCTTCGTTCATAATATCATCTTACTACTGATAAACACATAAGCTATTTATATTAATGATATTATTTTTTTAATCAAAGAAAAGTTAATATAATACAATTTCTCACCACTAATGTAATAATTATATCAATTTCATATTTATTAATGTTTTCATATATGGTTACTATTACATTACATGAATTTAATACAAAACTGACTAATGAGATTTGAGATTAAACTTCAAAGGTTTTAGATATGCTGACCAAAATATTTATCAGAACATTTCCCTCGGATGAGGAATGTGAATTGTTTGAATCAATACTAAAAACCAGATGGCCAAGTCTATTAGAGGACGTCAAAGGGGTGAGGTTCAACGCCTATAAAAACGCATCCCAGCAAAATATTCTAACCGTTGTTTGGGAGTTTCCTAATATCGAAACACAGAAAAAGGTTGAGAAACTCATAGAGGAGAACATTACAAAGTTCACGAAGACTCTGTCACCAAAGACCATGAGCTTTACGGGTGAGCAGATTTTGCATATTTCAACATAATCATGTCATCACGAAATGCTGACATTTTAGCTGGCAACGAAACAAGCCAGTTACCTTATGAAGCGGCCGATTTGTTAGTCAAAACGACCCTCAGTATGGGCTTTCCATACCTCAAGTAACAATTCTTCACACTCTTCATTAGAAAGAAACTGGGGTTTATTTTCAAATGTGTCGAAGACTTTTTTGACAAAATCATCCCCATCGGCACTATCAGCAAGCAGCCGTTCTGCCTTATGAAGAAAGATATGCATATCGGTAACGCGCTTGCGAGTTTCTTGATTAAATTGCATCTCTCATCCTTCTTGGTTTTCCTTTTATTACTCTATGAGATTAATCCGAATTGGTAAAGATGGCTGTTACAATGAGATCAGATAATGAGATCAGACAAAACTTACCGTATGTGATTATTTTGGCGACTATATTGCTGGGAAACGGTGCGCCGTTCAAGATATCTGAATAAATACATCAGCATCAGCATGGATAAAATCAGCCCCGTGATATCGCCAATAATAAATCTGGTCATCACCCCCCAAATCTCCCCAGTGGCGATAACCTCGCTTTTTAGATACGACCCTGATAGCGAATTAAACACAGAAGCCAGCACCCCCGCTATAATAACACCTATCCAGTTTGGCTTAGTCATTCGGTTGGGATAAACCTTATACCCCATCAAACGCAGAACTTCAAAAGCAAGCACCGCGCTGCTCGCGCTAAAAATAGGGATAAAGAAAGAAAAATGGGCTTGGTATTGTAATCCCCAGACTGAATGGGTAATGAATTCCGCAGGGATCAAGGCAAATAATACCTTTGGGCCAAGCAACCAGCTTGACAGCACCCTGACGGCGTGAGGCAGAAAAATGGTGCTGGCGATAAGGGCTGTTTCTCCTAAAAAGTAATACTCAACCGGAAAAACCACATGGCGACAAAACCAGAAAACACTCACATAAAGAATGATTACAAAACCTAGCCAATGTTGATAAAGCCCTACCAATAAATGCATCAACTTAACCCTAGGTTGCGCCTATGCTCATAAAAAACAGAAATGAGAGTCATCATAAATAAATTCCTTATACTTATGATAACTCATATCAGGCTTAGGAAAATTGATCCGTATTTGGCATATAAAGACCAGAGCGTTCAGACCCCACCTTATCAATAAATCCTGATTTAATGAGAGTTTGAAATGCACGATAAAGTGATGGTTGCGGCATATTCTGAACCAAAGGATGATCACGCAATTGATCAAGGTGGATAGGTTCTTGCTGTTCTTGCGATAGCATGATTAACGCAGAAATCACCTTCTTTTCGATCTCTGTCAATGACGCGATAGAGAGATCTGTTTCCATTTGCATGATTAAATTGCGAAGTTGGGCATAATATTGAATCTGGTGCATGAACTTTCTCAATTCTAAAAATTGTTTAGAGAGTAACTGTTAATTTTATATAATAAACATATATATGGTTTCAATGGATAAGTTGTCTTTATATTACAAAACCTGTTCAATTTTTACCGCTATCTTTTTGGCATTAAGAATAGAGATGATCTGATCTATCATGTGATCTTGCCATTACTCACCTTGCCATTACTCAGGGCATCCAGAATAGGGCAATCCGGGCGGTCATCGCCATCACATCCCGCCGCAAGGTGCGATAACTGATCCTTGAGGGACTCCAATTCCTTGATTTTCCCCTTAATTTGATCAATTTTTTGCATGGTAAGCATTTTCACATCATGACTGCTTCTGTTTCGATCCTCGTAAAGGGCTAGTAATTCTCGGCATTCATCAATAGAAAAATTAAAGCGGCGCGCCATGCCGATAAATTGCAATTTGGCAAGATCACTTTCTGAATAATCCCTATATCCTGAAGACGGGTCTTGATAAGGCACAATCAGCCCGATATTGGCATAATACCTTACCGTTTTGGTTGTCAAACCAGCTTGTTTCGCGGCTTTCCCGATATTCATTTCCGTCTCCTTGAGCTATTTTGCTTTCACGCTTTACCTTGCCTTGGGGGGAAGGTTTATAGTGTATTTAATGAGGATAATTATGGCAACACTGACAACACATTTTGGTATCAATTGGACCTGTCGTCATACATGGCGGCGATCATCATATAACACCATGTGGTGTCTGATTGGCTGTTCCATTGGTGATTTTGGAACGATAGCCTTTTTTCAATATTCGGGTATTCCGTGGCCAACATTACATATCATGACACTTGCCATCATTAACGGATTGCTGACCTCAATCATTCTGGAAACTTTTATCCTGTCGCGCCAGATGGCGTTAAAGATCGCGTTCAAAACCGCGATTGGGATGTCCTTTCTGTCCATGATCGCCATGGAAATAGCCATGAATCTAGTGGATGTTATCTTGACCGGGGGGGCAAAGTTGACGTGGTGGGTGATACCCTTAATGCTGATAGCAGGCTTTATCACGCCCCTTCCCTATAATTATTGGCGGCTAAAAGCATTAGGGAAAGCGTGCCATTAATCCCCAAGATAAGGGGGCCTTATTCGCGCCTCTATCAGACACGAAGGCAGACGTCATCATAAGGATGGCGGCTGGTAATTTTACCGTCATAGGTAAAGATATCTAGCATGGCGTCATAGCCCTTATCCGTGATCGCCATATGGCGCGGCCAACACCCCATATCCTGATAAGCTTTGATACACTCCGCCAGCACCGCTTCGTCGGTATTGGGAAATAGCGGTTTTTGGGCGGCGGCGATATCGGTTGCAGAAGTATCATTCATGTAATCGCGTGTGTTTTGATAAGCACGGCAAAAGGCTTTGCCTTCATCTGTGGCTAACCAATCTGGCATAGCCGCAAGGCTGGAAAAGGCGCATGGCTCGATCACTGGCCCAAGGGCCGCGACAACATAACCTGCTTTGTCTGCTTCAAGCTGTTGTGGGGCGGGGCCTTGTTGGTGGATATATTGGCCTTCGCCACGGCGAAAGGCGGCGTCCATCTCTTTGGCATTTCCAGCATCAATAATCTTGATTTTATTGATATCAATACCAGCCTTATGACAAGCAAAGGTGAACATTGTCATAGGCTGACCACCATGATGAACCAGCACTTCTGCGCCCTCAAGATGTGACCATTTAAAGCTCGCATCAGGTTCGCGGCTAGTGATAAAAAACCCGTCCATATCGTTAATCAAGGCAAAATGACGCGATGTGTTCGGCTGACCTTTTTCCAAACGATTAAACCCTTGGCTGATGGTGGATTGAACAACCTGTGCTGTGCCATCTTCAAGGGCGGCAATCGCCGAGGTGCCGGGGGCCGCAACACTCCAGTCATAGCTCAACCCTTCTTGTTCAAGAAAATCACCAGTCATCGTAGAAATCAGAGGCGAGTAGAAAGCCGAAAAAAGGGTAAATTGAATATGAATATGCGCCATAAGTGGTTTCCTTTATATGATTAGGCGACCGAATATGTTGATCTTAGGTGAACCAGACAGGTTGTCAACCTGACGCCCATCTAGGCATATGGTCAATCCTAAAGATCGCTTTCCTAGGCACGAGACTGAAATAGCCATCCCCAAAAGAGATTTTTCAGCAATTTAAATTTATCTGGCTTTTGGGCGCACAAAGTGCCATAAGCGGATACCTTATCACGTTGATAAGGGGGTCAACGCTTTGCTTCTCTACAGAAAATGAAGTTGTTTGACGATTAGCAACTCACTTCTTAAGGAGAAGTTCATGCCAAATGGCACCGTAAAATGGTTCAACGAAACCAAAGGTTATGGGTTTATCGAACCCGAAGATAAGTCACAGGACATTTTTGTCCATATTTCCGCTGTGAAAAATGCCGGAATGCAGACTCTTGCTGAAAACCAGCAGGTCAGCTTTGATGTTGAAACAGGCAAGAACGGCAAAAGCTCTGCTGTTAATCTTAGCGCTGTTTAATCCATCATATCTTACATTTCTTAAAGCTGGCCTTCGGGCCAGCTTTTTTAATGCCATCATTCATGATGATGACATCATGTGGAGTGGTTTTATCTAAGGCGGATTTTTATCACCAGAGGCATCTTACGTGCCTCTTCTCGAATAAAGATGACCATTCCGCACATCACAATCATGATCATGCCAACAATAGAATACCCATCTGGCACTTCACCAAAAGCAACATAGCCCATGATAATAGATACCACCAAAAGTGAGTATTCAAACGGCGCAATGATGGGCGGCTGTGCAATACGGTAGGCAGAGATGAGCAATAGCATCCCAATTGTGCCAACAACCGAAACCGTCATTATTGCCAATAAAATCGTGGCATCTGTGAATGACCATGCCCTGAAGACATATTCAAGCCCCTTCACCCCGTCAAAAGACAGACCAAACCAATTGACAACAAGAAGCATCAAAAGACCATAAAACAAACTGCCTAAATACATATGAATGGTCTGCTGAAACACCGTGTCCTTATCGCGCGTATGTTTGGCGATCATCATGGAAATAGCATAGGTTAGCGCAGTAACAATCGGCAGAAGATAAGCCCATTCAAAATTAGTGGTGCTAGGTTTAACAATCAGAGCCGTGCCAATGAAACCAATAATAATTGCAACGACACGATATAACCCCACCTGATATTTTAAGAAAAACCACGACAGAAGGGTGATAAATAGCGGGCTGATGAAAAAGATTGCCGTTGCCTCAGCGAGAGGCATAAGGGAAAGCGAGATATAAAAGCTCATAAAACCGATGAAAAAGAAGGTTGAGCGAATGAGCGTCAACAACGGATAGCCCGTGCTTAGTTTGATAGGCCGACCTGATAGATAGAGATAAGCCAGAATAACCATTCCGCCAATAAAAGAGCGCAAAACATAAATCTGAAGCAATGACCCTTCTTCAGCCAACAGCTTAATCATCAAATCCTGAATGCTAAACAGTGACATTCCAACCATGATCAGAATAATGCCTAACCTATCATGTGACATCACCGTCTCCATGGCTATTACTAGCTCTGAAGATCAGCTAAATTTTCAAACAAAACAAGGTATTAAATCAGAATGGTTTTGTCGCATTATGACTATTAATAAGTGTATTTGCGACCAAGTTTTCTGTTTCCGACAACTCCGGGAACATCACATCGCGTTACAGAATTGAGATCAGGATCAACCGACATCCCATGATCAGAAAAAAGATCAGGATGAGGCGGCGAAACCATGGCTGTGAGATATACGCCCTTATGCGCTCACCGATGACAAAACCAGCTAGGGCAATGACCAAACCTGCAAGAGACTTGATCAGAATATCCATTGTCAGAACGCCATTAAGAATAAGAGCGCCAACAAGCGGTAAGCATCCAGCAAGGAACAGAAAGCCTGTCGCCCCTATGAACTCGTCCTTTTCCACATTACGCCCAAGCAGATACATGACAATTGGCGGTGAGAAAACCGAACTAAGACCGCCAACAAACCCTGATGCGACACCGCCAAGAACTTGCCATCCTTGCCAAGAAGAAATCCGAACACTAAAGCCCGCGAGGGACTGCACCGAAAAAATTACCATGGCAATACCCAGCACCAAGAGCAAAAGCGCTTCGGGAAAAGAGCGAACAAAATATCCAATGATAAAAATTGACGCTGATAAAGAACCGGCAAAAAGACCGTAACGCCGGACAATAACGCCGCGATCTTTGGCGCGGTAAAGTTGCAGCATATTGACAATCATGGTGGGGGTTGCCGTTAATGGAATGGCGACCAGAGGCGGTAAGAATAAGGTCATCAACACCATACAAATCGCGGGCATTCCGATCCCGATCATGCCCTTAACCAATCCCGCCAGAAGAAAAATAAAACCAAGGGCAAACAGCACCCCGGTTTCCGTCTGGATGAGCATCATGGCATCATCCATTACACAGGAAACCCACAGAAACTGGCGATAGCACGAGCCATGTCTAGGCCGCGTGTGGTGAGAGGCAAAATCCCAATAGAAATCACAGCAATGATCAGCCAAACCGTCCAAATCCAGCGATCACCGCCAGATGACTTATGGGCGTTGTGATCATCCTCTGCATGAGGCGTATCTTGAGCCGCCAGAGATTGATCAGGGTAACGGTCATGTGTTTTCGGTTGATCTGCCATAGGTGTTGATCCTTATGGAAAGCGGTTCAGGTGCGAACAACAAACTCCATCCCAGATTGATTGCCGACATAAATATTCGGCTTATGGCGATAGAGTTTTATGATCAGGTCGCCAAGGGCAACATCAAATCCATCAGGTCTGATGCGAATAATCTTACCGGTGGCAGTGACATCCGTTTCTGTGCATACTACCGTAACTTTTTTATCAAGAGTCAGCATTTTTATTCTCTTTCTGTTTGGTTTCCATCATCGGCGGCGGCCTTTAAATGCTCAAGCTGGCAGATATTGAGGCTTGCTAGATTAGTGGCCTCAAGTACGACTTTTGGAGCTTTGCCAGCTTGCCGGGCTTGCTCCCATCTGCCAGCACATAAACACCAGCGATCACCAGGTTTAAGACCTGCAAATCCATATTCCGGCCTTGGGGTAGAGAGGTCATTTCCTGCCGCTTTGCTGTAATTTAGAAACTCGGCTGTCATGACGGCGCAAACGGTGTGTGATCCAGCATCTTCTGGCCCCGTATCACAACATCCGGTGCGATAAAACCCTGTCATAGGCTGTTCAGAACAACTGGCTAATACGCCGCCGATGACATTTCGCTGCCTGCCATTTCCGCCAGAATATCCATCCATTGTATTTTCCTCATTCTCATGTGATCAGCTTGTCTATTTAGCCACAATCAATGTTTGACTTTCTGTTTCAATAGCCTCTTCCAGACGCTGCATCAATTCTTGTCTGGACAGACCCGGCGGTATTGGCGGCAGAGTGCTGACAACAATCTCACCCGGCGTTTTGGCAATCGTGTCTTTCGGCCAAAAACACCCAGAGTTTAGCGCCACAGGCACAATCTCAAGCCCAGTCGCCGCGTATATCGCATAAATACCGCTATGATAGGGGTGTTCCTGCCCCGGCGCAAGTCTGGTACCTTGTGGGAAAATCAAAAGGTTGCGGCCTGTGGCGGCGGCCTGTTTGCTGACCCGGATCATTTGTTTCAAGGCCGCTTTGCCTTGGCTTCGGTCAATGCCCATCACCCCGAACCGCAACAGATATAACCCAAAAATAGGTATCCATAAGAGAGACCGTTTCATCACCGTTACTGGCCTGCCAAACAATGCCAGCAAAACAATAGTCTCCCATGCGGATTGATGCTTAACCGCATAGATGACCTGCCTGTCTGGTCTCTCACCTTCAAATCGTGAAGTGATACCGCAGATCAGCCACAGCAAAATCATCATCATCCGTGCCCATAACCATTGCCAGAAAAAGGTCGCGGCTTGCGGCAAGATCAGCAAAGGCAGGCCAAGGATTGCCATAACAATAGTGTTGCCGTAAAACAGAATAGAGAATATCAGACCACGGATAAAACGCATCATGACACCAGACAATGATAGTTGGACTCTCATGAATGTCATACCATCATCATGACCTCCATTTCCACCACTGATCACCATTGGCAGAAAAAAGTTCTCGATATTCTGAGATCATTAGCCCAAAATCGCCAGATCATCACCTATGCTGATCTTGCTGATCTGGCGGCTATTCCCTCACCTCATCGTATTCATCAGCTCGCGGAATATCTTGAACATTTGATTGCCGAGGACGCTAGAGCAAAACGACCTTTGCGGGCGGCGGTTGTGATTAGCAAGACCGCACGCGCAATTCCGGCAGAGGGATTTTTTGATTGCTGTGAGGCGCATTTTATCTCGCGTCAAACTGGTGAAGATGCCGCCGCCATGCACGCGCGCTTATTAGCCGCCCTCTATCAAGCTGAGGCACAGATATAATCAGGCTTTGATAATAACAAAACGCAAAACACCATTTGCATCTTCGGTCTGGTCGATGAGCTGATGCCCTCCCACCTCACAGAAATGGGCAAAATCTAATGGCGCGGCAGGATCATCCGCCAGCACCACCAATTGCTCACCACTTCTGATGTCAGAGATGCGCCGCCGCGCTTTCAACACTGGTAACGGGCATTTCAACCCTGTGGCATCCAGCAGTTGTTCTAGGTTAACATCTGATGTCATATTGGCGTTATTGCTCATGGCGTTATTGCTCATGAGGTTAGAAATAACAGTTTTCTCCATAAAGGCAACCTGACAAGCGGTTTCACCACCCCCTATGATCAATTCTATCCCAATGATGCGCTGATGATGCGGCTTTTGCTTGCCAAAAGTAAGGCGATTGCCTGATAACAGGGCATGAGCATTTGGGTAACTATTCTGGGCGGAGCCGCCGGGCTTGCTATTGGCGGGCCTATTGGTGGTCTTATCGGCGCCCTAGCCGGACACGCGATTGACCATTATCGTGATGGACAGGATGAACATCTGCGCCAAAATGTTGCCTTTTCTGTCGCTTTGGTTGCTTTGTCGGCTAAAATGGCAAAATCGGATGGCAAGGTGACTTTGGATGAGGTTGTGGCCTTTCGGGAAAAGGTTGATATCGCTGATGAGGATATCGCCCATGTTGGCCAATTATGGGATTTAGCACGCCAAACGCCAGCCGGATATGAGGGCTATGCCCGGCAGTTACGGCAATTATTTGGGCCAAAGGCGGCTGTCTTTGAACACGTGATGGCGTTGCTCTTTCATATTGCTAACGCGGATGGAAAGATCACCGATAAGGAACATGAATATCTTTATCATGTCGCCATAGAATTAGGCTTTGATGAGGCCGCCTTTCAGCGTTTTGAAATGCTCTATCGGGATGATAGCGATAACCCCTATCACATCTTGAATATCAGCCCTGATGCCGATATGACAGTGGTCAGGCAAGCGTGGCTCAAACTAGTCAGGCAACACCATCCCGATCATTTACAAGCCATGGGATTGCCAAAAGAGTTTATTCGTTCCGCCACAGAAAAGGTGGCTAATATCAACGCGGCCTATGAACGCATCAAAACCATGCGTGTGGGGTAAGGTATGGCAGAAAACCTGCTTAGTGTTCATGATATTGGTGTCAATCTGGGTGACCGATGGTTGTTGCGTGGGGTAGATGTCAGCCTTGAGGTTGGTGACAGATTATGTCTGGTTGGCCGCAATGGCGCGGGTAAGTCCACCTTGATGAAAATCATGGCCGGGCTTGCCGAAACCGATGAAGGATCACTGTGGGTTGCCCCCGGCAAAACGGTATCCTATCTGCCGCAAGCCCCAGCGCTTCCCAAAGGGATGAGCCTATCCAGCATTGTTCAGCACGGTACCGGAAGTGATGGAGACAGCGTTATTCCGCCACATAAAGCCGATGCCTATCTGACCAGAATGGGCATGGACCCCAACCGATTAAGTGATGGGCTTTCGGGTGGAGAATCTCGGCGTGTTGCGCTGGCACGGGCATTAGTAAAAGAGCCTGATGTTCTGCTGATGGATGAACCGACCAATCACCTTGATCTGCCCACTATCACTTGGATGGAAGATCTGTTGACGACACATACCGGAGCATTGGTAGTGATTAGCCATGACCGCGCCTTTCTTAAGCGCATTGGCAGCGGCACATTATGGATTGATAATGGCAAGTGCCGTCGCCGCCAAGGTGGATTTGATGGCTTTGACGAATGGGCCGAAGTGATTCTAGCCGAAGAACAGGTGCGGCGCGAAAAACTGGATAAACGGATTTCATCAGAAACAAGATGGTCACGCGAAGGCATCAGCGCCAGACGCAAAAGAAACCAAGGGCGGATGCGTGAATTGCAAGAAATGCGGCAAACCAGAGCAACCATGGCCGCGGGCGCCGGACGCAGTGGCCGCATGATGACTGCCAGCACCGAAGGCGGCGGCCAGATTGTCCTTGAGGCCATTGACTTAACGGCTAGCGTTCCTGCACCAGCAACCCTTGCCAGCACATCTGTTACCGCCGGATCACCACAGACAGTTGAGAAAGCATCATCGGGTCAAGCATCATCGGGTCAACCTGCACGGCGAACCTTGTTTAAGCATTTTAATCAGATTATCCGCAAAGGTGATCGTATCGGTATCATTGGCCCCAATGGGGCTGGAAAATCAACATTGGTAAAAATCCTCCTTGATCAGCTTGCCCCCGATGCAGGCAGGGTGAAGGTGGGATATGGGCTTGAAGCCTCTTATTTTGATCAGCAGCGTGAAGCCCTCAGCCCAGATCAAACCCCATGGCAGGTGCTTTGCCCCGATGGTGGTGACACTGTGGAACGGCAAGGCAGAACAGTTCATGTCAAACGCTATCTGCAAGATTTCCTTTTTGACGAATATAAAGTTACGCAAAGGGTACGAACACTCTCCGGCGGTGAACAAAACCGCCTTTTGCTAGCGCGGCTTTTTGTTGAACAACACAATATGCTTGTGCTGGATGAACCGACTAATGATTTGGATATGGAAACCTTGGAATTGCTGCAAGAGGTGATCGCCGATTATAAAGGGACTATCATTATCATCAGCCATGACCGTGATTTCATTGATCGCACCGTCACCGCGGTGATGGCGTTTGAAGATGATGGGCGCATCATTACCCATGCTGGCGGCTATTCCGACTATCTGGCTCGGCGACAAAAACAGCACAGCCGAAAGACAGACCTATCATCAAGCAAACCTAAAGCGGCACAAAAACCCAAGCGTCCCGACAGGCCGCATGACCGCAAGCTGAGTTTCAAAGATAAACACGCCTTAGAAACCCTGCCCGCAGAAATGGCATCATTAGAAAAAAGCATCCGCGCCACTGAGGAAAAACTGGCTGACCCTGATCTGTTTAGCCGTGATGCTGATTTGTTTCAGTTGCTGGTCAATCAGCTTAGCAGTGAACGCGAATTGCTGGCTCGGCAAGAAGAACGATGGCTCGAAGCCGCGCTCTTGCAACAAGAGATTGAGGAAAGTGACAGCGACGATGCCATATGATCCACAGTCACCTTGCTTGACATCAATAGCCCCGCGACATAGAAAAAGATCGGGTCAGATGGTCGGATGATCGCTGTTTCGGCAGAGGAAAGTCCGGGCTCCAGAAAACCACGGTGCCGGATAACATCCGGCGAGGGCGACCTTAGGGAAAGTGCCACAGAAAACAAACCGCCGTCTTATGACGGTAAGGGTGAAACGGTGCGGTACGAGCGCACCGCGGTTTCGGTAACGAAACTGGCAGGGAAAACCCCACCGGGAGCAAGACCAGATAGGAACAGGATGCCCTTGAGGCAAGGGATGGTTTTCTCTCTATGTTCGGGTAGGTCGCATGAGGCGCGAAGGTAACTTCCGTCCAAGATGAATGATCATCCTACCGCCTTGGCGGTGGACAGAACCCGGCTTATAGACCATCTGACCCATTCCTATTTTGGGAATATCATCTTTTCTGCGCCGCCTTAAACATTTATTAAGAAGATCACGATAGACTGTTCCGTGAGATTAAAACGGAGCTGATATCATCATGACCTATTGCAACCGATTCCTTGCTGGCCTCTTTGGCATTGTTAACCTGTTTGCCATCATTCCTATTAGCATGATCAGTTATGTGATGGGGGTAAGGTTTTGTTTTGATGGGCTTGGCATTGATCTGTCGGTGTCGCTGATCTTAGGGTTTATTTTTATGATCGTGGCGGTGGGATTAGTCAATGGATTGGCGGCTCTGTTTCTGTCCATCCTTGATCGGTTGAACGAGATGCGCCATAACCGCGAGGCTATCCTAGAGGCCTTGCACCAAATCCGGGATATCACGCATAATCAAAATATACATCAAGATGCTAATCGGGACGCTAATCGGCCATATTCAAATATGAGCAAAAATGAAGCCTCCATCGCGGTCACCGCAGAACCAAAACCTGTGGCGAGAGCAAAACCCGTTGCCTCGAAAAAAGCGAAACCCAAAATCAGCACTAAGACAGCCGCGCGCCAAACCCCTAATAAGAGAAAAACGGCTAAAGCGGCAACATTAGGCAAAGCCAAAGCGAGACCAAAGGCAAAAGCCTAATCTCTCACCCTACCTAATCTCTCACCCTGTTTTATCCGCTTCTTCTGATCTGATAACGATTTCCCAAATCGTCACCAAGTCGTCACCAAATCATCAAATGGGCAGCAAGTCATATCTCTGCCCCTGACCTCCCCCTGATCTGAAAGGCGCTACCATAAATTGCGATTCGCCAAGCTAAGATATTGATTTCAAAAGAGAACATATCATGAACAAATAAGAATATTGTTATTTTTCAATGACTAAGCAAATGATCTTAATTTTTAATGCTAACTATATGAAATAATTATGTTTTTTTAGATATTCTTGGCATTTCCCATTGACAGCCCATGAATTCCCATGATATCCCATATTATCCCAAAAAGTCTTTTTTGCTTTGTGGGGGCTGTTGCCGAGGTTGGTAACAGAGGTAAATAAAGAAAGGGTGACGCCGTGGAATTGTTCACGTCGACATACGAAAACAAGATTGACCGAAAGGGGCGGGTTTCGGTTCCTGCTAAGTTTCGGGCCATTCTTGAACACCGCAACGAACCGCTTATTCTGACGCGGTCGTTGACTCATGCTTGCCTTGAGGGAATGTCTTCAGAGCGCATGAATCAAATCGCTGATGCGATTGATGGCATGGATGCCTTTTCCAATGATGCCGAAATGTTACAGATGATTATTGCCAGCGCACAAGAAATGCGCCCCGATAGCGAGGGCCGCATTGTCCTGCCTGAGGAGTTTCTTACCCACGCCAAGATTGATGAGATGGTTTTGTTTGCCGGGATTGGGCGTTCCTTTCAGCTTTGGGACCCCACCAGTTTTAGAGCTCGTGAAACAAACAGCCGTGCCGCCGCGAGAGATGGCCAGATGCCAAAACTAATCCTCAAACCGCGCGGCCCATCAGGAGCAGGGCAATGATCACGCATCCGGAACATCACCCCGTTCTGGTTATTGAAGTCGTAGAAGCCTTGTCACCAAAATCAGGCGCGGTGTATCTGGACGCCACTTTTGGCCGAGGCGGTTATAGTCGCGCCATTCTTGACGCCGCCCCTTGTCAGGTTGTTGCCATTGACCGTGATCCCGATGCCATCGCCGCCGGACAAGACATGATATCCGAATATCAAGGGCGATTGACGCTGATGGAAGGCCGGTTTTCTGATCTGAAAGATATCCTCCACCACCTCACACTTCCCGCGGTAGACGGCATTGTCTTTGATTTTGGGGTTTCCTCCCCCCAACTAGACCAAGCCGACCGCGGGTTTTCTTTTCGTCAGGATGGGCCACTGGATATGCGGATGGAGAAATCTGGCATCAGCGCAAAAGACTTCATCAACTCCGCGACAGAAAAAGATATCGCCGATGTGTTATGGCGGTTTGGTGAGGAACGCGCTTCCCGGCGGATTGCTCGTGCCATTATCAAAGCGCGCGACGAAAGCCCAATTAGCACGACTTTTGAATTGGCCCACATTATTCGCGGGATTTTGCCGCGTCCTAAGCCCGGACAGATTGACCCTGCCACCCGCAGATTTCAAGCCATCCGAATTCATATCAATGATGAACTGGCAGAAATTGACGATGAAAGAATAACAGCTCTCATGGCTGATTCTGCTATGTCGCGCTGGTCACCATGGGTGCGTCTTGTGCGTGCCTTCCGCAAGCATCAGCTTTCGCTTGAAATGGAAACCATGCTGATTGACCGTCAACCATCAGGCCGCGGCGCATGGATCAGACTTTTTGATGAAATGTCTTCAAGCCTAAGTTTTCCTATTGATGATCGTCATGTGACGGAAGCAGAAATCCTTGATATGATGAGTGATCCTGATCCTCAGATGAGACGCAAAGCAGGGATGTCGCGCTCACAGGTGCTAACAGATAACAGCCGCACCATGGGGCTTATTCTCAACACCATTGCTAAAGACAAACAAGTGGATGACAAATGGCGCAAATTTTCGCGTCCCGTGTCATCACGCAATCTGGCTAATGATGTCGAAGATGAAGTCGTGGATCAACTGGCGGATAGCGTGACCAATGCTATGCCAAAACTCAGCCACCGTTACTATGCGCTTAAGGCGCGGTGGATGGGGGTAGATCAGCTCAACTGGTGGGATCGCAATGCCCCTGTTCCCGGTGAGGATGACCGCATTTTTTCGTGGGACGAAGCCCGGCACATGATCCATGATGCGTTCGGGGCGTTTGATCCCGGATTCGCAACTATGGCGGATTGGTTTTTTGACCGTAATTGGATTGATGCCCCCACACGTCCGGGTAAGGCTTCTGGTGCCTTCTCGCATCCGACAGTGCCTTCAGCGCATCCCTATATCCTGATGAATTATCATGGCAAGGTGCGGGATGTCATGACACTGGCACATGAACTCGGTCACGGTATTCATCAGATTTTGGCGGCGGATCAAGGTCATTTAATGTGTTCAACACCATTGACACTGGCGGAAACAGCATCGGTATTTGGTGAAATGCTGGTGTTTAATCGCCTGATGACGCAAACCGAAAACCCTGAACATCGCCGCGCGTTGTTGGCAGGTAAAATTGAAGATATGTTGAACACGGTGGTGCGGCAGATCGGGTTTCATAATTTTGAAACGCAAATCCACACGGCCCGACAACATTCTGAGCTTACGGTTCATGAGATTAGCGATATTTGGATGGAAACCCAAAGGGCGGCGCTTGGCCCGGCGATAAAGCTGGATGAGAGTTATCGACCGTTATGGGGTTTTATTCCGCATTTTATTCATGTCCCATTTTATGTTTATGCCTATGCATTTGGTGATGGGTTGGTTGGTGCGCTTTGGCAAAAATATCAGCTTGCCAAAACCGAGACAGAACAGGGCGCGTTTGTTTTGGCCTATCAACAATTATTGCGCGCAGGTGGCACGCGTCGTCATGATGAGGCATTAGCACCATTTGGCCTTGATGCAAAACAACCTGAATTCTGGTCGCTTGGTCTGGATATGATATCGGGAATGATTGATCAATTAGAAGCCGAACTGCAGGACAGTGGTTCTTTTCAAGCGTCTGACAAGGGATAGCCAATATGGCAGATGAATCATCAGGGCTTGGCGGGCGTTTTCGGCGATATGCACGGGTCACAGGAACGATGGGAAATCTGGCGCTCAAGATGGCAGGAGAACGCTATCTAGGCATAAAGATTGACCGTGAGGAACACGCCGCGAAACTTCGTGATGCGTTGGGCGGCCTAAAAGGGCCGCTTATGAAAGTTGCGCAAATTCTTGCCACTATCCCCGAAGCTTTACCTCGTGAATATGCCGAACAACTGGCCAATCTTCAAACCGATGCCCCATCTATGGGCTGGCTTTTCGTGAAGCGCCGTATGGCGGCCGAACTTGGCCCGGAATGGCAATCGCGTTTTGCTGATTTTGAAAAAACAGCTTCCGCCGCCGCCTCGCTTGGTCAGGTGCATCGCGCCACAAGCCATGACGGTGTTAAGCTGGCCTGTAAGCTGCAATATCCGGATATGGCCTCGGCGGTGCAGGCTGATCTGCGTCAGCTTAAGCTGATTTTCTCGCTTTATGAACGCTATGATAAAGCCATATCGACCTCTGATATTCATTCCGAGCTTGCTGAGCGCCTTGAAGAAGAACTCAATTATAAGCGTGAGGCTGCCAATATGCGGCTATACCGTGATATGTTGGAAGGTGTGGACGGTGCCCATGTGCCGGATACTATTGATGATCTTTCCAGTGAGCGACTGTTGACGATGACATGGGCGGATGGCATCAAACTAAAAACCTTTATTGAAGACAACGAAGATCAGGACAGCCGCAACCGTGTGGCGGAAAATATGTTTCGCACATGGTATATCCCATTTTATTATTATGGGGTGATACATGGTGATCCGCATCCGGGAAATTATACGATCACTTCTGATGGCGGTGTAAATCTGCTTGATTATGGCTGTATTCGGCTGTTCAGACCTGATTTTGTTCGGGGAGTGATTGAACTTTATAAGGCCCTGAGGGATGAGAACGAAGAACAGGCTGTGGCGGCGTATGAATATTGGGGCTTCAAAGGACTTGATCGTGAAACCGTTAATGTCTTGAACATATGGGCACGTTTCATTTACACTCCATGACTCGAAGATCGGGCACGACCAATTCAAGAAATGCGTGGCGGCGCTCATGGGCGCGAATTGGCTATGCAGGTACACGCTGAACTCAAGCGGATTGGCGGCGTAAAGCCGCCGCGTGAGTTTGTTCTTATGGATCGCGCCGCGCTTGGTCTTGGTTCTGTGTTCATGCATTTGAAGGCAGAGGTAAATTGGCATCGCCTGTTTGAAGGGATGATTGATGATTTTGATGTTGATGTGTTGCGCCAACGTCAGATCAAGGCCGCCGAAAAGGCTGGCTTGCCAAGTTACCTTTGGCAATATGATGAAGACCAGCAACATTAAGCTGAAGCAAGAATGATGAGGGATAAAGAATGATTATTGGCGTTCCAAAAGAAACACAAAAGGATGAAAGCCGAGTTGCCGCCGTTCCGGAAACGGTCAAAAAGCTGATCGCTTTGGGATTTGAGGTGGTAGTGGAAAAAGGGGCTGGCGATGGCGCGCTGATCCCGGATAGTGCGTTTGAAAGCGCAGGCGCATCCATGGTCACAAATGCAAAGGCACTTGGCTCAGAGCTGGTGTTCAAAGTTCGGCCACCATCGGGTGATGAGATTGGCAAATTGACCAAAGGTGCAACGGTGATCAGCCTGATGGAACCGTATAGTAATAATGACGTCGCCAAGAAACTTGACGCGGCAGGCGTTCATGGCTTTGGTCTTGAATTGGTGCCGCGCATCACACGGGCGCAGTCAATGGATGTGCTATCAAGTCAGGCGAACTTGGCAGGATATCGCGCTGTGCTTGAAGCGAGTGCCGTGTTCACGCGCGCCTTTCCGATGATGATGACCGCCGCCGGAACCGTGCCACCTGCGAAAGTGCTGGTGATGGGTGCTGGGGTGGCGGGATTGCAGGCGATTGCCACCGCTAAACGTCTTGGCGCGGTTGTTTCTGCTACGGATGTTCGTCCCGCTGTTAAGGAACAGGTCGAATCGCTAGGCGGTAAGTTTGTTGCCGTTGAGGATGAGGAGTTCAAAGCTGCTGAAACTTCTGGTGGTTATGCCAAGGAAATGAGTGATGCCTACAAAGCTAAGCAGGCCCAGCTCATTGCCGATACTATTAAAACTCAGGATATCATTATCACTACTGCGCTGATCCCTGGTCGGGCGGCGCCTGTGCTTGTCACCGAAGACATGGTCAAGACCATGAAGCCGGGGTCGGTCATTGTTGATCTGGCGGTGGAACAGGGCGGCAACTGCCCGATTAGTGAGGCAGGCGAAGTGGTGGTCAAACATGGGGTGACATTGGTTGGATATACCAATATGGCAGGAAGACTGGCTGAAGTGGCTTCGATGCTTTATGCCAAGAACCTGCTCAATTTCCTGACTAATCTATGGGATGCTGAGGGCAAGACCCTAAAAATGGACAGCGATGATGAGATTATCACCAGCAGTCTGATTACCAAAAACACATCCGCGGCTAAAAAGCCAGCCGCAAAGAAAGAAGACATGGATAAGAAAGAAGAAGAGGAAACAACTAATGGCGAGTGATGATCTGCTTTTGCAAGCAAAAACCCTGTCCGGACAGGCCGAGGCACTTCTGACAGAAAGCCAAGCCTTGGAGCAATCCATCGTGGCTTTGAGCAGTGAGACGGTGGCAAATGGTCATGCCGGGGTGGAGCCACTTTACTTTGGTATTACGGTGCTGATTCTGGCGTGTTTTGTTGGCTATTATGTGGTTTGGCGCGTGACGCCAGCTTTGCACTCGCCGTTGATGGGTGTGACCAATGCCATCTCATCGGTGATTATTGTCGGGGCGCTGATCGCGGCAGGCCCGGCAGATTTTGGATTTGCCCAGATGATGGGTTTCCTTGGAATTGTCCTCGCCTCCATTAATATTTTTGGCGGTTTTATTGTTACCCAGCGGATGCTGGCCATGTTTAAGCGTAAAGGGAGATAGAGATGGGCGCTTCAATTTCGGCATATCTTTATCTGGTCGCGGCGGTCATGTTTATCATGGCCTTGCGCGGCTTATCATCACCAGATACAGCCCGGATGGGTAATTTCTATGGTATGGGCGGGATGGCAATTGCCATTATCACCACAATCTCAATGCCTAATGTCGTCAGCTATGGGCTGATCCTAGCAGGTATTGTTATTGGTGGCGGTATCGGCAGTTTTATTGCGATGCGGATACAAATGACTGCCTTGCCGCAACTGGTGGCGGCGTTTCACTCGCTGGTAGGTTTAGCGGCCTGTGCCGTGGCGGCGGCCGCGTTTTATAATCCGACCCCTTATGGCATTGGTGTACCCGGTAATATTGCCTTTGGCAGTCTGATTGAAATGTCTATTGGTTTGGCTATTGGTGCTATTACCTTTACAGGCTCGATCATCGCCTTTGGTAAATTGCAAGGGTTGATCAGTGGCAAGCCAGTCACCTTTCCGGGGCAACATATTCTCAATGCTGGGCTTGGTATTTTGCTGATTTTACTGGTGAGCTGGTTGGCGGCAAGCAACAGTATGATTGCCTTTTGGCTGCTCTTTATCGTGGCGCTGGTTGCTGGTGTGTTGATCATTATTCCGATTGGCGGTGCGGATATGCCTGTGGTGATATCCATGCTGAACTCCTATTCCGGATGTGCGGCGGCAGGCATTGGCTTTACCCTAGGCAATCCGCTTTTGATTATCACTGGCTCATTAGTTGGGGCAAGCGGCGCTATCCTTTCCTATATTATGTGTAAAGGCATGAACCGTTCCTTTTTCAATGTGATTCTTGGTGGGTTTGGCGGTGAAACCACAGGCGGCCCCGGAGCAGATACTGGCGATAAGGTTGTCAAGCAAGGCAGTGCAGATGACGCCAGTTTTATTATGGGGAACGCCTCATCGGTCATTATTGTCCCCGGTTACGGGATGGCAGTGGCACAGGCTCAGCACGCTCTGCGTGAGATGGGTGATATGCTTAAGGCCGAAGGGGTGCAGGTGCGTTATGCTATTCACCCGGTGGCAGGCCGGATGCCAGGGCATATGAATGTTCTGCTGGCGGAAGCGAATGTGCCGTATGATGACGTACAGGAGCTGGACGAGATTAACCGTGATTTCGCCCAAACAGATGTGGCGTTTGTTATTGGTGCTAATGATGTGACGAATCCGCTGGCAAAAACCGATCCAACCTCACCGATTTATGGTATGCCCATCCTTGATGTGGAAAAGGCCAAAACCGTGCTGTTTGTTAAACGGTCAATGGCATCGGGCTACGCTGGTGTTGATAATCCTCTCTTTTTCAATGACAACACCATGATGCTGTTTGGTGATGCCAAGAAGGTCTGTGAGGAAGTGATCCAAGCCATGTCAGGTGGTCACTAAAAGAACAGGATCAGGCAATCTGGCAAAGGGTTGCCTGATCATACGTGCTTTTTGGTGAGTCTAAATCTAAACGGAATAAAAAATAAAGCCACCTTCAAGCGAGGTGGCTTTTGTTATGATATCGCCAATCATGACAAAGAA
The DNA here is from genome assembly GCA_965661405.1 of Puniceispirillales bacterium (SeqCode). Taxonomy (GTDB): domain Bacteria; phylum Pseudomonadota; class Alphaproteobacteria; order Puniceispirillales; family UBA1172; genus UBA12202. The sequence continues at coordinate 28,458 of CBFIDH010000006.1, forward strand.
TGGCGGTTATGATGGGGCTGGACTAAAAGCCTTCACGCTCCATCCGCTTCCGCATCAACTTACGCACCCGGCGGGTAGATTCGGCAGTTTCACGAGCCCGTCTTTCCGATGGCTTCTCGTAGCTCCGGCGGTTTTTCATTTCACGGAACAGACCTTCACGCTGCATCTTCTTTTTGAGGACGCGCAGAGCCTGATCAACATTATTATCCCTGACAGTTACAAACACTTCGCCATGTTTCCTTTCAGTAGAGTTTCTTTACCTGTTCGAGCAATCCCGATACAAGGAAGTTGAGCGTATAACACACTTCCGTAATGGTGAAAAGCCCAAAGACGGATATCATGCTCTAAATGGTGATTTTGATCGTCAGGGGCTTTGCTTATGGCAAAATCTTGCCTATATAAGAGGAAAGGAAACGCCATGACTATTGAAACCGATAAAAATGATGTGATCCGTGCCATGCTTGTCCATGTGCCTTTTGATGGCTGGACAGAACAGGCTATGGCGGCGACGGCTGATGATCTGGGTATTGATCTGGCGGCGGTATCTGCCCTTTTCCCTAAAGGCGCGGCGAGCGCTATTGATGCGTTTGTTGCCATGAGCGATGAAGACATGGTGCGTGCCTTTGCTGAGCTTGAGGAGCAGCCCCAAGGGGTAACAGCAACGATCAAATCATTAATCATGATCAGGCTAGACGGTGCCGCCCCTTATCGTGAGGCGGTTTCTATGGCGCTTAAGACATTGGGCCGTCCCCAACACGCGGCACTGGCGCTAAGTACCCTTTATCGCACGGTTGACCGGATGTGGCGTCTGGCAGGTGATCGTTCGGTTGATTTCAATTTCTATTCCAAGCGCGCCCTGTTGGCAGGGGTTTATAGCGCTAGCCTTGCCTATTGGGTTGCAAATCCATCGGCAGACCGCGAAAAGCTAGAACGCTTTGTCTCCCAGCGTCTGCGCGAAGTCGCTTTCCTTCCCAAGGTAACGGCACCTGCTCGCAAAGCTGCCACCGTAGGGGTTCAGATGGTAGGGCGAATGATTGGGCGGCTGTCGCCGCCTTGGGTTCGCCCGTCCTGATATCGTTCCCCCTTCGTTTGTAGCATCTAAGGAATTATACCGTGCCAATTAAGATTCAATCTGATCTTCCCGCCCGTGAAGTGTTGGAAAAGGAAAATGTAGACCTGATTCTTAGCGACCGCGCAAAGACACAGGATATCCGCCCTATTCGTCTCTTGTTTCTCAATCTCATGCCAAAGAAAAAGGAAACTGAGATTCAGTTTGCCAGGCTTCTTGGCAATAGCCCACTTCAGATTGAGCTGACGCTGATGACAACGGCAAGCTATACCCCGCGCAACACTGAACCGGGTTATTTGCGGCGGTTTTATCGGCATCTTGCTGATGTAAAGGATGATTATTTTGATGGCTTGATCATTACCGGCGCGCCAGTTGAAACTCTGCCATTTGCTGAGGTTGATTACTGGCAAGAACTGGTTGAGATCATGGAATGGTCTCGCAAACATTGTTTCCGCCGCATGGGAATTTGCTGGGGCGGACAGGCCATGCTCTATCATTTCTATCATATTGATAAGCATATGATCGGCGAAAAGCGTTTTGGCATCTATAATCATGTGTTGAACGATAACTCAACACGATTAATGAATGGCTTTACCGATTCTTTTCCGATGCCAGTATCACGCTATACCGAAAATCTGTCTGAGGAAATCAGCAACATACCAATGCTAGAGGTGCTGGCAGAAAGTCCCGAAACTGGCCCCGGTATTGTCCGGCATAGCCAGTCTGGTGATCTTTATGTTCTTAACCATCTGGAATATGATGCAGAGACTTTGGCGGCAGAATATGCGCGAGATCAGGAAACTGGTCTTAACACTGCGCTTCCGGCTAATTATTTTCCTGATAATGATCCCAGCAAAACACCGATGAACTATTGGCGGCCTTTTGCCTTTCTCTTTATCACTAACTGGATTCATGATCTGTATCAGGCGACTCCGTTTGATCTGGCAGAGTTAGGCCATCAGACAGAGCCGGAAAATGAGGATTAGCCTATGCGCTGATTCAGATGTGCCATTTTGCGCCCCGGTCTTGCCTCGGCCTTGCCATAACGGTGAATATATACGCCGGGCTCGGCGATAGCGGCATCTAGCATTGGCATATCCTCACCCAGAATATTTGTCATGCGCCAACGACCAGTGGCATGGACGCGCCCCATAGGTAACCCTGCGGCGATCCGGACTAACTGGCTAAATTGGCTGGTTTCTGTGCCTTCAATCGTCCAGTGAAAAGAATTATGAGGACGCGGGGCAATCTCATTAAAAAGCAGATCACCGCCACGGCTGATAAACATTTCTGCTGCTAACACTCCGGTTAATTCTAAATCTTCCGCTATGGCAATAACGGCGGCAGTGCCTTTATCCAGCAAGGCAGGGGTAAGGATGTCTTCTGTTGCCGGGGCTTCGGAGAGATGGAGAATACCGTTTCGATGCTGGTTGATACTGGCAGGCCAGACACAAATCTCACCCTTTTTGTCCCTTGCCACAAGAAAACTGGCCTCGGCTGTAAAATCTACTATCTCTTCTAAGATCAGATCGTCATTACCAAGATGAGCAAGCGCATTCGCAGGATCGGCATCCTTGGCAAGTCGCATCTGTCCTTTGCCGTCATATCCCATGCGGCAGGTTTTAAGGATGCCGCCACCAAAACGAGATAAAGCATCTGCTAGACTGGCGCTGTCATTCACCGCGGCATAGCGCGGTGTTGGAATACCAAGGGCGCGAGCTTTATCTTTTTCGGCTAGGCGGTGCTGTGCCGCGCCCAGGGCTTTGCTTCCGGGGCAAACCGGAACATAAGAAGCCAATTTATCCATAGCCTCAACAGGGACATTTTCAAACTCACAAACAACGCTATCAACGCTATTGGCAAAGGCGGTCAGGGCGGCGGTGTCGGTGTAATCAGCGCGCGTGGTGGCGGCGGCAATATCGCTGGCCGGAGCATCACCTTCAGGGGCAAAAACATGGCAACGATAGCCAAGGGCAGAGGCTGCCTCAATCGTCATCCGGCCAAGTTGACCACCGCCTAATATTCCAATGATGGCCTTTTCCGGTAGCATAGTCATGATCATCTTTCGGGGTTAATCTTTTGGGGTATGGGCGACATTTTCAGTGATATTCTGACGCCAGCTTTCCAATCGCGCGGCTAACTCTGGATCAGAAAGTGCCAGAATAGCGGCGGCCATTAACCCAGCGTTACTGGCCCCGGCCTTACCAATAGCAAGCGTCCCCACGGGAATCCCTGCTGGCATCTGGACAATAGAAAGGAGAGAGTCCATGCCTTTGAGAGCTTGGCTTTCCACAGGTACCCCAAGCACAGGCAAAACCGTATTTGCGGCTAGCATTCCGGGCAAATGCGCCGCCCCGCCAGCCCCGGCAACAATTACTTTAATGCCGCGTTCAAGTGCCGTATCAGCATATTCCTTGAGCCGATCAGGGGTCCGGTGCGCGGAGACAATCCGGCTTTCATAAGATATCCCCAGTTGATCCAGAATCTCTGCCGTGTGGGTCATGGTGGGCCAGTCGGATTGACTTCCCATACAAATGCCAACAACGGGTGTCCCTAAGCTAGATGAGGAACTAGATGGTGAACGCGATTGTGAGCTCATGTTTTTTATCCTTTTTAACCTACTATCAGGCCGCGATCAGGCGATAATGTCAGGAAGAAGTTTGTGATGAATAGCCCTGATTTCATCCTTGATAGCCAATTTACGCTTCTTGAAGCGTTGAAGGCGGAGGATATCCGCCATAGGTTCAGACCCCATCTGGAAAATGACCTCATCCAGATCTCTGTGTTCGAGGGTCAACTGTTCCAGTCTTTTGATGAGCTGGGCTTGTCCCTCGTCCGTATCGTCCTTGTCCCTGCCGCTCATGTCATATAACCAGTTAAAATCCTTAGTCTAAATGGTCTGCTCTAACATCTTTGCCATGTTATCGTGTTACGGCAGTTCTGATAGACCTTGAACCTGTTCAGATGGAGATTTCACATCATCACCAGTTTTGGTGATAGCCTCATCAAGGGCAATTTGGGTGCAGAGACCAAGCATCACAGGATGCTTAGCGGTAATGTTAGCAATATTCCAATGCGAGCGATCACGAATTTTTGTGATGGTGTCGCGCGTGGTTCCAACCAATTTTGAAATGACGCTGTCTTTCATGTTTGGGTGATGCTTTACCAGCCAAGCAATGCCATCAGGCTTATCACCGCGTTTTGCCAGAGGGATATAGGTTGGCCCTTTGGTGCGGTTGGTTGGTTCAGGCAAAACCGATGATGAACGAACCAGAGTTGCGCTTGCATCTGCTTCGCAACGTTCGATTTCTTCTTGTGTCAGTTGTTTGTTGAGGACGGGATCATAGCCGCGGATACCACCGCCAACATCACCATCAGCGATGGCCTGAACCTCAAGATCATGTAAGGAACAAAAATCAGCAATCTGGGAAAAGGTCAGGGCCGTGTTGTCGATCAGCCAAACGGCGGTCGCTTTGGGCATCAGTAAGTCGGTCATCTTGCCTCCAGATCATAAGTCAGAAAAGAAAAACAATCGGCCTCTTAACCAAAACAGGTGAGAGGCGAAAGATTTCCAGAATCCGTTAAAGCTAACCATGACATCTTTGTCATGTTCACTACACCTTTTCCATACGCCGAAACTACGCTGAAATCAAGCCTTTATGGTGGAAATGGGCGGCAATAACGGGCTAATAGTCGTATCTGCTGCTGTCAGGGGCTTGCCGCTTTCCATGGCATCAAGCCGGATATTTGCAAGTCCAGTCCAGCCATCGGCATCTTTGGCTAGCCCTAACACCTCTCCCACAGGTCTGCCATCACAGATAATATCTGCCGGAATGGGAAAGCTGGTCTTGGCCGTGAAGGGCGCATAGCGCCGTTTTAATAGCCCCCGATAACGTGTTCGGGCGGTGACTTCTTGGCCGATAAAGCACCCTTTATCAAAACTGATCGCTCCAAGGTCATCCCATCTGGCCTCTAGTGGCAGAGCTTTTTCGGATGGCAATTCCATATTGCCTTCGGCGATAGCAAGCCGATATCGCGCCGCCCGATAGGTGTCTTCTGTCATCTGATGGTCTGCCGTGTGATTTGGGGGCAAGTCACCATAACGCCGCCATGCCTGATTTTCACTACCGGCAGAATGAAATCGCGTATCTTTCAGCCAACCAGCACCTTCAACCTCGCCAAACGCGGCAAAAACAATGTCTTCAAAAGGCGCAATATCAACAGGACGCCGCAATCGATAAAGGCGCAGCTTCTGCATTAGCGCAGGCATAAGATCAGCATCACATTCCACGCGATAGCCATCATCTGTCTGGCTGATCATGAGATCAAAAAGCATCCGGCCTTGCGGGGTTAATAACGCCGCTGGAGACACTTGATCCGCATCAATATTCGCGATGTTAAGGGTCAGGAGGTCATTTAGGAAATCCAGCGCCTCATCACCTGTTATCACAAGCCCCGCGCGCCGCGAAAGGGGAAAGATCAAAGTGTTATGTTCATCTCGATTATCTGGCATGGTCTGATTACCTGCTATTTTTGGCATTATCCGGATATCACCGGATATCACCGGATATCAAATGATATGGCGTTATTTGATCTCATCTTCAAGGGATTGCGCCTTTTAAGGGATTTAACCTTTTCAAGAATTCTCGTCTTTATGGGCGTGACGGCCTTGTTCCAAAATAACCCAAAATACCAGCCAGGATTGGCACTGCCCCCAACACCATCAGGGTTTGCGCCAGAGAATATCCTGCATCAATCATCAATCCAATTCCTGCCGGGGATAAAGCTGAGGCAAAAACCATCATCGCGTGCATGATGGCTTTGATACTGCCGAGATAGCGACTGCCATAAAGCTCAGCCCAGATTGGCGTCACAACGGCATATACCGCGCCTTGCACCAGACCAAAGATGGCAAAATAGACCCAGATCAGATGGGCAGGCTCAATCCAGCCCAGCATCAGAACAGGCAAGCTCAAAGCCATGACAATAGGCGAGGCGATGTTAATGGCGCTGAAACGGTCAACCATCATGCCGCCAATCAGGCTACCAAAAATGCTACACACAGCATAAATAGGATAGCCGCCCGTCCAGATAATTAGTGATATCCCCTTAGTGTCGGCAAAGTGGATTTGATGGAAAAATAATCCTGTTGAGGTGAAGGCAGGCGCTAATACAAGCCCAGCTAAAAGCATAAACCGCCAATGAAAAACCACCTCTGAACTAGTCCAATGTTGCCCGTCTCTGCCAGTAGCGAGATCTTCGACACCGCCGCCATCTTGCCCGTCTTGTCGACCTGATAACAAAAGACACGCCGGCACCATGATCACTAACACTAGGATAGATGTGATTTGCCAAGCTTGCCGCCAATCAACACTAAGCAACAGAAACAGGATCAGCGCAGGCATAATCACCTCAGACAACGGATGACCTTGGGTGGCAATGGCAACGGCCCGCCCACGTTCAGCAACATAGCGCCGACTCATCGCGGTGGCATAAAGATGACTCATCATTCCTTGCCCGGTGAGGCGCAAAAAAAAGACGCCAAGCGCCAATGTTAACACCGATGAGATGATGGAAAAAAAGGCGGCGGCCATGGCTAAACCAACCACAATAATAAGCGAGATTGTCTTTAGACGGATGACATCAACAAGCCGCCCAAGAAAGATGATTACGGCGGCGCTGACCAAAGTGCCAATGGCATAAATCACGCCAAAATCCCCGTGGCTTAGCTGTAATTCTGATCTGATTTTTGCCGAAAATAGGGAAATGAAAAAGGTTTGCCCCGGTGATGAGAAAAACGCCAGCAATAAGCCAAATAAGAGAAAACGCCACTGGCTTTTGACAAAGGTGATATTGGCGCCGAGGCTGAATGAGGACATGGATGGGCTCAGATCATTAAAGACATGATCATCTTGGCCTCATCATGGCTTTTGTCAATCCTGTTGAAAGGAACTCAAACCACAAAAAAATATCCCCGGAAAACCGGGGATACTTAAAAATAATGATTTATTAAATACTTAGGCAACTGCCTGTTGTTTTGGTGGAGCCACAACAGCAAGAATACCACCGATAACACCGAGGATGAGACCAATGATAGCTGCTAAGCCACCAGTAAACAGCGAAATGCCACAGCATACCAAAATAACAATTCCAGCCATCTTTGCAGATTTCTGTGCCAAAGCCATAATTCCAGCAACGAACATGATAATTGATACCAACAACCAGATCAAAAACATCGTTGCATAACCATCTGCCGCGCCTGCAATTTCGTTTGCAGCAGCAGCTTCAAGAGCAGTGGCGGATACATCTGATACATACTCAGCCCCTGCGCTAGCTACAGATGCAATTGCGTAAGCACCCCAAGCAAAAATTGCGTTTAAAACTCCACCAATGATCGCTAATACTCCACCAGCTACTTTCATAGTCATCTCCTAATACAATAATGAAAACCTAATATTATGCCTTATTAATATTAAATATATATTAATGCAATTATTAATTTTTAATTACAAAACCCATCTTTGATTTACCATTTTAGCCAATGTTTATAAACGAAATGGAAAGATATCGGCATTCCCGTATTGGGATTGCTCATGATCTCATGGCGGCGTCTATCAACCATGAGAGAAAAAATAGTGAGAGGGTAAAAATGGTGGGAGGGTAAAAATGGTGCTGCTGAGAGGACTTGAACCTCCGACCTACTGATTACGAATCAGTTGCTCTACCAACTGAGCTACAGCAGCCCAATAACCGATTTATACCTGTAAATACAGCTCTTTGGCAAGTGATTGTGGCGCATAGAACCAAAGTGGCTAAAGCCAGATCATAGCGCCAATATTGTTTTCAGTCATGCGATAAACATTTGCAAATAGCGGTCGTTTATATAGCTATGATGATGTCCACGCTAAATGCTATTGATAAGCAACTCGGCCATACTATGCAACAGCCCTGGTCAAAGGCTAAGAGCAGAAATAACCTCGCGGATATCCATCCTTCACTTGGTTTTCTCTATCTGGTGGAAAAGCAGGATTTTATGCCAATTCATGCCAATTATAAGCATACAACGCTGGAATGGATGGCGGGAATGCAGCGCCTCAAACAAGTTTAGCGCCACGTCATCTGGGCAAAAGCAGAACAATTTGGGCAAATGGCATGATAGTCTTCCATCTGGCTGTGGCAAGCTTGGCAGGTCCAGCCGGGAGGTCGCGGGGCCAATGCCGCTTGCCGTAAAATTGAGACGCTGGTTTCGCCCTCAACGCTATCGGATACAGGGTGATGATCGGCGATATCGGCTAGTAACTGCCAGATACGGGCATCTCTGACTTCTGTGGGGATGGCCCTAGCCAAGCGTTCAGCCTCTCCCCAAAGCTGTTGATCAAATGCCATGCTAGCGGCGGCAAATAAGGCTTCTTTTTGCTCGCCTCCTTTTTCGGCTAATTTGATTAGTCTAGCCAGTTTCTTGGCAGGTGGCCCCGACCAATGTGACATTAGTTTTTCTGCCAACATGGGGTGAGGTGACGTCAAAAACGCCCGTTCAAGCAAGGCTGTCGCCTTTCGGGTTTTGTTTTCATCAAGATAGAGTTCGGCTTGTGCCAGCACGGCAGGAAGAAAATTGCTATCCGCCTTTAGGGCGCGGGCAAGGATTTTCGTTTTTTCAGACACGGTATTTGCTAATCTGGCGCGTTCGAGCAGGATCGCCGCCTCAGCCTGATGTGACGCTGGCAGATCACCTTTAGATGCAATTCGCAAGGCAGACTCTGCCTCTGCCCAGTTGCCTTGCTTGGCCTCCATCACAAAAATAGCATTGGCAATACTGGTTGAGCGAGGCTTGAGTTTTAGCGCCTCACGCCCTGCCGCTAGAGCTGTTTTTTCGTCTTTGGCTTCAAGCGCCAGTCGCATATGTCCGATATGTCCAAAATATGCGGTATCGGAGTTGGTCTTGAGTGCATCGAAATACCGTTGAGCAGATTTGGTGTTACCGCTTAGGCTTGAAGCCTGTGCCATAAGCAAGTCGGTCATCACATTATGGCCCAGAAAATGAACGGATTTACGAGCGTGTTTGATGGCGTCACGGCCCTCACCTGCCGCCGCCGCCGCCATACCAAGGGCAAGCGCCCTCTGACCAAGGCGTCCACGCCGAGATGAAAATCCGCCACTAATCCGCCGTGGAATATTCGCAAGAAAACTCAGCAAGCGATCCAGAATAAGCACGGCCCAGATTAAGGCCAGCATACCTGCGATGATCAGGCTGGTTGGGGCGGTAATACGCCAACCAAGCCAGTCAATTTGTGTTGATCCTCTCTGGACGGCCAGAAAATGCGCCACCGCTGCAATAATCATTATCCAGATAATTAAACTCACGATGCGGCGCATATTATTTACCTAATGTTATGATCAGATTGGCGATGGCTTGGTCAAGGTCTTGCCTTTGATCAAACTGCATCTGCCATGCGGCGGCCCATGCTGATATGTCATTGGTTTCATCAGACCAAGTGGTGAGCGCGGCAATCGCGGCCATATGATCACGCTGTTCCAGCGCGGCAACAAATTGCGCTTTTGCTTCGCTTGCAGGGTCAATGGGGGCAATGGTTACCGCCTCAGACAAAGGTGAAGTCAGCCATGACCACCAACTGCTATCGCTTTCCTCCGGTGCTGGGTCAGGTGATGGGCTGTCAGCGAAAACCATATCACCCTGTGCTGTTAATTCTCGCCATAAATCATCATGCGCTGGTGGCGGGTTTTCCGCCCATGGCTTTAGCGTTTCCCAACGGGCATCGGCATTGATGGCTGATGGCAGGAGGTTGGCAAATCCCTGACCTTGGCGCGCGGCGCTGATAATGGCATCGCTAAGCACCGATAATTCTGCTGGGCTGTTACTGATGGGCGCGGTGGATGACCCGGTATCTTCCCCGGTATTTTCCCCGGTATCTTGCCCGGTATCTTTGGGTGCTGATGCCTCATCATCTCTGTCTGGATCAGCAGAAGGTGAGCGAAGCTGGGCTTCAAGTTCAAGGATACGCTGGTCCATTTCTGCTAATTGTTGGGCTAGGATCATGATATCAGGGTCAGCATCGGGGCTTGGTCTCTCGGCTGGCTGATCTTGCGTTTGTGTGATGATCTCATCTAGGCGGGCGACCTGATCTTCGATAAGGCTTAGCCGTGATGGAATATCGTCAAGAAGTTCAGCATTATCGCCTTGGGTGTTTTGGCTTTGCTGAACGGCATCACGGAGACTGGCAAGTTCACCTTCAAGGGCGGCAAGGACGGTTTCAATAAGGATGGTACGGCTATTGATATCTTGAGCCGCGCTTGCGTCTTGTTGCTGGGTGATGAGCAATCGGTTGCTAAGTGAAAGTCCAGCCGCCGCCAACCCTGCGACAATGCCCAAAAATAAAATCACTAACCAGAGAAAACGGCCAAGACGCCGCCATGCCAATCGTGCTGGTCTTGGCTTAGCTTTTGTTTCAGGTTGATCTGATGGGCTGGCCTTGTCCGTCATATCGTCATGGATACGCTCGGCCGTTCCCTCAATGATGATCTCATCATCTGTGGCTGGATTATCGCCAGAATGTTTTGGTTTTCTTGGCATTTTCTCTTTGGTTATCCTGTTATTATATCAATCCAGTGGTCTGATCATCCGGATGGAGTGATCAGTATCCGCAGGGGAAATACCTGCCAAATCAAACGCCTTCGCCAGCATGAGTGACCTAAGAGGCGATGGCATGACATGGATTCTATGCCATCCCTGCCCACAAAGTCCAGCCGCACGCGAACTGATTACAACCAATTGCATAAACTGGCGGTATTCAGACAAATCATGCTGATCCAGCAAATGGCTAAACTGTTCACCCGCTCGGCCCGAATGTATCAAAATGATCATCGGTCTGGTGGAACGGATATGATGGATGGCGGCGTCATCCAGCTCATCTTCTGTTACCGCCTCATAAACGATTATCCTCTCCACCTGCTTGTTGCTATTGGCCTCAAGCGCGGTTTTGATATCAAAACCGGAATGTGTTGCGCTCGGCCAGCAAAACCGCTGATAAGGTGTTTTCTCTAGTAACGCTAATAATGCGTTGCCATCACCGGCGGCGATATGGATATCATCAAACCCCGCCCTTTGCGCGGCGCGGGCTGTTGCCTCACCCACAACAAAACAGGGTTTCTTGATAATGGCCTGATCGGTAATTTGGCTGGCGGCGTGACGGCTGGTGAGAATAATACCATCTACATGATCGGGGATGTCAGAAAGACCAATCTGTTGCCGCGTTTCAATCCTAAGGGTAGGAACGGCAATGGCCTCCAGCCCCCCAGTTTTGAGATAGCGGCAATCCTCAAGCGCATCGCTCCTTGGCCTTGTGGTCATGGCAATCGGGGCGCTGATCACTTTTCGGCCTTATCAGCTTGCAAGAGAAAATCATGTCCTCCTGCTTTTTCCAGCAGAAGTAAAGCCATCTCTCTTGCCATGTTTGGGGCATCATCTGCTGGCACTGTGGCCTCATCAGCGAAACACTGGCGACCATCGGGTGAGGAGATCATGCCGCGAAAATGAAGCTGTCCGTTATTGAGATACGCACTTGCGGCGATTGGGGTTCGGCATGATCCATCCAGCGTTTCAAGAAACAAGCGCTCTGCCAGAACCTCTGCCCCGGTAACGGCATCATGAATCTTGTTTAGCGCGGTCAGCACTTGGCGGCGCCTTTTGTTCTCGCCATCTTCTGTCTGTGCGGTGCGTGCTTGAATAATAATCGCGCCTTGGGCCACCGCAGGCAACATCACCTCCTCGGAAATAGGGTGAACATCTGCCGTAATCCCAAGGCGATTTAATCCTGCCATGGCAAGAATAATAGCGTCATATTCCCCAGCCTTGAGGGCGTTAAGACGTGTGTTAACACTGCCGCGCAATAACACAGGTTTTAGATCAGGTCGGTGGTGGCATATGATCGCCGCACGTCTGACAGAAGCGGTGCCAATCTTTGCGCCATGAGGCAATTCATCAAGATTGGCATAACTGCCAATCAACGCATCACGGCGATCGGCGCGCGGTAAAATCGCCGCCAGTTCTGTTCCTGGAGCTAATACCGTTTCCATGTCTTTGCCAGAATGAACCGCCGCGTCTGCTTTGCCTTCTAGCAGAATCTGTTCAAGGTATTTAACAAATAGCCCTTTGCCGCCTATTGCGGCTAGTGGTCTATCAAGCACTTCATCTCCGCGTGTGGAAAAGGTGGCTCTGTCTGAATGGATTGGGGAGAGCCTTGACTGAACTTCTTCGGTCTGGGCAACAGCAAGCGGGGACGCCCGGCTAGCCAGAACGAGAGGGGTTTCTGCTATATCGGAAAAGTTCTGATCCTTGTTCATAATATGTTCTTTACGCATAAACAGGCCATGTTGCCAAGTCCTAACCCTATAAAATCTGCTGACCTGAGGGTGGATTTACGCTAAAACAGAAATATGACCAAGCTTATTCTAGGTATTGAAACCAGTTGTGATGAAACGGCGGCGGCGCTGGTGGATAGTGATGGAAACATCCATGCCAATCAGATTTCTTCACAGATCAGCGAGCATCAGCGCCATGGCGGTGTTGTGCCAGAGATTGCCGCACGTGCGCATATTGACCGCATTCGAGGGGTAATTTCTGCCGCGATGGCTGAGGCTGGGGCAAAACGTAGTGATTTGGGGGCTATTGCCGCAACGGCTGGGCCGGGGTTGATTGGCGGCGTTGTTGTGGGAACAGTGACCGCTAAGGCTATGGCCGCCGCTATGGGTCTGCCTTATTATGCTATTAACCATTTGGAAGGCCATGCGCTTACCGCGCGGCTAACGCATCCGGTGCAATTTCCCTTTTTGCTGTTACTGGTGTCGGGGGGACATAGCCAAATCTTAGTGGTCGAAGGTCCGGGGCAATATCGGCTTTATGGGGCGACGCTTGATGATGCCGCGGGTGAGGCTTTTGATAAATCTGCCAAAGTCATGGGTCTGCCTATGCCAGGTGGCCCGAATATTGAGAAATTGGCAAAACAAGGTGATGCCAGTCGTTTTGATTTGCCGCGCCCGATGATCAGAAAACCGGGCTGTGCCATGTCTTTTTCCGGTCTCAAGACAGCTGTGATTCAGGCATGGGAAAATGGGGGGAAAGCCGCATCCGAGGCGCCACATCTGGCGGCCTCTCTGCAACAGGCTATCGCGGATTGTCTGGTCAACCGTAGCCGCAATGCTATGCGCCAATTTCGGTCAGATTTTAACATAGTTGCCCCTAATATTGCCCCTAATATTGTCCCTGATATTGTTGTATCCGGAGGTGTTGCCGCTAATCAGGTGATCCGCCATGGGCTTGAAACTCTGGCTGAGGCTGAGGGCTTCCGTTTTCATGCTCCGCCTATCGCGCTTTGCACGGATAACGCGGTCATGATTGCTTGGGCGGCGGCGGAATATATTAACGCTGGCCTTGCGGCTTCACCGCGTGATTTTGCCCCGCGACCGCGCTGGCCTCTGGCAGAAATGTCAGACCCGTCATGGAGTGCGGCATCATGAGTAAAGTAACAGTCATTGGCGGCGGCGCATGGGGGAGTGCGCTGGCCTCGGTTTTGGCAGGGCAAGACCATGATGTGACGGTACTGGTTCGCAGACAGGACATGGCCGATGCCTTGATGAAAGGGATATCACCGCGTCTGGATGATCAGCCGATCACAGCGCCGCGCTTGGCGACCACTGATGCGGCTAAAGCCCTAACTGGCGCTGATGCGGTGCTGGTGGTTGTTCCCGTTGCCGCCACGAGTGATGCCTTGATCCTGATTAAGAAACACGCCCCATCAGGGGCAATGGTGGCCTTGACCGCCAAAGGTCTTGATGCCGAAACTGGAGCATTGCAAACCGAATTGGCAGATCAACATCTGGGCCGTGATATCGTCATGCTTTGTGGGCCAAGTTTTGCGGATGAGACGGCGGCAAATAAGCCATGTTGTCTGGTGGCGGCATCACAAAACCCTGAACTGGCGCAAGGGGTAGCAGGGCTATTTCACGCCAGCACGGTTCGTGTTTATACGAGCAATGATCCCATTGGGGTTGCGGTGGCGTCATCCACGAAAAATGTCATTGCGATTGCCGCTGGAATTACGGCCGCGCTTGGGTTGGGTGATAATGCTCGCGCGGCCTTGATCGTTCGCGGTTTAGCGGAATCAACGCGACTTGCCCTTGCTCTAGGCGGTCAGCAACAGACGCTCTTTGGGCTGGCTGGTGTTGGTGATATGATACTGACTTGTACGGATACGCATTCGCGGAATTATTCTTATGGGGCGGCGTTGGGATCAGGTCAGGCTCCGGGTGCGGTTCTGGCAGAAGGCGCACGATCAGCCGCCAGTCTTGCTCGCCGTGCCGAAAGCATCGGTGTTGAAACGCCGATTATTTCGGCTATTAACCGGGTCGTTAATGATGGCGCGGATATTAAAATAGAGATTCAGGGCTTACTGGCACGACCAGTGGATCAGGAATGGATCAAGACCGATTAACTCACGAACCAGATACCCTACGACAACACGAGGATGATAATGAAAACTTGGCTCTTTAAATCCGAACCTTCTACATGGTCATGGCAGGATCAGCTTGACGCTGGCGAAAAAGGAACAGGCTGGGATGGGGTGCGAAACTATCAGGCTTCCAACAACATGAAGGCGATGGCGTTAGGTGATCTGGGGTTTTTCTATCATTCCGTCAATGAAAAACGCATTGTTGGTATTGTTGAGGTGATTGCCCTCTATCATCCCGATCATACCGATGCCAGTGGCCGTTTTGGAATGGTGGATGTGAAGGCGGTCAAGACGGTGAATACGCCTGTCACTTTGGCTGAGATCAAAGCAAACCCCCATCTAGCCGAACTGGCGCTTATTCGTCAGTCACGGCTTTCTGTGGTGCCAGTATCAGCAGAACATTGGGCCGAATTGTTGCGGATGACAGAAACCAAGCTTTAATCGGCATAAGGGTGATGTTTATTCCGTGTCTTCCGGGGCGTTGCGCCGACGATCCCTTGAGACAAAATAGAGATTGCGCAGATAAATAAACAATCCCAAGCCCTGACCAAAAATAATCACCGGGTCTTGACGCCAGATAGCGTACAACAACAAAACCATGCCGCCGCCAATGGAAAAATACCAAAAGGCGATAGGAATAACACTGCGGTTTTCACGCTCTGAGGTGATCCACTGAATAATAAACCTCATGGCGAATAAAAACTGTCCGCCAAAGCCAATGACAATCATAATGGTTTCGGGATGTTCCGGCAGGCTTTCCGGCAAAAATGGAAAAATGGTGATCAATGCCCATGATAAGCCGATGGCAAAGCTCTCAATTGATGCTGAAAGGACAGAGATAAACTCAAACATATGATGCTATTCCAATTCTTCGCTTTTTAAGGATTTGGGACTGCGGCGGATGAGCCACCAAACCCCCAGAATATCCGATATGCCAACGATGAGGCGATCAAGAATCCGATATTTTGATACCCCCACTTGTCGGGCGGCGTGACCAACAGGAACCGCCAATACGGTGGCTCCTTCACGATTTGCCAAGGCTGGCATAAAGCGGTGGATATGATTAAAATACGGCAAACGCAAAAACAATTCCCGATCAAAAACTTTAATTCCACAGCCACTGTCGGGGTGCTGGTCTTTTAACATCCATGCCCTAATCCGCTTTGCCCAACGTGAGGCAATACGCTTGCCCAAACTGTCTTGGCGGTTTTGGCGCACGCCTGCGGCCATTACCAATCCGCCAAAGTTTGCTTTCTCTGACTGCCATGCGGTTTCCAGCGTCACCAAATCAGCAGGGAGATTCTGACCGTCTCCATCAAGCGTTGCGATAAGGTCGGCGCGCGCCGCCAGAATTCCGGTGCGAAGCGCGGCGCTCTGACCTGAACGGCGGCTATGTGTGATGGCCCTTAAACAGCTATGCTTGGCTTTTTCTGCAACCAATTCGGCATAGGTAGCGTCGTTGCTAGCATCATTGACATAGATGATTTCAATCTGCCGCCCGGCAAATGCCGAAACAATATCCGTAATAAGTGGCTCAATATTTCCTGCTTCATTCATCACAGGCACAATGACACTGATTTCAGGTTGTTTTGACATATGAACACTTTCCTGAGGCAAGAGACACGATGATTGCCTTATGGCGTTAATACTGGAGCAACTCGCTGGCGTCAATTACTGGTATGATAGATGTTATTGTTGGCGGCGATAAATCCCTATTCTGGCAGGTTTGCCGCGAGAATAGTTAAACCCTTCAATGACCCCAACAGCAGTAACAGTAATATTCATTTGCCCCAAGAAATCTAAAAACTCTGGTGCTGCCTTTGCCTCAACCAAGGCGGTACCATTCGGGGCTTCAACCAGAAACAGCGCGGTTTGTTCTGCCGTGAACAAAAGCACATCTTCACCCAAGGCAAAGACAAGTGACGGTTCATGGTATCCGGCGGCGGCTATCGGCGCTTCTAGAGCATCCAAACGCTGTAATTCCGCCTTGATGCGCGGAGCCAGATGCAATCCGTTCATCCCCGGCAGAACACCTCCCAAGGTCACGGCATGAAAACAAGCCCCCAAAATAAGCATGGCGGTCAAATGCGAAGACTTGCCGCTTGGTCGTCGCCAAAACCATCCCATCACCGCTGTTGCAATACCGAGCCCCAGAACAAGACTAGCCAATATCATCGGGCCATCATAAAGGCTGGCAATAACAAAAATAACGCCGCCGAGAAGCGGCCCGATCAATAGGCGAAGATACTCAAGAACAATGACCATTGTTGAAGGTTTTAGAATGGCGAGGATGATGGATAATACCCTTGGGTTCTTGCCATGGCCAGAGACCGTAGGCAAGCAAAACACTGGGGCTTTGGCTTGCCAGCCAAAACAGGCTACCAATAGCGCCAGCGCAGGCAAAACTGGTAGGCTGTAATGCGGCAATTTAGTGGGGGTAATTTCAATAATCAGCCAAAAGGGAAGAAGCCATGCCAGCAGAAAGCGGGTAGATGGGGTTTTCCGATGCATCCATATCCCGCTAATAGCACGGCCTATCAACAGACTGCCGGGCCAGAAAACAATAGCTAACAGCATGAGATGAGTGCCAAATGGCATCCCGTGGGATTCCTGCCCGGTTTCCAGTTTATTGAGAAAATCACCTTTAATAGCGGTATTCAAAAAGGCGCCGTCTGTGGCGGCTGTCACCAGCAACACCCATGGCAAGACCATTAAAGTGACGACAACCAATCCCATCAGAGGACGTGTCGCAAGAACCCAATTCACACGTCTTTCTAGTATCATAAACCCTAGAATGGTCAGGATCAGAATAGCAGGGGCAATCGGCCCCTTGACCAGAATGGCAAACGCCAGTGCCACCCAAAGCATAAGCGCCCAGCGCCCGGATACATAGCGGCTGTTTCGATCCAGATGAATAATACGCCATAGCGCATATTGTTGAACCATGATCAAAAACGTCAGCATAGCATCAGTTTTGGCAAGGCGGCTTTCTGTGACCATGACCAGACTGACACCAATTAGCGCGGCGGCAAGCAAGGCTTGGGGCGGCGACATCATACGACTGGCAAAGGCAAGGGTCATCAGCGCGACACCAAATCCGGCAAGGATACTAGGCAGACGATAAGAACCGGGATTATCGGCCCCAAAGAGGGCGGCGGATGCAGATTGCAACCAATAGATTCCAGCAGGTTTTTTGGCGCGCAGTTCATCTTGAAAGCGGATGGTAATGATATCACCACTATCCAGCATCTGATGACTTGCCTGCATATATCTGGCTTCGTCCCGATCCATGGGAGGTAGTTGCGTTACCCCCGGAAGAACCGCCACAGCCATAACAAGCATCAGCAGGAAAAAGGTAGGGTGTTTCCGCCATAATTGCGTTATAGAAGTGAGGTAAGTCATCATGCTGGCACTATATCGCTAAAAGATGACACTGAAAACATCAACCTGACTGATCTTTATGACTAATCCTGTTTCACCTGATACGCCTGAGCGCAAACTGGATCATCTTGACGGCAACAATCGCAAAGCGATTCGCCGCCAAGCATGGCGTATCGCCATTCCCGTCATTGTCGCTAACAGCTCAATTCCTTTGGTGGCGATTGTCGATACGGCGGTGATGGGGCATCTGGATCACGCGCATTATATCGGCTCTGTGGCGATGGGCAGTTTTATTTTCAGCCTTATTCTGGCGGCTTTTGGGTTTTTGCGCATGGCTACCACTGGTTTTGTGGCACAGGCCGCCGGAGCTCAAGATGGCAAGTTGGTGGTTGCACATTTCTGGCGTGCGATGGTGATTGCCTTGATCCTTGGCGGATTGACGATGCTCCTAACGCCGCTGATTATTTTATTGTCCGTCATGACCTTGACCTTAAGTGATGATGTGGCAAGCGGCATGACCATTTATCTCAGCATTGTTTGTCTTGCTGCCCCGGCGATTACGGTAAATATGGTGATTATTGGCGTTTTGTTTGGTCTCTGGCGTGTTAAGGCTACGGTGATACAATTGATGACCGTTAATATCATTAACATCATCGGCAATTTGGTGTTGGTCTATGGCTATGGTATGCGGGTTGAGGGGGTGGCATTAGCCACGGCGATTGCCCATTACGCTGGTTTGCTGGTGACCTTGCCATTGGTTCTTGCGGCTATTCGTTCGGTGGCGCCACTGAAATGGCCTGATTTTTTTGTTGTCTTTGATCTGGCGGCAATGCGGCGTTATCTATCGCTTGGCTTTGATCTCACCATCCGTACCAGTTGTATTATCTTATCGGAATTAATTGTCCTTAACGCGGCATCAGGAATTGATGATGTCTCCCTCGCGGCATCACAAATCGGCTTTGTTATTTTTGGCGCGATTGCCTATCCGCTAGATGGCTTTGCCCACGCGGCAGAGGCCTTAACAGGTTCAGCCATTGGACGCCGTAACCCGATCATGTTCAACCACACCTTGCGCGAAACCACATGGCTTGCTGTGATTATGGCGGTGCTGATGGCGGTTGGGCTTGTGCTGATTGGGCCGTTAATCATTGGCGTTTTGACAAGCATTCCTTCGGTGATAGAAACCAGTTACCACATCTTGCCGATCTTGGTGATCATGCCCATTGTATCGGTATTTGCCTTTCAGATGGATGGTGTGTTTGTTGGTGCTACTATGGGCCGTGATATGCGTAATGCTATGTTGGTATCCATGGCCTTATTCATACCATTGGTTTATGTGCTTGGTCTGTGGTTTGGATTAATCGGGGTCTGGGTTGCCTTTTTGTTTCTTCTTGGGTTAAGAGGGGCAACATTATGGATGCGACTTGATCATGTTCGGGCCTCTGCCGAGGCCAAAGGTTAGCCGCGATTTGTGCGCAATTTGTGCGTATGGGACAGAAATAGAATGTTGAGGGGATTTTTAAATGGATAACCATCACCTGATTAAAGACAAAGATGATACTAGCCGCCCGATTATCCGTCTCAAAAAGGCATCGTGGCAGGAATGGCGAGAAAGCTCACCTAACCGCTGGCTAAATTGGCTGGATAGTCACCAGTTTAGCCTGCGCAAAAACGCCATGATAGCTTTGCCTAGTGCGGATTTTGAGGTTGAGGCGGTTCTGCAATCAGCGTCTGATAAGGCTTTTGCTGACGGGGCAAGGGCAAGCAAATTATCCCCCGGCACTTATCATTTGGCGGCGGCTCAAGCAGATGAGGTTGAGGCTTTTGCCCTTGGCTGGGCGTTAGAAAATTATGATTTTTCAAGTTATCGGAAAGCCACTTCCGCGCCATCACCAAAGGCAATATTGGCGGTTGGTGATGCGTCGATTTTTGATCGTGTGGAGGCATTGGCGTCATCAACAGCATTGGTGCGTGATCTGATCAACACGCCTGCCAATATTCTCACCCCGGCAGGGCTAGAGGACGCGGCGCGTGATCTGGCAGACACCTTTGGTGCAAAGATTAATGTCACGATGGGTGATGATCTAGCTAAGCATTTCCCCGCTATTCATATCGTGGGTCGCGCCGCAGAAGTCCCGCCAAGGCTGATTGATCTGACATGGGGGGATGCTGGCCCGCGCATCACTCTTATTGGTAAAGGCATCACTTTTGATAGTGGGGGGCTGGATATCAAACCATCTTCGGGAATGGAAATTATGAAAAAGGATATGGGCGGGGCGGCCCATGTTCTAGGGCTGGCAAGGGCGGTGATGGCAACAGCTTTGCCAGTTCGTTTGCGGGTGTTAATTCCTGCCGCTGAAAATGCAATCTCGGCGCTATCCATGCGGCCATTAGATATTATTGATACCGCCGCAGGTATTCCGGTTGAGGTTGGTAATACCGATGCCGAAGGGCGGTTGGTGCTGGCAGATGCAATCCATCTGGCAACGCAAGAGGATAATGATGTGCTGATTGATTTTGCCACCCTAACAGGTGCGGCAAGGGTGGCGCTTGGCACGGGGCTTCCGGCACTGTTCTGTAATGATCAAGATTTAAGCAGGCGGTTGATGGAACATGGGCATAAAACCGATGATCCGATGTGGGCATTGCCGCTTCATGCCCCTTATGACAAACAGCTTGATCAAGGTCACGCGGCGCTGTCTAGCACAGGGTCTTCACGTTATGGCGGCGCCATTACGGCGGCTTTGTTCCTGCAACGGTTTCTTAGCAAACCGCAACCATGGGCGCATTTTGATGTCATGGCGTGGAATCTGTCGGCGCGCCCCGGGCATCCTAAGGGCGGTGAGGCGATGGCAATGCGAGCAGTGTTTAGCTTGATCAGAGAGATGGCTGAAACCTGATACCCCCCCCCTTAATAACCTCTAGAAATATTGACGGGATTAACAGGCGGTTTGCCCTCGCGGATAGCCATGATGGAATCAAAGACCTGTGTGGCGGCGGTGATAGGATTTGTCTGCGCCGACACATGGGGCCATATTGTCACCTTGGGATGATCCCATAAGGCATGATCTTGCGGCAGTGGCTCAACCCGAAACACATCAAGACAGGCCCCTGACAGATGACCGCTATCAAGCGCGGCGATCAGGGCATCTTCGTCAACCTGCATCCCGCGCCCGCAATTAATGAAAAATGCTCCCGGCTTCATCTTGGCAAAACTATCTGCATTATAGATATTTTGTGTGTCCTCGGTGAGGGGAAGCACAGATACAACATAATCCGCTTCAGCAAGGCATCTTGTAAAACCATCTGTTCCGGTCAAACTAGTGACGCCGGAAATGGATTTCTCATTCCTTGACCACCCCAGCACAGAAAATCCAAAACCAGCTACTTTTTCAGCAACATGACCACCAATCGCGCCGATACCCATCACCGATACGGTGAAGTCTTCGGGTATTTTGGGAATGATTTTTATCCATTCCTTGCGCTCGGCGGCGGCCTGATAAAGCGCATCGTCACGATGTTCTTTCAACATTGCCAGCAAAACCCACTCTGCCATGGATTGTGACATAAAGGGATCAATAAGCCGACCAATCATCAGATTCTGCGGCAAGGTGGGATCAGACAAAAGATGATCAACACCTTGGGCAAGTGAGATCACACCTTTCAGATTGCTTAATCCGGCAATGGCTCCTTTTGGCGGGTTCCATGTGACCATGACCTCTGCCATGCTTGCCTCTGGCGCATCAAGCGGCACCAGTTTGATCCGAGATGACAGTTTATCAAGCCATTCCTGCCAATAGGTCATGGGATAATCGGAGCTGTGATAGATGACAATGATATCTTTTTCGGTCATGTCGTCTTTTCCTTTTAGGCTAGCTTTGTGATGGCGGCGGTATGAAGTTCTGCTGTCGCGGCGGCGAGAATGGTTCCGTCAAAATGATCAAGGGTTATGGCCTTGCCATCCCACTGGGTGACGACCCCACCTGCCGCGGTAATGACAGGCACAACAGCCATAATATCATAGGCGTTAAGGTTAGCCTCAACAACCAAATCACACCAGCCACTTGCCAGATGCGCGTAATTGGCGCAATCACCGCCGTAATTTACTACCCGGCAGGCCTCAGCAAGGCGTTCAAATCGCGGCAGTCCTGTCTCACCCAAAAGCGTTGAGCTGGTGGTGGTAATCCGGGCTTCTGCTAATTGATGTGTTTGGGCGGTGGAACAAGGGTCAGAATTACACCAACTGCCTTTTCCCATTTGTCCGATCCAGCGCTGTTCTAACGCAGGCAGATCAATCACGCCGATTTTTGGTTGTCCATGTTCTAAGATGCCAATCAAAGTCCCAAAAAGGGGATTGCCCGTGCTAAAGGCGCGAGTGCCATCAATGGGATCAATCACCCAAGTAAAGATAGCGTCCCCGTGATGTTGGGCTTCTTCTTCGCCAATGATGCTATGATCGGGATATCGGGAAAGAATAGCGCGGCGTAGCACGCGCTCAACACGCTCATCAGCGACAGTAACAGGGGATTTATCCTGTTTTTGTTTGATGATCGGCTGTTGCCGAAAATGGTGATGGATAATGGAACGGGTAAGGTCTGTCAGAGTCGCCGCAAAATTTGTGATCTCGTCAATAATGGCTGGCGACTCTGTCATGATTGGCATCGTTTAAGGCAGTGGAGTGGGATCGTCTGATAATGTGCGCATCCAAGCGATGATATTTGCCCGGTCTTGTGGACTTTTTAGACCAGCAAAGTTCATCTTTGTGCCACTCACCCATTTTTTAGGTTTATGGAGGAAACCATTGAGTTCTTCATAGCTCCACGCCCCGCCATGATCTGTCAGAGCGCCGGAATATTTGAAATCCGCGACCGAGGCAACATCGCGGCTAACGATATTATAAAGGTTGGGGCCAACCTTATTTGGACCATCTGCATTAAAGACATGACAAGCCGTACATTTCTTGGATAAAGCCTGACCCGCGGCGATATCTGCGCTAGCCAGCAGAGCAAGAATAGGCTCAGGCCCAGCGTCTTGTTCAACTTGGGTTGAGCCATCACCATCACCTGATGCTTCAGCCACCTCAAAAGGATAGGCGTTTTCCTCAAGCTCTTGATGCGGCAATAAGATTTCGCCTGCCTTAATTCCAGCCATGAGCAAAAGCCCACCACACAGAACACCAGCCGCGATTTTGTTAAAATTCAGATTATCCATAGTAAGTATCCTTAATCTTTCCCCCTTGCGCGATCCAATGTTTGTATATCCCTAATATGCTATTATCAGCGTCATACCCCAGAGATCACATCCATTTGGCGCGTCCAAAGAATGTCACTATATGATGGTAACATCCAATGATCTAGTCATAATATGTTTAGCGTGATAAAGACAGATATTTCCAACAGGTGAAGACGACCATGCGACAGAATGTCCCTGATACTTTGACCATTATTCCAGCACGGATGGCGGCAACACGCCTGCCGGGTAAGCCGATGCGTCTGATCGGCGCTAAGCCCATGATTGTTCAGGTATGGGAACGCGCCATGATGGCAGATATTGGGCGTGTGATTGTTGCCTGTGACGGGGATGAAATTGCAAATGCCATCCATGCCGAAGGCGGGGAGGCCGTGATTACCGACCCGGCTTTACCATCGGGGTCTGACCGTGTGGCGGCGGCCTTGGCAATGATTGACCCCAACAAAACCATCGCTAAGGTGATTAATCTGCAAGGTGATCTGCCAGAAATGAAACCAGATATGCTAGCGGCGTTAGCGGCGGCAATGGCCTTATCTGATGCTGATATTATTACGCCTGTTGCCCCGTTAAAGCGCGAAGAAGTACCGCTAGATCAAGTGGTTAAGGCGGTGGTGTCTTGGCCGGATGGCGATGGAGTTGGCATTGGCCGCGCCCATTATTTTAGCCGCGCGGGGATACCTCATGGCGGTCTTTGTGCGGATGAGGCAGGTGAGGCCGCCAGAATGTGGCATCATGTCGGTGTTTATGGCTGGCGGCGTAAGGCGCTGGACAGGTTTGTGGATTTGCCGCCATCACCTCTTGAAAAAGCCGAAAAACTAGAACAATTACGAGCCTTAGAGGCAGGAATGCAGATTGCCGCTATCGCGGTTGACAATGCTATTACTGGCATTGATACTGAAACAGATTTGAATGCCGCTACTCGGCGGATATCATGATGTATCACCCCGTTTATTAATGGATTTTATGGATTAACAGTACCGATCATACCTATGCCCTCATCTTTAACACCATCTGATCAGAGCCAGACTCTACCTATTGCCTATCAAGGGATTCCTGGGGCTTATTCGCATCTGGCGTGCCGAAATTGCTTTCCTGAACTAGAGGCGTTGGCTTGTCCTTCCTTTGAAGATATGCTTCAAGCCGTGGTTGATGGTGACGCTGGGCTTGCCATGGTGCCAGTGGAAAACTCTGTCGCTGGTCGTGTGGCAGATATCCATCATCTGTTGCCATCGTCAGGGTTATCAATCACGGGTGAGCATTTTCAACCAGTGAACCATCATCTTTTAGGCGTTAAAGGTGCCAAGCTTGAGCAGTTAACATCTGTCAAAAGCCATGCTCAAGGTCTGGCGCAATGCCGTATAGCGCTTCGTCAACTTGGTCTGCAACGCGTCATTCATCCGGATACCGCGGGCGCGGCGGCAGAAGTGGCAGAGATTGGTGATCCCTCGGTTGGGGCTATTGCCTCATCACTAGCGGCGGAAATCTATGGTTTGGATATTCTCAACGCAAAGATGGAGGATGCCGCCAGCAACACCACACGAATGTTGATTATGTCGCGCACGCCTAGCTATCCTGAGGATATTTCCACCCCTTGCATCACAACATTAATCTTTCGCCTGCGATCGGTGCCAGCGGCCTTATATAAAGCGCTTGGCGGATTTGCAACCAATGGTATTAATCTGACCAAGCTTGAAAGCTATATGCTTGATGGTCATTTTACCGCCGCGCAATTCTATATTGATGCTGAAACCCATATTCATAGCGATGCTTTTCAGAACGCATTAGAAGAATTACAATTCTATTGCCCGAAAGACGCGGTTAATATTTTGGGGTGTTATCCGGCGGGTGACGCCCGATATCAGAACAACTAACTATATAAACCTCAAGGGAGGGCTTGCGCTTTGTGCAAGAATATCCCATACAGGAAGAAGGAAGGCTGGGTGGACGGTCACCCTGTTTAACCGGTCAGGTCCGAAAGGAAGCAGCCAAAGCATGGCTCGATCGGGTTGCTCAGTCTTCCGCTGATTGACCGTCACAGATGACAACCTAAATTGTGCCAACAATCCAAGTGAGCGATGCCAGAAGAGACCCCATCAAAGGATCAGAACACCGCCACCGCAACAGCCACTTATCGTGTGCTGGCCAGAAAGTATCGCCCGAATACGGTGGATGAGCTTATTGGTCAGGAAAGCCTAGTTCAAACCCTAAGCAATGCGCTCGAAATGGGGAGGTTGGCCCATGCCTTTATTCTCACCGGGCTTCGCGGAATTGGCAAAACAACGACCGCACGGATTATTGCCAAGGGGTTAAATTGCATTGGTGCGGATGGCAATGGTAAGCCAACCTTGAAACCTTGTGGGGCGTGTACCCATTGCAAGGATATATCCGAAGGCCGTCATGTTGATGTGTTGGAAATGGACGCCGCCAGCAACACAGGCGTAGATGATGTCAGAGAGATTATTGAAGGCGTACATTACGCCCCGCTTTCCGCACGTTTCAAAGTCTATATCATTGATGAGGTGCATATGTTGTCGAAAAGCGCATTTAATGCGCTTCTGAAAACATTGGAAGAACCGCCAGAGGCCGTTAAGTTCGTTTTTGCCACGACTGAGATTAGAAAAGTTCCTGTTACCGTATTATCACGCTGTCAGCGTTTTGATTTGCGGCGTGTGCCCACGGAAATGATGGCTAAGCATCTCAAATCCATTGCCGAAAAAGAGACCATCACCATAGATGAAGCGGCGTTACTGCGGTTAGCGCGGGCGGCTGAGGGTTCTGTTCGGGATGCGTTGTCTTTGCTGGATCAGGCCGCCGCCCTCACCAGTGATACTATTCGTGATGATGCTGTTGCCGCCATGTTAGGTCAGGCGGGCCGCATGGATGCTATTCAGATCATGTCGGCGGCTCTCACGGGGGATACCAAGGCCGCGATTGATGGCCTTGCGGGCGCGGTCAGAAGTGGGGCAGAACCTGTGATGGTTATGGCGGATATGCTGGACTTTATCCATTTAGCCAGCCGTCAAGCGGCAGGGGGGACATTAACGGATTTGCCAGATGCTGAGAGCGATGCCTTGGTAAAGATAGGACAAGAGGTTGCCATTTCGCGGCTTGCCCGTGCTTGGCAACTTATGCTCAAAGGCCATGCTGAGGTTAATCTGGCACCTAATCCGCACGCCGCGGCAGATATGGTTCTCATTCGCCTGTCGCATATGGCGAATATGCCAACACCAGCGGATTTAGTGCGAAAGCTCAAGGATGTTCCAACAGGTGATTTTACCGCTACCCCATCACCACAGCCAGAAACACCTGACGCGCCTCATCAGCCAGACACCGCCGAAGGACAAATCACGACTGAGATCAGGGATGAGGTTAAGATATCAGATGGTTTTGTGGAGCCGCCTATGATGCCACAACCAATGGAAGATGAGGCTCCGCCGCCAGCGCAAGATTCTATGATGACAGAAATTATGGATGATGGCGCGTCTAGGGCAACAGAATCTCATGCCCCTGCCAGCTTACCGATACCGGAAACGATTCGCGATATGGTGAGGTTGTTTGAAAGTCAGGGGGAGTTGATTATCGCTGGATTACTAACGACACGAATTAAACCAGTGTTGTTAAAACCAGGTCGGTTTGAGTTTTCTGCCGATCCGCTATTAGATGACACTATCCCCGGCAAGATTGGCAACTGCCTTAGCGAATGGACAGGGATCAGATGGACGGTTTCGGTAACATCTGCGGTTGGCGGCGATACGTTGGATGAATTGGATGTTAAAGCCAACGCCGCGCTTAAGGAAAAATTGCTTGCTGACCCGATGCTGAAAGAGGCTATGGCCGCGTTTCCGGGGTCGGATATCCATAGCATCATACCCCTCACCGGGATGATTAGCGTTGATGAAGATCACTCTGATGAAGATGCTCCACATGATCAATCGGCCCCTCAAGATAAGGCGGCAGATCATGCGTAACTTTGCCTCAATGCTAAAAAAAGCCAAAGAGGCCCAAGACAAGCTCGCGGTTGTAAAAGCGGAGTTAGCAGAAATTATCTGCACGGGTGAGGCGGCAGGCGGCGTGATCAAGGTTGAGGTCACGGGTGATGGCCGGATCATCTCGCTTGATATTCACCCCGATGCCGCGGGAGCTAATCAGCCTGATGATATCCGGATGCTAGAAGACCTGATCGTTGTTGCCATGCGTGATGCTCAGGACAAGGCCGCCGCCATTAAGGCAGAGCGAATGAAAGAGGTGACTGGTGATTTGCCCTTACCGCCGGGGCTTGATCTGCCTTTCTAATTTGGAATGCCTTGAATGGTGTTGATAAAGCGCCAACATGAGGGAAATGAACAGATGAAGCTAGTGGCATGACGATCAACCCGATTGAACAATTGATCAAACGATTAGCTCGTCTGCCGGGACTTGGCCCAAGGTCGGCACGCCGCGCCGCGCTTCACTTGATCAATAATCGGGATAGCCAAATGCTACCTCTGGCCGAAGATATGATGGCGGTTTCTCATGCTATTCGGCGTTGTACAGAATGTGGCAATCTGGATATGAACAGCATCTGCGGTATTTGTCAGGATGCAAATCGCGGCAATGGGCGGCTATGTATTGTTGAGAATGTTGCCGATCTTTGGGCGATGGAACGGGCGGCGGTATTTTTGGGACGGTATCATGTCCTTGGCGGTGTGCTTAGTGCCATTGACGGGGTAGGCCCGGATGCCTTGAGGCTTGACTATTTGGTGGAACGCGTCCGCAATAATGATATCGAAGAAGTGATCTTGGCTTTATCGGCAACGGTCGATGGACAAGCCACCGCGCATTATATTGCCGATCGGCTGGCAGGGCTATCTGCAAAAATTACTCGTCTTGCCCATGGTGTTCCTGTTGGTGGTGAGCTGGATTATTTGGATGATGGCACCCTCGCCCAAGCGATGAAGGCACGTCAGCAGATGACATGACGTGCTGTCTGCCCTGATGATTTTATTCAGGTGTCTGGTTTGGCGGCGGCGGTGTGATCAGATCACTTGTGCTATCTGATGCTGATGAGGTTGCAACATCATCGGTTTCGATTTGTTCGATTTTCTCACCTGTTCGGCTAATGGCACGGGTAGATTTACTGATATCGTCGATATCCTGTTGAGCAAGATGGAAATGACGATCAAGTTTGCCCACACGATCATTCAGGCGTTCAATATCTTTCAGCAGTTTGCCCACTTGTTCTTGAATAAACGCCGCTTGCTGGCGCATACGAACATCTCTCAACACCGCGCGGACAGTGTTAAGGATAGCCATCAGCGTAGTGGGTGAGACAACATAAACCCGCTTGGCAAAACTCATATCCAGCGCCTTTGAAAGGTGGCTGTGCAATTCGGCGTAAATCGCCTCAGACGGAATAAACATCAGCGCGCTTTCGGCGGTATGACCGGGGATAATATACCGATCCGCGATATCGGAAACGTGCTTTATCAAGGCCGCTTCCAATGCTTTTCTGGCCTTTGCTTTTTCCTGATCATCATTTGCTTGGCCTAACGCATACCAAGATTCGAGAGGGAACTTAGCATCAATCGCAATCGGCCCCGGCGGATTTGGCAGTTGCAATAGGCAATCGGCGCGGCGGTTATTAGGCAGACTATGTTGAAAAGAATAGGCGCTTGATGGCAACATCTGTGTAATCAGATTTTCTAGCTGGATTTCACCGTAAGCCCCGCGTGCCTGATTATTCGCCAGCACATTTTCAAGTCTGGTGGTTTGAAGTGACAGGGCCTTGAGCTGTTCTTGGGCGCGATCAATCACCGCCAGTCTCTCGTTGAGGTTACCAAGTTTCAGGCTGGTGGTCTCGGCCTGTTGACGCAAGGTTTCGTTCAGAGCCTGTTGGTGGGTTTGAAAACTGTTCACCATATTGGTTTGAAGGGTGGCGGTTGTTTGGCCGATTGCTTCAAGCTGACCTTTTAGTTCAGCGATTCCTGTGTGATCTTGCTGAACAGGTTTAGGGCGCAGAAACAGTGCCACACCAATTCCGAGACCAATACCAATGATGAGAAAAATAAGGACAAGCGGATCCATGAAACCTTCTTTATGATGGGTTATTGCGACCATTTCTATCTTGACCTAATGTGACGGTTCTTTTACCCCAATGGCAAGAGATTTTATTAGCAGGAGCAAAACGCCATGACGGCAAAACCTCTGTCTTTTCTTCCTGATCCCGTATTGCGGCAGGTGGCTGAGCCTGTGACGGCGGTCACGGACGCGGTTCGTGCGCTGATGGATGACATGGTTGATACCATGCGCGAGGAACATGGGCTAGGGCTTGCCGCACCGCAAATTGGCCTATCCACGCGTGTTATTGTGATGGATTGCAGTGAAGAAGACGATTCTGATCCGGTCATCTGGAAAATGGCTAACCCTGAGATCATTGAGACCTCGGATGAGATGGCCAGTATGGAAGAAGGATGCCTCTCTATTCCGGGATATCGGGGTGAGGTCACACGTCCCGCTAGCGTTACGGTGCGTTATCTGGACGCTGACGGCAAAGAGCAGAATATGCAGGCAAGTGGTCTTCTGGCGGCTTGTGTCCAGCATGAGATTGATCACCTGAATGGACGACTTTTTATTGATTATTTATCACGAGTGAAACGCGATATGATTATTCGTAAAATGGCCAAGGATGCCCGGCTTGAACGCGATGACTAAAGCCGCGGCCCCGCGATTGGTGTTTATGGGGACGCCTGATTTTGCCGTTCCTTCCTTACAGATGCTGGCTGATGATTATGATATTGTTGCCGCGTATTGTCAGCCGCCCAGACCGAAAGGCCGAGGGATGCGCCTGTCGCCGCAACCTGTTCATTTGGCAGCTGAAGATCTGAATATTCTGGTCAAAACGCCAACCCATTTTGATGATGTGGCGGTGGATGAACTAGCAGCGCTTGCGCCAGATTTGCTGGTGGTGGTGGCGTATGGATTGATTCTACCGCAACGCGTGTTGTCCCTGCCGCGACTTGGTGCGGTTAATGGTCATGCGTCTCTGTTACCGCGTTGGCGCGGGGCGGCGCCTATCCACCGGGCTATTGCCGCAGGTGATAAGGAAACCGGTGTCTCAGTGATGATGATGGAAAAGGGTTTAGATACTGGCCCGGTGATATTGGAAAAACGTCTGGCGATAGCGCATGATGATACTATGGGGCATCTGCATGATGTTCTGGCTGATCTTACCGCCGCCGCGCTAAGCGAAGCCATACCCTTAATTATCCAAGGTTGTGCCGAGCCTAAACCCCAAGATCACGCGAGTGCAACCTATGCCCATAAGATTACTGATGCTGAGGCAGAATTAGATTTCACAAAGGACAAGGATAGCTTGCTCAATCACATTCGGGCTTTTTCACCGTGGCCTTCGGCGTGGCTGATGGCAAGGACGCCTGATAAGCCTGATCCTCATCGGTTGAATTGTCTTGCTGCGATAGCTGCTGAAGGCACTGGTAAAGCAGGGCAGTTTCTGGGCAAAGGTCAACAAGGTGGGCCTGTCATTGCCACAGGTAATGGGGCGATTGAAGTGATTATATTAAAACCCGCGGGCAAGCCTATGATGTCAGGGCGTGATTATCTCAATGGTTATGCTATGCCTGATCAGGTTGTTCCCTCTGTTGGGCGGCCCTAGCCAATGCCGCGCTATTTCATCACCATAGAATATGATGGCGGCGGTTATGTTGGCTGGCAACGCCAGAATAACGGTGCCTCTATTCAAGGCCATCTGGAGATGGCGGCAAGCGCAATTTTGGGTCAGCGCCAAGAGGTGATGATGCAAGGCGCTGGACGCACCGATGCCGGTGTTCATGCCACAGGTCAGGTGGCCCATTGTGATTTGCCGTCTGGATTTGCCGATGCCCAATTACCCTTAGCGCTAAATGCCTATTTGCCGCCAGATATCAGGGTGATTTCGGCGCATCAGGTGGCGGATGATGCCCATGCCAGATTTGATGCCATTCGCCGTGCCTATCGATATCGGATTTTTGCGCGCAAAATAGCCCCTGCCCTGTTAGACGGGCGCGTTTGGCATTTGCCTTATGAGCTTGATGTGGATGCCATGGCAGAGGCGGCAAAACGGCTGATTGGTAAGCATGATTTTACCAGCTTTCGTGCCACCCATTGTCAGGCCAAGAGCCCGATTCGCACGCTTGACACCCTTGATATCAAGCGGCATGGAGATGAGATTATCCTTACGGTTTCGGCGCGGTCATTTCTCCACCATCAGGTGCGAAATATCACCGGATCACTGGTTATGGTAGGTCAGGGAAAATGGACTCCGGGTGATATCAGCGATGTGTTGGCGGCAAAGAACAGATCGGCGGCTGGTCAGACAGCACCGCCAGAAGGCCTATATTTAACAGAGGTCAATTATCCTGATCCTCTATGAAGTGACAACACTGGCTTGTGAGATGGTCATTAACATATAGGCCATCAGATGCACCGTGATCAAAAGCGCCAGCATCAAAAGCCCAGTCCAGCCACTAGCACGCAAAGCCTGTGTGCCGCCACGCCAAAACGCCCAAAGCATCCAGAACGCTACGGGCGTTAATATCATCAGCAACCCGTTGAGTTGCGCTGAATTAAACGCCAGCACCAATACTAAAACCAGCACTTCCCTGAAATTATTGATCCAAGTCATAGTGACGATAAAGGGCGCGTAACGATGCTGAAACCCAAGCCATGCCAGCACATAATAACTGAACACCGGATATAGCATGGTGATCAAGAGAGAGACGGTGACAAATGACAACAACTGATCAAGGCTTCCCCATAAGCCAAGCATAGGTACACCAATCATCAATGAGATCAGCCAACTGGCCCAGAGCGCATCCCATACCGCAGGAACATCTTGAGGATGATCTGCTTCTTCCCCTGCCTTCACCTGAGCAGAGGCAACACGCATACCATAAAGCAACCCGTTGAGGATTTTCGCAAAGCCGGGAGGTTTCGGGATCATGGCTTAGCTATCCTGATCAAAATATTGGTTAAGAATACGGCAATAGATATCAGTCAGCAGAGTGAGATCATCAAGGGCAACGGCTTCATCAACCTTGTGCATAGATTGGCCAACCAGACCGAATTCTATCACTTCGGTGAAAGGGGCAAAAAACCTCGCATCAGAAGTGCCGCCAGAGGTAGAAAGCTGTGGCTGTTTCCCTGTGGCATCCATGATAGCCGCCGCCACAAGATCGGTAAAACGACCTTTGGGTGTCACGAAAGGTTCTGCCGATAACTGGAACGCGGCATCGTAATCTCCGCCGACAGTATCGAAATGTTGGCGAAGCCATGCCTCAAGTCCGGTGGCGGTTTGGGCTGTGCCAAAACGAATATTAAACCTCGCCTCTGCTCTGGCCGGGATAACATTTCCCGCGGTGTTGCCAGTATCTATGCTGGTGATTGCGACGGTCGTAGGGTCAAACACATCATTGCCTTCGTCCAGAACACCACTGGTTAAGGGGGCTAGCATCTGCATCATCCGGTGGAGGGGATTATTAGCTAAATGCGGATAGGCGACATGGCCTTGCTCACCAGTCACGGTTAAGTGACATGATAATGACCCGCGCCGTCCATGTTTAATGGTATCACCAATTTTTTCAGGGTTCGTTGGCTCACCAACAAGAACCGCATCTGGCATTTGGTTTGTCTCGTTCAGCCATTCCACAACGGGACGCGTGCCATTAATAGCAGGGCCTTCTTCGTCACAGGTGATGACAAGGCTAATACTGCCATCAAAGGACGGATGCGTTTTATGCCAGTTGGCTATGGCGGCGGCAAAACAGGCAATAGCGCCTTTCATATCTACTGCCCCACGACCAATAATATGATCATTGATCACGGTTGCGGAAAACGGTCCGGATTGCCAGTCATCCGGATTTCCAGCAGGCACAACATCAACATGACCAGCAAAACAGAAATGCGGTGATCCGGTGCCTAATCTGGCAAAAAGATTATCGACCTGATCGTCGCCTTCACCAAAAGGCAGTCTGGTGATAGCAAAGCCCAATTCGCCCAAAACTTCAGCCAGCAAATCCAGCGTTCCGGCTTCTGCCGGGGTCACCGATGGACACTGGATCAGTTTAATTGCCAGCTCATGTTCTGTTTGAGAGGCTTTGGTCATAAGGCGTTAGTCTCGCAAAAGATCATTGATTGAGGTTTTTGAACGCGTGCGTTCATCCACTTGCTTGATGATAACAGCGCAGGAAAGATGAGGGCCGGGTGAACCATCTGGCAGAGCCTTGCCCGGCATAGACCCCGGCACAATAACCGAATAAGCAGGCACTCGGCCCATGTGGACCTCTCCCGTTTCCCGATTAATGATTTTGGTTGATGCACCGATGAAAACCCCCATGGACAACACAGATCCGCGTTCTACCACGACACCTTCCACCACCTCAGACCTTGCCCCGATAAAACAGTCATCTTCAATAATAACAGGCCCGGCTTGAAGCGGCTCAAGTACGCCGCCAATTCCAGCACCTCCTGAGAGATGAACATTCTTGCCAATCTGGGCGCAAGACCCCACTGTGGCCCAAGTATCAATCATAGTGCCACTATCAACATAGGCCCCAAGATTAACAAAACTTGGCATAATAACAACGCTAGGGGCGATATGGGCGGAGTGACGCACATAGCATCCGGGGACAGCGCGAAAGCCTGCGGATTTAAATTGATCTTCACTCCAGCCAGCGAATTTTGACGGCACTTTATCCCACCACATCGCCTCACCCTGACGGGAATAAGTGGTGCCACTAGGGATGGTTTCCATGTCATTGAGCCGAAAGCTAAGCAGGACAGCTTTTTTCAGCCATTGGTTGACAGTCCATTTCCCTTGGCTTTGCTGTTCCGCTACTCTGGCGTGGCCACTATCAAGCTGATTTAACGCCTCACTAACAGCGTCACGAATATCGCCTGTGGTGCTTGCTGACACGTCATCACGGTTTTCCCAAGCGTCATTAATAATGGTTTCAAGATCAGTCATGCGAAAGGCCCCCTTATCTGATGATATGGTTCTGATGATATCATCCTGATGATATGGTTTTTTTTAACAGGATGGAAAATCATTTGTTTGTATAAGACAAAAAATGTTTGAGGTCACGGGCAATGTAATGGATATGCGACAGATCATCTGTCCTTCCTTCGGATGGAATATCCTCATCGGGATGATCCAGCCATAAAGTCGTGATGCCAAGCTCATACGCAGGCAAGAGATTGACGGACATATCCTCAACCATCACGGCGGCATGGGGGTTGATATCGGCCTTTTTGATAAAGTCCTGATAGGTTTGCATTTCTGGCTTTGGTAAAAAATTGGCAGAAAAGATATCATAAGAAAAATCGAAATGATGCCGGATGCCATAAGCATCAAGAATGCGTTCAGCGTGATGATTGGATCCGTTGGTAAAGATAACCTTGCGGCCCGGCAAAGCGGCAATCCCCTCATCCAAGACCACATCATAGCCAAGCGTTGACAGATCAATATCATGAACAAAATCCATGAAATGATGGGGGTCTGTGCCATGTTCCACCATCAGCCCTTTCATGGTGGTACGGTGACGAAGAAACAAATCTCTTTGCATGGCTTTGGCGGCGTCACGATCAAGGGTAAAGTGATGCTGAATATAATCAGTCATGCGATATCGCACCTGATCAAACAATCTTGAGGCGGCAGGATAGATCGTATTATCTAAATCAAATATCCATGTGTCGATGCCGTCTAATTTCGGGGGATTGTTTTCGATATGCGCCATGATGATCATATACCTCTGAAATAAATATTATTGGCCTTTATCAAACAAAAAGGCCAAATCTTAAAACACCGGACTTGTGGCTTAGTTGTCATCTTTGGTGATGATAGTGCCGATACCATGTTCGGTAAAGAGCTCCACCAGAACGGCGTGCGCTTCTCTGCCATCCAGTATCACCGCGGCCTCTGCCCCGCCCTCAACAGCGTCAATACAAGTCTGAACTTTGGGAATCATCCCACCACTGATAGTGCCATCTTTGATCAAATCCTTTGCCTTAGGAACAGAAATTTTAGGAATGACCTGACCGTTTTTGTCCATAATTCCCGGCACATCACTCAACAGCAAGAGTCTTGTGGCCTGCATCGCCGCAGAGATTGCACCGCTTACGGTATCGGCATTGATGTTTAATGTCTCGCCTTCTTTGCCGCGTGCCAATGGGGCAATCACCGGAATCAACTCGGCAGCGATAAGGGCATTAATCACCGAAATATCCACCAGTGACGGCTCACCAACAAAACCTAGATCAATGTCAGATTTCAGCCGGGTGGCGCGGATTAAATCCGCATCTTTACCAGAGATGCCAACCGCTTTGGCGCCTGCGTCATTGATGGCTGATACGAGGGATTTGTTAATGGCACCACTAAGCACCATTTCAACAACCGATACCGTGTCGGCATCGGTGACGCGCAGACCATTGATAAAATCGCTTTTGATGTTGAGTTTATCAAGCATAGCCCCGATCTGAGGGCCGCCACCATGCACAATAACAGGTTTTGCCCCAACTTGACGCAATAGCACCATGTCTTGAGCAAAGCGGCGAATATAGCTATCTTCACCCATGGCGTGACCGCCAAATTTTACAACAATCGGATGACCGGAATACTGCCGCATAAAAGGCAAAGCTTCTGCCAAGACACCTGCCTTAGCCAGCCATTCCATCCGATCTGTCTGGGTTACGCTTTCCATCATCATCTTCCTCTGTTCTTTCAATGCCCGAAATCTGGCAAAAGGGCAACCCTTCCAGAGTCTTGCAGATCAGGTTAGTGAGATAATATGCGCCCGAATATCATCCAGTCCAATGCGTTTTTCGGCAGAACTGATAAAAATGCCGGGCCATGCCGCAACATGGCGTGCCGCTTCTTCCTCAACTTTGGTGATGATGTTTTGCTGTTCGGTGGCAGAGAGTTTATCAATTTTAGTCAAGACCACGGCCCATGCCACGGCAGATTGATCAAACAAGGTCATAATCTCGCGGTCTTTATCGCCAATACCGCGGCGACTATCAATCAATAACATGACGCGTTTAAGGGTGGCGCGACCTTTGAGAAAATTAAGCGTTAATTTTGTCCAAGCTTTAACATCACTTTTCGGGGCCTTGGCATAACCGTAACCTGGCAAATCGACCAGCTGGACAACACCGTCACAATCAAAAAAATTAAGCTGGCGTGTTCGCCCCGGCGTCTGTGAGGTTTTAGCCAGTGACTTCTGATTAGTCAGGGCATTGATCAGCGAAGACTTCCCAACATTTGACCTCCCCGCAAACGCCACTTCAGGAAGCGTGGCGTCAGGCAGTTGACTTGCCGTCATAGCGCCCGCAACAAACTGGCACGGGCGGAGAAAAAGCTTTCGCCCTTGCTCAATCAGTTCAGGATCAGCCGCCATTTCGTCTGTCATGATTTGTTTTTGGCTAGACTCTCAAGCCTGACATTGCGCGTGATATACATCTGCTGAAGGATGGTCAGCAAATTGTTCCAAGTCCAATAGATCACCAGCCCCACCGGGAAAGTCGCCAGAAGGAAGGTGAACATCACCGGCATATAACGAAAAATCTGTGCCTGAATAGGATCAGGTGGTGGCGGGTTAAGCGACATCTGAACATACATGGTGATCCCCATGAGGATAGGCCAGATGCCAACATTAATAATATCAGGCGCAAAACCAGTGCCGTAAGGCAACAGCCCAAACAGATTAATAATGGAGGTAGGGTCAAGCGCAGACAGGTCAGTCACCCAACCAAAAAACGGCGCGTGCCGCATCTCAATCGTCACATAAAGCACCTTATAAAGCGCAAAGAAGACAGGAATCTGAAGCAGAATAGGCAAGCACCCTGCGGCAGGGTTGACCTTTTCCTTGCGGTAAAGGCCCATCATTTCTTGTTGCTGGCGCTGGCGATCATCACCAAAGCGTTCACGCAGTTCTTTTACCTTTGGCGCCAATTCGCGCATCTTTGCCATAGACCGATAGGATTTATTGGCGAGGGGAAAGAAGATCATCTTAATGCCAATGGTCATAATAAGAATAGCGATACCAAAATTGCTGACATACTGGTTCAGCCAGACGAGAACAATCAGCATCGGTTTAGCGATAACTTCAAACCAGCCCCAATCAATCGCGCTGGTCAGGCGTGGAATATTCTGATTGTCCTGATAATCATTAAGCACGGTGTATTTTTTCGGGCCTGCAAAAATATCAACGCTCCAGCTCATGCTTTCACCGGCGGCAAGTTCTATTGGCCTTTGGCTACTTGATATCTCTGTCGGGCGCCCATCACCTTCGAATTTATTGCCAGTCCTGATCTGATCAATTTCTGCCAAAGTCGCCTCATCAAGTTGAAGCCTGATCGTTTCAAAATCAGGGGCAGGAACAGGCCGCATTAAAAACTCGCTATTGGTATTTTCAGCAGGAATAATAGCGGCTAGCCAGTCCTTATCAGAGATAGCCACCCATGATCGTAACCCATCTTCTACACAGAAGCGGCTATCGTTTTCACAACTGATATTGCCGTTAACATCGGAGTAATCAAGAAAGACATTGCCATCACTGCTGTTGAAATATCCCATTGGCCCAGCATAGGAAATCCATTCGGAATAGCTTGGGCGTTGCCGCAGAACCCGTGTCCATGATCCTATCTGTGTTGGAGCATCGGAAAGATTGCGCGCCTCACTGGTGATAGTGATCAGATAGTCATCATCAATCTGGTAGGTTAGGCGGTATTCAATGCCATCTTGTTCACGGCTTAGCGTCACAGGTGTGGACGGGGTCAGTTGACTGCCATTAGCTTGCCAGATCAGATTGCGGTCAACGGCACGTTTATAACCTGTGTCGGTGATTTGGGTGAAATAGGTTTCGGCAAAATAGGCATTTTCAGTACCTGTCCGGCGCAATAGGCTAATTTCAGGCGAATCAGCATCATTGGTGGCGCGGAAGTTTTTGAGCTGAAGGTCATCAATCCGTCCTCCCGCCAGAGAGATAGAACCACGCACCTTGCTGTTTTCAATGGTGATGCGAGGGGCCTCAATAATAGCGACAATTTTTTTGCTGCTGGCCAGCGCCTCTTGGTCAATGCCGGGAACAGCGCCGGGCACAGGTGAGGAGCCATCGGCAGTGGTTTGCCGGGTTTCGCCGGGTGGCGGCGGCATTGGCGCAAAATAGAGCTGATAGAAAATCAGAATCAGCATCGATAGGGTTACAGCAAGAATAAGGTTCTTATTATCAGGATTCATCATCTACTCCGACGACTTTGATGATTTGTTTGGCGGCGGCACCGGATCATGACCGTCACCACCCCAAGGGTGACAACGTCCAATGCGCCTTATCGCCATCCAGCAACCAGACCATACACCATGCTGGCTTATTGCCTCAATGGCATATTGAGAACAAGTGGGAAAAAAACGACAATCACGCCCGATTAATGGCGATAGGGTGTAGCGATAACCGTAAATGGGCAACAACACAAGCCAGATGATCAGCCGATGCGTTTGATGAAGAATCCGATACCATATCTCCATCAGTCTTTGCCCTGATGTTTCTCTGACATGGTGTTAATCTGGGCAAGGGCGCGAGCAAATGATCCCTCAAGGTCTGCCCATGATAGCTGATTGGTATTATGACGCGCGATCAGCACATAATCATGACCATGCTGTCCCTTTTGGGTCAGGATAGGCCCACCAAGGGCGCGAAGGCGTCTTTTGGCGCGATTTCGAGTCACGGCATTACCGATTTTTCGGCTAGCCGTAATGCCAAGTCGCGGCGGGGCATCATCACCACGGTTAACCATTTGTAAGACGAGTCCAGGCACAGCGGATGTGCGTCCCTTGGCAGTAGCAAGAAGGAAATCTCGGCGTTTGGGGATAGTCGCTAGCCCCGACATAATATGGTTTTAGGCGCTAAGGCGCTTACGTCCCTTAGCGCGACGAGCTGACAGCACGCGCCGACCACCAACAGTTGCCATACGCGAACGAAAGCCATGACGACGCTTGCGAACCAGATTGCTTGGCTGAAAAGTCCGTTTCATAACGGCCGCTCCACTTCATGAATAATCAAAGTATCGGGGTTTTAGACAACTTTATCCCTAAAGTCAATCTATGGCGCAAAAAATACCGTGATTTGTGGCTGTTGCCCTTTTGCATCATGAAGATAATTAAAGTATGATGAATTTGTTTATTAGAAACAAGTTTGAGTTTTATGGCGTCTGTTTTCAGCCGATTTCACCAATTAAATAAACTATCTTTGCGGTTGATACTGATCATAACGGTGATCATCCTTGTGGCAGAAACAGTGATTTTAGTGCCATCACTATCCCGATTTCACCATAATGAGGTGCTGATTGAGGCGCGCCGCCAGCTTTACTTGCACCAAGTCGCCATCCTTCATGGTGAACAAGGTTTAGCGAGTGAGATCAGCCCAGAAGAAGGCAAGCCGCGCATCACGCTCAAAGATAAGGTTGGCTTTCCTATTGCGGCCTATTTTAACACCCCCGACCCGTCACCAATGCCGGATGATGCCTCCGGGAATGAGGTGGGGCTGTCGCTTTCTGGATTGATGGGGTGGCAAACCGCGCCTTATGCCATGAGTTTTACCCTTGAAGAATTATGCTCAGATGACGAGGATTTGATTAAATTAGGAGGTAATATTGCCGATATTGGCGAAATAACGCTGATTGTGCCGCCGAATTAGACCACGCCAGCGATCAGGGGATATATCGGCCGCATTGGAGTTCTTGTTCTGGTGCTGGTTTTGATGGTGGGATTACCGTTTGGTCTGGTGGTGGAATGGCGAGTTATCGGGCCGTTGCGGCGCTTGATTGAAAGTATCACCCAATTTGCCCAATCCCCATTTGATTCCACCGCCGAATGGGAACAGCAAAACAGGGGCATTATTGATGAGGCTCATAATGCGCTAGTCAGCTTACAACACCGCACCCAATACGAATTGGCTCAGCGTGAAAAACTTGCCGCGTTGGGTGAGGCGGTGGCAAAGATCAATCATGATATGCGGAATGTTCTGTCATCAGCCGTTCTGGTTAGTGATACGCTAACGGCAAGCAATGATCCCAAGGTTGCTCGCGCCGCGCCACTGGTTAATGGGGCTATCGACAGGGCCATCACCCTTTGCGAGCAATTATTAGGATATCTTAATACAGCAAAAGAACTGAATATCTCAGAAACACAGGTTGAAGTTTTGCTGAATGAATGTCGCCGACAGCTTGA
Organism: Puniceispirillales bacterium (SeqCode); assembly: GCA_965661405.1. Lineage (GTDB taxonomy): Bacteria > Pseudomonadota > Alphaproteobacteria > Puniceispirillales > UBA1172 > UBA12202. The sequence goes on from CBFIDH010000006.1 coordinate 68,935, forward strand.
TCTTGATATTCATTATGATGGACCAGCTAGTCTTCTGGTGGATCAAGATCAATTTTTCCGCTTGATATTCAATCTGTTGGATAATGCCAAAAAAGCCGGAGCTGGCAAGATAATCATTAGTGTCTGGCGAACGGGACGAAGCACCGTCATAGATATTTCTGATGATGGGCCAGGATTACCCGAAACCGCCCGCGCAGGACTTTTCACGCCATTTCAAGGAAGCGGCCGGGGCAGCACAGGTTTAGGGCTATCTATTGCGCGGGATATCGCTTTTGCCCATGGCGGCGATCTGAAACTGTCACGAGCATCAGAGGCAGGAACAGAGTTTCGGCTTCGTCTGCCTTATCATGTGATCAATGAAACCATCAAAAAACGCTGGTGGCATTAACTGAGGCGTTGCCCGGCGATGGGCTGAATAGGTTGCGGTTCCATATCCCACGGAAAGAAAATCCAAGTGTCCTGACTAACCTCAGTGACAAAAGTGTCAACAAGTGGGCGCCCTGCTGGTTTGGCATAGGCGGTGGCAAAATGGGCTTTCGGCATCATCTGGCGCAGTGCCTTTGCTGTCTCGCCAGTATCCACCAGATCATCAACAATCAGCCAACCTTCGCCATCATCAGCCTCAGCAGGTTTTTTCAGAACCGTAAGCTTACCTTGGGAATGCTGGTCATAGGACGCGATACAGGCTGTTTCAATAAGCCGGATATCCAATTCTCTTGCTACAACTGCCGCCGGAACAAGTCCGCCACGCGTCACCGCAATAATGCCTTTAAAAGGTTTCATATCCAGCAGACGCCATGCCAGAGCTTTGGATGTGCGGTGCAATTCTTCCCATGATACGGGAAATGATTTTTCTGGTGGCACGGAACTCATGCAAAGACCCTCCCATTTACTGGCCCATTTACTGGCCCGATTAAAAGCGTCACTCTACCTAATCTCTTGAACGATGTCACGATGCCTTATGCCTTAGCCATGTGTTGAATGGCAAAACCTAATCAGGAAACCCGAAGTCATACGGTGGATAGGGACTTGCCTTTTTGAAGAAAACCAATTATTCAACACGACACGCGCTCGTAGCTCAGCTGGATAGAGCATTTGACTACGAATCAAAAGGTCGGGAGTTCGAATCTCTCCGAGCGCGCCACTTTCCCTCAATTTATTCAGATAGTTATCAGTTGAGGCTCAAGTGACTGTTTCCAAACGATTAATGTTCTGGAACGTTTGGATAGATTAATGGCTAAATTTACTAGCTTTTTTTTAGTCTTATTAATTTCTACTATCAAATCATCAAAAAGTTACGCACTCACTTTCAATGATATAAAATTAGAAATCAACGAAGCATTCTACCAATACGAAATGGTAGCCAAAGGCTATATGAAGTTAGGTGATGTAGAATTAATTTATATTATTGTCCCTGTTATTCTGATCTTGATAATTTTAGCAATAGTCATTTCCGTGGTAGAAGGATTAGCAGAGTTCGTTGGTGCTATAATTGGTGGATCTCTTGTTGGTATTTATTATAGTGCAGAATATCTAACAGACTTATGTATTAATAAATTATCAGACTTTGATGAAGATCAAGAATTTAGGGAAAAGGCACTAAGGACTCTTCTTTTAATTGTGTTTTTTTGCTTAATTCTACTAGTTATAATCGCAATATTTTATGCATTAATATTATTTATTTTTTGAATTATCATTCCCATCCACTTTGCTTTGACGTTGAGGTCATAGCCTTTGCCATAGCGTTGGCCTATGCCTTCGGTGGTCCAGCCGCCGATAGCGTCAACAATATCAGGGGGGCATTCAACTGCTCTGAGACGGTCTCTGAGGCTGTGCCTGAAGGAGTGGATCACACATCCCTCTGGTAGCCGGGGCTTGAGCCATTTGTTGAGGGCTGCACTGGCTGAGTTGGCATTACACTTTTGCGTGTTGCAGTATTTGGGGAAAGCAAACTCTGTCCCCTTAGCCTTGATCTCTTTTGCCGCCCACAGGGATGCACCTACCAAGGGAATGGATCTGGTGCTTGAGGGTGTCTTCAGCCTGCGCCATGGATGTTCTATCAATCTGATATGAGGGATATCCGTATCCAGAACAATGTCAGAAGCGAGTAGGCCGCAGGCTTCTGATAACCTCATGCCAGTATCACTGATCAGAGCTATTAACCATCGGGGTTCATCATTAAGGCTTCTGCATTCCCCTTGGATCTGTCTGATGACATCATCAGGAACAGGCAATCGCTCTTTCCTCTTGT
>CBFIDH010000007.1:0-69986 GCA_965661405.1 Puniceispirillales bacterium (SeqCode)
GACGATCATCTCAGCGATATGATCAGGATGGCCAAGTGTTTTTGTGGGATTTGCTTCTGCCAATGCAGCAAAACGGTCTTTGGTGGGCTGGTCTCTCTCAGACAGGTTTTCTGGCGGGAATATCCCTGGTGAAATAATATTACTGGTGACGCCTTTTGATGCAAACTCCATCGCTAGTGCCTTGGTTAACCCCCACACCGCGTGTTTTGATACCGCCACCGCAGATGACCCCATATATCCGCGCTGGCTATTCATACCAGAGAAATTGATAATCCTGCCCCAACCTTGCTTTGTCATACCCGGAAGAAAGGCTCGGCCAAGCGTTAACGCGGCGCGATAATTGACATCCATCACCCGTTCCCAATCTGCATCCGGCATATCCAGAAACCCTGCTTGCGGGCGAATGGCGGCGTTATTCACCAGCACATCAACACCTCCTTGGCTGGTCATGATCTGTGCGATCATAGCGTCTAGTTCTGCCGTGTTTCCGATATCCGCCATGGCAATATATGCCTCTTGGCCCATGGCGGTGATCTGGTTTTGCAGTTGTTCCAACGGCTCGCGGTGGCGCGACCCATTGAGAATAATGTTAAAACCAGATTTCGCTAACGCCAGCGCAATGCCCTTGCCGATATTTTGTCCTGATCCTGTGATTAATGCTGTTTTTGTCATGTTGGTACTATGTTTTCTTTATGGTGCTGGTGGGCCAAAACGATTATCCTGATCTACGCTTGGCATAGCATACCAGATAATTGACCAGATAAAGACGCCAATCAACCCGCCAAAGCCTAAAGCAATCATGACATAAGCACCGCCCAGAGACGACGGTATCGCGTTCATATCACCTGCCATGGCAAAGGCAACCGACGCCGCAATCGTAATGATACCGCCTATAATCAATACGGTGGACAGAAAATAGCCCCCAATAAAACCTAATAACCACAAACCCGTGCGATTCAGATCATGCAATCGGCGAACAGAAACCGATAAGGAAGGAATGAAAATGGCCAGTGACCATAAGGCAGAAAGGTAATCAAAGAACCCCCAGCTATCATCATAAAATGGGTCCATCATTTCCTCAATACTTGGCATAGTATTTATTGAAATGATAAAAAACAGAAGCCCAACAAGAAAACACAACAGCGTGAACCACCAGAACTCACTTCTGCTACTTCGGCCTTTGAAATCAAAGTAGCGATATAATGGTAAAATGGCGTAGTCTACTGGCGACATCTGCGTAACTCCTAGATTTTAATCTCATGATGCAACTTAAGCTATGCCAATATTGCATTTTTGCAAGCGTGCTTTTTTCGAACCTGAAGGTCAAACCAGAAGGCTGGGATAATTCACTATTTTTAGATAGGCACAACTCCTATCTGAGAATTTTCTTTGCAGGGGAACGCTACTGGTCGTAAAACTGCTTTCGTGATTTCATCTTATGCTTACTCTGAGAACGCCTTAACGACAATCTGGAACGACAATCTGGAAAGACAATCTGGAAAGACCATGGATAATCTCATCTTTGTGGCGGTGCTATCCGCGGCCATGCTCCATGCGTGGTGGAATTTTCTGGTGCGAAGCAACGCGGATAAAGTTCTGGCTATGATTGCTATGACCGCAGGCCATATGCCTATGGCTATTTTTGGCATCATTTATTTTGGGCTACCGGGACGCGAAACCCTACCCTATTTGCTGGCAAGCGCGGTGCTTCATGTTGGCTATCAGGTCTTTTTGATGAATGCTTATCGGTTTGGACAGCTTTCCCATATCTATCCCATCGCGCGGGGGCTATCGCCTTTGCTGTTATCTATCGCAACACTGGTGATCGGACAGGATAGCCTCACCATAGGTCAGATGCTGGGCATCCTCACCATTTCGCTTTCGATGATCTATATCGGTGCCATCCAATTCAGATTTGATAAGGATGGGCCAAAAGGATTGTTGTTGGCCTGTGTTACTGGTCTCTTTATTGCCAGTTATTCCATGGTCGATGCCCTAGGCGCACGCAGCACCGGAAGCGCTATGGTGTTTTACAGTAGCATGACCACGCTGAATGTTCTGCTGATGCTAATTTATAGCGGTATTTTTCACCGCCAATCCTTAAAGCGTGTGGTGTTTGATGGCAAAAAAATGTTTCTCGTTGGCGGAACAGCGTCATATGTGGCTTATGTGCTAGTTCTTTGGGCCTGTCTCCATGCGCCAGTGGCGATAGTATCCTCATTAAGAGAAACTTCTGTCATTTTTGCTATGTTCCTTGGTGTTATTCTGTTGGGTGAACGGATTACGCGCACCCGAATGATCGTCACCGTCATCATGGTTATCGGTGTCATTATGGCACGATTATTTTAGCCAAGCTGATTTTGGATAGCGATAATGCTCTCACGCAGAATGATGCCAATCTCGGCAATTTGTTCTTCGGTCAAAATCAACGGCGGCGATAATATCGCCATATGGCCAAGGGGACGCACCACAAGGCCCCTTGCCTGCGCCTCACGCGCGATGCGTTTTCCTATCATAATCTCATCGTCAAAGATGCGCTTCGTTGTCTTGTCTGCAACAAACTCAATACCGATCATAAAATGACTGCCGCGAACATCTCCAACAATATCAAGGTCCATCAGCCCCTTCATGGTGTTCTCAAAGAGTTTTCCTGTATGGCTTACCCGTTTTGGGATATCTTCTTTTTCCATCAAGGTAATATTTGCAAGCGCCGCCGCAGAACACGCCGGATGACCGGAATAAGTCATGCCATGCAGAAAAAAATCACCGGGCGCGGAGATCACTTCGTAAATCTCATCACTGATCAGTGTCGCCGACATCGGCTGATAGCCAGAGGTTAACCCCTTAGCAGAAGTAATGATATCCGGGCTGGTGTGAAAGATATCTTCTGATGCAAAAAATGGCCCAAGCCGACAAAACGCTGTGACAACCTCATCTGATATGGTTTTGATATCATACGCGCGCATGACCTCCTCTGCCCGTTTATGATAGCCTTCTGGCGGCAGGATCACCCCTCCTGCCCCCATCACAGGTTCAGCAATGAAACAGGCAATGTTTTCTGCTCCGATATCTTCGATTGTTGTCTTCATCTCATCAATGAGGTGGTCACAAAAAGCACTCTCTGTCATGCCATCTGGACGCCGATAAGGAAGCGGTGATGACAGATGATGCACCAATTCTTCTGCGGAATCCCAACCTGTGCGATAGGCCGGAGTCGTCATGGCAATCGCCAGATGCGTTGAGCCGTGATAAGCCCCAATACGAGACAGGATTTTCTTTTTCTGGGGTTTCCCAATGCGATTATAATAATGATGCAGGATACGCACTGCGGTATCGTTAGCCACCGAGCCAGAATTAGCAAAATACACATGATTGAGATGCGCTGGGGCAAGGCTGGTCACTTTGGCCGCCAGCTCTGCGGCTAGAGGGTGGGTTAAATTATAAAAAGTAGAATAGTAATCCAGTTCAGTTAGTTGCTTAGTGATGGCATCAATAATCTCGCGCCTGCCATGACCGATATTGACGCACCATAACCCGCCAATTCCATCAAGTAATTTTTCACCTTCGCTATTGCGGACATAGGCGCCTTCAGCACCAGTAATCACCGTGGGGCCGCCATCTTGCTTGATGCTATGCAAATCAGCAAAAGAATGAATCAGATGACTGTCCATTTCCATAATTTTATCAAGATCGTGCATTTTTCCCCCACAAAACGTTATTGTATTTATTCGCTGTAATTAACACCGACCACTTCGCAATGTCGCGCGGTGGTAAGTTTATTGCTCTGATCATCTATCATTCTAATCCACGCATCATAACCTAATGTTCGGGCCATTTTCCCTGTAATCACCTGAAGCGATTTTTCACACGCACCAACATCTCCAGCTTCAATGCCTTTTTGCTTTGCGCCACAAGTGCTGTCGCTTGTTCGGATCAACTCATCATCTTTATCCATGACTAAAACCGACACGCCTTCAATATTTCGGCGGCTGTTGTTCTTATGCTGAAACCGCAACATATAGGTGGTGGACACGCCCTCGGCATCATCACCAAAAACCACATCAACCATACAGGGAACACGATCCAATTCATGACTCATAACACTGCCGATTGATAGAAAAGATAGTATGGTCATCATCGTCAAGGTGGCGATCCATTTCTCGGCCTGCAAGATTAGTATTGATTTTGCCAGCAAAGCTTTCATGGCAATCATGCCTGATAAAGCACTGGGAAATCATCCCCTGCCAAGGCATCGCCAACAGATAGTCCTAGATCAGGAAATGCCGGAGATGATTTATCGGGTGAGGCGCAGATCCGTGCATTATCCCCCACAAGACGGAAAGAAATTGCCCTCCGGCGAGTCATCGCGTTATTGCCAGCCGCCCCGTGTAAAGTGCGGAAATCAAAGGCAATAGCATCCCCTGGGCTAACATCCCATCCAATAATAGGAAACTGATCACGGTTTTTCTCAATCTCTGGCACAGAGGGCCGGGTATCACCTTCAATCAGAGGTTCCCCATTAAAGCGTTGTGGGCGATAGAGCTGATCTGCTTGATGTGAGCCTTGAACATACTCAACGCAGTTCTCGCGCTTTACCTCATCCAATGGAACCCAGAAACTGACAGTCTGTTCCGCCTCAACAAAATAATAAGGCTGATCCTGATGCCAAGGGGTCGGAAAACTTGATCCCGGTTCTTTGACTAGCACATGATCATGAAACATCTGGATCGTCTGGCCACCAGTCAATTCCGCCGCCATTACACCAAGCGGTGAGTTAAGAACAAAATCCTGATATTCTGGAACCTTTGACCAGACGCAATAATCCTGAAAAAACGGCGCTGTTCCATCCGCAGGCTGATAGGTGCGTTCACGCCAACTAGGGTTAGCCATATTATGAGCAATCCCCTGACGCAGGACATCAACCCATTCGGTAAAAATACCTTCTAATTTAACCGCGCCATCTTTGGCAAAATCAGAGATCACTTTTTCTGAAAGCATCCTCTACTCCCATTACTTTCTTATGTTCTTTTGCTAGATCGGCTTTAGTCCTTAAACTTAAGCCCTTAAACTTTAGCCATTAAAGATGAATAATGACCTAAGACTTGCTAATCTGCAAGCATTGCTGACATGGTTTTAGGCATCAATGTTTTAGGCATCAATATCGGCCAATTTTCTTAGCCCCATGATAAAACACTTTTCCCAATGCCTCATTCGCGGCATCACGGCGCGTCATATCATCCGCTTGCATTTCTCCTTCAAGACGCGGCAGCATGACATGATTTTGTGCCTTATGACCACGCGCTTGCTGAACATGAATCTGACCAATTTTCTGTTCAACATCACCGCCAATATAGGACTGGATAGCAAAACCAATGCGCCGCCTTGGGCTACGATTAGGCCCTGAACCATGGATAACAAGCGGATGATGAAATGAGATTTGCCCAGCGCGCAATTCAACAGGTTTCGCCGCGCTAAGATCAAGATCCAAAATCGTCTGACCACGTGTTAGCGCGTTGTTTTCATCATAAGTGTCTTCATGAGGTTTCATGCCTTCGTCTTGCGTCCCCGGCATCATGTACATACATCCATTTTCTTCATCGACATCAGAGATCGCCAGCCAAGCGGTAACCCAGTTATAGGGCTCCATATGTACATAGCGAGCATCTTGATGCCAACTGATGAAGCCATCACTTGAAGGTTCTTTGATAAATAAGGTTGTGCTGGAAACCAGAATATCATGACCGATCAGATCTTCGACAGCGTCAAGGATACGGGTCTCATGGGTAATTCTGTCCAACACAGGCAAAACCAGATGCGGGTTATTTCGACCCGGCCCGCGCAAACCGTCACCATGTTTGGCTTCGGCGGCTTCCAGTTCTTCGCGTATCGCGGTAATCTCATCTCTTGAAAAAATATCTACTGGCGCAACATAGCCGTCGGTTTGATACATCTGCTTTTGCGTCTCGGTAAGATAACTCATTGGTCTCAATCCTTTTTCGAATGCTTATTTTGCTGTGCCTCAACGTGGCGCTATTCCCCCCATTTTTCTAGCATCAAAATAGCCTCATCCCAAGTTGGAATATGATCACTTTCGGTAATATACAGCTTGCCTATGGCTATGCGCTCATAGGCTTGCATCGCTGATAAATGCGGCTCTGCTTTCGCATAGGCTTTCATATCATCTTGATGCGCCCATGCCGATAAAAAATAGCGGTAGCCTCCAGCCTTAAAGCTGGCGGCATAAAGATTGCCTTGCGCGGTCCGCGCCGCCGCCATGCTGGCCCGCGCATGACGCCAAAACTCTAATTTTGTCCAAAAAGATAGTGGTCTCAATCCAGAAATAGCAATGATCATCTTCTTATGCTCGTTATGTCCGATGCCTTATGTATAGCACCAGCGTCTTCTTAACATGAAGTAATCCGGTACCCTTTATCATTCAGCCCCTTGGCTAAAACCGCAATATGTTCGGGGCTAATCTCGCAACAACCGCCAACAATGCTAGCACCATTTTCAATCCAACCATAAGCATATTCAGCATAGCGATCAGGTGGCAGGTCTTTGCGGGCAGTTAATTCATCAGAGGTCAAGCCGGGTTTAAGAGCCTCAATAGAGGTAAATCCATTGGCATAACCGCCAAAAGGAAGTCCGCTTGAGCGTAATAGAGGAATGGCGGCGGTCACCGCTTCGGGATAACTGCAATTCACCATTACCCCTGCAACAGGTTCTTGCGCCAGTTGTTCTACCACCATGGACAATTCCTCACCTGATCGCAGACGATTACTCATATCATCCTTAAGGGTAAAGCTGACATATACAGGCTTGCCAGTGTCATGAGCCGCCGTTATTCCTGCTCTTGCCTCTTGCCAGTTAGACATTGTCTCAACCAAGAAAATATCAGCCCCATCATTCTGAAGCGCGACAATCTCACGATACTCAGCCAAAGAGCTATCATAGCCTTTAGCTTTCTCGGCGACATAACTTGCCACTAACGGCGGCAAGCACGCGGCTACGCTGATCTCATCACGCGGAATACCCGAAAGGGAAATGGCATCATGAACAAGCCGGATCGCGGTTTCATGGGCGGTTTTCAGGTGATCGGCATAACCATGTTGGGTCATCCGAGATGGTGTCGCGGTGTAGGTGTTTAACCCCATGACCCTTGCCCCGGCTTTGAGGAAATCATGATGCACTTCTGTTACTATTTCTGGTCGCTCTAGCATCACCTTAATCGACCAAAGCGGATGAGCATTAACGCCAGATCGGATAGTAATTTCCTGACCTAGCCCACCATCAAGAAGTACGATATCAGCCATTATTTTACCCTTACTAATATTATGAAAATATAATTAATAGCTTCTCATGATGATGTTATCTCGTCAATCAAATCAACCTCAACGCTCGTTTCTGTTATCGCATTACCATAGACAGGCCAGAATTGTCTGGTTATGGTCTTCCTTATCATAACTGATTAGGGATTATGGGTTGAGGATCAGGCGTTATGAACACCAAGCCTAAGCAGAAAGGTCAAAATGATGAGACCTTCATCAGTGATCATCTGATGGATCATTTTGCGACATGGTTCACGGTGTCGGTTGTTTCGATTGATCTTATTAAATTAGTAATCAAGAAATACCGCGAAGACCATCCTGATAGATGAGAACACGCGCAGTTAAGGCCATCACAGGCCAGAGCAGAAACAAACCAGTATAAACGAACGAGTATAAACGAACTAATAGGCATAACCATGACGGATACACTAACCATTCTCGACCAGTTGATTAGCTTTCCGACCGTCAGCCGGGATAGCAACAAGGCCTTGATTTCTTATGTGGCGGCATTGCTTGATGATTGTGGTATCAAGGCCGAGGTGATTGACAACCCCGATGGTACCAAGGCCAATCTTTATGCCAGCACTGGCCCCGGACAGAGTGGCGGTGTTATGTTATCCGGGCATACCGATGTCGTGCCGATTGATGGTCAAGACTGGACTTTGCCTGCTTTTACCATGACAGAACGTGATGGACGTCTTTATGGTCGCGGCACGGCAGATATGAAAGGCTTTGTCGCTTCGGCTATTTCCAGCATGATTGCGGCCAGCCAACTTCCATTGGCTCAGCCTCTTCACCTTGCCCTGTCTTATGATGAGGAAGTCGGCTGTCTTGGTGTACCCTCACTTTTGCAGATGATGGCAGATACCGATATTCGCCCCTCTATGTGCATTGTTGGCGAGCCGACAGAAATGAAACTAGCCACCGGGCATAAAGGAAAAACAGCCATTCGCGCAGATTGCTGTGGTAGGGAAGCCCATTCTGCGCTTGCCCCGACAGCGCTTAATGCTCTTCATCTTGCTTGTGATCTGGTGGCAGAAATCCGATCACTTCAGGCCGAGATTGCGCTCAATGGGGCGAAGGATCATGATTTTAATATCCCTTATACCACGCTTCATGCAGGTATCCTTGAAGGCGGCGTTCAGATCAATATTGTCCCACATAAAGCGCGTCTAGCATTTGAGATTCGCAATATTGCCGAAGATGACCCCATGGAGATTTTGGACATATTAAAAGATCGCATCGCGCCAGTGATTGATAAAGCCAGAGAGATTGCGCCCGAAGCCGATATCGAAATGACCATCACTAATAGCTATCCGGGGCTGAACACACCGCTGGATCATGACATAGTCACATTCATGAAATCGCTAACCGGAAGCAACGCAACCATCAAAGTTGCTTTTGGAACAGAAGGCGGCCTGTTTTCACGAGATTTAGGTATCCCAACCATTGTTTGCGGCCCAGGTTCTATGGACCAAGGCCATAAGCCAGATGAGTTTATCAGCCTATCTCAATTATCGGAATGTGATGCTATGTTAGCATCACTTAATCAACGGCTGATGACCTCATCATTGGCAACATAAGACAGATTTTATCAGCTTAATTCTAAGTTCTTTTAACATACTGATTTCAGTGCTTCTTATCGATTCTTAAACATTTTATTTAGAAATACTTTACATAGGGTTAGGTAAAATTGGCATAAAAGCGACATTTTTCGACGTAATCAGATAGCTGTCATTGATAAGGCAATGTTTTTATGTTTAACTCAACATTAATAGAAATAACGTAATTTTGACGGGAGGAATTGAAATGTCATCGACTACGTTTAAAGACACAAATACTCATCATGCGGCGGAAATGTATGCAAAGGAATTTAAGGCTGGAGACCTCAGCCGCCGTGAATTCCTGACCCGTGCAACCGCACTTGGTGTTACCACCGTTGCGGCTTATGCCATGATCGGCCTATCCCCAGCTAAAGCTGGCGGTCACTCCCCTGCAATGGGTGGAACACTGCGTTGCCAAATGGAAGTTCGCCCTCTCAAAGACCCTCGCACATGGGATTGGTCTGAGATTGCTAATTTCTGCCGTGGCTTTTTGGAGTACCTCGTTCATTATGAAACTGATGGTAGCATCGTTGGTCAGTTGCTTGAAAGCTGGGAAGTTAATGGCGATGCCACCCAATACACCCTTAATATCCGTAAGGGCGTAAAGTGGAACAATGGCGACGATTTCACCGCATCTGATGTTGCTCATAACTTTGAGCGCTGGTGTGATAAGTCCGTTGAAGGTAATTCCATGGCTGGCCGTATGGCGACCCTAATTGATCCAGATACCAACAAAGCGATTGAAGGTGCGATTGAGGTTGTTGACTCACATACCATGCGTCTGAACCTGCCAAAGCCTGATATCACAATCATCGTTGGTGCGGCGGATTATCCTGCGGCTATCGTTCATAAATCTTATGACAATTCAGCCGATATGCTGGTCAACAATCCTGTTGGAACCGGGCCATACATTCCTGAGAGCCATGAAGTTGGCGTTAAAGGCGTGCTGGTTCGTAACGACAACCACACATGGTGGAACGAAGGCAATGGCGCTTACCTAGATCGCATTGAGATTATTGATTATGGCACAGACCCATCAGCATGGGTTGCCGCTTGCGAATCTGGCGAAGTTGACATGGTACACCAGATGACCGGTGACTTTGTTGAAGTCATGGACGCCCTTGGCTCATTTGAAAAGTCACAGGTTGTTACCGCTTCAACCATTGTTGTCCGTCCTAACCAAGAAGCCGAAGTTGACGGCAAGAAGCCATATGCAGATGTTCGCGTTCGCCGCGCCATTTCCATGGCTGTTGATAATGCGGTCTGCCTTGAGCTGGGTTATGCTGGACTTGGTGAAGTTGCTGAAAACCACCATGTCTGCCCAATTCACCCTGAATATGCCAAACTCCCACCTCTTAAGCATGACCCTGCCGGGGCTCTTGCGCTGATGAAGGAAGCTGGCATGGAAGACTTTGAGCATGAAATCATCTCAATTGATGATGACTGGCGGAAGAACACCACCGATGCCGTGGCACAGCAGTTGCGTGATGCTGGTTTCAAGGTGAAAAGAACTATTCTTCCGGGTTCTGTTTTCTGGAATGACTGGGCGAAATATCCTTTCTCATCAACAAACTGGAACCAGCGTCCTTTGGGTGTTCAGGTTCATGCTCTGGCTTATCGCTCTGGCGAAGCTTGGAACGAGTTTGGATGGAGCAATAAGGAATTTGATGGCCTGTTGGAACAGGCGCTGGCTATTGCTGACGCTGATGAACGCCGTAAGGTAATGCGCCGGATGGAAGAAATCGTTCAATCCGAAGGCGTTACTATTCAGCCATACTGGCGGGCGATTTTCCGTTATATCCGGAAAGATCTCAAAGGTGCCGATATGCACGTGACCTTTGAAAACCGTTATCAGTATATGGGCTTTAGCTCCTAAGCTATCTCAATCTATAAACCATGCCGAGTCATCGGCATGGTTTTTCATCCTCAAGTATATTATTCAGGTATATTATGCTGACGTTTCTCATCAAAAGAATAGGCTTAATGGTATTGACGAGCTTGTGCCTGACTTTTGTTGTTTTCTTTCTGACCAATCTTGAACCAAATCTTGAAAAACTAGCTAAAACCGAAGCCAACAATCGGATGACCGATGCCGAAGTTGTTAATTGGCTGGATCGGCATGGGTATCATCAGAATGTGTTTCTTCGCTATGGCGAATGGTTAGGGGTTGTGCCGGGATGGGTTCATACCAACCTAGAAGATGGTAGCGTTATTGCGCGCTGTAAATATCTGGCTGACGATGATGGCAACTACCCTACTTTCTGCGGTGTATTTCAAGGCAAGCTTGGATATACCACGCTGTTTCAAGGCCGGGTTGAGGAGATTATCTTCAAGCGCCTAACACTGACTGGCAAGTTAATGGGTTTTGTCATGTTGCTGATGGTGCCAACCGCGCTCATTATCGGTGTGCTTTCCGGAATGCGGGAGGGGTCTCGAACAGACCGTGGTTTATCCACCTTGTCAATTATTACCACCGCGACCCCTGAATATGTGTCAGGTGTTGTCTTTATTTCCATCTTTGCTAGTGCCGCCGTTGGGCTCAAGTGGTTTAATGGCACGGCGACCTCGGCGATGGATAATGCGACTTTTGCCAATTTTACTCTGCCTGTTGTTACTATCGCGCTTTATGGCGTGGGGTATATTGCGCGTATGACCCGCGCATCAATGACCGAGGTGATGACGGCACAATATATTCGTACCGCCCGTCTCAAAGGCGTGTCGTTTCGCAACATTGTTATCAAACACGCGCTTCGTAATGCCCTCATTGCTCCGTTCACCGTTATCATGTTGCAATTTCCGTGGCTTTTAACTGGCGTTGTTATTGTTGAAACTTTGTTTAACTATAAGGGATTCGGATGGACACTGATCCAAGCCGCAGGCAATAATGATATTGAATTGCTCTTGGCTTGCTCAATCGTGGCTGTTCTCGTTGTTCTGGTGACTCAGTTAATTTCTGATATCGGATATGTATTCCTCAACCCCAAGATCAGGGTATCCTGAGGCAGGTATTCGTATGGAACCATTAAGCTGGACACAAATCATTATTCAAATGTTCATCCAATTCATACCTGTTTGGATAGGAATGTTCTTGATTATGTCGGTATCAAGCATCTTTCGTGAACGCTTGGGGCTATATGGCAGACTCTATGGTTCACGCGTTGGCATGATAGGCTTTTCGCTTGTTTTGTTCTGGGTGCTGACAGCTATTTTTGCAGATGTGATTATCACCGCCGACCCCTTAGCGCAGGTATCAGGCATGAAAAACAAAGTGCCCGGCACTCCGGTTCGCGGGATGGAAGGTGAGTTTTATCTGTTAGGCGGGGATAATCTGGCAAGGGATGTGTTCTCACGAATGGTAATGGGCGCTCGTAATGTTTTGACCATTGCCCCGGCGGCAACGGCCTTTGCCTTTATGGCTGGAATTACGCTTGGCTTGCCCGCGGCTTATTTTGGTAAGCGGCTCGACACGATCTTGAGCTTTATCTCCAATCTGGTTTTGGCATTTCCAGTTATTCTGCTGTTTTATCTTCTTGTTACGCCAGAGATTAGGGTAACTGGTATTCCGACCATTATGGCGGCGGTGTTGTTCCTCTTTCCGATTATTTTTCTGGTGCTGTTGTTCCAGTCACGATTTTTCAATCAACCCGGCAAGAGAAATCTCTATTGCGGTATTACCTTAATCATCTGCCTTTGGGCATATTCGGGGTTAGCGTTTAATGCTGATCCGCTTGGGGTATTTTATATGGACCCCAATTTGCTTAATGTGTTTGTTTCTGTTGTTTTTGTTAATTCCCCCACCGTATTCCGGATTGTACGCGGCATTACACTGGATATTCAAACGCGTGAATATGTTGCCGCCGCCCAAACACGCGGCGAACGGTCATGGTATATTATGCTGTGGGAAATTCTGCCTAACGCCCGTGGGCCTCTGATCGTGGATTTCTGCCTTCGTATTGGCTATACCACTATCTTGCTAGGAACCCTTGGCTTCTTTGGTCTTGGCGTTAGCCCAGAAAGTCCAGATTGGGGTTCTACCATTAATGATGGCCGGAAACTTCTGTCTATTTACCCTCACCCTGCCCTGCCACCGGCGATTGCCCTAATGTCATTGGTGCTTGGGCTTAATCTTCTTGCTGATGGTCTGCGAGAAGAATCCCTCAAGGATTAGGAGCAGAACCATGGCCACCAAAAAAGGACAAGCGGTTCAACCCATCCTAGAAATTGATCAACTGTCAATTTCGTTCTTTACCCGTAAGTTTGAAATTCCCGCGGTGATGGATTTCTCTTGCACCGTCATGCCGGGTGAGGCCATGGGGCTTGTTGGTGAGTCTGGTTGCGGAAAATCCACGGTTGCCCTTGGAGTCATGCAGGATTTAGGGGTAAATGGCCGTGTTGTTGGTGGTTCTATTAAGTTCAAAGGTCAAGACCTATCCAAGATGAGTGACGCGGAATTACGCCAGATCCGTGGGTCTGAGATTGCCATGATCTATCAGGAGCCTATGGCGTCACTCAATCCTGCCATGAAAATTGGTCAGCAATTAGCTGAAGTGCCGATGATCCACGGGAATATGAGCTTATCTGATGCTATGGATTTGGCGCGGCAGGTGGTTGAGGATGTTCGTTTGCCTGATCCAGACCGTATTCTTCAAGCTTATCCTCACCAACTTTCAGGTGGCCAGCAACAGCGTATTGTGATTGCTATGGCGCTGATGTCCAAACCTTCTTTGCTGATACTTGATGAACCTACCACCGCGTTAGATGTCACGATTGAGGCCGGGATTGTTGATCTGGTCAAAGATTTGGGCAAACGTTACGGCACTTCAATGCTATTTATAAGCCATAATCTAGGGCTGGTAATGGATGTCTGTGACCGTATCTGTGTCATGTATTCTGGTGAAGCTGTTGAAACAGGCGATGTTAAGGATGTCTTTGACAATATGCGCCATCCTTACACCCAAGCCCTGTTCCGTTCTATTCCCCTCCCCGGCGCTGATAAAAACTCGCGCCCATTGGTGGCTATTCCGGGTAATTTTCCTTTGCCGCATGAACGCCCGGACGGATGTAATTTTGGCCCACGCTGTTCTTATTTCAAAGAAGGCCTATGCAACAAAATGGCAATTCCTATGGCTGAGGTTAATAAGCGGACACGCCATAACAGCCGATGCCTGCGCTTTGATGATATCAACTGGGATGAGGCCATAGCCGCCAAAGATACCCAAGAGGATACGGATAAAGGCGAAGTGGTTCTGGATATCAGTGATTTGAAAAAATATTATCGCGTCACGGCAAATGCGCTCTTTGGTTCTGGCGGCAGCAAATTGGTCAAAGCCAATGAAACCATTAACTTTATCGCTCATGAATCTGAAACCGTTGCTATTGTGGGCGAATCAGGTTGCGGCAAATCCACTTTAGCAAAACTCTTGCTAGGGCTGGAAACCGCCACAGAAGGCAAAATCACCATGCTCGGTGATGATATCCAAGATATTCCCATTGAAGAAAGATCAACAAAAACCGTATCATCGGTGCAAATGGTGTTCCAAAACCCGTTTAACACGCTTAACCCGTCAATGACAGTTGGTCGTCAGATCATCCGCGCCCTTGAGGTGTTTAACATTGGTGAGAATGATGCCGACCGGAATGAACGGATGCTGACATTGCTGGATATGGTCAAGCTTCCAAGAGAGTTTGCCAACCGGATGCCGCGCCAGCTTTCTGGTGGACAGAAACAGCGTGTTGGTATCGCCCGCGCCTTTGCTGGAGATGCTAAGATTGTTGTGGCGGATGAACCAGTATCCGCGCTTGATGTCTCGGTTCAGGCGGCGGTAACAGAATTGCTGATGGAAATTCAACGGCGCAACAAAACAACCCTTTTATTTATCAGCCATGATTTGTCTATTGTCCGCTATCTGTCCGACCGCGTTATTGTCATGTATCTAGGGCATATTGTTGAGGCAGGAACAACAGATCAGGTCTTTAGCCCACCTTATCACCCCTATACCGAGGCGTTACTTTCCGCTGTTCCCATTGCCGACACACGGATTAAGCGCAAGCGAATTGTCTTGGATGGGGATATTCCATCAGCGATGAATCCACCTTCGGGTTGTCCGTTTCAGACACGGTGCAGTTATAAATCCGATGTTAAAGACAATCTTTGTGAAACCACATTGCCGGAAACCAGAACCCTCAAAAATGGCCATCAGGTCAAATGCCACTTAAGTGATCGTATTCTTGCCCGCATGAGCCCAGTGATTGCTCTGGCTGATGATAAGAAGCGGAAAAAAGCTTAATTTGCACTTAAATTCATAGCCTTGAAAAACGCTGATATATTTTCGCTTGAATTGACCTAGTTTAAGACAGAACCGTTAATCAACTGGAACATAGCCGCATAAGCGACTATGCTTTACTTGTTTCTAATTATAATTTGTGAATTTTATGCCATCATCCTTTCGATTATCACATCTTTATCGCGCTATCGCGATTATCCTATTTGGAATTTTGGCATTTGATTTGATGGGGGTTCTTGTCAGGTTCTTAAGCGCAGATTTTTCCATTTATCAAATTAGCACCATGCGCAACCTGTTTGGGGTCATTCCGGCGTTGCTATTTGTTTTGGTCAGCCGATCTTTAGGCGATCTTAGCTCCCTTATAACACCGCGCTTAATCTTATTAACAATCTTCCGGGCATTAAGCGTAAATCTGGCTCAAATCTGCTACTATACGGCGCTGAGTTATATTGCCTTTGCCACGGCGACAACGCTGGCCTTTATCGGGCCATTGTTTATTACCGCGTTATCGGTTCCTGTTCTGGGTCATAAAGTTGGGTTCTGGCGGTGGTCGGCGGTTCTTATTGGGTTTCTTGGGGTATTGCTGGTCATGCAACCGGGTGGTGATGCCTTTACCATTTATGCGTTGCTACCTGTATTAGCGGCGATGGGATATGCGTTATCGTCAATCACCGTGCGTTTATTTCCCGAAGATGTCAGCTCAAGCGCCATTCAGCTTGTAACCCAAATCTTCACGTTGATATTTTCTGTCATTCTGCTTTACGCTTTCAGCACTCCTCTGCCGATTAACACCGCGATGAACTGGGTGATGTTTATGGGCGTCGGGTTATGCGGCGGCGTTGGTGTGCTTTGTCTCGTAAGCTCATATCGTTTAGCTGATCCGGGGCAGTTGGCACCTTTTGAATATTTCGGCATCCCGATATCGTTTGTCCTTGGCTATCTCTTTTTTGCTGAGGCTCCATTTAATCAATTAATCCCCGGCGTATTTATTATCATCGGCGCCGGAATGATTATTGTATGGCGCGAGCGTCAGCTTCAATCCTCTGATAACGCTTGACGCAAACCGCTTAACCATCCTATCCCCTGTTCAACCGATTGCCGTGGCCGGTATTCGGCACCAATATAACGCTGATAGCCACGCCTAAATAGATCATGGCATATTTCATCATATGATACGCTGCCTTGGTCAGGCTCACCTCGGTCAGGCACTCCAGCAATTTGAATATGCCGGATATGGGGCCAGCATTTGGCAAGCTCACGCTGAATATCTCCACCTTGCTTGCCGACATGATAACAGTCAAACATTAAGCCCAGAGCTGGCTTGTCAACCGCCTCAATCAGCGCCAGCGCCTCATCACAATGATTAAGATAGTATCCGGGAACATCTATGGGATTAATCGGCTCAATCCAAATCTCAATACCTAGATTGTCTGCGGCCTCAGCAGCAAAAGATAGCAACGCGGTCAGGCATATTTCGGCCTTGGCGGTTTTCTCGGCCTTACCTGCCATCACATGAACACCCATGGCGCCGATCTCTGTTGCATAATTCAGCGCCTGCAATACCCCTTCCTGCGCCTCCTTTTCGCGCCCCGGTATGGCCGCAAGGCCAAAATTACCCACCTCATCTTGGGCAAGCGGAGTGTTCAACCCCAGCATCGGCAGACCTGTTTCTTCCAGCGCCGCTTTTACCTCTGATGGATCGGTAGCATAAGGCCAATGGCATTCCACCGCATCAAAACCATGCCTATGCGCGGCACGAATAGCATCAGGAAGGGCAAGATTTTTCCAAAGAAAACCTAAATTGGCAGAAAACAGAATCATCAGCTCGTTATCTCATGCAAGTTGAAATGATTTTTTTATTTTGCCTCTTATCGCCCCAAGGGTAAAGTGATGTGGTAAATATAGATATTCGGTTAATCATATCGGGAAACACTATGTCCAGAATAGTATATATCAACGGCGATTATCTGCCTGAGGACGACGCCAAAGTCTCAATTTTTGATCGCGGTTTTCTGATGGCGGACGCTATTTATGAAGTCACTGCCGTTATTGAAGGCAAGATGATTGAGTTTGACGGGCATTTGGAAAGGATGCGCCGTTCTCTGCGTGAGCTTGATATCGCTTATGATCCTGATAGACAGAATATGCTAGATATTCATCGGGAGCTGATTGCCCGCAATCACCTCGTTAATGGCGGCATCTATATTCAAATTACTCGCGGCAACCCCGGCGACCGCGATTTCCTCTATGCCGAAGGTGATAGCATCACGCCAACGATTGTGTTGTTCACTCAAGAAAAGCCAGACCCACGCCAGATGCCAGTTGATAAAGGTTGGGCCGTGATGACGATGGAAGATCTGCGCTGGAAGCGGCGAGATATTAAAACGGTGCAATTACTTTATCCATCTATCGCCAAGACCACCGCCATCCGTTTAGGTTTTGACGATACTTGGATGATTGAGGATGGCACCATTACCGAGGGCACTTCGAATAATGCCTATATTATTAAAGATGGCGTGATTATTACCCGTCATCTGTCTAATGATATCCTCCATGGTATTACTCGCGCATCCATGTTGAAATACGCCCAAGCTCGCCAGATGAAAATTGAAGAACGCCCTTTCACCCTTGATGAGGCGTTGGCAGCGGATGAAGCGTTTATTACTTCTGCCTCAACCTATGTTATGCCTGTGGTTTCCATTGATGGTCAGGATATCGGCACGGGCAAACCCGGTCATCATGCCTCCACCTTACGCCAAATCTATATTGAGGAAAGTCTGAAGGCTGCGATATGATGGCCCGCATCTGGCATTTTTGGCCGTGGCTTATCCTGATCACAACAGGAACTGTCTGGGGGCTTTCGTTTTCGCTGACCAAGCTAGCGACGAATACTGGCGCGGCGGTGCTTGGCATTGCTTTTTGGCAAACTTTTCTTAGTGGTGTTTTTCTGCTTATCTATGCGTATATCCGCAATGGGTCACTAGGCATTAGGCGTCATCATTTGCGGCTGGTATTGGCTATTGCTTTGAGTGGTGTTCTCTTGCCGGGGGTGATTTTTTATTCAGCTTCGCGCTATGTTCAGCCGGGGATTCTCTCCATTGCCGATACGCTGGTTCCCATGCTGACTTATGGTCTTGCCTTGCTGATCAGGCTTGAAAAAGTATCATATTTCAAATTATGCGGTTTGGTGGCTGGGGCCATTGGTATCCTTTTGCTGGTGTTACCTGAAAGCAGTCTTCCGAATGACCGCGCCGTCTTCTGGGTGTTAATGTCCTGTCTTGGGGCGGCCAGTTATGCGTTTGAAAACATCATTATTGATCGCTATCAGCCAGAAGATTTAGGGCCTATCAGAATATCAGTTGGAATGAATCTGATGGCGGCGCTCATCTTATTGCCACTGGCGATTTATTTTGATCATCTTTTCATCCCCCATTTTCCGCCGGGGCAATTAGAATGGTCGATCATAGGAAGTGCCATCATCTCTGCTGTTGCTTATTCGAGTTTTGTTTTTCTTATCGTTAGCGCTGGCCCTGTGTTTGCATCACAGGTCGGCTATATGGTGACACTGTCAGGGGTGTTCTGGGGGATCATTATCTTTGATGACAGCTATTCTGCCAGCGTATGGTTGGCGTTGTTAGTTATGCTGGCTGGGTTAGCACTCGTCACGCCGCGCCGTGATAAAATCCCTGTGCCACCCTCGCTTCCATCAGGGGTAAAACCCTTTCTGCCAGAACAAAAATCTGATCATGACAACCGCAAAATTGACAGTGATTGACACTTATTAGGTGGCCTGTCATGATATTTTTTTAAACAATTATGCGTTGGATCATGACAACACCATCTCAAAAAGACCTTAAGAATGATACTATCACCACAGATCAGGTACAGTATTGGGATCAAGAACATCTCATCCATCCGTGGACTGATTTGACAAACGATCCTTATGAGATGACCCAAATTTCAAGCGCTGATGGCATCTATCTTATGGATGGTCATGGCAATAAGCTGATTGATGGCCCCGGCGGAATGTGGTGCGTCAACATCGGATATGGTCGCCGCGAAATGGCAGACGCCATTGCTGATCAAGTGATGAAGATGACTTACTCAAGCCCTTGGTTCACTTGTAACGAAACTTCTGCCTTGCTCGCAAAAAATATTACGGATAAAGCCCCCGGTGATCTCAATAATGTGTTTTTCACTAACGGAGGTTCTGACGCGGTGGATACCGCTTTGCGCTTTGTTCAATATCGCAACAATATCATGGGCCGCCCGCAAAAGAAAACGATCCTATGCCGTGAGAAAGGCTATCACGGATCATCTTATCTAGCGGCTAGTGTGTCTGGCACAGGGCGCGAACATGATCGACGGTTCATGGATACACATAGAGACCTTGTTTCTATGTTGCCAAATATCAACCCGTATTTACGACCAAAAGGCATGAGCCTTGATGACTGGTGTGATGCTAAAATCAAAGACATGGAAGACCGTATCCTGTCTGTTGGTGCTGAGAATATCGGCTGTTTTATTGCTGAACCTGTTTTGGCATCCGGAGGTGTGATTATTCCGCCCCCCGGTTACCATAAGCGGACACGCGAATTATGCCGCCAATACGATATTGTCTATATTTCGGATGAGATTGTGACCGCCTTTGGACGCATGGGGCATTGGTTCGCATCTGAAGCGGTGTTTGATATTCAGCCTGATATCATTACCTGCGCTAAGGGGTTAACCTCTGGCTATATTCCGATGGGGGCGGCGATTATCTCAGATGCTCTTTTTGAAGGCTTTGACCATATTGACGGCTCACACCCTTTTACCAATGGTTATACCTATTCCGGGCATCCGGTGGCGGCACGCGCGGCTTTGACCAATATGGATATTATGGAACGTGAAGGCATCTTGGAACACGTGCGTGAGATATCACCTTATTTTCAAGAAAGATTGCGTCAGATTGGTGACAAATATGACATCATTGGCGATGCGCGCGGTGTTGGTCTCTTGGGTTGCCTTGAAGGTCTGGCCTCAACCGATGCATCAGAGGAAGCCCGACTTAGAATTGATACCAATTTTGGTGCGATGATGGACGAAGCTTGTGAAAAACGCGGGCTTCTTGTCAGACCAATTATCAATATGTGCGTGTTTTCACCGCCACTGATTATTACCCGTGATGAAATCGACACTATGTTTGATATTCTTGAAACCTCAATAATTGAAGTGCAAGAAAATATGCAAGCGTAACCCCATTTGTTTGGGTAAAAATATATAAGGCCTATACAATAAGGCTATTGCATAAGAAATAAATCTTGCCATAATAGTTTTAGAAAAAAATGGAGGAAAATCATGGTAAAATTAAAGCATATTTTAATGGCTACCGCAGTTAGCACTCTTGGATTGCTAGGACCTGCCCAAGCCGCAGACTCAGAATTGATCGTGTTTGATTGGGGTGGATACGAAGACCCCAACTTCTTCCCTGATTATATTGAAAAGCATGGGTCAGAACCAACTTACAGTTTCTTCACCGATGAAGAAGAAGCTTTTCAAAAGATGCGTGCCGGTTTCCGCGCCGATCTTGGTCATCCATGCTCACAAAGTGTTGTGAAGTGGCGCGAAGCAGGTTTGCTAGAGCCTATTGATACCTCACGCTTGTCTCGCTGGGATGAAGTTATCACTGAGTTCAAAAACATTGATGGCTTCAACACTAATGGTAATCAATGGGTTGTTCCTGTTGATTGGGGTTTAACTGCACTGACCTATCGTACCGATATGGTAAGCGAGGCAGACGCCGCGAGCTTGCAGTCTTTTGCTGATCCAAAATTCGCAGGAAAAATCTCTATTCCTGATAATGTTGATGATGCTTACGCACTTGGTTATCTTGCCACAGGCGTTAAAGACTGGAACAAAGCCACTGACGCTGATTTCAAGCGAGCCTCCGACTTCTTGCGGAAAGTTCACGCCAATATGCGGACATATTGGGCTGATGGCGCCGAAATTAGAACCCTGATGGCTAGTGGTGAGGTTACCCTCTCATGGTCATGGAATGAGGTTGGCGTTATTCTTGAGAGCGAAGGCCAGCCTGTCGCTATCAATGAGGACACCACCGAAGGTAAATCCACATGGCTCTGCGGTTATGTTCTGCTCAAAGATGGTCAAGGCAGCAAAGATAAAGCTTATGACTTTCTCAATGCTTGGCTTGATGAAGAATCAGGAGCTTACATGATCAATGAATGGGGCTATGGCCATTCCAACGCTAACGCCATGGATAAGCATGGACCGGGTGCAGGTTTCGGCACTTTGGCCAGTTACTCAGAAGGCACATTATGGCAAGCTCCGGTAACACCGGAACATCGCGAAAAGATGATTGCCGAGTTTGAATTGATCAAGGCTGGTTTCTAGAAACCTGTTCACATTATACAAAACATTAAGGGCGGCCTTTGGGTCGCCCTTTTCTTTGAGTGATAAGATGATTTTGTCTCTTAAACTAGAATTACCATAGACGCCGAGCCCCAACCAATTCTGACCTTATCCCCAATCTCATAAACATGGCGTCCAGCGGTGTTTCGCATGGAGATTGTCACCTGATCATCTGATTTAGGCAAGGTGACGGTGTAATAGGTCATATCACCATAATAATCGACATTTTCCACAGTGGCGTTGAACTCTTTTTCACTCTTATCGGATTTATGATAAAGCACCGTCATCATCTCTGGTCTGAGGCCAATGGTCACTCGTCCGGGTTCAATTTCCGTTGGCATTTGCTCTTGTTCCAGCAAGACTTCGCCAAGAGCGTCTGCACGCACTTTTAGCTGTTTACCTTTTCGGCCGATATACTCACCTTCAATAAAGTTCATAACACCAATAAATGATGCCACACGCTTACTCACAGGGCGTTCATAGATTTCCTGCGGGCGTCCAAGCTGTTCGATATTACCATCAAACATCACCGCGATTCGGTCGCTCATAATCAAGGCTTCTTCCTGATCATGTGTCACCAGAATAAAGGTAATACCGAGGGTACGCTGAAGGCGGCGCAATTCCTGTTGCATATGTTCGCGCAGTTTTTTATCAAGCGCAGATAATGGCTCATCCAATAGCAGAACCTTTGGCTCCATGATCAGCGCCCTTGCCAGCGCAACCCTCTGTCTCTGGCCACCTGATAACGCATAGGAAGGCCGACTATAAAGCCCTTCAAGATCAACCAGTTTGAGCATTTCATCTACGCGCTGGCGTTCAACATGCTTTGCTAGACGTTGTTTTTTCAAACCATAGGCAACATTTTCACCAACGCTGAGATGGGGGAAAATGGCATAGGATTGAAAAACCATATTAGTAGGGCGTTCATTGGCGTCCACGTCATCCATCGCTTGTCCATCAATGGTAATATGGCCTTCGTTTGGTGCCTCAAACCCGGCAATCATCCGTAATAATGTGGTCTTTCCACAGCCAGATGGCCCAAGCAGTGAGAAAAACTCACCTGCCCCAATTTGCAGATCAACGCCTTTCACCACCTCCAGCTCATCAAAGCTTTTCCGGATAGAGGACAGTTGAACCATAACTGACCCTTGTTGGTTTTGCGATGCGGATGATGGTGAGCTCATGTGATGTTCCTTCCCGATCAGGCGCGGTTGTCTATTGATGTTCAGAAGATGGTTTGCCGCTGGTCAGTGCTTCGGAGCGTCGGCGGAAAAACTCAAACAACGCCAAAAGCACTAGCGATAGGACAAGCAGGATAAAGCCAAGCGCCATAATGCCCGGCAGTTTTGACGGAAACCTTAACTGCGCCCAAATATACACTGGCAAAGTAGGTTCAATCCCTGTCAGGAAAAAGGCAATAACAAACTCATCCAGCGATATCGTAAAGCCGATAAGTAAGCTGGAAATAATTCCCGGTGTTACCAACGGCAAAATAACCCGGCGGAACGTGCCAAAACGGGTTTCCCCCAAATCAAGCGACGCTTCTTCTAGACTACGATCCATATTGTTGAAAGCGGCGGCCAGAATAGACACCGAAAACGGCGTGATAATCAAAACATGACCAATGATCACTGTCCAAATATTTAGGGTTAGCCCAATTTGAATCATGACGATCAACAGTGATACCCCAATGATAATCTCTGGCAGGAATAGCGGGGCCATAATCAACCCAAACATTGGTTTTTTTCCAATATATTGATGTCTGGCCAGCGCCCTCGCCGTCAGAATACCAAAAATCGTGCTGATCACCGATGAGACTACGGCAATGATGAGCGAGTTTTTCAAAGCTCTGTGCATCGTTTCTTCATACCAGAGCCCAACAAACCATTTTGAGGTAAATCCACTAAGGGGAAAACTGATAATAGAGCTGTCATTAAAGGCAAACAACGGCAAAAGAATAATCGGCGCATAGAGAAAAATCAGATAGATAACAACAAACGAAAATAGCGCAATCGGAGCTTTGCTTTTCATACTTGCCTCCGCAGATAACGCCTGTTGAAGAACAAAAATGCCATCGCAATAATCACAACTATCATCAATGAGGTAATCGCTAATGCCGCCCCTAGGGGGGCATTATTCGCCTTGGCAAACTGAACTTGGATCATATTGGCGACCATCAGACCATCCGTGCCGCCAACAAGACGCGGCGTAACATAATCACCAATTGTTGGAATAAAGACGATCAGGGCGGCCGATATAATCCCAGGCATAGATAGAGGCAATGTCACACGGATGAAACGGCGAATAGCGTTATCACCTAAATCTTTGGCCGCCTCCAGCATGGTGCGATCCACCCGTTCTAGGGCAACAAAAATGGGCAAAATGGCAAAAGGCGCCCACGCATGGGCCAGTGCAATAACCACGGCGTTAGCGTTATAAAGAATGAAAGATAACGGCTCCTCAATCAGATTCAAAGACTGCAAGCCAGAGTTCACGACCCCATTATAACCAAGGATAATTTTCCATAAAAATATCCGCAGAAGATAACTGGTCCAAAATGGGATAGTGATCAAAAACAGCCACAGGGCTTTGCGCTTTCCCCCATAAAAGGAAATAAAATACGCCATGGGAAAGGCCAGCAAAACGGTAATGAGTGTTACCGACAGCGAAATCAGCACCGAGCGCTTGATCAAAAAGGTATAGACCGGATGCGACCAGATTTCACGGTAGTTATTAAGGGTAATGGTTCGGTCAAGATCAAGATAATTTTGGGTCCATAAACTAAGCGCGACCATTAAAAACAACGGCGTCAACAAAAGCAGAAAACCAAATAAAAACGGCCCGCCAATTAATCGCCATCCGGGTAAGGAATGTTTTATTTTTGATTGCATTATGCCCAGAGCTGACATGAAGACCCTTTGTAGTTTTAAAACAAACAACAAAAATGATTATCCATAGTTTTTAAGGATAAATCTACAAAAAGAATAAATTTATTTTTTTTGAAATAAATAGATCAGCGCAAACGAATACCATTAATGGAAGCTCAAAACATCTTCCAGATTGTAACGACTTAAACCCAATATTGATCCAGTAAATGGATCAGAGCATGAAAGGATAAATCATGAATGGTCATATCAAACAGTTAGTTCTCGCCACCGCCGCAACGGCTGCTATCGCCGGGGTATCTCTGCCTGCCTTTGCTGGTGACACTGATACAAACGAGAAATGCTACGGTGTTTCGCTGGCTGGTCAGAATGACTGCGCCGCTGGCCCTGGCACGACCTGTGCGGGAACCTCAAGTGTTGATTATCAGGGTAATGCTTGGTCATTAGTTCCTGCTGGAACTTGCACAAAGATGAAATTGCCTGCCATGGCTGACGGCACCCCTCGCCGCGGCTCAATGCACGCTATTGATCGCGATCTCCCACAATCCTGATCATAACATCATTACCCTAGCTGGCACTCCTTCTGGTGGTGCCAGCCTTCTCTCTTATCACCGGAGATTTGTTCCTTGGTCAAAACATCACGACAAAACAGATTACCCGTTCAGGTTGGTGTTGGGTTTAAGCCGCAACATCTTTCAAGAATCGCTCTTGATTCAAATGGTGTGAACTGGTTTGAAATCCATGCCGAGAATTATATGGTGGATGGTGGCCCACAAAAGGCGATGCTCGAAGAACTGGCAAAAGATTTTCCGATATCCTGTCATGGGGTTGGACTTTCTATTGGTGGCCCAGAGCCGCTTGATACCGCGCATCTTGACCGCCTCAAAACCTTATTAAACTGGCTAAATCCAGCCATGTTTTCGGAACATCTGGCATGGAGTACCCATGATCAGGTCTTTTATAATGATTTGCTTCCTCTGCCTTATACAAACGCGGTGCTAAGCCATGTGATTGATCATGTTAATCAGGTGCAGGATACACTCAATCGCCAGATTCTGATCGAAAACCCATCGACTTATGTTCATTTTACCGACCATGAGATGAGCGAGGCAGAGTTTATTTCCGCCATCATCACAAAGACAGGTTGCGGTTTATTGCTGGATATCAACAATGTTTATATATCAACCCAAAACCAAAATACCAGCGCATGGGATTATCTTGATGGCCTGCCAATGGATCAGGTCGGTGAGATTCATCTAGGCGGGCATATCGTGGACGAAGACGAAAACGGGTTACCGTTACTAATAGACAGCCATTCTGCCCATGTTGCTGCTGCCGTCTGGCAACTTTACCGTGATGTTATTGATACGCATGGTGCTAAACCAACGCTGATTGAATGGGATAATGATGTCCCTGAGTGGCATATTCTGCAAAAAGAAGCGGTCAAAGCCGGGTTGATACTGGATCAGCGTCATAGAAACCATAAAAAATATAAGCGTCAGCAAGGAGGTCAGCATGACCAGCACGCTTTGGCATAATACGTTTGCAACCGCCCTAACCCATCCTGAACAGCAACCGCCAACAGGTGTTGTCCGCTATGATGGGCAAACCGATATGAAACGGTTTAATGTTTATCGTAACAACCATATGATGAGCCTGATCAATAACCTAAAAGATGGTTTTCCTGTTGTTTTAGCATTAGTTGGTGATGAATTTTTTGGTCATATGGCCAAGGCATTTATTTATCGCCATCCGCCGTCTTCGCCTGTCATGGTATTTTACGGTGAGGATTTTCCCGGTTTCATTGATAAGTTTGAGCCTGCCGCGTCCCTGCCTTATTTAGCTGATATCGCGCGTCTGGAATATCATCAACGGCTATCACTCCACGCCGCTGATACGCCTTTTCTGGATCGCACAACCGTGCCAAGCGAGGCCCTTGCGCTTCTCAATGCAAATGTCAATTTTCATCCCTCTTTTCAGTTGATGTACTCAGATTTTCCCATCTTTGATATCGGGTATGCCAATCAAGGTCATCTTGATCATCAGATCAGAGACGAAGGTCAGCATATTGCCATGATCCGCCACAGAAACACCGTTACCACTTTTGTGATCAACCCTGAATGTCATACCTTTTTGACCGCGCTTCAAAATGGCCAAAGCAATAGGCAGGCGGCTAATTATGTCACGGCTGATTTCGTTCAAGATATCCAGAAATGGATGAGCCTTGCGCTTGATATGTCATCCTCGCTCTTATTAAAGGAAACAAAGGAGTTCACATGAACATGATCCTTATGGCGTATTGCCAATTTAACCGCTTATCACACGCGCTATTAACACCTTCCTTACCTGTATTAGCAAGGTTAGTGTTTGCTTGCAGTCTTTTGGTGTTCTTTATCAATTCGGCTTTCACTAAATTTGGTGATCATTTATTTTCACCTTCCATTGGTGCTTACGCCCAGATTCTACCGGGAAAAGCCGCGGCAACAGGCTATAACCCTGCCGCCTTTAGCTGGTTTGAATGGCTCATTGTCATGGCAGGCACTTATGGTGAGATTATCCTGCCTCTATTGATTGTCCTTGGTCTATTTACCCGATTGGCGGCGGCAGGAATGCTTGGCTTTATTGTTGTTATGACGCTGGTGGATGTCACCGGTCATGGCGTTGCTATCGGCAGATTATTTGATCATCAGGCCACTGGCATTTTGGATCAACGCCTGTTTTGGGGATTTCTATTGGTAACACTGATGGCGACTGGTGGCGGCAAAATCTCGCTTGATGGCCTTTTGGAACGGATGAGATCAAAACCTGTAAAATAGGATACCGCTTATGACTGAGATGCGTATTGTTGATCCTGCTGGCAAAGGTTATAATCAATCGATTATTTTTGCAAAACCTAGCAGGTGCCAACAAACTCAATTAATCGCAGTTAGATGCAGGTGGATGTCACAAACAACGGAGAATCATCTTTCGGTATTGATGCGCGCAGGAATGAATGGCGATCAGATCAGCTATCGCAAATTCCTTCAGGATATCATGCCTTTCATCCGCAGACAGATTGATCGCGTTATGCCCTATGGGGTGGCGGCGGAAAAAGAAGATATTGCACAGGATATTCTGTTTGCTATTCATCAGAAACGCCATACTTGGCGCATGGATCAACCTGTATTGCCATGGGTGGGGGCAATATCACGCTACCGCACGATTGATCACTTGCGCCGGTTAGGTCGCCAAAAGACGACATCCCTTGACGACCATGGAGACGACATTAGCGTCTATCTCTCTGATCCGTCTGATGCCATTGATCTAGCTAATATGGTGGGGAAATTGAGTGGCCAAATTGGCAAGGTAACCCGCGCTATTGGTATTGAAGGAAAAGATATTGAAACTACCGCGATTGAATTGGACATGACAGAGAACGCTGTTCGGATTGCCTTTCACCGTGGCTTAAAACAACTGGACGCTATTCGCCAAACCAGCATGAAAGGACGTCAATATGACAAAAATTGATGACACCATTCTTTTGTTAAGTAGAGATGTTGAAACAAGGCCGCAAACTCTGCCGCTTAAGCAATTCTATCGTTTGATGCTGACCAGTGGCATTTTGCTTATCATTGGCCTTACCATGATCGCGGCGTTTCTAGGTTGGATGGAATTGCGGCCCGATTACGAGGTATTTTTTTATCAGCCTGAGGTTATGTTGAAACAGGTTTTGCCATTAATGGCGATACTGGTTCTATTGCCCGGCTTTTCTTATGTTT
Organism: Puniceispirillales bacterium (SeqCode); assembly: GCA_965661405.1. Lineage (GTDB taxonomy): Bacteria > Pseudomonadota > Alphaproteobacteria > Puniceispirillales > UBA1172 > UBA12202. The sequence continues at coordinate 28,271 of CBFIDH010000007.1, forward strand.
GCCACCCCGAAACAGAAATGCGGCTTTTGCGGCTGATGATGGCGTTGGTTATCATTTCCATTTTACCAATGATGGTTGTTATCCACCTTTTCCTACATCCAGCGCATGATTGGGCAGCCCTTATCCAAGGCGGCAGTATGATAAGGTGTATTCTGTTAATTCCTATGCTGGCGGTGGTGGTTTTATCAGCACAAATTCTTGTTCTTCGGCGCGGCGCGCCAAGCCAGCCGATCATGGCTGGAACACAGGCAGGGATTATTGCTGGCGCTATTGCCACCATCGTTTATGCCAATTTTTGTACCGAGGACAACCCTATGTTTTACGGCATCTGGTATGCGTTAGGGATGATCATTTCCATGATCATCGGGGCATTAGCAGGCTGGCGTTTGCTTCGTTGGTAGTGGCGATAGATACCTGCCAAGGATTAATCCTGATGATAACGTGCCAGCTCATTTGAAGATGGTTCATCCGCCGCTTTCATCACTGGAAACATCGATTTCAATCGGTTGTGATATTGCCCCACCCCAGCTTCGAGTTCTGATAGCAAAATGCCATCAAACGCACTTGACCGCATGGCTTCGTATGTCCATTCAATCAGTTGCATATCTTCAACGCCGGTGATCTGATCAATGCGGCTAGACAGTTTCCGTGCCGCACGTGTGATACGGTCCTCATCAGGGCGAGCATAAACCGCATAACGCTGGCGGCTTTCGTTAACGGTAACGGGTATATCCTGATAGAACATGACACTGTCAGGGTATAATCCGATCACTTGGTTTGGGAAAATAAACAGATAAACCCACGCTTTAGGCAAGGATGCCCATGGTTCTGGCAGTTGTTCGACCATTTTGCGATAGAGTTTCACCGACCATAATGATCCGGGAGTTTCGTTGAAATTCCCGATAGAAAGTGAGGTGTCACCAACCAAGCTACAATCTTTATAATCCTTACCATAAAGGTCTTGCAGTCCCGGATGCGCCATAGGAACATGATAGCCTTCGTTATCAACATCCCGAATAGCTTTCCAGTTCACCGCCCAATTCTCACTCACCGATGGAGGCTGGCACGAGACCAGATCATTGAGGCGATGTTGTTTGACCAGCGCATCATGCGGCGCCAAAATGTCATGCATAGATGGCTGGTGTCCGGGCTTAAACCGAATAAAGACAAAGCCGTTCCATATCTCACACTCAATGGGTTTTAAGCCCCATTCCACCGGATCAAGTTTTGGCAAACTACGAGGTTGCGCAGGGCCGCGCAAAGTTCCATCAAGATTAAAGCTCCAACCATGAAATGGGCAGACAATAGCATTTTTACAGACGCCGCTTTCTTCGGAAACCACACGCGAGCCACGATGACGACAAAGATTGTGAAACGCGCGCACAACGCCGTCATCACCGCGAATGACAATGGCGCGCTCATCAACCAGATCAAATGTCAAAAACTGGCCTTTTTCGGGCAAGTCACTAACATGACACACCAATTGCCAGTGGCGGCGAAATAAAGTCTCCGCCTCCATTTCAAACAGATCTGAATTGAAATATGTCCAACCCGGAAGACCGTAACGATCCGACGGGTCAATAAATACATCGTCAGCCAATGATCACTCCATCTTGTTCCATTACCTACCTTATAAATTAGCGCAAATTTTATTTTTGGTGAAGATATTTTTCACCTAAGCCAATTTTCACTAATCTGATCAAAGTGATAGGCTTTAACGCATCAACCTAAGCAAGGCATCAATATCTGGCAAATCCTGACCGTGCCCAAGCGCCTGTTCAAGCTTTTGACAATGGCTATGATCACATCTCTGCCCTGCCATTATCCTGAACTTTTCCTGAATGACGGCATCACTAACCGCTTCCTCAGGGTCTCCTTGGGCTTCGGTTGGCTCGGATATCAGGCGCCGTCCATCGGTAGTTTCAATGATTGCCCTTGCGATACGGCGGCGCGGAAAAGAGGCGTTAAAATCATCATCTGGAGAAATTCGCACCTTCCTTGCCATAGCTTGAATATTCTCATCTTTCAGTCCAGCATCCGATATCTCATCTATGCCAATGGTGCCACGCAACGCCGCGGCGGCGACCGAAAAGGGCAAGGAATATTGCGCCTCCTCGGTGGTTTCTGCCATGGCGCATAATCGCACCGCCTCATCAAAGCTTTCAATATCAATAGCCACGATCTGATCAGGCGTAAGGCCGTGTTGCCGAACCAGCTCTAGCACGGCCTCCACCGCTGGTTGCGCCCAACGGCAAACCGGATAGAGCTTGATATATTGCTCATTCATATAATGATGCTGACCAAGATCAGACCAATAGGGCGCTACCTCTTTGGCCTCTATGCTAATCGCTGGCGCGCCTGTGAAACCATCCGCCGCTAGATAAGCGGCGCTAACCCCTGCCATTGCGCCCCATCCAGAGCCATCCTTCACCATGGTAGGAAAATCAATACACCTCATCATCTGGCTTCTGGGGCCGTGGTATTCTGCAATGCCCATCGCATGACGCGTTTTTTCAGCGTTCAATCCCATCACACGCGCACCAATAGCCGCCACCGTAACCGCGATCCACGCACCAGAGGTATGATAATCTTTAACACTGGCATGAAGGCTGATACCTGCACGAGTACCAAACTCATAACCAATCACCAGCGCCGTCATGATCTCCTCGCTATTCAATTTGCCCTCTGCTTCGGCAATAGCAATAAGTCCGGGGATCACACCACAACCGATATGCCCCTTTGTTAATTTCTGTCCATCATGGGCATCAACCGCATCAATCGTCATCCCGTTAGCCAAAGCCGCACCGACAGGGCTTGCGGGTCTTCCTCCCCACCAAATGCTAGACTGATCGCCGCCAAACATCCTTGCCGCGTGGGCAGTAATAATCTTAGACAGCTCTGTTTTTGAGGCGGCGGCAGAAACGCCAATCGTATCCATCAGCGACCGATAAGCGCTATGCCGAACGTTCTGTGGGATATCTTGCCATGTTGTGTCATGCAGATATGATATTAATTCGGTCATGCTAGGGTCTCCTTTTTCGCGTTTTGGTTTTTTATTGGTTTAGACGCCTTTATCCTCGCCCATCCTCATACCAATCCTGAAAAGCGTCTTTGATGGTTTCCATAGCGTGATCATCCACATTCAGATGCATAACGAGACGTGTTGAAGCCCCGCCCGGAGTAATAAGCACGCCATGATTGGCCATCACCTCAGCCAGATGATAGGCATCTATCGTCTTTGGCGTTTTTGAGGACACAAAGACCATATTCGTTGCCACATCAACCGCCAGCCCATCCATCGCTGACAAATACGCCGCCAATTCCGCCGCCCGATGATGATCTTCCGTCAAACGGTCAATATGGTGGTCAAGCGCATAAAGTCCTGCCGCCGCCAAAACCCCGACTTGCCGCATTCCGCCGCCGAGAAACTTGCGAATACGCTTGGCTTTATTGATCACCTCTTGCGAGCCAACAAGCACAGAACCCGCAGGCGCACCCAAACCTTTTGATAAGCATACCGATACCGTATCCGCGATCCCTGCCAGCTCCGCAGGGGTAATATCTAGCGCTTTGACAGCGTTGAAAAACCGCGCCCCATCAAGATGAACCGTCATTCCTGCTGTCCGTCCAGCGTCAGCCGCCGCCTGCATCCGGCCTAAATCAATCGCTTTACCATGATGCGTATTCTCAAGACACAGCAAGCGGCTAACCGGGCAGTGAATATCCTCTGGCTTAACCGCCGCCTGAATAGCATCAGGTTCCAGCGCACCATCCGCGCTTGTCTCAAGCGTTTCAAACATGATACCGCCCACAATGGCAGCACCTCCGGCTTCGTCTGAGAAAACATGATAATGCTTTGCCGTGATAATCTCATCACCGCGCCCACAATGTGACAGCATCGCCGACAAATTGCTCATCGTTCCTGATGGCATGATCAGCCCGGCCTCTTTGCCCAACATTTCCGCCATGCGGTCTTGAAGCAGATTCACTGTTGGATCATCATCATAAACATCATCACCAACCACGGCGTTTGCCATGGCCTCGCGCATATCCGGCCCCGGTGTGGTCACGGTATCTGATCTCAAATCAATCCATGGCGTATTGCGCGAGGTTGCCTTGATGGCCTGATGATAGCTAGACATGATATGCTCTCCTAAGCTTCAGATTATCTTGAGATTATCTTGAGATTATCTTGGGGCATTAATCTTCTCTATGAGGCTGGGTGGGCTGGTCAAAAGGCGTGGTGGTCATCTCAAGATGAAGTTCATCACCATCATAGGGATGCTGCCTAGCCACCTCCTCATTGAGTTCAACACCAAGTCCGGGCGCATCGGGAACAATCACATAGCCATCTTCCATCCGCATAGGAGAGGTCAGGATATCCGCATGAAATCCGCCCCATTGCTCTATGCTCTCAAGAATGAGAAAATTAGGTGATGCCGCCGCCACCTGAACATTTGCCGCCCCGACAATCGGCCCACAATAGAGATGCGGTGCGATTTGGGCATAATGCACTTCTGCCATGGCGGCAATTTTTCTCGCTTCAAGAATACCGCCAACTCGTCCGAGATTCATCTGAAGGATGGATGCCGCGCTATGGGCCAGAACACGTCCAAACTCAAACCGTGTGGTCAACCTTTCCCCGGTAGCAATAGGGATACTTGTCGCCCGTGCAACCTCTGCCATGTGTTCTGGCATATCAGGCGGCGTTGGTTCCTCAAACCATAGGGGATCATAAGGGGCAATGGCACGCGCCATTCGTTTTGCCCCCGACACCGAAAATTGACCATGGGTTCCGAATAGCAGGTCTGCTTTATCCCCTACCGACTCCCGCAGACGCTGGCAAAAGGCAACGCTTCGGTTAAGATGTTCCTGATCTGGTTGGCGACCATCATAAATCGTATAAGGACCGGCGGGATCAAACTTTAATGCCGTAAAGCCCTTTTCCAGATATGTGATGGCGCGGTTTGCGGCGACGTCTGGGTCTGTATAGGCTCTGGCATTCTGGCCTTGAGCCGCGCTGGTCTTAATATCATTAGCGTCTGGATAAATGTAGGTATAGCTTCTGAGGCGGTCTCTGACCTTGCCGCCAATAAGATTATAAACAGGCTGATCCGCCGCCTTGCCAATAATATCCCAACAGGCCATCTCCAGCCCACTCCATGCCCCCATCATCGTCACATCAGGACGGTGTGTGAAACCTGATCCATGCACCTTTCTTCCCATCATCTCAATCTGATGGGGGTCTGTGCCTTCGATATGGCGGGCAAAGATATCCCGAATGATATGGGCAACGGTATGCGGCCCAACTGTCGCCACATAACATTCACCATAGCCAATGATGCCATTATCTGTGACCAGCTTAACAAAGATGAAATAGCGACCACCAAATCCGGGTGGTGGATTACCGACAACAAAAACTTCACAATCTTGTAGCTTCATGACGCCTTATCCTCTGTGATCTCTTGGTGATCTCTTGGTGATCTTTTGCGTTACCTATTCATGCTCAAGCTTGATCTGGCGCATTAGAAAAATCGGCAAATCGGAAAGACTAATACCGTAAGCGCATCTCAAAGCATAAAAATAGGTTAGAGAAATACCATGGCGCGTCAATAGGCTTTCACACCATCTGGCGCGCGAAATGGCTGATTATATCTTTCGCAATACTTTAGTGGCGGCGTCATCAATCGCCGTGCCGTTATTGGTGATAACAACACCAAACCATTCTTTTGCCTGCTCCACGGAATAGCGTTCCAGCATAACATCTTTCAGCACCGCCTCTGGGTCACGCTTCAACGGATCACCATAGCCGCCGCCGCCAGGGGTAGCTACGACCACACGGTCACCTGATTTCAACGGAATATCTTGTTGCTTAGAAAGATGAGGCGGCGTATGCGGTTCACCATCTCGCCAAACGGTTACCTGATTAACCGCGCCATCCTTACCGCCCAAAACCCCTTGCGGGCCATAGCGGCCATGATCCATAACAAAGCTTGCTCTGGCCTCGGCGTGGCGCAATTCCACCTCATATTCCAAACCAAATCCGCCGCGATGGTGACCTGCCCCACCCGAACCTTCACGCAAGGCATAGCGATGATAAAGTACCGGAAAAGCCTGTTCCATGATCTCAACTGGCGGCGCCTTAGAGATACCAATGGTGGAACAGCCATTAGTCAGACCATCATGATCAGCATTGCCGCCATAACCCCCACCAGAAAGCTGATACATAACAAAGTCTTGTTTCTTTTCAGCGTTATAACCTCCAAGAGCGAAATTGCCACTGGTCCCTGCCGGGGCCGCCGTCACGCGATCTGGTAACGGATCAACGAGTGCTGCAAACACCGCTTCGGCGATACGCTGTGAGACTTCCGCCGCACAACCTGATACTGGCCTTGGATAGCGTGCATCAAGAAAAGTGTTTTCAACGCCTATCACCTCAAGAGGTTCAAACGCTCCGGCACTAATCGGCACTTCCGGGAAAATATGACGCATCGCCAGATACACCGAGCTAAGCGTTGTTGCCAGAACCGAGTTCATAGGGCCAGCACAAGGCGGGCTTGATCCCGCAAAATCAAAGCACAACTGATCATCACGCTTGGTAATAGCCAAACGAATAGCCAAGGGTTCATCCACCACCCCGTCACTATCTACCCATGCAACCGATTGATATTGACCATCTGGAATATTTTTGATCAAGGCGCGCATCTGGGTTGAGGCACGCGAGCGCAATTCCGCAATGGCTTCTGCCATGATATCATCACCATAGCGATCCATCAGGGCATTCAAGCGATCTTCGCCAACCCTTAGTGCCGCGGCTTGCGCCATCACATCACCAATGCGCTGATCCGCTACTCTGATATTGCTGCAAATGATGGCATAGATTTCTTCGTCTAACTCACCTTGCTTAAAGAGACGGACTGGCGGCAAACGCAGACCTTCCTGTTCCACCGCGGTAGCAGACGCGGAAAACCCACCCGGCACAGAGCCGCCTGTATCCGGCCAATGCCCTGTATTTGACAACCAGCAAAACAGTTTCCCTTTACGATAAAATGGCCGCGCAAAGCGCACATCCATGAGATGCGTTCCGCCAAGATAGGGATCATTCACGATATAGATATCATCTGGTTGAGGCGGCGGTGTCTGGCCTGAATTAATGCGCGAGATCAGTGTCCGGGTAGAATATTGCATGGTTCCGACAAAAACCGGAAGCCCCCCTGCCCCTTGCGCGATCAAGGCGCCATCCTCGGCGGCGTAAATACCATCAGAGCGATCATTAGCCTCAGCGATCACAGGCGAGAAGGCCGCCCGCGAGAAGCTCAAATCCATCTCATCACAGACTTGCTGAAGACCATATTGAATAACGCTAAGGGTGACTGGATCAATCGCCATGCTCTAATGCCCCTTTTTAACCGGAAGAACATGGATGATGAGATTGCCCTCATCGTCAGAGGTGACACGATCACCTGGTTCAACCAATATTGTGGTATCCATCTGTTCAATAATCGCAGGGCCATCAAACGCGGCATCAACAGGCAAGGCCTCACGCTGATAAACAGGAGTATCTTGAAAACCGCCATCAAAATATACCGGCCTTGTGTCGGTTTGGGCGTCTGCCAAGACAGATTTACGGCCCATCGGGTCAATTAGCCGCGATAAATCAAAAGCCGCACGGCGACCAATTACCGAGGTATTCACATTAACAATATTAGCCTTAATATTATCCAACCTGACACGGAAACGGTTAAAATATACCTCTTCAAATCGGCGTTGGATATCGTCTTTACTAATGGGCAAGGGCAAGTCATCAAAGACCACATTCAGAATATGTGTCTGACCAACAAATTGCATATCCAGACTGCGGTTGATCTGAAGCGATACGATTTCGACCGGCTCTTTCCTGATGATATCCTCACCGTTGCGTTCTTGCTTTTTAAAGACATCATTCAGCACGTTTTCGTCCAAACTTGCCAATGGGGTGTTGATCGTCTGAACAAAATCCTGCCGCAGATCAGCCACTACACATCCCAGAGCATTAGTAATGCCGGGCCGGGCCGGAACTAGCACCGTCGGAATAGCCAGCTCCTTTGCGATAGCAGAGGCATGAAGCGGCCCTGCCCCGCCAAAGGCAAATAGGCTAAAGTCCCGTGGGTCTGCCCCAAGAGATACCAGCACCATGCGGATAGCCCCTGCCATTTTAGCATTCGCCACCATAATAACGGCGGCGGCGGCGGCAGTAGCATCCATGTCAAGAGGCTGACCCAGTTTGGCATCAAATGCTGCCTTGAGCGCATCATGGCTAACGCCGCCTTCAACCGATTTCATCTTGTTCAGCTTAAGCCGCCCAAGGATAAGGTTAGCGTCCGAGATCGTCGGCTGATCACCGCCCCGACCATAACAGATCGGCCCCGGATTAGCGCCAGCGCTATCAGGGCCAACCTCAAGCAGGCCTGCGGCATTAACACGGGCAATAGACCCCCCACCTGCGCCAACGGTTCGCACATCAATCATCGGCACATGAATAGGCATGGCGTATTCAATTTCAATCTCGTTTGATACCGATGGCTTGCCTGCCCTGATCACCGAAACATCAGTAGAAGTGCCGCCCATATCATAGGTGATGAGATGATCAAGACCTGCGGCCTGTCCAGTGTGAAGCGCGGCAATCACCCCGGACGCTGGCCCTGACATGACTGTTTTCGCCGCCTCACGCGCGACATCCTGACTAGATACCGTGCCGCCATTACCATTCATCACCAGCATTTCACTGGCAAATCCATTGGCCTTAAGCTCCCCCACCAATCTGTTAATATAGCGTTCCAGCAAAGGTTGAACCGAGGCATTGACCGCCGCCGTCACCCCGCGCTCAAACTCTCGGCTTTCTGACAACAGGGCGTGACCCATGGTGATGTAATTATTTGGCCAAAGCTCGGCGGCAATCTCGGCGGCGCGGCGCTCATGATCAGGGTTGGCATAAGCGTGGAGGAAATGGATCACCAGCGATTCACACCCTGCCTCAAGCAGATGCGTGATAGCCTGCCGCATTCCATCTTCATCAAGTGGGGTAACGACACGTCCGGCGTAATCCATCCGTTCCGCGACTTCACATCGCAAATCACGCGGGATAATAGGTGTGAACTCACCCTTCATGCCATAGGGTTCTGGGCGCGTACGGCGACCTAGCTCCAGCACATCACGAAAGCCTTGGGTGGTGATCAATCCCGTCCGTGATAACTTTCTTTCCAATACCGCGTTCGTGGTCGTGGTTGTGCCGTGGATCATTAAATCCACATGGGATAATTCCGCCCCAGCCTCGTTCAACGCCGCGAGAACACCAAACGCCTGATTATCCAGCGTGGTTGGCACTTTGGCAATCGACACCGCGCCAGTTTTAGATTCCAGCATAACCATATCGGTAAAAGTGCCGCCGACATCTACGCCGATAACGTGCCGTGATGATTTGGAATTAGCCATCAATTCGACCAAAAGTTAAATGTTGCAAAAGTTAAATCTTGCAGGGGTTAAAATTGTTTGTGTACAAATGATTTCAAGATTTCTGGCCATTTGTCAAGATAACAAAAACATCTTAGAATAGTTTCTATGATTACGACCTTTTTATCAAATAGTTTTGCTAGGCTCATTCGAATAGGTTTTCTGGCTTTTATTGCCATGATTTCCCCGATCCTTATGGTATGGCCTATGCGCTCAGCCTTTGCCCACGCATCAGGGCAAAGTTTTGTTATGCTTTTGCCAACAGGGGTTTATACGGTCACGGGCGTTATTGTTGTCGGCCTTACCATCGTCATGCTGGCGGTCATGCCACCCGGCGGATTATCGCGCCTGATCCGCCCACGAGCTGTGTTTTTAGCTCCCCGATCAAGGCGGTTGATGAGGTGTGTTCATGCCTTTGCTGGCGTTGGATTTTTCTTTCTCATCATGCGAGGGATGCAAGGTTCAACCGATCCTTTACGCAACCCCTTGCCATTAGGGTTCTGGGTCGTGTTCTGGATGGCGCTTGTCATGGTGGAAGGGTTATTGTTTAGCGTCTGGTCATGGCTCAACCCATGGGTTTTTGCCTATCACTTAGCGCGGCGGACAACAGGTTGGCGAGTGCGGCGCCATTGGCCGCAATGGGTGGGATCATGGCCTGCGGTGATCACACTTTTTGCCTTTGCTGGATTTACTCTTGCCTATCCGGCTCCTAATGATCCTTTGCATCTGGCACGGGTGATCATGGGATACTGGCTGTTCACACTGGCGGGGATGTTGATATTCGGGTTTCGCACATGGTCACGCCATGTTGAGGTATTTTCGCTTTTCATGGCATGGTTTGGGCGCTTGCGTATGCTGGCGATTTATCGCCGCCGATTATGTATCGGGCTGCCGGGCTGGCAGCTTATCCACCGCAACGCCCCCAACAGTGACCGCCATAGCCTATCCCCGATCATTTTTGTTCTGATGATGCTCGGCGTCGGGTCATTTGATGGCTTTAATGAAACCTTTTTCTGGCTGGGCTGGATTAATGTTAATCCCCTTGATTTCCCCGGTCGTTCCGCCATTATTTTTCAAACTCTAGGCGGATTATTACTGGCTAACCTGTTGCTGGTGGCGGTGTTTGCGATCCTGATCTGGCTTGGTCATCTGGCGGCAAGCGAAACCGCGCATTTAGAGCATGGCTTAGCTGATTTGATAAGGATTTATGCTCCCTCGCTCTTACCGATTGCGCTGGCCTATCACATTGCCCATTATCTGCCTTCCTTGCTGGTTGATGGGCAATATGTTCTGTTAATGCTGGATGGATTATTTGGGCCAGAGTCGCATATGTTGGGGCTTGGCGGCTTTCATGTCACAGACGGGTTTTTCAAGCATAGGGATACGGTTCGCATCATCTGGCTTAGTCAGGCTGGATGTGTGGTTGCAGGCCATGTCATCTCGGTGTTGCTGGCGCATCATATGGCTGGCGGTCTCTATCGTAATCGCTGGGAAACCATGATCAGCCAGATGCCTTTAGCCTTTTTTATGGTGTCCTATACTTGGCTGGGATTATGGCTCTTGGCCTCACCAAAAGGGGGCTAGACAAAATTGCTAACTTATGGGCAAACTGTTTGTGTACATACATAATAATAAAAAAATCCACTCATCCTTTAGGGAGGTATTAATGACAGACAAGACAAAGAAAATCCTAACGCCTCGTCGTCAGGTTATCAAAGGCATCGCATCCGGCGTGGCCCTTGGTGCAACTTCTATCCCACTGTGGGGTCGTTATGCCCAATCACAAAGCTCTGAGCCAATCAAAATTGGTTTTCAAGTCCACCGTACAGGTATTGGCGCGGCTTATGGGCGTTGGTATGACCGCGCCACTATGGCGGCGGTAGCCAAGATCAACAACGAGGGCGGGATCAACGGTCGCCCGGTTGAGATTATTTCCGAAGATGATGGCACTGATCCAAAACGCGGCGCCGAAGTGGTTGAGAAATTTGCCACCCAGCACAACGCCGATCTCGCCTTTGGTACGCTGTTCAGCCATGTGGTTTATGGATCAGCCCCACGCGCGGGTGAGCTGAAAATCCCTTACTTTGTTGTTTCAGAAGGTCACCATGTGGCAAGCGGTAAGCTTAATCGCTACACGCTTCAGCCTGGCATCACGGATGTGAAAAGTCAGGTTCAGGCCATGGCACCTTATGTTGCCAGCAACCTTGGTAAGAAAGTAACAATGATCTATCCTGATTTTGCGTTTGGTCATGATCATCGCGATTATTTTTCAGCGGCGATTGAGCGTGAAGGCGGTCAAGTTGTGGAAAAAATCGCGATTCCACCGACAGAGACTTCATTCACCAAGTATTTTCCAAAGATTCCTCGTGATACCGAAGTGATCTATCATGTGATGGTAGGCCCTGCTGTTCTCACCTTTGTTAAGGAAATGGGCGAGTTTTTCGGCAGTTCACGTCCAGAAATCTTTGGCTTTATCGACAGCCTTGAGGCGGTGGATATGTCCAGTCCGGGGCTTGAGTTCCTAGAAGGCACCTATTTCTGGGAAGGCAATCCGCGCTATGCACAAGCAAACCAGTCTGAATATGACAAAGCTTACCGTGCGGCGGTTGGTGTTGACGCGAATGGGGCGTCGGTATCGGATTCCAAAGATGTTTCTACTTATGCCCATATGTTTGGTTGCTGGGAAACCCTCCACATCATCAAAGCAGGGATGGAAGATTCAGGTTATCGCGGGGCAGGTGATCGCGCCAAGATGATCGAAGCTGTGGAAGCAATGACAGATATGCCGCATTCCCACGCCCATCCGCAAGGGGCCAAGCTCTTTAATGGGAAAACCCATCAGGTGTTTGGGCATCAGTATATCACAAAGGTATCTAATGGACGCCTTGATTTGGCACATACCACATCAATTGAAGACACGCTTTATCCGGACGAAGCGGATTACACAAAGCAATCTTTCTAATCCACATAACCACCCCTCCCCGTTTCGACGGGGAAGGGTATTTTCTTATATATTATGGAACTAGCACCTTACCTTATTCTGGGATGTATTGAAGGTCTCGTGACAGCGGCGGTGCTTGCTCTCATGGCTGTTGGCTTGAGCCTTGTTTTTGGCGTCATGCGTGTTGTTAATGTTGCGCATGGCGAGTTTTTTATGCTGGGCGCGGTCTTGGCGTGGTTTATCGCTGATCAGCTAGGCGGACATCCGGCAATCGCTTTTCTGGCGGCCTTGGTCATCGCTCCTGTGATGGTGGGAACACTGGCAATGCTGGCGGATATGACCATACTGAAACGCGTATCCTATGATCCTGAACGAACGATTGTTGCTACCATTGGCCTGCTTTATATTATCCAGCAACTGACCTTAATGACTTATGGTTCAAACGCACGTCCTGTTGAGCCGCCATTTAATCAGCGGATTGCTATTCCGTGGTTTGAATGGACTGATGGTGGTCTTTCACTATATTGGCCGTGGGGGCTTGGCACCACCAGTTACAAGCTCGCGGTTATTGGCTTTGCTGTAATTCTTTTGCTGGCCATCTGGATATTAATGACACGCACCCGCATCGGCTTAATCATGCGGGCAACACAGCTTGACCGTGATGTGGCGCAGGCTTACGGCATCCATGTTGATCGGGTTTATGCCATGGTTTTTGGTCTTGGGGCTGGACTCGCGGCCTTAGCGGCGGTGCTGATTGTACCTATTCAGCAAGCCCATTATCTGATGGGTCATGACCCGCTTTTGCTGTCCTTTATTGTTGTTATTATTGGCGGGCTTGGCAGTCTGATAGGAACCGTTATCGCGGCGGTGATGATAGGATTAAGCGATGGGTTGATCTCTGTCTTTTTCACGCCAACTCTTGCCAAAATTATTGCGACCTTAATGGTTACCTTCGTTCTGATTTTCCGCCCCACAGGATTGATGGGAAGTAAATAATGATGAGCGATAGCAAAAAATCCGTCTTGTTCCATCTAGGCTTTTTGGCATTTTTGTTTGTTCTTCAATTCATTTTGCCTGCCTATCACCATGGTAATCTGGCGCGAATTATGGTGCTGGCTAGTTATGCCATGGGGTATAATATCTTGTTTGGTTATACTGGCTTGCTTAGCCTTGGGCACGCTATGTTTTTTGCCGCCGGAATGTATGGCATGGGGCTAACCATGACACATTTGGGGTGGACAGCTGGCCCTGCCATGATAGCCGGATTAATTTCCGGGGTGCTGGTTTCGGCTGGCGTCGGGTTTTTAGCCCTTCGCACAAGTGGTGTATCCTTCATGATTGTGACCTTAATGTTTGCACAAGCCGGATTTCTGACCATCCTCTATTTCGGAGAATGGACACGCGGCGATGAAGGCTTTGTCATACAACAGGCAGATCGCGTCTTTGCTGGTATTGATTTAAGCGATCCAACCAACCGGTATCTGGCGGCATTGTTGCTATTTGGCATTTGTCTGATGATAACGATCCGGTTAATCCAAAGCCGATTTGGTCAGGTTCTTATCGCCATTCGTGAGAATGAGGAGCGTACCCAAATGCTCGGCTATAATGTTCACCGTCACAAATGGATGGCCGTGATTTCATCCGGGACTATGGCGGCGGTGGCAGGGGCGGCATATGCGCTGTTATTTGGATATGCTGGGGCGACTTTTGCCTCGGTTCAGTATTCTATCTTTCCCTTGTTATGGGTCTTGTTGGGCGGTGCTGGAACGGCGCTAGGGCCGTTTATTGGCACGCTCTTTATGTTCTATCTGATTGATTTATCTAGTTCTGTGACCACGGCATATATGCTGATTGCTGGTCTTGCACTGGTGCTATTAACGCTATTCTTGCCTCAAGGTTTGGTGGGAGAATGGCGACGAAAGGTGATGCCATGGCTGACATGATCACCCCGCATATCGCCACTAAGGGACTAAGCCGCCATTTTGGTGGCCTGATCGCCGTTAATACGATTGATTTTGAGGTTCCAAAAGGGGAAATTCGCGCCATTATTGGGCCTAATGGTGCTGGTAAATCCACCTTTGTTGGGATGCTATGCGGGCGCATTGCCCCCACCTCTGGCGAGATTGTGTTTGATGGTCAGAGTATTACGGCTATGCCAGCTCATCGCCGTATCCGCCGGGGCATGGCTTACACTTTTCAGATCACCTCAATCTTTAGTCGTCTGAGCCTCAAAGAAAATGTCCGGCTGGCTACCTCATGGCGCTGGGATGGTGATGACGCCGCGATTGAAGGCGCAACCTTAGCAGCGCTGGAACAGGTTGGACTAGCTGATCGCATGAACCAGATCGCTGGTGATTTAAGCTATGGGCATCAACGGTTACTTGAAATTGCTATGGGGATAAGCCAGCATCCACAATTGCTGATCCTTGATGAGCCTACTCAAGGCTTGGCAGATAGCGAGATTGCGAGCTTTGTGAAACTCATCCGTGATCTTGGCGGTGACATGACCATATTGCTGATCGAACATAATATGAATGTTGTCATGGATACGGCAGATCAAATCACCGTGCTTAATCTAGGGGCTGAACTTGCCACTGGCACGCCTGAAGATATCCGAGCCAATACATCGGTTCAGACAGCGTATCTAGGAGAAACTCATGCTTGAGATACAGTCTGTTTCCTCTGGTTATGATGGCGCGCGCGTGTTGCAGAATGTATCGCTTAGCCTTTCGGCAGGTGAGATTGTCTGTATTCTTGGACGCAATGGCGCCGGAAAAACAACCATGATGAAAACCATCATGGGATTGATTCGCGCTGATCATGGCCAGATTCTCTATCATGGGACAGATTTGTTGCAAGTGCCGCCTCATCAAATCGCTGGGCTGGGCATTGGGTATATTCCCCAAGGGCGGCGTTTGTTCTCTGAGTTGACGGTTGCCGAAAATCTGGAAATTGGGTTGATGGCTGGCGGAAAAGGCAAGGCCACCCGTGATAAGGTTCTGTCCATGTTTCCCCGGTTAGAAGAACGTCTAAATCAACGCGCCAATACGCTGTCAGGGGGCGAACAGCAAATGCTGGCAACCGGCAGAGCGTTATGCCTAGAGCCGCAAATGCTCTTGCTTGATGAGCCAACTGAGGGGCTTCAGCCATCTATGATTGCGCTTATCCGTGACACGGTGGTAGCGCTAAAAGAGGCTGGCGTTGGTATTCTGTTGGTGGAACAACGCGTTGATGCGGTGCTATCTATCGCGGATAAGGTGATGTTCCTTGAAAATGGTAAGAGCCAAGATATTATGCCAGCAAGCACCCTTCGCCAAAACCCCGATTTACTTAAAAAATATATCGGCGTTTAGCCATATCAGGTCAGTTTTTTCAGTAAATCTAGGAAAATTTTCTGTTCTTTGTTTGATAGAGGTTCCAGCGTTTCTTTTGTTACCGCATGGGCAGACATGACAACATCTTCATAAAGCTGGCGTCCTGCTGGCGTTGGTTTAAGAATTAAGCGGCGCAGATCTGATGATAACGGTTCAGAAGAAATTAATTCCCGCAGTTTGAGCCGATCAACAACGCCCTTAATGGTGGCGGCGTCCATCGCGGTTAATCTGCCTAATTCATTCTGGGATGCCTGCCCTAAACAGCATAATTTTGATAGGGCGGAGAATTGGGTTGGCGTCAATTCAGGTATCATTCGCGAAAAGATAGAAAGATGCCGTTGGCTAACACTTCGGAGGATAAATCCAACCTGATCTTGAAGAACATAACCATCTTCGCCCTTACCAACAGGGATTCCGTCTGTGTGGGGGCTGTCATCATCTGCTAATGTTGTGGGTTTGGCTTGGCTTTTCTGCATATCTGCCTTCACTATACTAGGTTAATAGTCTCAAAAGGGTTATGATGGTTGTCATTCCGAATTGGATATTGACAGCGACAGGTCAACATAGCAAATTAGTTTGTATGCTAACAATTACCATAACATAACCATGTCATCTAGCACGAGTTACTTTAGACCTAATCATATTGCCGATGCCCTGAGCTGGCTTGCCCATGAGGGTGGGATCATCGCGGCGGGATGCACTGATCTTCTGCCGTTGACGACCTCGCCAGAACTGGCAGGCAAAGTGCTGGATATTACGGCTATTGAGGATATGCGCTGCATCACTGATGAAGGTGATCACCGGCGACTAGGCGGGGCAACAACATGGACAGACTTGATCCGTGCAGATTTGCCGCCTGCCTATGAAATGCTGAAACTGGCGGCGCGGGAAATTGGCTCAATCCAAATTCAAAACGCCGGAACAATCGCTGGTAATATTTGCAACGCCTCTCCTGCCGCCGATAGTGTGCCTTGCCTTCTTAACCTTAATGCCAGTGTTGAGTTGACCTCACCTAAAGGCAATCGCGTTCTTCCTCTTGAGCAGTTTATCCTTGGCCCACGCAAGACAAGTCGCCAACCTGATGAGATTGTGACCGCTATCCTGATCCCAAAGACGGCAGAAACCGGATGGTCTTCTTTTCGTAAATTGGGGGCTAGAAAATACCTTATTATTTCTATCGCCATGACGGCGGCGCGGCTGGCAGTAAATGATGGTAAAATCACCGAAGCGGCGATCAGTATCGGGTCATGTAGCCCGGTGGCACAGCGTCTGACCTTGGCCGAAGAATCGCTGATAGGAAGAAAAATCAGCCCATCCCTTAGCGCAGAACAAGTGGTATCAAGTGATGATATCGCGGCTGTGATTTCACCCATTGATGATACCCGCGGCACGGCGAATTACCGTATCCAAGCCGCCTCCGTGTTAGTCATGGAGGCCATAGATAACTGTCTTGATCAAATCAGAGCGTCAACATGAGCGATACTATCACCATTTCTATCCATGTTAATGGCAAACCCAAAGAGATCACCTGCCGGGCGGGCACACGGTTAAGTGAGGTGTTACGCGAAAATTTGCATCTCACAGGCACCAAGGTTGGCTGTAACGCCGGAGATTGCGGAGCTTGCACCGTGCTGGTGAATGATGAACCTGTTTGCGCCTGTTTGATGACCGCGGCCAAGGCTGATGGCAATATGATTGAAACAGTCGAAGGACTTAGCCAAGGGGAAGAATTATCCCTGTTACAACAATCTTTTCTGCGGCATGGGGCGGCGCAATGTGGGATTTGCACCCCCGGAATGCTCATGGCGGCGATGCCATTATTACGAAGCAATTCCACCCCGACCCGGCAACAGGTTGAGGATGCGTTAGGCGGCGTGCTGTGTCGTTGCACAGGTTATAGCAAGATTATCGACGCGGTGATGGATGCGTCAGAGCCAAAATTAGCGAATCCCATGCCTGCGACAGGTCAAGCGGTGGGCGCACGAGTAGAACGCTTGGATGGCATTCCTAAGATCAATGGCGTTGAACAATTTGGCGCTGATGCTTGGCCTGATGAAGCGCTCTATGTTCGGGTGCTTCGCTCACCTTATCATTATGCTGATTTCCATATTGGAAATGTCGAACATTGGATTGCCGCAACAGAAGGCGTAGACCATGTCTTTCTTGCCGCGGATATTGATGGAGAAAATTGTTTCGGTGTGATCCCGCCATTGGCTGACCAACCTGCACTGGCAGAAAAGGTGGCGCGGTTTAAAGGCGAGGCGGTAGCCTTAATCGCAGGCAAGGCTGATATCATGCCTAGGCTTGATTTGTCAGACTTCCCCATCACATGGGATGAACGCCCTGCTATGCTGGATGTGGACGCCGCGACCTCTGACGGTGCGCCTGATATACATGAGCATCGGAAAGGCAATATTCTGATTTCTGGTGCTGTCAAGCATGGTGATATCGCCGCGGGCTTTGCAGAAGCGGAATACATCGCGGAAAAAAGCTTTTCAACAGGATATGTCGAACACGCCTATATTGAACCTGAAGCTGGAGCCGCATGGATGGAAGATGGCCCAGATGGGAAAAGACTAGTCATTTCCGCCTGCACCCAAGCCCCCATCATGGATCGGGACGATACCGCTAAAGTGCTTGGTTTGCCCTTGGACAAGCTACGGATTATTCCGGCGGCGACTGGTGGAGGTTTCGGCTCAAAACTAGATGTTAGCGTGCAGCCTCTTTTGGGACTGGTGACGTTGAAAACCGGAAAACCTTGCCGCATGGTGTTCAGCCGCCACGAATCCATGACCTCCTCAACCAAACGTCATCCTGGCAAAATGCGCGCTCGCATTGGCGCTCGTGCGGATGGACGCATCACGGCGATGTCTTTTGAGGGGGATTTTAATACAGGCGCTTATGCCAGTTGGGGGCCTACTGTGGCGACTCGTGTTCCTATTCATGCCTCTGGCCCTTACCTGACACCGCATTATCATGCTGTTGCTAATGCTGTTCATACTAATGGGCCTATCTCAGGCGCTTTTAGAGGCTTTGGTGTTCCGCAATCTACCATTATCCAAGAAGCACTTTATGATGAGTTGGCAGATCAATGCGGAATAGATCGGTTGGCGTTCCGGCGCAAAAATGCACTCAAAGATGGTGATAAAACCGTATGTGGACAGGTACTCACCGGGGTTGGAATTGACGCTTGCCTAGCCGCGCTAGAGCCATTCTGGAGCCGCCATTCGGATGAAATTAAGATGTTTAACGACAACAATGCCCGGCTTAAACGCGGGATTGGTGTGTCTTCATGCTGGTATGGATGCGGCAACACGGCTTTACCTAACCCGTCAACAATCCGGCTTGGTGTGACGTCAGATGGTGTTCTGGTTTTGCATCAGGGGGCTTCAGATATCGGGCAAGGCGCCAATACAGTAATACCGCAAATCTGTGCAGACGCGCTTGGTGTTCCCTTGGCAACTATCACTATCGTTAATGGTGATACTGCGATCACGCCTGATTGCGGCAAGACCTCTGCTTCACGCCAGACCTTTATCACAGGTAAGGCGGCGATGCTGGCAGGGCAGGCTCTGCGCCAGCAAATTCTGCGGCAAGGCAATCTGGGTGATGATGCCGCGATCACTTTGCATCAAGGTAAAATTATCGTCAGCACCGGTGATAAGCAACAGACCATAGACCTCAGCCAAATTACCCCTAACGCCCATGGCTATGTCCTCATGGCGGAAGAAACCTATAATCCGCCAACCGAGGAGCTGGACGAAAATGGTCAAGGCAAACCTTATGCTCTTTACGGCTTTGGCGCTCATGCCGCCGTGGTTGAGGTTGATACCCATCTTGGGACGGTGAAAGTTCGTCATATCTCTGCCGCGCATGATTTAGGGCGGGTGGTTAACCCTATGCTTGCCGAAGGGCAGATTGATGGCGGCATTGCCCAAGGCCTAGGCATGGCTTTGATGGAAGAATATATCCCCGGACGGTCAGAAAATCTGCATGATTATCTTATCCCATCCATTGGTGATATGCCGGAAATTGAACATCATCTGATTGAGATTAGTGACCCTGAAGGCCCCATGGGTGTTAAAGGTTTGGGCGAACACGTGTTGATCCCCACCGCGCCTGCTATTCTTAATGCCATCAGCCATGCCACCGGCGGCGCTATTTTGTCGGAAACCCCTGCGACTCCGCATCGTGTACTTGCCGCAATTATGGCAATGCAATCCCAACATAAGGCCGCAGAATGAATACAAAGCCTGAAAAAATACGTTGTGATGCCTGCCCCGTCATGTGCTACATCGCTGAGGGGCAATCCGGCGCGTGTGATCGTTATGCCAATCATGATGGTCAGATCATCAGACTTGATCCATTAATGATACTTGATCGCCGCATTAAGGCTGGTGATGCCATTAAACCTTTCCTTGGGGCAGATTGGGATGGCAGTATTGGTCATGATGATGAGGTTTTTGTCACCGCCATCGGATCGGGGACCACTTATCCAGATTATAAGCCTGCGCCTTTTATCGTTGGTCGTCATTATGATGACGCGGATGTTGTTACCGTTGTTAGTGAGGCTATTTTCTCATATTGCGGGGTTAAAGTTAAAATTGATACCGACCGCCACCTTGGTCATGAGGGGGCGATTGTTCGCGCTAATGGCGAGGCGGTGGGATTGGTTATCACCAGCGAATATGGCTCACAAATGCTGTCATTAGGAGGTGTTGATCATCTGACTGGCGGCAGTAAGGCCGAGGGGCGCATCACTTGTGATACGCTCATGAAACTGTGCAATAAGGAGGCTGTCGAGCTTAGCATTGATGATGGCTCAACCGTTATTGTTCAAGCAGGTCAGCCGCCTATTGTGGATGGCAAAAAAGAATATCGGATGCGTGTGGGGTGTGGGTCTGCCACGATTGGTATGTTTGCCTCACGATGGGTTGGTCTGGTTGATGAGGTGGTCGTGGTAGATGACCATATCACTGGAGTTGTTTCAGAACATCAGGCTGGTAAGGTGCTGGATTGGCCTGATACTGGCATCACCATCAAGGGTCGTCGTTCCACCCCCGGACGTTATTTTCAAGTTGCCGAACCCGGACTTGGCTGGGGGGGGACAGACCTTGAAGACCCTCTGAAAATTCTGGGGGATTGGCGCTCTGCCAAGGGAGCAAAGCCCGGCCTGACTATCCTGATGGTATCAACCACCGGGGAACATTCAGGCTATTTCGTGCTGGATGATGATTTAACCCCGCAACCTCATGAGATGCCCGCCGCCCTTAAATCCAGTGTGGAGTTAATCGCGGAGAATTGTGAACCTGCCCTATGTACCGTGATGTTCATGGGCGGAGCAGGTGGTTCACTTCGTTCTGGTGTCACTCAAAATCCGATCAAGTTGACGCGGTCGGTTCAATCGCGCAATACCCGTGTGACTTGCGGCGGCGTTGAGGCCTATGTCTGGCCCGGTGGCGGCATCACGGTTATGGTTGATGTGTCAAAAATGCCAGATCAATCCTTTGGTTATGTGCCGACCCCGGCGCTGGTAGCACCGCTTGAGTTCACCGTCAGCAAAGATGACTATATCGCCCTTGGCGGTCATGAAACCGCGATCCGATCTATTAAGGATATTGTTAGCTCTGGCGGTGAGTACAGCAAACAAAGCATAGCCAAACCGCCAAGCAATAGCGATAACACCGCCTAACAACATGGCATAAAGGACGCGGCAATGTCTGCATCACAACCACAGGTGACTTGGCTTCCCCCTGATCAGCGTCTCCACCTGTCCCATGGGCCAACAGATCTGATCATCAAGGCTGAGGGGAAAGACGCCAATAACGCCTATCAGCAAGCCATCGCGGTGATGGAAACTCTGCTTGAAGATTTAGTCAAGGAATTGCCAGATTTACGCCAGCAGACTTCTGCTCATCATCAGTTTCAGCATCCGGTCGCTAAGCTTATGCAAAGTGCCAGCCTTGGTTATGGCAAGCGTTTTATTACCCCCTTGGCGGCGGTTGCTGGCGCAATCGCGGATCATGTGCTGAACGCCATGGTTCTTGGTAATGATCTGACAAAGGTTAGTGTTAATAATGGCGGTGATATTGCGTTTTGGCTAACAGAAGATCAAAAAGCCACTGCTGTTTTAGCAGATATGAACGACGCCCGTATTCATATTCATTCGCATCATCCTTGGCGCGGCATGGCAACCTCTGGGCATGGGGGCAGAAGCCTGTCCCTTGGCATTGCTGATGCCGTGATGGTTATCGCTGATATGGCAAGCACCGCTGATGTCGCCGCAACGATGATTGCCAATGCCGTTAATTTGCCAGCTAATCACCCAGAGGCAGATCAGATCAAAACCGCGCCAGCGATTAGCCTTGCCAGTGAAAGCGATTTAGGCAACCGCCATGTCACGACCTATGTCGGCCCATTAAGCGCCTCTGCCATCGCATATGCCCTTGACGCTGGCGAGACCGCGGCACAGGCTGTCCTTTCTAGCAAACCTGTGGCAGGCGCGGTTATCAGGCTTAAAGATCAGGTGCGGATCATTGGCTTTGACAATCATTCTGATATCATCATGTTGAGCGAGGAGAACAAAATATGGTCGATTTCCCAATAAGAAAAACACAACTCTTTCTTGAAACTATCTATCACGAAGGTGGGCCAGCCCCTGATATTCCGCGTCACCGAGCAGCAATGGTTGCCATCGTAAAAAACCCCTTTGCCGGAACATACGCCGCCGATTTGCAATCCGCCATGGATGATCTTAAACCTCTTGGGTTAATGATGACAGATCAGCTAATTGCCGCTTTAGGCGGGCTTTCGGGCATTGATGGTTATGGCAAGGCAGGGCTGGCAGGTGAAGATGGCGAGCTGGAACACACCGCGCTATGGCACGTTCCCGGCGGCTATGCCATGCGTGAACGCTTAGGTGAAGCCAAGGCCATTGTTCCATCAGCGATGAAGGTTGGCGGCCCCGGCTGTCCAATAGATATTCCCCTTGGTCATATCAACGCCGCTTATGTGCGAAGCCATTTTGACGCCATGGAAGTGCGACTGCCAGACGCGCCGCGCCGAGGTGAGATTATGTTTTGCCTTGCTATGACAAAGGGGCCGCGCGTGCATCACCGCATGGGAGGTCTGACCACCGATCAGGTAAAAGGTGAAGATGGCTTGCGCTAAGTGGTATCTTGAGTGCCTGTGGAGTGTATCTTACCGGCGCTGATATCTAGTCAACAAAGGCGCGTTCAACAACAAACTGTCCGGGTTTACTGTTTGATCCTTCGGTAAATCCGGCAGCTTCCACCAAGGCTTTCACATCTTTCAGCATCGCCATAGACCCGCAAATCATCACCCGATCTTCTTCTGGGTTAAGGGCGGCAATCCCCAGCCGCGCATAGATCGTGCCATCATCCAATAAGGTCGTAATGCGGCCCATCAGATCAGAGTTTTCTTGGGTCGTGCTAGTCACCAGTTCTAGCCGATCAGCCAATTCCCCCACAAGCGGGTCTGATTTTGTCGCGGCGACCGTGTTAATCGAATAGGTTAGCTCATCCTTTTCACGGCAGGTATGCGTGACAATCAACTGATCAAACTTCTCATAAGCTTCTGGGTCGCGGATCAGCGAGGCAAATGGTGCAAATCCAGTACCCGTGGAAATCATCCACAGCCGCTTGCCCGGCAATAATGCGTCAAGCACCAGTGTTCCTGTTGGTTTTTTCCGAAACCAGACACAGTCACCTGTCTTAATTTTCTGAAGATGCTCTGTCAGGGGGCCGTCTGGCACTTTGATAGAATAAAACTCCAGCGTGTCATCCCATGATGGGCTGGCGATGGAATAAGCGCGCCATACTGGTTTTTCCCCCGGCAGGCCAATCATGACAAACTCACCCGAACGAAAGCGGAAACTGGCTGGTCTTGTCAGCCGAAAGCGAAACAAGCGATCAGTGTAATGTTCCACTTCGGTCACAGTTTCAGCAAAAGCCGAATCTGGACACGGAAACATCGCGTTATGGTTAGGTTGATCTTGCGTTGCCACAACCTTTGTCATGACGGTCTCCATCAAGTCAAAACGATATTTTATCGCGCTAATAGGCGATGTGATTTGCTAGATTGTTTGTACACGAACAAACTTTGATGGGCAAGTGTGGAAAACACCTCACCAGTCGCAAAATCCGTGACGCTGCCAAACTTTAGCGCAAAAAAGAAGGGGCAAAAATATGCCCCTTCTTGGAAAAGTGATCATCTTGTTTTTAAACGATTTCAACAAGATACCAGCCGCTGACAAAGGATGAGTCAGACGAAGTGAAATATTTGATGGTTGAAGTTGTATCAGTCATGGTTTAGCCCCTTTTCAAAAATGACGACATTACGCCAAGATGGTGAGTGTAAAATCTGGTCTCTCGTTACCGTTCATGTGCCATGAGCGCGCAATTAGCACTCAATGGATTAAATTCATAATTCCTTGCAATAACAGTATGTTAAAACCTTAATCGCATGATCTTTTCAAACAATTATCAGGATGACATACCCCTATAAGCAAAAATGTGTTAGGATCGAAACCAGCCCCAATATGATTAGTGCTAGTGTTCGATTCTCAAGATAATTAGATCACACAAAAGTTAATAAACATTTAACGCCAAGGATTTTTTTGCATTTTTTTGGATATCTCTTGCATCCGAAGGTTAGGGCTTTTGACAAAAGCTCTTTTCAGCCATCCCTTTACGATGCCGCCTCGTGAGAATAAAACGCCTGATGACGGCCTGATGACTGGAAATATTAGTTTGCCTAATGACTTTTGCTGGTATTAATTTGGCGAGATTTGTTGCCCCATATCGGTCTGGCTTGTGTTATCATCACAACGGCACACACCAAAGACAAAGGAAACCTCTATGGCTAGCGCATCCCCCCCTATTCATTTGCATCACGATGATCTGCCGGATGGCCTTGATCTAGGCCCGGTGGTGGCTATTGATACGGAGACCATGGGGCTTAACCCGCTTCGTGACAGGTTGTGTCTGGTGCAGTTATCAGCCGGAGATGGTGAGGCGCATTTGGTGAAAATCGCGCAGGATGCCAAGCCAGCCCCTCGGCTGGCGGCGCTATTAGCCAACCCGGAGGTGGAAACCCTTTATCACTTTGCGCGATTTGATGTCAGCGTGCTTAGCCTGAATATTGGGCCTGTGGTTGGGCCAATATACTGCACCAAAATTGCATCAAAACTGGCGCGAACTTACACCGACCGTCATGGGCTGGCAGATCTGGTGAGTGAAAGCCTTGGTTTCAGCCTGTCGAAAGCGCAACAATCCTCAGATTGGGGGCATGATAGCCTGACCGATGAGCAAATGGCATACGCGGCATCAGATGTGCTTTATCTGCATCAGTTGCGGGAACGGCTGGATGCTATGCTAGAACGCGAAGGGCGCATGACAGAGGCCAAAGCGTGTTTCGATTTTCTGCCCGTGCGATGCGCCCTTGATTTAGGAGGCTTTGAGCGTCTTGATATCTTTGCCCATTCCTGATCTCTATTGATCCTATCATGACCATGGATACCTAACATCACATGACAGACCATAATAAAACCCCAAGCTTTGCGCCGCGAAAGATCAGCACAGATAATCAGATGTCCACATCATCAAGCCGCTGGATGCGCTATGCTTTTCTAGCGGCAGGGATGCTGGCACTGGCAGGGGTGATTAGTCTCTTGATCCAGCATCAGGAAGAATCCATCAGCTTTAAAGTCACCCCTCAAGAAGCCTCAAACGTCACTGGTGAGAAACCACTGACCCTAGAAGGCGTCGTCTATAAAGGGCAAACTAACAAAGGTGAGGATTTTGTCCTTTTTGCCGATAAGACCTCAGAAAACCCGGATGAGGATGGCAAAATTACGATGATCGCCCCTCGCGCCAAAATTGATCAGTCTAATAACCAATCCCTGACCATCAGATCAAACGAAGGCATTTATCACCAATTAGCAGAACATATCAATCTTAGTGGGCGTGTCGTTATCGTTCAGCCGGAAACTGGCTACACACTCTATACCGAGAGCGCCAGCGCCAGATTAGAAGAAGATATTATCGAAAGCCTGACAACCGTTCGCGGCTTTGGCCCTAACAGCAGTATCACCGCAGATGGTATGCGGATTACAAATAACGGCCGCGATGTTGTTTTTATTGGTAACAGCGAATTGGTGCTAGAAGACATTAAATAAATTGCGGGAAATAAAAGTCGGGAAATGAGTAGTAGGATCAGTTTTTTTAGGGGAAAATCCATGGATAATATGCCTAAGCGCCGATGCCGAACAAAGAGGATAACTGGCTGGTTGACCACAATCATGATCGGCATCTGTTTCGCCGCGATGATGCCTGTGGATATTTCGGGCGGCACAACGTCGGCCATGGCCCAAACCACTAGCCAGACCGCGCCCAACACCCTAAAGGTTGAGGCTGATCAACAACTGGAATGGCGCCGCGATGATCAGCAATATATCGCTCGCGGCAATGCCGTTCTCACCACCCAAGAGATGACCTTTAAGGCAGAGACCATCACCGCGGATTATACCAATACCCCCGATAATAACACAGGCGATAATAACACAGGCGATGACGAAGGCGGCAAGAACCGCATCATCAGCATTACCGGAACAGGAAACGCCGATATCATCTATCTGGATGCCCAAGGCCAAGAAACGCACGGACAGGCCGAGATGATCCATTATGATCGTCAAGGTGATATCCTAACCCTAACTGGTGTATCCGCATCTGGCGTTATTCGCGTCACAAGAAATGGCGATATAACCGAGGCAAAGGAAAGCATTACCTATAACCGCGCTAGTGGCGTTATCACTAATATTGGCGACACCGCCACCCGATTTACCGATGGACGCCAGATTTTCGGTGATCAAGCCGTGACCACCATTGATGCCGAAAACGGCGGCATTAACACCATTACTGTCACCGGAAATGCGCGTATCCTGCACCCTGATCAAAACGGCACTATCCAAGAAGCCACCGGAGATCATGCGTTCTATGATGCCGCCGCCGATACCGTGACCGTGACTGGAAATGTGATCCTGACCGAAGCTGATAATATCCTGAAAGGCAGTAAAGCGGTCATGAAGATTGGCGAAGGAACCAGCGTTTTATCCGCCGATGGCAACACCAACCGGGTTAGCGGCCAATTTATACTTGAATAGCCAATGAATAGCCAATTTATCTTATGCCAGATCGTCTGCCAGATCGCCTGCCAGATCGTCTGATGCGAAAGGGTTAGACCTCATCCGATTTTCATCATTATTTTCATTGGCATAAGCAAGGTTTTCCCCTATATTGGCTTCAATATTAATAGCAAAATAATAGCGCACCGGACTCATAAGACATGACATCGACCAGTTTTCAGGCATCAAAGCTTAGTGTTGCGCATGATCATAAATGGTCAGAAACAGGTCTTGTCGCCGATCACATTGGAAAATCCTATCAGAAAAAACGCGTCGTTCGGAGCCTCTCGCTCAAGCTTAAACGCGGGGAAGCTGTGGGTCTGCTTGGCCCAAATGGGGCTGGGAAAACCACCTGTTTTTACATGATCTCTGGGCTGATTAAGGCGGATGAAGGCCGGATTTCTCTGGATGGCATTGATATCACACCATTGCCAATGTATCGCCGGTCGCAATTAGGGATTGGCTATCTACCCCAAGAATCTAGCATTTTTCACGGCTTGAGCGTGGAACAAAATATAATGGCTGTTCTGCAAATTGTTGAGGCTGATTCTGATATTCGCATGACTATGCTGGATGAACTGCTGGATGAGTTCCATATCTCGCATCTGCGGGCCGCGAATGCGATGACTTTATCAGGTGGTGAACGCCGCCGGGTTGAGATTGCACGCGCCCTAGCCTCACGCCCAACCTTTTTGATGCTGGATGAGCCTCTGGCTGGCATTGATCCGATTGCTATTTCTGAAATTAAAGAACTGATTGGGCGACTAAAAGCTCATGGGTTGGGGGTTTTGATCACTGATCACAATGTTCGGGATACGCTTAGCATTGTTGATCGGAGTTATATTCTGAACGATGGAATCATCCTCAAAAGTGGGACACCGCAAGAAATTATCGATGATCCTCATGTTCAGGAAGTGTATCTAGGCCGACAGTTTCTGCGCTAAAACCCTGTTTCTCGTATTTAAGAATCTTTTTTTGTTGTACGCATCTTGACGACTACTGGCATTAATACTAAAACGCCCATTCAATTCTGTTAAGTTGATTTCGTTCACCATTATATATAGTTATTCTTCATGAAAATTCGCGACCTTATCGGCCCTGATGACATCATCATTCAGGACAAGGCCGAAAGCAAAAAACAAGTTCTTCAGGATATGGTCAGCCATATTGCCAAACGCAAGATGGCTATTGATGAACGCCATGTGACAGAGCTTTTGCTTGAACGTGAAAAGCTGGGTAGTACCGGGCTTGGCGATGGGGTGGCTATCCCTCACGCGCGCTGTGATTTTCCGGCAGATTGTGATGATGGTGTAGCCGTTTTGCTGATGAAGCTGAACTCACCTATTGATTTTGAAGCCAATGACGATGCGCCAGTCGATATTATCTGTATGCTTATTGCATCACAAAACTGCGGCACATCACATCTCACCACGCTTGCCGCTATGTCACGGTTTATCCGGGATAAATCCTCGGCCAAAATGATCCGTCAAGCCAGCACTTCGGCAATGATTTGGGAAGCGCTTAATCAAGCAGAGCAATCCTCAGCAGCCTAATTGCCTGCGCCATAGCATCTTGCCACAATCCTGAACCTATTGCATAATCTGATGCAATTAATCAGGAATAATATGTCTTTATCCCATCCTCCGCGACCAGTTACCGAGAACATGATCGGCATTTCCTATATGTTAATGTCGGTGCTGGCTGGATTAATCACCGCCTCGGTGGTGAAACTGTTTTCGGCTGATATGGCGACCCTATCAATCCTATCCGTGCGATTTGTGTTTTGTATGCCGTTATTAGTGGTCTTTGGCTTGATCATTCGCGGCACCGCTTTATGGCAAGTCAACCGCTGGGATATGCTAGCATTGCGAATCATTGTTGGGCATATGGGTATTATTTTCTGGTTCATGTCCGTGCGAACAACAACGCTGGGTCAGGCCACCGCGTTATTTCAATCCTCGGCTATCTTTGTTACAATTTTGGCGCCTTTTCTGCTCAAAGAAAAGGTTGGTATCTATCGCGGAACGGCGGTCATATTTGGTCTGATCGGGATATTCATGATCACCAATCCTTTTTCCGGCACTCTCAGCGTTGGGGCGTTTTGGGGTATCCTATCGGCGTTAGCTGGCGCTATTCTTGTCATTGCTTTGCGTAAATTGGGCAAATCAGACATCCCCATCACCGTGGCCTTATGGCATAATGGCATTGGTGCTGTGATCTATCCGTTCATGTTGCTAGTGTTTTTACCAGCCGAGATTTATCCTCTGATCTTATCCAGTGACATCGGTATTTTTGTTATTTTTGGGATTTCTGCCAGTCTAGTGCAGTTTGGCTTTGCCTCCGCCTATCGTTATGGTGAGGCAACGGTGCTTGTCCCGACGCGATATCTTTCTGTTCCGGCATCCGCGCTCATCGGCTGGATATTCTGGCAAGAAAACCCAAAACTGATTGAGATATTGGGCATGGTCATTGTTGTTGGCAGTTGTATTTTTATTTCCATTCGTGAATATCGCCTTGGCCGGGCCAGCAAGGCCACCGAACCCTTTTTGCATAAAGGGTAATTGACGAAAGCCGAAATGACCTTACCTTGAAAGGACAGGAAACTGTTAACCCTGACTGATTTTTGAGGTGTTCTGATGCGAGCTTGTCTTGTTTTTATTATGATGGCTATGATGATTACTCCGGCTTACGCCGATGTTATCGCTGAGCGTAAGGAGAACTTTCGCGCCAATGTGAAGGCGCTGAAACTCATCCAGCCTGCTATGGCGGATGGCGATATGGAAACCATCAGCAACGAGGCCAAGGCCATTGCCGATTGGGCAAAAGTGATGCCTGATTTTTTCCCAGATGGAAGTGATATGGGGGACACCAAGGCGCGGCCCGAAATATGGGAAAACTGGGATGATTTCTTGGCTAAAGCCGCCGCTAATCAAGACGCGGCATTGGCACTAGCAGAATTGGCGGCGACAGGTGATCAAGACGCCCTGCCCGGTGCATTTGGCGCGTTGTCAAAGACCTGTGGAGACTGTCATAAACTCTATAAATACTAGAAATAAAACCTGTCACTGATCAGAGCAAGAGATTCTGCCCCCGCCACCATAACGATCAGCAGAATAACTCCGAATATCTGTTTGGATAGGGATATTGGCGGCGCGTTATGATCAACACCTCCGGTGACCATGGCAGGCGTCAGTTTAATCTTTAACCATACCCGATACATCACAATCGCCAGCAGATGCAGGACAATAACGCCAAACACAGCCCATTGAAGCGTGTCATGAGCGTCACTTGCTGTGTTTGAAAAATCACCTGCCCACGCCGCTAACGGCCCTTCAAACAGAATATCATTATTCGCCATAGAACCAGAAGTTGCCATAGCCCCAAGCACCACCAAGATCAATAAAGTTGCCCATGCCCCGGTTGGGGCGTGACCGGGTTGATAATGGCGGTCGCCACTCCAACGCAAGCGCAGATAGGCAAAGATTGACGATATTGCCAGAGGAAAGCGGACAAAACGAGCGTGATGACCACCGATAAATCCCCATATCAAGCGAAACCCCACCAATCCCAAAACCGCTAAACCCATCTTTTCATGGATAAACCAGTTTTCGGTCTTGCCGCTAGCGATAGCGCCAATTACCGCCAAAACCAGC
Organism: Puniceispirillales bacterium (SeqCode); assembly: GCA_965661405.1. Lineage (GTDB taxonomy): Bacteria > Pseudomonadota > Alphaproteobacteria > Puniceispirillales > UBA1172 > UBA12202. Next base: position 58,931 of record CBFIDH010000007.1, read on the forward strand.
AACCAGTGAAACAGCCGCAATGGAAAATCCCAAATCGGGGCAGATGATGGTGAAAACATTGATTTCATATTGTTTTTCATAACATGGAAAACATTATCATAATTTAATGGTGAGGCAAAATGCTATGCTAAAGCATCATTACCGTCTGACCATAGGGAAAATTTCATCAGGTGATGAATTAGGTGATGAATTTGTTTTTTCACCCGGTCTTGTCTTATACTGCCATTTACATCGGCATCTCAAAAAGGGGGGTCATGATGACCAAACAACCAGAAACAGACCGCATGACCGAGGTGCTGATCGGCTCTGATGGCGCATTGCATCATCTGTCGCGGCTTGATGGCGATATCGCTAATGCCTTAGCGCAATACGGCCCACCACCTGATCGCACCATGCCACAAGGATTTACCACCCTCATCCGAACCATTATTGGTCAACAGATTTCACGCCATGCCGCCACCTCGGTTTGGCAAAAAATGATCGCCGCTGGACTGGAAAACCCTCAAGCCATTCATCAGGCCGGAGTTGAGACATTAAAAAGCAATGGTCTATCCAAACAAAAGGCGGAGTATATTCACGGCATTGCTGAGGCGGTAACGCTTGGTGATCTGGATTTTGCCAGCCTTGCCACGATGCCGGGCGAGGAGGTTTCCGCGACGCTAACCAAACTGCGCGGGGTTGGGGACTGGACAGCAGATAATTATCGCCTGTTCGCATTACTTGATATGGATGCTTGGCCTTATAATGATCTGGCCTTGCAGGAAGGGATGAAAATTCTCAAATCCCTTGATCATCGTCCAAACGCAAAAACCATGCAGGACATGGCTGATCATTGGCGGCCATGGCGCGGTGCAGGAGCATTGATGCTATGGCATATCTATGCCAAATATCGCCATGATGCCTCACCTGCCAGCATCTGATGTTGATCAGAACAAGGATGGCTGCGCTTGAGGGCCGGGGCCATCATAAGGGGCAATAAGCCCGGCGTGATTAACCTTATTACTGCCCACCTCTGGCGGCGCCGGATGCCATATCAAGTGATCCGCATCAGCAGGTGTTGTTAGATCAGCAACCCCATCCGAAGTGAGATCAGGATCAAGCCAGCGGTCTAATTCTGTCATGCCAATTAACAATGGCGCCCGATGATGAATATTGGACAGATCGCCATTAGCCGCCGTTGTCACGATAACACATCGCGCCATCTCTCCCGGCCAATAAAGACCACCAAACACCATCGGTGCCTCATCACGACGTGCGATATAATAGGGCTGTTTTGGGGCTTTCCATTCATACCAGCCGCTTGCCAGTATAGCGCAGCGTCTGGCTTTCGCGGCATCCCGAAAAGTCTGCTTTTCCTGCATGGTTTCGCCGCGAGCATTGATCAACAGCCCCTTTCCCATGGGTGAGGTCAAGCCCCAATGCATCGCACCACCAACTCGCCCTGAGATACCGGCATGAATAGTCGGAACATCAACACCTGGCGTTATGTTATACGCTGGCAAAGGCTGGCTATTAGAAAGTGGAATCGCTGTCTGGAAAAGGGTGGTCAACTCACTTGCCGTGAAGCGATTAGCAAAGCGTCCACACATGATACTGTTCCCTTATGGTTGAAGGGTGGTTAGGATTATGATGATGGTAGTTTCTTATTCTAGCGGAATCCATGAAGGCTGGCAAATCTGTGGAACACACCATGACACTCACCTTCCCCTTTGTAAGCAGATAAAGGTGTAAGCAGATAAAGGTGTTAGTGGATAAAGGTTGCCCTATCCGGCGCATTTATGCCAAAACTAGGCTAATCGCATCTGGCCTTATTTCTGGGGCAGGATGATCATGGTAATATGAAACCTAACCTGATGCCTGACTTAGCAACAAAAAGACAACTGATCCAGCCTGTTGAGAATCTGGCTTTTAGGGCAGGACAGCGTATTCTTGAGATCAAGAAGGCTGGCCCACGCCAACAGATCAAATCAGATGGCAGTCCTGTGACCGATGCGGACCTTGCCGCCGATGCCATGATTAGCGCTGGCCTCAACCGTTTGACCCAAGATTGGCCTGTGATCACCGAAGAAGATTGGGACGAAAGCCACGACAACATAGCCTCTGATTATTATTGGTGTGTTGACCCGCTTGATGGCACAAAAGGCTTTATTAATGGCGGCAGGGATTTCACCGTCAATATCGCCCTTATTCACCACAATTATCCGGTGCTGGGCGTGATTTATGCCCCTGCCAGACAAACCCTCTGGGCCACAGATGGGGATCAGGTATGGCGCCGCAATTTTGAAAGCGATACAACGGTCATAACAGATGATACCCGTGTCCCTATCCAAACCCGGCCTTGTCCTACAAGCAAACCTATTGTCATTACTACCATGGCTAAATACAGCCAGACTTTAACCAACTGGCTAAGCCATCTTGCCCCGGCAGAAACCATTACGGTCGGATCGTCTCTAAAGTTTTGTTATCTGGCCGAAGGCAAAGCCGATCTTTATCCGCGCATCGGCCCAACGATGGAATGGGATACCGCCGCAGGGCAAGCTATCCTTGAGGCGGCAGGCGGGCAAATGATTGATATTGACGGCAATCGATTTTCCTATGGCAAACCCGGTCGATTGAATGCACGCTTTGCCGCCATGGGGACGCTTGATGATAACACCGATATTCCGCGCCACTGGTATCCGCCATTACCTGACCAGCCCAAAGATGGAGGGCGCTGATCATGATGCCAGACATGACACGAGTTCAGCCATTAGATGATGCCAGCATCTCTGCCGCTGTGGCCTTATGGAAACAAGGGCATCTGGTGGCATTTGGCACGGAAACCGTTTATGGACTTGGGGCAGACGCAAGCAACGCCCTTGCCGTTGCATTAATTTTTAAGACCAAAAACCGCCCCCAATTCAACCCTTTGATCAGCCATTTGCCAGATCGCGACAGCGCCTTTGCGCTTGCCACTGTCACAAGATTGGCTGAAACATTAGCCGAAGCGTTTTGGCCGGGGCCAATGACGCTAGTCCTAAATCGGCAAGATGACGGGCACATTGCTGATCTGGTAACGTCAGGGCTGGATAGTCTGGCCCTGCGTGTTCCCGGTCATAAAGGGGCAAGAGAATTGCTGAAAGCCGCCGGAGTTCCCATTGCCGCGCCATCTGCCAACCCATCAGGCAAGCTAAGCCCAACTACCGCCAGTCATGTCGCTGATAGTTTTGAGGGGCAAACCGAACCAAGAGTGATCATTGATACAGGACCTTGCCTCAATGGGCTGGAATCTACCATCATAGATGCCAGAGGTGAGGTGCCTGTCATATTACGCCCCGGAAGCATCACAGCGGATATGATCAGAGATGTCACAGGTTATCTTGCCTCATTACCTGACCATCCTGATGACGCTACCCCCTCGCGTCTTTTGTCTCCCGGTCAATTAGCCAGCCATTACGCCCCCCGCGCCCAACTTCGGCTTGATGCTGTTGATCTTCGTGAGGGTGAGGCATGGTTAGGTTTTGGCTCTGATCCGGCTTTGTCTGATGATGGCCTTCGCTTTAATCTCAGCCCACAAGGAAATCTGGACGAAGCGGCGAGCTTGCTCTTTTCCCTGTAACGCCAATTAGATGCCACCGGAGTTCGCACCATCGCGGTCGCCCCTATTCCCGACACCGGATTAGGCGTTGCCATTAATGATCGCCTGCGCCGTGCCGCCGCGCCGCGACCGTGATGAATAAGGATGCCGCATCTTGCCGTTGATGTGGTTTTTGATTACCCTTATCTTTAGTGACCAGAGGAGTTGTCCATGCCATTTGATCAGACGCCTATTATTGACGCCCTGATCCACATTGTTGGTAAAGCCAATCTTGTTCAGAAAGAACAGGATATGGCTAGGTATCTGACCGACTGGCGAAAACAATATCAAGGCGGAGCGATTGCCGTGGTCAAGCCAGCAAACACGGCTGAGGTCAGCGCTATTTTGAAACTGGCGGATGAGCAGAATATCGCTATCATTCCGCAAGGCGGCAATACCGGACTTTGTGGCGGCGCGACACCTGATCAGAATAATCAGAATCTGGTGATTAGCACCGAAAGGATGAAAACTATCCGCGATGTGGATATCTCATCACAAACCATCACGGTCGAAGCTGGTTGTATTCTTGACCATATCAAATCCGCGGCTGACGCGCATGATATGTTGTTCCCACTTGATTTAGGCGCACGCGGCACTTGTCAAATTGGCGGCAATCTGTCCACCAACGCGGGCGGCCTTAATGTCATTCGTTACGGCAATACTCGTGAGCTTACGCTAGGGGTTGAGGTTGTGCTGATGGGCGGTAAAGTGCTTTCCCTATTATCCAAACTCAAGAAAGATAACACCGGATATGATCTTAAAGACCTCTTTATCGGGGCCGAAGGCACTTTGGGGATAATCACCGCGGCCACGCTGAAACTTTTTCCCAAGCCCACGGCAACAGCTACCGGGTTCGCGGCAATGCGGGATATTGATGCCGCGATCACATTGCTCCATCGGTATCAGGCGGCAAGCGGCGGAAATGTCATAGCCTTTGAGTTAATGCCAAAAACCATCATTGAAAATGTCCGTCATTTTTATCCTGAGACAGCTCTGCCGTTGTCTGATCTTCCGCGCTTCTCGGCGCTGATTGAAATTGCCTCAACCGCCGAAAATGCTAGCAAGGCTGATCCTGATGGAACCATGCCACTGGAAAAAACACTGACTGAGGTGTTAGCAAAAGCCATGGAAGATGGCCTCGTTTTGGATGCGACTATCGCTAGCAACTTGACCCAGCGTAATGCCAGTTGGGAAATCCGGGAATTAACCCCTGAATCCGAGATTAAGGCCGGTATGGCCTATAAATCAGATATCTCTATTCCGCTTAAGCATATGGCTGCGTTTTATGACGAGGCCGAGAGAGAGGCCACCGCCATCATGCCGGGTATTCGCATTTTTGGATTTGGTCATCTTGGAGACGGCAATCTGCATTATAATTTATGCGAACCACATGAAAAGCGCCCTGATTTTATGGAATATTACAGCGTATTTGACGACATGCTGAGAATATTAATTGAAAAATATGAAGGCTCTATCAGTGCCGAGCATGGCATTGGCCAGAAAAAGCGAGACTTGTTTATTCGTACCAAAGACCCCGCCGCGCTTGATGTTATGCGAAGCATAAAGTCGGCGCTTGACCCCAAAGGTTTAATGAATCCGGGTAAAGTGGTCTAATTCATTGCTATTAGTATGAGAAAGAAAACACCGTGATGAGACAAGCAGATGAAATCCCAAATGTGATCCGCTTCTGGTTTGAAGAAATAGAACCAAAACAATGGTTTATCAAAGATGATGATTTTGATAAATTGATGAAAGATCGTTTTGGAGACCTTGTTACGTGCGCCCTTTCCGGGCAACTGGATAGCTGGTCTGAAAACGCTGATGGTAATCTGGCACTTATTCTGTTGCTAGATCAGATGACAAGAAACATCTATCGCAACCATCCGATGAGTTTTGCCGGAGACGATATGGCTTTGGCCTTTTGTCTTAAAGGTGTCAAGCGTGACGATATGGATCATCTGCAAGCTGATCAGATCAAGTTTCTACTGATGCCTATGATGCACGCCGAAGACCTTAATATTCAGGAAAGTTCGCTGCCTTTATTTCAAAAATATTGTGATGATCAGACTTATGATTACGCCGTTCGCCATCGTGATATTGTCGCGCGATTTGGGCATTTTCCCCATCGCAACGCTATCCTTGGTCGTCCTTCAACCGAAGAAGAGCTTGCCTTTCTGGAACAGCCGAACTCATCTTTTTAGGTTCTCAGGGCATCAATTTTATCTAACACATCCACAGGCTGAACCGCATTGATCGGCTCGGCACGAACCCATCCTGCCTTTTCCCCAAACGGGGCCGACATCTTGGGGTTTGTATCCGGCCCCATGATCATGACTGTTGGCACCCCCATCCGCGCCGCTAGAAAAACAGGCCCAGTATCGTTTCCGATCACGGCCGCCGCGCCGCGAAACACCTGACAGAGCTGATCAATATTCGTCTGACCAAGGATAGAAGATATCTCTGGTAGAATAGCCTCAATATCCGCCGCCGCCGCCGCGTCATGTGTTGTCCCAGCCAGCACAGGTGTGATCCCTTGATCAATAAGGCCCTTTGCCAAGCCAGCATATCCGGCGGCTGACCAGCGTTTAGATGGTTTGGCTGGCGAACAACCTGGCAAAAGAATAGCGTAACGTCTTGGCAATTCCACATCAGCCAAGAGATGATCACCGCCGCCTAGCCAATCTAGTTTAGCCGTCACAGATCTCACACCGCCTAGCCCAGCGGTGATCAACATTCTGTCACGATTATTTACCCCTTCAAAATTAGGGATAGGGTGGCTAGCCCCCTTCGCCGCCCCCATAAACTCTGTCCCCGTTGAACGAATAAAATGACGGAAATAGCGTTGGGTTCGACTAGAGCATTGAAAATCATAAATCCGCGCCCATCCAGAACGAAATAGCCGCCGCATCTTTAACCATGATCCCACGCGGTAGATGGGCGCCCTATCATCCACTAGCACCTCATCAAAATAGGGTGACGCCGCCAACAACCCGGCAAAGGGCGGCGAGGTCAACACCGCCAGATGATCAGATTTATGGGCAGCCCTAAGACTGGCAAAAGCATCCATTGCCTGTACCATATCGCCAAGCGCACCATGCTTGATCACCAAAATCCGGCGCGGCTTTGATTGGTCGGTTGCTATCATCATGAAGCATCATCCGCGACAGAGCCAGATAATGCCACCTTTGCCATTGCCGCCGCCCGTGCATCATCAAGACGCGATACCATATCGGCAATGCCAAAGGGATAATCCGCCCATGCTTTATCCTGCCATGCCTTGCGCCATGCCGCATCACCTAGCATCTGTTCAAGCGCGGCCGTTAACTCATCCGCATCACCGCGATCAAGGATCACGGCCCTGCCCTCAGCATATTCAGGAATGCCGCCGCGCCTAGTGGTGATGAGCGCCGCGCCTGTGGCAAGTGCCTCAACCACTACCCTGCCCGCCGGTTCCTGCCATTGCGACGGGGCAAGAACAATAGCGGATTGATTTTGCAGATGCTTGGTTTCGGGGCGGCTGATAAACCCTGTCATCTCAGCTTGATTTTGAATGGGTGCAAGCGCATCAGCAACTTGTCGCTCATAGACGGATGGGTTGCTATCTTCAAATCGCCTCGCGCCAATAAACTTGACTTGCCAGTCCGGATAACGCGGCAACACCCTTGCCATGGCTTGCGCTGCCTCAAGCATCCCCTTTTCTGGAACCATACGACCTATGATGGTGATGAGTTTATCTTTTTGGGGCGGGGTATTGGTGGAACGATCGGCGGCAAGGGGGATGATCTTTATCTTATCCACTTCCTCCGCGCTTGCGTTAATGCCATCAAGAAAACATGATTTGAGGTAATCAGAAACGCAAAAAATAACCGCCATGCGCCGCAAAAGCCGATGCCGCTTGGCAGCGGTATCGCTTCCCTTCATATCCCTTGGATCATTATGCAAACAAAGAGCTATTTTCAGATCAGGGCGTTTTCGGGCTAAATAGGATGCCACCTGACATCTGCCATGAACCTCTAGCAAACGGGGGCTGCCATGTTGCTGAATATAGGCCAGATAGCCTCTTGCGAGGCCGATATTTTTACCAAAAATTAGTGCCTGTCTTGGTTTGATCCCATGATAGGGCGCGCCCCCAAGATAGGGGCCGGATGATATTCTGCCAAAAATCAGACTGTTATCCGCAAAACGGCTTTGGGTAAAACCATCTTCAACATTCAACGCGACTGCGCCTGCGTTTGCTTGGGTATAATGTTCCTTATATGGCAAAAGACTGTGTATCATCTCTGACATGGCCCTATCTCAAATCATAAAGACGTAAGCCTTCGTCATAAGCGTGATTGAGTCTTAGGTTTATGTTCAGTGAGATTGCCATGATGCCCCAGCAAAATTATGCCCATGTATTTCCATGTATTTATACCTTACCGGGCTTGATTACGCCATAGCCTGTCCATGTTTGCCATGCCGCGTGATCATATCCTCATAACTAGTGATCAAACGCGAGGTCACAGCCTCACGCTCAAACAAGTCTTCGTAAGTTTTCTTGCCGTTCTTGATTAGCCGTTTGCCAAGACCTTTGTCAGTCGCCAGCCGATGCAGATTTTCAACCAGCACATCAAGATCATCAATATCCGATAACATCCCATCTTTTTCATGGGTGACATATTGCTTTGCCCCATCAGCACGTGTTGCCGCCAAAGGCACACCAGCAAACCATGCTTCTGCAATGACCGTTCCAAAAGGCTCATATCGTGATGGCAAGACACAGATATCAGCAATATTCAAAAGCGCGGCACGGTCATGACGCCAACCCGCAAAACACACCCGATCAGCAACGCCCAATGCTTTGGCTTGACGCTGATATTTTTCCAGATCAGGCCCATCGCCAGCCATTAAAAACACCATGTCTGGCAAGTGCGCCGCCGCCTCAAGCAACAGATCAACACCTTTTTTCCAGTGCATCCGCGACAATAACAAAACCATGGGCTTGTCTTTTGGCAGTCCAAAATCTGCACGGCTAACCGGAGGGTCTGAGGCTAAAGTGCCAAAAGTATGCCCTAAATAGGCGCGGTCAGGATGCCCACTTGCCTCACCAATATGGCGAACAATATCGCGCGTCACCCCCATATAAAAATCACAGTTCTGGTAGTTTTTCAGATCATAATATCCACCAAACCATCCCAAAACTGGCGGCGTAAGGCCAGAGGGAACAAAAGATGAGGCGCGATTCATCCAGCAATGCACCAGATCGGGGGCTTGGGCGTTAATAATAGCGCGTATTTTCCGTTGTTGGGGGTATTTCCACCATCTCTGAAAACCCATGGGGTAATGCGGTATCCCGCGTTCCGCCAAGGCAGAGACAACCTGTTCATGAGGTCGTGAAATCATAATCTGCTTGATGCCGCGTTCATGCAGAGCCTTAACCATATCAAGACAGAAAGTTTCTGCCCCGCCAGTGCTGGCACCTGCAATGATATGACAGATGCTGAGAGGTGCTGATTGATCTTTAGTCACTATATAACTGCCTTGCCCATTATGGTGGATTGCCTCAAGATAAGAGTCTGATATAACATAAATACTAAACGAAACACCATTAACCTATTCATAACCCATTTTGATTTACATTCAGTCAAGGTTTTCATGCTAAACGCGTCGCAATATCAATACTTGATCCGGTTTCTGCTGATGGGGCTTTACGGTCTGGGTCTCATATTATCGGCTAGTCTGATCATCACCCAACAAGCAAACGCGCAAGACCAAGGCGAGCCGATTGATTTTGCCGCCGATAGCATTCAAACCAATCAAGAAACAGGGCTTTTTGTTGCCACAGGTAATGTTGTCTTCTCGCAAGGCATCATGTCACTTAAAGCTGATACGGTGGAGTATAACCGCCAAACTGGACAAGCCATGGCTAAGGGAAATGTTATCTTCACAGATCATGATGGCAATATTCATTTCAGCGATCAGATGGAAATGGATGATCAATTCACCCGTGCCTTTGCCGAGCCTTTGATTAGCCGCATGGCTGATAAATCTTGGATTACTGGTCAAACCGGGGAATATGTCAAAGATGACTATACCGTCTATGATAACGCCACCTATACGCCTTGTGACTGTGACTATGCCAATGGTGAAACGCCTATCTGGCAGATTGATTCTTCAACGTCCTGGCATGATCCAAACACCAAAACGGTTTATCATAGCAATATCCAGATGAAGATATTGCGTATGCCAGTGATGTATTTTCCCTTTCTGTCGCATCCCGATTGGACCGTGCGGAGGCGCTCCGGCCTTTTATACCCTAGTATTTCCTATTCATCAGATCATGGGATCAAATATATTCAGAGCTATTATCATGTAATTGACGATACCAGCGATATTGAAATCAGGCCTTATATTTTCAAGAATACTGGCACTTTGACCAAAGTGCGCTATCGCAAGTTATGGGATCAGAGCGATATTGATATCGACATGACCGGAGGGTCGCTTGATACCTTTAATGAGAGCAATCAAAGAGTGCTGGCAGGGACAATAAATGCTAACACGGTGATTGGTGACAAATGGATAACAAAAGCCAGTATTGATCGCACCTCACAAGATACCTTTATGCGGCGCTATGATATTGATGCCGCCACTAGATTAAAATCTGAGTTTCTAGCAGAAAATATAGGTCATAACACTTACAGTCGTGTGGAAAGTTATGATATTCAGGGCCTTGGAAGCACCGAGACATCCGAAAAAGAACCAACGGTTCTGCCTTCGGTATTCCATGAACGCTATATTGTGAGCCCGCGCAAAAATATGGCAACCCGGCTTCGGCTAAACGCCAGTCAAGTTGATAACGATGAAGACTATGATATCAACCGTTGGTCAGGGGAGCTTTACACTTTTGAGGAGTTTCCCACATCTGTCGGACAGTTCAGTTTCGAAAGTCGGGCGGCAATGCAGTATCACATGATCGAACATAGCCCAATCAGCACTGCCTATACTGGTGAATTGGGTCAGGCCAGCGGCACGATTGGCCTTGGGTGGTCACAGCCCTTTACTACCACGGTTGGCAATTCCAGAGCGATTATTCAGCCTAAGTTCAAGATGATTAGCATAAAGGCCACCGAGCGCATTGACAATATTCCGAACCGTGACACGGCTGATTTCCATCTTGATGAGTCTAATCTGTTTTTGTTACATCGCTATCAAGGACAGGATTATATCAAAACCGGAACCCATATGGCGGGCGGCGTTAGCGCAAATATGATGAAAACGCCTATTGGCAATATGACAGGGTTCTTGGGTGCGTCGTATCGCATGACCGGAGATGTACAATCCGGCCTAAACGCCACCAATGACGAAAAACGGCTTTCTGATATTCTGGCCAGCATCCGGATGCAGCCCATAGATAATCTGAACCTGAGTTTTACTGGACGCTTTAATCCGGATGATTTTTAC